>CAVTOO010000003.1:0-142710 GCA_963736355.1 uncultured Alphaproteobacteria bacterium | reverse complement strand
CCAGTTCCTTCAGCTTGTTCACGCGGCCGAACAACCCGACATTCTCAACACCAACACCGCGCATGTGCTCGACAATGCGCTGCGGCTTGGCGTGCTGTCGCAAGCTCACGCCGATGTGCTGCGCCCCGCGATCCGGCTCTATCAGGATTTGACGCAGGTGTTGCGGCTCTGCCTGTCGTCGCCGTTCGATCCGAAGACGGCGGGCGAGGATTTGCTGCGGCTCCTGACGCGCGCAGCCGACGAGCCGGAATTCTCTGCGCTGGAAGCGCGCCTGCGCGACACGCAGGAAGATGTGCGCGCGGTGTTTTTGAACATTCTGCGCGGCGAATAAGCCCTTACGCGGCCACGCGCAGGCTGAGTTGCGCCCGGCGCGGCAGGCGGATCAGCACATTGGTGCCGCGGCCCGGCGTCGAGCGCAGCCGCAGCGTGCCGCCATGCAGCGTCGTCAGCGACTTGGCGATGGCGAGCCCCAGGCCCGATCCCTGATAGGTCTTGGTCAACTGGCTTTCGACCTGTTCGAACGGCCGGCCGAGCCGCGACAGCGCTTCCGGGGCGATGCCGATGCCATTGTCGGAGATCAGCAGCGTGACGAAGTCGCCCCGGACACGGCCGCGCAGTGCGATATGGCCGCCGTCGGGGGTGAACTTCACCGCATTGGACAGAAGGTTGACCGCGATCTGCTTCATGGCGCGGCGGTCGGCCAGCACGTCGATCGCGTCGTCGATATCGGCGGTCATGGCGAGGTTCTTGCTCTCGGCGCGGCCGGAGACGACGCGCAGCGATTCCGCCAGCACAGGCGCGAGGTTGAGGCTTTCGAGATCGAGGTTGAGGCGGCCGGCTTCGATCTTGGACATGTCGAGCACGTCGTTGATGACGTCGAGCAGATATTGGCCGCTGATCAGGATGTCCTTGCAGTACTCTTCGTATTTGTCCGATCCGAGCGGGCCGAACATGCCCGCGCCCATGATCTCGGAGAAGCCGATGATGGCGTTGAGCGGCGTGCGCAGCTCGTGGCTCATATTGGCGAGGAATTTCGATTTGGCCTCGTTGGCGTCCTCGGCGCGGTTGCGCTCGTCGGAATATTTCTTGGCGAGGTCGGTCAGCTCATGCGCCTGCGTCTCAAGTTGCATCTGCGAGCGGCGCAGATCGGCGACGGTGAAGCGCATCCGCGCCTCGTTGTCGATCAGCTTCTGCTCGTTGCGCTTGATCGCGGTGATGTCGGTGCCGACCGAGACGTAGCCGCCATCCTTGGTGCGGCGCTCGCTGATGTGCAGCCAGCTGCCGTCTTCGAGCTGGGCGTCGAAGGTGCGCGCGCCCGGTTCGCAATTGCTGACGCCGTCGGCCAGCCGCGTGCAGACGACCGGCATCTGGCCGACTTCGACGATGGTCTCGTAGGAGGTGCCGGGAGCGACGGCCGAATCCGGCAGCTTGTGCAGCTTCTGGAAATGCGAGTTGCAGAGAACGAGGCGGTTTTCCGCGTCCCAGAGCACGAACGCCTCGGTGATGGTCTCGATGGCGTCGCGCAAGCGCAGGTCGGCTTCGGCGGATTTCTGGGCGAGGCTCTTCTGTTCGGTCATGTCGACGGCGATGCCGATCAGATGCGGTGTCGAACGGTCGTCGGGGCGGATCACTTCGCAGCGGACCCGCAGCCAGACCCAGCGTCCGCTGGCGTGGCGCATGCGGAAGGTCTGGTCGATGTGGTCGGCCTGGCTGTCGATCAGGCGGTCGGCAAGGTCATAGAGATCGATATCGGTCG
The DNA here is from genome assembly GCA_963736355.1 of uncultured Alphaproteobacteria bacterium. Taxonomy (GTDB): domain Bacteria; phylum Pseudomonadota; class Alphaproteobacteria; order Rhizobiales; family Xanthobacteraceae; genus CAVTOO01. The sequence continues at coordinate 140,954 of CAVTOO010000003.1, read as the reverse complement.
GATTGATCAGCGCGCTGACCTCGCCGAAGGTCAGAAGCTCGCTGCGACGGGGCAGGCCGAGCATCTCGAACATCGAGTGCGACCAGAAGATGCGGCCGCGGGCGAGGTCCCAGTCCCACAGTCCGCAGCGGCCGCGGTTGAGTGCGGTGTCGATGCGTCCGCGCACGGCATCGTTGATCTGGTCGGCTTCACGGACCCGCACCGACTGCCAGTGGAAGGCGAATCCGAGGATCAGCACGACGAAGGCCGTCGTGGCTGAGAGCGTGACCGTCAGCGCCGATTCCGGCCCCCACCATTGCGCGGGCCGTTCCTGGATAATGACCACCTGGCCGGGCAGCGCGCGAATGGAGCGAAGCGTTGCGAAGGCGGGCGTTCCGTCTGTGAGCACGACCTCCACCACGCCGGCGCGGCCTGCGGTGGCGAGTGGGTGAACGGAGGAGAGAACGTCGAGGAGGCGGGTGCGGGCGCCGGCGGCATTGCCGGGGACGCGGGCGATGATCTGGCCGTCGCGGTCGGTGATGAGGACGTGGCGTCCGTTGGCGCTTCCCCAGGCCGGCATCAGGTCGGCGAGCTTGTTTTGCAGTTGGGGGTCGGCGCGGCCGGCGCGCTCGAGGCGTTCGGCGATGACGTCAGCCAAGTGCGGCGATGTCGCGGCGTGCGGATTCTTGATCCTGGCGGCGTTGCTCCAGCACCTGAACGCAGGCGCCGATGCAGGCGGTAATAAGGAAGGCGATGATGAGAAGGGGGACAGCGCGGCGCAGGGCCGGCTCAGCGGTCAGGAGGCGCAGATAATTTGGTCTTGCTAGCGACTGCGCCAATCCCTTGATCGAATCGGATTTAGCGCAGGCGTTCGCCATTGCGGCGCGCGCCATGCAGGTGCCCCCTGAATTGTCTTTACTGATCGCCCGACAGCGAGGAAATACGCGCTCGCCGAATCATTGATCGATTTGAATCCACCTGCGGGCGGTTGTCGAGAGTCAATGAATCCTTAACGCGAAAAAAGATTATCCACTGAGTCAAAAAGGACACAACGCGCGCTTCAACGTGAGTCCGAAACGAGAACGAAGTGAGTCAAAGCGTTTTTTGATGATGCGAACGTGCTGCGCGCGGCGACGGCGCGCAAAAACTAATCTATGTTCGGCTCTGCGTGACCGATGACTCGTTTGACGACCGGGAAGCTCTTTCGAATCGCGCGCTCGATCTCGTCGACGCGGTCATGGACCTCGCGGACCGGCAGATCGCCCGCCGCGCGGCAATGATAATTGACGATCTGGCCCGTTTCAGTATCGCGCACCCGCACATTGTGAACGTCGTGCATGAGGCCCTGATCGGCGGTCAGGCGAGTCAGCGCCGCGCGAACCGCATCGACCACGGCGGGCGCTGCATCGCTGCCCGGCGGGGTTTCGGGCTCGAGCGGCTCGATGTGGGTGTCGGCCTCGACATCGGCGCCGAATTCCTCGCGAATGGCGGCCTCCAGCCCGCGCGTCACGTCATGCGCCGCGCCGAGCGGCATGCCGCCGTCCACCTCCAGATCGATGCTCACCGTCAGCCGGCCGCCGAGGTCGTGGACCGTCACATGATGAACCGCCAGCGCCCGGTTGCGGGCGATCACCATGATGCGGTCGCGCACGCTCTCGTTGCTGCGCGCAACCGGCACAGCGGTGAAGGTCAGGTCGGCTTCCGTCAGCGCCTTCCTGACGGCGCTTTCGGCGGCGGTCTTGATCCTGTCGATGCGATCGATCGGCCAGGTGCGCGGTACTTCGACCACGGCATCGACGAAATGCTTGCGGCCGACGAGCCGCACGCGCAATTGCTTGACGCCGACGACGCCGGGCAGGGCGGCAATTGCGGCTGTGGCGCGATCGGTGGCGCCTTCGGGCGCGCGGTCAAGCAGCGATTCCACGGTCTCGCGGCCGAGGCTGAATCCGAGAATCGAAATGATCACCGCGACCGCGATGGCGGCGCCTGCGTCACCCCAGACAAAGCCGTAGGCCGACAGCGCCAGTCCGGCCATGACGGCAAAGGAGCCGTACATGTCGGAGGCGAAATGCAGCGCATCCGCCTTCAGCGCGTGGCTTGAGGTTTCCTTCGCGGTCTTGCGCAGCACATGCGCGCGCCAGCCATTCACCGCGATGTCGACGATGAGGACGATGAAGGCGAGCGCGGAGACCGTCGGCGCCTCCGCGCCTTCGCGCAGCCGGGAAATCGCCTCGATCACGACGCCGCCGGCCACCAGATAGAGCAGCGCGGTGATTCCAAGCGCAGACAGGCTTTCGAGCTTGCCCAGTCCGTAGTGGTGCGCCTCGTCGGCGGGGCGGTCGGAGACGCGCACGACGAAAAATGTCACGACGGTCGCACCGAGATCGACGAGGGAGTGAAACGCATCCGAGATCAGCGCGAGAGAGCCGATGGAGATGCCGACGATGAACTTGACCGTCGCGAGGCTGCCGCTGATCAGGATGGAGATCGCGGCGACTCTCTGCTTCTTGCTGCTGTCACTGTCGCTGCGCATCGCGGTTCAGCCCCATAACGCGCTTGTCGCCGGAAAGACGCGCGAGCCATCATAGACGAGCCCATCGGGCCGGTCGCGCGCCAGGAGCAGTGCGCCATCGAGGTCCACAACATCCGCGAATTGCGCCACCAGCATCGCTGGGGCCATTGAGAGCGATGTCGACACCATACATCCGGCCATGATCTTGAGCCCCGTCTTGCGTGCGGCCTGAGCTAACGCGAGCGCTTCGGTCAGTCCACCCGTTTTGTCGAGTTTGATGTTCACGGCATCGTATTTGCCTGCGAGATGCGACAGGCTCGCAAGTCCATGAATGCTTTCATCCGCGCAAATGGGAAGCGGTCGCAACAGGCGCGCCAGGGCTTCGTCGCGACCGGCCGGCAAGGGCTGCTCGATCATCTCGACACCTGCGGCGACGCACGCCGCCATGTTCTGCGCGAAGTTTGCCTCGTCCCACGCTTCGTTGGCGTCGGCCACGAGCCGCGCGCGCGGTGCGCCGTCGCGCACGGCGGCGATGCGCTGCGCGTCGCCAGCACCTGCAAGCTTCACTTTCAGGAGCGGACGATCGGCCGCGCGTTGCGCTGCCTCGTGCATCGCCTCGGGCGTGCCCACGCTCAGCGTGTAGCAGGTCGTCAGCGCGTGCGGTGCCTCAGTCAGCCCCGCAAGCTGCCACGCAGGAAAGCCCGCGATTTTGGATTCAAGATCCCACAACGCGCAGTCGAGCGCGTTGCGTGCCGCACCGGCCGGCATCAGTACGGCGAGATCCGCACGGCTTGCGCCGCCTGCAATCGCCTCACGCTGCGCGACGATTGCGGCGCTCACGCCCTCGGGCGTCTCGTCATAGCGCGGGTAGGGCACGCATTCGCCGCGTCCGCGATGGGTGCCGTCTTCGATGGTCGCGACCACGACCGCGGCTTCCGTCTTGCTGCCGCGCGCGATGGTAAAAGTGCCCGCGATCGGCCAGCGTTCGGTGACGACGGAGAGCCGCCGCATCGCGTATCAGCTTCCGTAGGCTTTGACGCGCTGCCGCTGCGTGCCGAGACCGGTGATCGCCAGCTCCATGGTGTCGCCGGCCTTGAGATAAACCGGCTGCGGCTTCACGCCCATGCCGACGCCGGGCGGCGTTCCGGTGGTGATGACGTCGCCGGGCTGCATCACCATGAAGCGCGAGATGTAGGAGACGAGCTGGCGCACGCTGAAGATCATCGTCTTGGTCGAGCCGCGCTGTTGCGCCTTGCCGTTGAGGTCGAGCGAGATGTCGAGGCCCTGCACATCGGCGATCTCGTCCGCGGTGACGAGCCACGGTCCGAGCGGGCCAAATGTGGGTGCGCTCTTGCCCTTGATCCATTGGCCGCCGCGCTCGATCTGCCATTCGCGCTCGGAGACGTCATTGCAGATGCAATAGCCGGCCACCACCGACAGCGCGTCGGCCTCCGACACATGCTCGGCGCGCTCGCCGATGACGATGGCGAGTTCCGCTTCCCAGTCGCTCTTGGTCGAGCCCTTCGGAATAACGACATCGTCGTTGGGGCCGACGATGCAGGAGGGCGCCTTGCTGAACAGGATCGGTTCCTTCGGCAGCGGCATGCCGGCCTCGGCGGCATGATCGGCATAGTTCAGGCCGACGGCGATGAAGTGTCCGACCTCACCGACGCAGGCGCCGAGCCGCACGGACTTGTCCACCAGCGGCAGCTTCGACGTATCCGCCTCGCGCAGCGCCTTCAGTTTGTCGCGCGCGAGAAATTTGCCGCCGATATCGCCGACGATCGACGAGACATCGCGGATGTTGCCTGAGGCATCGAGCAGGCCCGGCTTTTCCTGTCCCGCGGGGCCATAGCGCAGAAGCTTCATGTCGGTCGTCCTTGTTGCAGAGCGGCAAAACGAAATGTTGAGTCGTTGTCGGGCGTCGCCTTGAACGAGTCAAGCGCATTGCCGTCAAAAGCCCGATGCTTCTGGCGTATCGCCGCCGCCGCATTTTCGTGGCATTCTTTCGCAACCGTCGCGGCGACGCGACAGCGCACCGGAGACCGCATTGGATCTCGCTCTTCTCGAACTCGCAGGTGCGGTGGCTCTGCTGTTGTGGGGCCTGCGCATGGTGCGCACCGGCGTCAGCCGCGCGCTCGGCAGCCGCCTGCGTCACTGGCTCACCATCGGCACGCGCAATCGCGTCAGCGCGTTCGCCGCCGGGCTCGGCACCACGGTGGCGCTGCAGAGTTCGACGGCCACGGCGCTGATGATCTCGTCCTTCGCCAGCCGCGATCTCGTCGGCACGTCGATGGCGCTCGCGGTGATGCTCGGCGCCGATGTCGGCACGGCGCTGGTGGCGCAAATCCTCGCCTACGATCTGCGTTTCCTGTCGCCGCTGCTTGTGCTCGCCGGCGTCGTCACCTTCATGTCGGGCGATGCGGGTCGGCGCCGCGCCATCGGTCGCGCGCTGATCGGTCTCGGCCTGATGCTGCTGTCGCTGAAGATGCTGGTGGCGGCGACCGCGCCGATGCGCAAGTCCTTCGTGCTGCAGATGGTGCTCGGTGCCATCAGCCAGGCGCATGTCTTCGGCATTATCATCGGCGCGCTGCTGACCATGGCGGCGTCCTCGAGTCTGGCGATCATCCTGCTGGTCGTCTCGCTCGGCGCGGGCGGCGTCGTCGCGCCGGAACTGGCGGTCGCGCTTGTGCTCGGCGTCAATCTCGGCGGCACCGTGCTGCCGCTGATCGCAGGAGCTGCCTCCGGCAGTGCCGCCGCGCGGCGTGTGCCGCTCGGCAACATGGCGATGCGCCTTGCGGGCGTTGTTGTCGCCGCGCCGTTCTGTTCGCAGATCGCGAATTTCCTGTTGAGCTGGGATGCAGTGCCCGCGCGCGTCGCCGTGGACGCGCATCTCGCTTTCAACGTCGCACTGGCGTTGGTCCTTCTGCCCTTCGTGCATCTGATCGGCCCGGTCGTCGACAGGCTGCTGCCCCGGCCGCAGGCCGAGGACACAGGCCCGCGCTATCTCGACGAATCCAGCCTCGATACGCCGAGTGTGGCGCTGGCCTGCGCCGCGCGCGAGACGCTGCGCATCGGCGACCGTGTCGGCGCGATGCTGGTCACAAGTCAGCAGGCGCTGGAGCGCAACGACGAGAAACTTTGCGTCGAACTCGGCCGCATGGACGACGAGGTCGACCGGCTGCAGGAGGCGGTGAAGCTTTATCTCTCGCGCCTCGGGCGCGAAGGGCTCGACGACGCCGACGGACGGCGCTCGACCGAGATCATTTCGTTTGCCATCAATCTCGAGCATGTCGGCGACATCATCGACAAGAGCCTGCGCGAACTCATCTCCAAGAAGGTCCGCAACCATCTCACCTTCTCGGCCGAAGGCCGCGAGGAGATCGCCGGGCTCTATGCCCGCACCGGGGAAAATCTGCGCATCGCGCAGAGTGTCTTCATCTCGCGCGACGCGCGGCTGGCGCGGCGGCTGATGCAGGAGAAGGTCGAGGTCCGCCGTGTCGAGCAGCGCTCGTCCGAACAGCATCTGCAAAGGCTGCGCGACGGGCGCATCGAGAGCCTGCAAAGCTCCACCGTCCATCTCGACCTGATGCGCGATCTGAAGCGGATCAACGCCCATATCGTCTCGGTCGCCCATCCGGTGCTGGAGGAGCTTGGCGAACTCAAGGAAAGCCGTCTGCAGGAGCGCGACGAGGCGTCCACGGGCCTGCCGGCAGGCGGCAGCGCCAAACCTGTCTGATAGGCCTGTCTGACAAGTTGGTCTGAGCTTTGCCAAGCGCCGCCGGACCCGCTACATAGCCGCGTTCCATAGAAGGATTTGAAGAACGTGGCGGAACTGACGAATCTCTACGCGGCCCTTGTCGGCGACAAGACAACCTCCAACCGCATCGCCATCGTGATGCGTGACGGTCAGCGCCTGACCTTCGCCGATCTCGACCGCGACAGCGCGCGCCTCGCCAACCGCCTCGTTGCGCGCGGCGTCAAGCCGGGCGACCGCGTCGCCGTCCACACCGAGAAATCCGTCGCCGCGCTGCTGACCTATCTCGCCGTCATCCGCGCCGGAGCGGTGTTCCTGCCGCTCAACACCGCCTACACCCCGGCCGAACTCGATTACTTCCTCGGCGATTCCGAGCCGCGCGTCCTGATCTGCGATCCCTCGGAATACGACGTGCTGCTTCCCATCGCCAAAGCCAAGGGCGTCACCGCCATTGAGACGCTGGGTCCCGCGGGCGAGGGCACATGGACCGCCGATCTCGCGCGCGAGTCCGAGCAGTTCGCGCTGGTGCGGCTGACGCCGAACGACACCGCCGTCATTCTCTATACATCGGGCACGACCGGCCGCTCCAAGGGCGCGATGCTCACCATTCGCAATCTCGCCTCCAATGCCGCGACGCTGATCGACTATTGGCGCATCACCAGGGACGACCGCCTGCTGCATGCGCTGCCGATCTATCACGCGCATGGATTGTTCGTCGGCGCCAACACCAGCCTCATGGCGGGCGCGCAGATGCTCTATCACGCGAAGTTCGACGTCGCCGAGATCCTCGCCGATCTGCCGAATGCGACGACGATGATGGGTATTCCGACCTTCTACACGCGGCTGCTGTCGCAGAAGGCGTTCACGAAGGAACTCGTCGCGCATATGCGGCTGTTCGTGTCAGGCTCCGCACCGCTGTCGGCGGAAACGCATCGCGAATTTTCCGCGCGCACCGGTCACAACATTCTCGAGCGCTACGGCATGTCGGAAACCGGCATGAACACGTCGAACCCTTACGACGGCGACCGCGTGCCGGGCTCCGTCGGTTTCCCGCTGCCGGGCATCACCATCCGCGTCACCGATCCCGCCACGCGCAGCGATCTGCCGGACGGCGCCGTCGGCATGGTCGAGGTCAAGGGCCCGAACGTCTTCAAGGGCTATTGGCGCAATTCTGAAAAGACCCGCGCCGATCTGCACGACGACGGCTTCTTCACCACCGGCGATCTCGGCTTCCGCGATGCGCGCGGCTACATCTTCCTGGTCGGCCGCGACAAGGATCTCATCATCACCGGCGGGCTCAATGTCTATCCGGCGGAGATCGAGGCGGCGATCGACGAAATGCCGGAAGTGGCCGAAAGCGCGGTCATCAGCTGTCCGCATGCCGATTTCGGCGAGGCGGTGACGGCGGTGGTGTCATTGCGCGACGGTGCCGCGCTCGACGAGGCGACCGTCATCAAGCGGCTGGCCGACAAGCTGGCGAAGTTCAAGCAGCCCAAGCGCGTGCTGTTCACGAAGGCGCTGCCGCGCAACACCATGGGCAAGGTGCAGAAGAACGTCCTGCGCGAAGAGAACAAGGCGCTGTACGCCTCGGCAAAAGCCTAAGGCCGCGCGCACCAGAAACAGCTGCGTGTCTTGGGGGGTCGGGCGACACGCAGCTGCCTTGGCACAGGCCACCGCGCGGTGAAGCGCGGCGGCCGTGATTATGTTTGGGCGCTCAATAAGACCCGGGCTTAGTAATACGGCCGGGTCTTGATGGCCCGTTCCTGCCTGCGGGCCTCGGCGCGCTCCTTGGCGCGGGAGGCGAGGAGCGAGGTCGGGTCCTGGTCGAGGGCCACGGCCTGGGCCGAGACGATGTCGTCCGGGGTCAGGCCGATGTCCTTGAGCTGATGCGCATTCATGGCGGCGAGCTGATTCATGACTTTGCGAGTGCGCGCGACGCGCACGGGCCAAAACACCATGCGCACGGCCACGGCCACAAAACGGCTCGTCAGGCTATACCCTTGATTTGTTTCAGTTTCCCAGGTCTGAACAACCTTCAGCGTAGTCATGTCCTATCCCATCAGCCGCCGTTCGAAATCATCCTTTGTCTTGGGGGCCAGAAGACTGATTCAATATCTCACCGGGGAACCGATCAATCCAACGAATGTTTGAGATGCATTCCATCCGGAAATGAGATAGGTTCTGGCCATGCTCGATAACGACCATCTCCGCTCCTTTATGGCCATCGTGGACACCGGCTCGTTCACGAAGGCCGCCGAACAGGTCAACAAGACCCAGTCGGCGGTCTCCATGCATGTGCGCCGGCTCGAGGAGCAATTGGGCGTGGCGCTGTTCCAGAAGAACGGCCGCGGCGTCCGCCTGACCGACGAAGGCGACCGGCTGGTCGATTTCGCCCGCGAGATTTTGCGCATCGAAGCCTCCGCCTTGCTGCAGATCGGCCAAAAAGGCCTCGCCGGCCGTGTCCGGCTGGGCATCCCCGACGATTATGCCGAGCCGTTCCTGCCGGGAATTCTCGAAGGCTTCGCCGGCCGCCATCCGCTGGTCGAGGTCTCCGTGGTTTGCGAAGGCTCGCTTGCGCTGTCGGAGCGCGTGCGCGCGCATGATCTCGACATCGCGCTCGTCACCGATTGCGCCGCGATTGCCGGCGTCGAAGTCGTGCGCGAAGAACCTTTGGTGTGGATCGGCAGCCCGAAATTCCGCACCGACACCGATCAGCCCTTGCCGGTGGCGCTGGGCGGCATGCAATGCCAGTGGCGGCAGACGGCCGAGCGTATTCTCACCGATGCCGGCCGCGACTATCGCATCGTGCTGGTGTCGAACAATTACTCCGCAATCGAGCCGATGGTGCGCACGCGTCTGGCGTTGACGCTGTTGCCGCTCGGTGCGGTGCGTCCGGGCCAGAAAGTGTTCGGCCCGGCCGACGGCCTGCCGGAATTGCCGAACTCGCGCATGGGCATTCTGATGCCGTCCTCGCCGAGCCGCGAGGCGAAGGCGCTCGCCGAACTCGTGCGCATGCACATCGGCATCAAGGACGGCGGCGCGCAGGACGAACTGACATCGGAAGTGGCATAAGCCACGGACCGTTCCCTAAGTCATGGCGTGACGCGCCGGACAACATCCAGCAAGGAATCAACAATGACCGCCGAAGGCGACGACGACTACGTGTACGACGACGAGAGCGGCGAGTGGATGCCGGCCAGCGAGACTGGCCGCCAAGAAGGCCGCCTCAGCCAAGGCTGGTGAAGTCGTGGTGCGCGATGCCAACGGCACCCTTCTCGCCGATGGCGATCAGGTGACGCTGATCAAGGATCTCGACGTCAAGGGAGCAGGGCAGACCCTGCGTCGCGGCACGCTGATCAAATCGATCCGCCTGACCGGCGATCCGCAGGAGATCGACTGCCGCTTCGACGGCATCCGGGGCCTCGTGCTGCGCGCCGAGTTCGTGAAGAAGCGCTGAGCATTCGACCCCGTGATTTAATTAAAAAGAGATCGCCACGTGGAAGCGGTTTGGTTCCAACCACCAGCCTCAATCTATTGTGCGTTGCCGTGTCAATTGTGATGCCCATGTTCCCTTGGCGGCACTCCGCCGCCAAGGAAAAATCGTCATGTTGATAAAGGCATTGCTAGGCTCAGTCACGCTTGCCGCGCTTGTTGCCATCCTTCCGGCGGCGGCTGCTGGCCCGATGGACTGCACGGACGCGAATTTGACTCTCATGAGCACCCACCACGCCAAGATGACCGACGCCACGAAGAAGGAGTTGGCGATGAAGGAATGGACGCTGGCGAAGGCCATGATGGACAAGAAGGATACGGTGGCCTGCGAAACGCACATCAAGAATTTCTACACGAACGCCGGCGTTGATCCGAACCGGCCGTAATTGAACGTCGACTTCAGGCTTTGAAAGGCGGGTTGGGCCGTTCGGTCCAACCCGTCGCCATATGGAGCGCGAGATGGATTTTGACAGGCAAGCGACCGTTCTGTTCGGCGGTGATAGATCGTCTGATGAGCCCCTCAAAACATCGCTGTTTGAGGCCGTCAGAAAATGGACCAATGCCGAAGAACCGCGCGCATTTGACATTGAAGTGGACGGCACGCGCCTGACGCCCGCGCAGATCGAGGAATTAGCTCACTCTGCGGAATACAAGGAAAGGCTTTTGGCGTTCGATCTGCGGCTCTGAAGCGCTGGACGCTACCGCACCACCTCCGTCATCGCGATCTTTAAGGGCGCGCTCGACGGGCAACCTGCACCACCGTCAAGATAGCCCCACCACGCTTTGAAAAAAAGTTGACCGGGGAACGCGTGCCGTTATAGTTTCCTAGTCAACCAAATGGACGGAACGGTCATGACAGCGAAGTCGATCAGCAAGCTTGAGAGCCATCTCGGCTACTGGCTTCGCTACGTGTCCAACCAAGTCTCGCACGCCTTCGCCCTGAAAGTGCAGGAGAAGGGTGTCACTGTCGCGGAATGGGTCGTTCTGCGCGAGCTCTACGATGACGATGCTCAGCCGAGCGTCTTGTCGGAACGGCTCGGCATGACGCGCGGCGCAATCTCCAAGCTCGCGGATCGTCTGCTCGCAAAGAAGCTGATCACGCGGCAGGCCATGGAGGGCGACGGCCGTTCGCAGATGCTCGGGCTGACGGGACGGGGCCGCGCGCTGGTGCCCGAGCTGGCTGCTGCTGGCCGACCGCAACGATGAAGAGTTTTTCGGCGATCTCAGCGCGTCGGCCCGGAAGAACATCGTCGATGTGATGAAAGACGTCGTGCATCGTCACGCATTGAAAGTCGTTCCGATCGATTGACCGGGCGATTGCGGATCAGTCCCCCATAGCAAATGAAGGAATAAGGCATGGACGCCCATGTGAAGGAACTCGTACGTGACATCACCAAAGCCTCAGACGAGCAGCGAATTACGTTCCCCGATGTGGTGCGCCGGTTGATGGAGGTCGGCGTCGAGCGCTATCACGCCGACATGTCGGCAGGCACCAAGACCTATTACATGCCGGACGGCACCTCCGAGATCACGCAAAGCACGCATGGCGGCGCGATTGCGGACGTCTTTTCGGCCGAGGGCGTCGAGAAGGCTGTTCGGGCCAGCCAGCGCGGCGAGATCGGTTACGGCACGTTCTGCGAGCGCATCGCCGCTGCCGGCTGCGTCGGCTATTTCGTCAGTCTGGCCGGTCGCCGCGCCGTCTATTACGGCCGCACCATCGACACGCATGTCGAATGGTTCCCCGGCGCGCAATCGTAGCGGCGGCAAACGACTGTGAACCCTCACCTCCAGTTTCTGATTCAGTGATCAGGCGTCCTGTTCTTTGCCGGCAAGACGCGCGCGGAGTGCGCGATTTTCGGATTCGAGCGCTTCCAGCCGCGCGACCAGCGGCGCACTGGCAGCGGCAATTTCCTCCTGCGTAAAGCGAGGCGTGATGTGCTGCGGGCAATTCCAGTCGACTGCTTCGACGTGGAGAACAAACGCTCCCTCCACGACGGCCCGATAGGCGGGTAGTGCAAGCCGGGCCGCGAGATCCGCATCATTGGCGAGATCGCGGTGTTCGATCCGAGCGTAGATTTTCAGCCGCTGCCGCTTGGCATAGTCCATCAGGATCAATGCGACGCGATCGTTTGAGGCGATGTTGCCGAGGCTTATATATTGGCGGTTGCCGCGAAAATCCGGAAAGCCGAGCGTCGTCTCGTCGAGCAGTTTGAGAAAGCCGCGCGGCCCGCCGCGATGCTGAACGTAAGGCCAGCCTGTTTCCGAGACACTGGCCATGTAAAAGCTGTCGCGCGCCGCGATAAACGCAGCTTCAGCAGGGCCAAAATGCCGCGCAGCGCTCCGCTTGTTGTAAATTCCGGCGCTGCCCCGCGCGCTTTGCGCGGCAACGACGCTGGGTGTCATCGCAATGTCGAGAAATTTATTGGGCATTGTCGGCCTCCAATGAGATCTGCTTACGGTCGGCGGGTCAGGGCGCCCGCCGACCGCAAGCGCGTCAGGCGGCTGCGGCGGCTTGAACGATCGGAAAGTCGATGTCGGTTTCGGCGACGTTGTTGACGTAGTTGGTCAGCACGTTGAGCGCGACGGTGACGGTAATTTCGACGATTTGTGCGTCTGTGAATCCAGCGAGGCGTACCGCTGAAATATCGGCGTCGCTGACGCGTCCGCGTGTCTCGAGCACCTTGCGGGCGAAAATGATTGCGGCATCGGCTGCGGTATCGCCGGAGTGGCCCTTGCGGTTGAGCGCGATTTCGCCGTCGTCGATCTTGGCGAGGTTGAGCCCAAGGAACGTGTGGGCCGAAAGGCAATAGTCACAGCCATTGGCTTGCGCGATCGCGATGGCGATCCGTTCCCTCGTCTTGACGTCGAGTGTCCGGCCAAGCGCCGCGTTAAGCCCGAGATAGCCTTCGAGCGCCGCGGGGCTGTTGCCAACGAGGCGGAAGAGGTTGGGCACGAGGCCGAGTTGCTTCTCGACCGCGTCAAGCAGCGGCTGCGATTTGGCTGGGGCGGCTTCGCGGGTGGGGATGGAAAGGCGTGACATCTGGTTTCTCCTGCTGGCCGCAGTCAGCGGCGGGAACGGGAGAGTGCTATGCCTTTTCATATTTTAACATAATCATCTATATTCGAGAACCACTCTATCGTTTTATGGAAGGATCGAATGGACCGTTTTCAAGCCATGACAATGCTTGTTGCAGCCGTCGAAACCGGCAGCCTGTCCGCCGCCGCGCGCAAGCTCCATGTGCCGTTGCCGACCTTGAGCCGGAATATTTCCGAGCTCGAAGCGCATCTGGGGACACGGCTGTTGATCCGCTCGACGCGCCGGCTGGCGTTGACCGACGCCGGCACCGCCTACGTCACGGCGAGCAAGAATATCCTTGAACAGGTCGGCGATGCCGAACGCGCGGCATCAGGCGAATACAGCGCACCGAAAGGCGATCTCGTTCTGACGACGCCGATTGCCTTTGGACGGCTTCATGTGCTGCCCGTCGTAACCGATTTTCTCGCGCTCTATCCTGACATAAATGTCCGTTTGGTGTTGTCCGACCGCAATGTCCACCTCATCGACGATCACGTGGATATGGCGCTGAGGATCGGGGATTTGCCGGACAGCAGCATGACCGCGACCCGGGTCGGGACAGTGCGTCAGGTCGTATGCGGCAGCCCGGCTTTTCTCGCCGCGCATGGTGTTCCTGAAATGCCAAAGGACCTTTTCGGGATGGCATGCGTGACTCACGATTTCGTCGCGCGGGCCTCGGCCTGGCCCTTCAGGATGCCACCGGCGAAATCCGACATGATGATACCGATCCATTCGCGACTGTCGGTCACCACCGCGGAGGCTGCGATCGACGCTGCTGTTGCAGGCATAGGTCTGACGCGCCTGATCTCGTATCAGGTGGCGACGGCTGTCGCGCGCGGCGACCTCAGCATCGTCCTTGATGCGTTTGAAACCGAGCCTCTTCCCGTTAGCCTGTTGCACGCCGGTCGAGGGCTCATGCCGCTGAAGATGCGCTCCTTTCTGGATTTCGCGGCTCCGCGTCTGCGCGCGGCGATGGTGGCGCTCGACGTTTGACGCCGGCAGTTTATCGCGGGATGACGTCGTGGAGAGCCGCGGCCGATGGAGGACGAGGGCGCCTTCCCGGATTGCGCGTGGCCTTGGCGAGTTAGCCTTGCCGTGGCCGTCCCATTCACTTATTGAGGGCGGCACGCGCTCGTAGCTCAGCTGGATAGAGCATCGGATTTCGATTCCGAGGGTCGGGAGTTCGAATCTCTCCGAGCGCGCCAGCACGTCTTTCCCCGCTAAATCTACTTAAACAGCCTCAGCGGCAATCCCGGCGGCATGCCGCGGCGGCGATAGGCGTCGAGGTTGAGGAGTTTTGCGGCTTTCGGCGTCAGCCGGTCGCAGATCTCGCCCAGTTCCTGCGCCGACAGATGATGCTGATGGGCGTGTGCGCCATACCAGTCATAGGTGTTGAGCACGGCGGATTCATAAAGCCGTTCCTGATAGCGCTCGCCGGGAGGCACGTCGCCGCGCACCATGAACTGCGCCTGTTCCAGCAGCGGGCCGAGCAGCGGCACGAAGCGTAGCCGCGCCATCGCCCGTGAATAGCCAAGCCGAACCTTGAACGAGGCGCGCGACAGGACCGCGCGCAGCGGGCGATAGACCAAGAGATAGCGCGCCATCCACACCGGGTCGTTCGGATATTTCGCGTAGCAGCTGAACGAGAACTCGCCGCCCGGCGCAACAATGGCCCACAGCGCGCGCGCGGTCTTCTCCACCGACGGCGTATGCTGGATGGCCGCGTTGCAGATCACGAGACCGTCGATTGAATTGGCCTTGAGCGGCACCGCGTCGATCGAACACTGGATGGCGTCGAAATTTTTCACGCCGCGCATGTTCTCCTTCATCACGCCGTCGACGGAGGCGGAGAGTTCGAGCGCGATGACGTGCTTTGCTCCGGCCTCCAGCATCCATTTCGAATGCATGCCGGAGCCTGCCGCCGCATCGACGATGATCTTGCCCTTGAAATAGTCCGGTCCGCCGAACGCGCCTTGCGCGATGTGCTTCAGCCAGTTGGCCTTGAAGGCGTCGTAGTTGAAGAAATTCCATTCCTCGCCGAACGCCTCGACCGATTGCGCCACCTGCGCGTCGGGCAGGAAGCGCGGCACGCCGTCGATGATCGGATAGCTCCGTTCGCCTGCCACCAGCAGGCCCGACACGATGTTGCCGTCGGTGTCGCGGCGCTCGTCGGTCAGCGCCAGCGGCGCGCCGCTTACGGGGTCGCACAGATATTGCAGCAGGAAAGGGGTCATGCAGGCGGGCTCTCGCTTCGCCGCAGTCTTAACCTTGGGCTGGTGCCCCCGCAATGGCCCGCGCCGCCCATCGATGTCCCACGCCGTGGGGCCGCAAAACTCCCGTCATTGCTTAACTCTGGCGCGCCATGGATGTTGACAGGCTGCGGCAATCGTCGCATGCACGGCGCGTTCAATCGGTGCCAAAGCCATGCATAAATCCTATGTCCTCACGCTCTCGTGCCCGGACAAGCCGGGCATCGTCGCCGCTGTCTCGACCTATCTGTTCGAGGCCGGTTGCAACGTGCTCGACGCGCAGCAGTTCGACGATATTCCGACCAACAAGTTTTTCATGCGCGTGGTGTTCTCGCCGCTGAAGGATGGTCTGACGATCGAGTCGCTGTCGCAGGGTTTTGACTCCATCGGCAAGAAATTCGGCATGCTCTGGACGATGCGCGACCGCGCCGAGAACCGCCGCGTGCTGCTGCTGGTCTCCAAGTTCGATCACTGCCTGGCTGATTTGCTCTATCGCTGGCAGACGGGTGAACTGGCGATGGATATTGTCGGCATCATTTCGAACTATCCGCGCGAGACGTTCGCGCATCTCGCCTTCGGCGATATTCCGTTTCACTATCTGCCGGTCACCAAGCAGACCAAGCTCGAGCAGGAAAGTCAGATCGCGCAGATCGTCGCCGACACCAGGACCGATCTCGTGGTGCTGGCGCGCTACATGCAGATTCTGTCCGATGGATTGTCCGCCAAGCTCTCCGGCAAGTGCATCAATATCCACCACTCGTTCCTGCCGGGCTTCAAGGGCGCCAAGCCCTACCACCAGGCGCATGAGCGCGGCGTCAAGCTGATCGGCGCGACCGGCCATTACGTGACGTCCGAACTCGACGAAGGTCCGATCATCGAGCAGGATGTCGAGCGCATCTCGCATCGCGACACCCCCGACGATCTCGTGCGCAAGGGCCGCGATATCGAGCGTCGCGTCCTGGCGCGCGCCGTGCGCCATCACCTCGAGGATCGCGTGATCCCCAACGGCAAGAAGACGGTCGTCTTTACGGACTAGCCAAACAGCACGGCCTCATCCTGAGGAGCCACGCGAAGCGGGGCGTCTCGAAGGATGCGACCTCACACTCAGCGTCATGCCCGGACTTGACCCGGCAATGACGGTGCCTTCGTCCGCCCCGTAGCATTGCTGTCACAAAACTCCTGTAGCTCGGTGCCAGCGGAGGTTGGCGCCGGATGTACGCGCTGGCTTCTTGCCCAAGGCTCCGGCGTATCGATCTCTGAGATACGGATCGATCCCGGAGCGCCATGTCGGCGAGGCCATGACGCTCGTCAAATCCGAACTCTTTCCGGTAGATGCGGATAGCGCCGCCGCCTCGATGCGGTCGAGGCGCGGCGCGCTTGTGATCGCGGCGCTGGCCGGTTTCGCCCTGACGCTCGCGGTGTACTACCCCGGCGTCATGACTTTCGACGCCAAATATATCTATGCCGATGTCCTGACGGGCTTTCGGGGTGACTGGCAATCGCCGGTCATGACCGAGCTGTGGCGTCTCGTCGATCCGATTGCGCCGGGTCCGGCGAGTATGCTCATCCTGATGGCGGCGCTGTACTGGAGCGCCTTTGGCGTCCTCGCGCTCGCGCTGGCGCGCATTTCGTTCGTTGCCGCCATCCTGCCGCTGGCGCTCGCCGCCATGCCTCCGGCCTTCTTTCTTGTCGGTATCATCTGGCGCGATGTCCTGTTCGCGGCGTTATGGCTGCTGGCGGCGGCCATCGTCTTGATGAGCGCCGGGAGCAGGGCGCGCCTGCCGATGCAGGTGCTGGCGCTCGTGCTGATCGTAGCTCGGCGTGCTGCTGCGTCTCAATGCGATTTTCGCTGCGCCCGTTCTCGTTGCCTATGTTCTCTGGCCGAACGGCTTTAAATGGAAGCACACCGCGCTGTTGCTGCTGCCGCTTGCGGCGGCGTTCTTCGCCATGACGCAGATCGTCTATTACGGCGTGCTCGACGCGAAGCGCCAGCATGCGTTGCACTCGATCCTGGTGCTGGACCTTGGCGGCATCAGCCGGGTGACCGGCGAGAACCAGTTTCCCGGCACATGGAGTGCTACGGATGCGTCTCGGATCGTTCGCGACTGCGAGCCGACCGAATGGGACAATTACTGGACGCGCGATCCGTGCAAATTCGTGATGGCGCAGTTGGAGGTGCGCGACGGACTGTTCGGGACGCCCGCATTGTCGCGCGCCTGGCTGACGCAGCGTCATGGCGCATCCGCTCGCCTATCTGCGTCATCGCATCCAGTTCTTCTGGAATTTCCTGGCGAACGACAACCTGACGATGTGGACGGTCGACATCGAGGATCAATCGAAGATCCCGCTCGCCGGTAAGCCGGCCTTCATGTTCGTCAAGTCGGTGCACGATGCGCTGAAACCGACGCCGCTGATGCGCCCCGGCGTTTGGCTTCTGGCCTGTATCGCTGTTTGTGCGCTGGCGTGGCGGCGACGCAGCACCCCGGCCGGCGCCTTCGCGCTCGGCGTTGCCGGCTCGGCGGTGGTCTATGTGCTCACATACCTTGCGGTCGGCGTCGCATCCGATTTCCGCTTTGCCTATTGGGCAGTGATCGCCGCGATTGTAGGAAGCGTAGCGCTTTCAAGCGAAGTGGGTACCGGTTCGCGTGAAGAAAGCGCGTCAAATAAAATATAGCGCTCCTCACGCCGATCAGCCCGCCGCCTGATAGGCCGTCTTCACCGTGGTGAAGAACTCCGCCGCATAGCGGCCCTGTTCGCGCGGGCCGTAGCTCGAGCCTTTGCGGCCGCCGAACGGCACGTGATAGTCGACGCCCGCCGTCGGCAGGTTGACCATCACCATGCCGGCTTCGGCATTGCGCTTGAAGTGCGAGGCGTATTTCAGGCTCGTGGTGCAGATGCCCGACGACAGGCCGAACTCGGTGTCGTTGGCGGTGACGAGCGCCGTCTCGTAATCCTTGACGCGGATCACGCTGGCGACCGGCCCGAAGATTTCCTCGCGCGAGATGCGCATGGAGTTCGTCGCCTCGGTGAAGAGGGCGGGCGCCATGTAATGGCCCGGCGTCGCACGGTTGAGCAATTCGCCGCCATAGGCGAGCTTGGCGCCTTCCTGCTGGCCGATCTTGATGTAGGAGAGGTCCGTCTCCAGCTGGCTCGGATCGACCACGGGGCCGATCTGCGTGCCGGCCTTCAGCGCGTCGTCGACCACGGTGGCCTTCAGCCGCTCGGTCATGGCCTCGACGAACTTGTCGTGGATGCCCTGCGGTGACGATGAAGCGCGACGACGCCGTGCAGCGCTGGCCGGTCGAGAAGTACGCGCCGTTGACGGCGGCTTCGACCGCGACCTTGAGATCGGCGTCGTCGAGAATAACGAGCGGGTTCTTGCCGCCCATCTCGAGCTGGAACTTCTTCATGCCGCCGACGCAGGTGGCGGCGACCTTCTTGCCGGTGCCGACTGAGCCCGTGAAGGTCACGGCGTTGACGAGCTTGGAATTGAGAATGCGTCTCGCCGACCACCGAGCCGCGGCCCATGGTCAGGTTGAACACGCCCTTCGGCGTTCCGGCTTTCGCGATGATCTCGGCCAGCGCATGCGCGCAGCCCGGCACGAGGTCGGCCGGCTTGAACACCACGGTGTTGCCGTAGGCGAGCGCGGGCGCGATCTTCCACGCCGGAATCGCGATGGGGAAATTCCACGGCGTGATGATGCCGACGACGCCGACGGCCTCGCGCGTGATCTCGACGGTCGACGCCCGGGCGTACTGAGGGCACCAGTTCGCCGGCCATGCGCAGGCACTCCTGCGCGAAGAACAGGAAGATCTGTCCGGCGCGCACGGTTTCGCCCACGCCCTCCGGCAGCGTCTTGCCTTCCTCGCGCGCCAGCAATTTGCCGAGCTCATCCTTGCGCGCGATCACTTCGTCGCCGACGCGCTTGAGAATGTCATGGCGCTCCTGCGGCGTCGTGCGCGACCAGGCCGGGGCGGCGGCATGCGCGGCCGCAATCGCGGCTTCGGTGTCGGCGGCGGTCGCCTGCACGAACTCGCCGATCACATCGTTGGTGTCGGACGGGTTGATGTTCTTGGTGACCTTGTCGCCCTTGACCCATTCGCCGGCGATGAAATTCTGGTGCAGACCCATGAGAGACTCCCTTTAACTTCCGAATTTTATAGCAACCCGCGCGTTGCGAGATTACGCATGAGATGACTCGCGCCGAAACGCCACGCTTCGCATTGATCGGTGCGGCGGATGCGGTTGACGAGTGCGCCCAGTTCCGGCGCGGAGATGGTGACGATATCGTCGAGGTGATGCGTGAAGCCCTTGCCCGGCGCGCCGCGGTCGTCGATGGGCGCGAACAGCGTGCCGAGGAACAGCACCGCGCCGTCCGGATAATAGTGATTCTTGCCGATTAATTGCCCGACAAGATCGGCAGGATCGCGGCTGATCTTGGAGATATTCGAGGCACCCGTCATGCACGAAGCCGTCGGCGCCTTCGACGCGCAGGCTGAGATTCATCTTGCGCACGGTGTCGAGGCTGAAATCATTGTCGAAGAAGCGGATGAACGGCCCGATCGCGCAGCTGGCGTTGTTGTCCTTGGCCTTGGAGAGCAGCAGCGCCGAGCGGCCCTCGACGTCGCGCAGGTTCACATCGTTGCCGAGCGTTGCGCCGACGATGGCGCCGGTCGAGGCGACGATCAGCACCACCTCCGGCTCCGGATTGTTCCACTTCGAAATTGGATGAATGCCGGCATCCATCAGCGTGCCGACCGACGACATCGGCTGCGCCTTGGTGAAGATTTCCGCGTCGGGTCCGATGCCGACTTCGAGATACTGGCTCCAGGTGCCTTGCGCGATCAGCACTTCTTTGAGCTGCTTGGCTTCCGCCGAACCGGGCTTGAGCTTGGACAAGTCCGCGCCGACGATCTTGTCGATTTCCTTGCGGATCTCGGCGGCGCTCTGCGGATTGCCGCGCGCGCGCTCCTCGATGACACGCTCCAGCATCGAGATTGCGAAGGTGACGCCGGCCGCTTTCACCGCCTGCAGGTCGATCGGGGCGAGCAGCCACGGCTTGGTCGCGTCGCGCGTGTCGGGCGGCGTGTTGGCCATCGCCGCGTCGAGCGAGCAAACCGTCTCGCCCTTCGCGGCGCGCAGCGCAGCGGCAGGATCGGCTGCCTCGCACAGATCGCGCATGGTGGCGAAACTGCCGCTGACATCCACAAGGTCGCTGCCGCGCAGCACGACGACCGATGGCCCTTGGGCGTCCGGCCGCCACAGGCGTCCGGCCAGCACTGCCTTTTCGGCGTCGTGCGGCAGGGTCGCGGCGGTGGTGGCGGTGAGGCGAGGGGGCATGGCGCTGGGGTCCAAACTGGCCCGCGCTTTATAGGCAATGGTGGCGGGTTTGTCGCTGCTTCCGGCGCAGAAAAACGCCGATCACCATAGAGCAAAAGTATAGCTGTATGCCTGAGCTTGCGATGGACTCGCCGGTTCAACGACGTTGCCGTCATTCCGCTGGCGCGCTGAACTTGCCAGCGAATGCGACCTCCTCAGCCCATGAGGTCCTGTCCTGAGGAGCGCCTGAAAGGCGCGTCTCGAAGCCTATCCTGACAGCCCGCACTCGCGGCGTCCGGAAGGACAAGGCGAGTCACTCTACGACTTCACCAGCTCCACGCGGCGGTTCTTGGCGCGTCCGTCCGGCGCGTTGTTGTCGGCGATGGGCTTGTCCTCGCCGAAGCCGGCCGAGGTCAACCGGTCGGCGGCAATGCCCTGCGCGACCAGCGCGCTGACCATCGAAGCTGCGCGCGCCTGCGACAATTTGGTGTTGTAATCAGTGGCGCCGATATCGTCGGTGTGTCCTTCGATGGACAATTTCAGCGTCGGGTTGTCCTTCATCAGCTTGAGCACCTGCGCAATCACGGGCGCTGCGTCGGGCTTCAGCGTCGCCTTGGCGAAATCGAAATTGACGTAGAGAGCGACGCGGCCGTCCTTGTCGAGCGCGGCCTTGAGCGCGGAGGCCTCCGGCGGCTTCATGCTCGCCTCGAACGCCTTCTCCTCGATCACCGTCAGCTGGATTTCGTTTTCCTGCGTATAGAGCCCGAGCCAGATCGTCTGGCCGTTGACGACGGCGCGCGCCGTGGTGTGGCGGTCGTCCTGAAACAGCACCTCGCCGCCGAGCGCGGTCATCGCGCTCTGGTAGTTGAGGATCGCGTCGATGTCGCTGGCGCACTGCGCTTTCGGATTCGTGCAGTCCGGTCCGGTTTTCGGGATGTACACAACGTAGGTGCGCGTGCCCTGCGGCGTGACGTCCTTGATGTCGTCGCCGTCCTGAACGCGGAAGGTCTCCTTGCCGAAATTGCGCCGCTCGGCCTTGCCGTCATATTCCGGCAGATGGCCGAACAGGCGGAAATCCTGCGGACCGGCCTGCGTCAGCCGCGGCTTGAACGGTTGCTTCTCGATGACCGTGACCTGAATTTCGTTTTCCTGGCTGTAGACCTTGTACCAGGTCTCTTTGCCGCCGGCCGTCATGCGGCCATAGATGTTGCGGTCGTCGGTGAACAGCGTCTGCCCGCCGAACTTCGCCGCCACGGCTTCGTGGTTCTTCTGGATTTCAAGGTCGGCCATCATGTTGGCGCCGTCCTTGATGGTGTAGACCTGACGGCAGAATTTCCCGCCGACGTTTTCGATCTTGTCGGAATTGTTCTGATCGACACGAAAATCGTCGGCGCCGTAGAGGCGCTGCGCCGGCTCAACCTGCGCATCGTAGCCGTTGAGCTTGCCGAACGGCGCGCAATCGCCGGCGGCGAGGGCGGGGCCGCTCACCGCGACCAGCGCCGCGAACGAGAATGCGATCCGAGTCTTGCCCAACCTTGTCATACCCATCTCGGGCCTCTCCCAGAAATGCGGCGGCGTCAGAACGTCACGACGCTGCGGATGCTCTTGCCTTCATGCATCAGGTCGAAGGCATGATTGATTTGTTCGAGCGGCATCACATGCGTGATCATCGGATCGATCTGAATTTTTCCGTCCATATACCAGTCCACGATCTTCGGCACGTCGGTGCGTCCGCGTGCGCCGCCGAAGGCCGTGCCTTTCCATGTGCGCCCGGTCACCAGCTGGAACGGACGTGTCGCAATCTCCTGACCGGAGCCTGCGACGCCGATGACGACCGACACGCCCCAGCCGCGATGGCAGGCTTCCAGCGCCTGTCGCATCACAGTCACGTTGCCGGTGCAGTCGAACGTGTAGTCCGCTCCACCAATTTGGTCGGCTTCTGTCTTGGTCAGGTTCACGAGGTAGGGCACCAAATCGGAGCCCGCTTCCTTCGGGTTGACGAAATGCGTCATGCCGAAGCGCTCGCCCCAGGCTTTGCGGTCATTGTTGATATCGACGCCGATGATCATGTCCGCACCGGCCAGCCGCAATCCCTGCAGCACGTTGAGCCCGATGCCGCCTAAGCCGAACACGATCGCCTTGGCGCCGGGCTCGACCCGCGCGGTGTTGATCACCGCGCCGATGCCGGTCGTCACACCGCAGCCGATGTAGCAGACCTTCTCGAACGGCGCGTCCTTGCGGATCTTCGCCACCGCGATCTCCGGCAGCACCGTGTAGTTGGCGAAGGTCGAGGTGCCCATGTAGTGCAGCACCTTCTTGCCGCCCATCGAGAAGCGCGAGGTGCCGTCGGGCATCACGCCCTGGCCCTGCGTGGCGCGGATCGCGGTGCAGAGGTTTGTCTTGCGCGACAGGCAGGACGGGCACTGGCGGCATTCGGGCGTGTAGAGCGGAATCACGTGGTCGCCCTTTTTGACGCTCGTCACGCCGGGGCCGACATCGACGACGATTCCCGCGCCCTCATGGCCGAGAATGGCCGGGAACAGGCCCTCGGGATCCGCGCCCGACAGGGTGAATTCGTCGGTGTGGCAGACGCCGGTCGCCTTGATCTCGACCAGCACTTCACCCGCTTTCGGGCCTTCGAGCTGGACGGTCGCGATTTCGAGGGGTTTGCCGGCGGCAACGGCGATAGCGGCACGAACGTCCATACGAAATTCTCCCGGATAACTTTAGTTTGAAAGCGTCGAATGAGGTTGCCAGAGATGACCCTGCTCAGGCAAGCAGGCGCTCAGGCATGATCCCGAAAAGCGTACTGATCCGCGGAATAGGTGCCGGCAAAAGAATGCCAGGACATCGGGAAATTTGTTGTCCTTTGCAGCGCGTATCGCGCCCCTCGTTTTTGTTGTCCTGTGGAGCACCGGCTTCATCGGCACCAAGGCGGGGCTGAATCACGCCGAGCCGATGACGTTCTTCGCCCTGCGCGTATTGTGCGTTGTCGCGATCCTGACGATCATCGCCGTCATCGTGCGCCCGCCGTTTTCCAACCGGATGGGCATCGTTCACAGCATTGTCACGGGCGCGCTGGTCCACGGGCTTTATCTCGGCGGCGTCGCGGTCGCGATTCATCTGTCGGTGCCGGCCGGGCTGTCGGCAATGATTCCGGGGCTGCAACCCGTGCTCACCTCGACCATCGCCAATCGCTTCCTCGGCGAGCGCGTCACGCCGCTGCAATGGGGCGGGCTGGTGCTGGGCCTCTTGGGCGTGGCGCTGGTGCTGCATGACCGCACGCTCGGCGGCACGGCGATCTGGGGCTGGGTCGCGTCCTTCTTCTCGCTGCTCGGCATCACGCTCGGCACGCTCTATCAGAAGCGCTTCGGCGGCGGCATCGATTGGCGCAGCGGCAACATCTTTCAGTATCTGTCCGCGTTCGTCCTGTTTGCCATCGGGTCGTTGCTGTTCGAGACGCGGGTGATCGACTGGTCGGTCGAATTCTTCGTCGCGCTGACATGGCTCGTCTTCGTGCTGTCCATCGGCACGGTCGCGCTGATGTACTGGCTGATCCGCCGCTCGGGCACCACCGAGTTCGCAAGTCTGTTTTATCTTGTGCCCGCTGTCACCGCCGTCTTGGCGTGGCTGCTGTTCGGCGAGACGCTCGACGCCATTTCGATTGCCGGCATGGTGATCTGCACCGCCGGTGTGTTTGTCGTGAACTGGAAAACGCGCTAGCTAGTTCGGCAAACTCTGTCGTCATTCCGGAAACCGCGAAGCGGTTGTCCGGAATCCATACTCCCTGTGTAGGATGATGCGCTCGGCGATAATTTTTGTTGCTGGGGTTATGGATTCCGGGCTCGCGCCGAACGGCGCGCCCCGGAATGACTTCAGCCCTTCGTCTTCTTCAACGCCGCCAGCGCGCGCTCGCGCGCCATCTTGTGATCGACGATCGGCTCGGGATAGCTCTTGCCGAGCGTCACGCCCGCGCTTGAGAGTTCGAGCGGCGTCGCATTCCACGGGCTGTGAATGAGCGCGTTCGGCAAGTCCTTCAGTTCCGGCACGAAGCGGCGCACATAAATTCCTTCGGGATCGAACTTCTCGCCCTGCAGCACCGGGTTGAAGATACGAAAGTACGGCGCGGCATCCGCGCCGCAGCCCGCGACCCATTGCCAGTTGGCCGGGTTGCTCGCCTCGTCCGCATCGACGAGCGTATCCCAGAACCAGCTTTCGCCCTCGCGCCAGTCGATCAGCAGATGCTTGACGAGGAACGAGGCGACGACCATGCGCACGCGGTTGTGCATCGTGCCGGTCTGCCACAGTTCGCGCATTCCGGCGTCGACGATTGGATAGCCCGTTTGTCCGCGCTGCCATGCGCGCAGTGCCTTGGCGTCGCTGCGCCAGGGAAACGCATCGAAGGCGTGCTGCAAATTCTGCGTGTTCAGGTCCGGCACGTCGAACAGCAAATGATGGCAGAACTCGCGCCAGCCGACTTCGCTGAGGAATTTTTCGATATCGCGTGCGAAGGCGGGGCGCTCCTCGGTGGCGAAACGCGCCGCATGAAACACCTGCCGAGGGCTGATCTCGCCGAAGCGCAGATGCGGCGACAGCCGTGAGGTCGCAGGTTGATCCGGCCGGTCGCGTCCGGTTGCGTAGCCTTTGACATCGTCCGCGAGAAAATCCGTCAGGCGTCGCAGCGCGGCCGATTCACCCGCCGCCCATGTCGCGCGAAAGCCCTTGGCCCAGTCGGGCCTGGTCGGCTCGAGCTGCCAGTCGTTGAGCGTGTCGCTTTTGATGGTCTTGCCACGCGGAAGCGTTTTCGGTGCGGGCAGGGGGCGTCGGCGATCTCCTCTCGGCCAGCACGCGCCGCCAGAACGGCGTGAACACGCGCGGTCCGCGCCCCTCCTTGTTGCGAAATCGTTCCGGTGTTGCGAGCAGATCGGGCTCGAACAGTTTCAGCGCAATGCCGTCGAGCGCGGCTTTCACGCGCGTTTCAAGCGCCTCGCCCTCGCGCGTCCGCATGCGATTGGCGTGAACGGCGCTGGCTTCGACCTCGCGTGCGATCTCCGCAACGATCGTCGCGGACGATCCGCGCCGCAGCACCAGCGTCTGCCCGAGCGTCTTCAGGCTTTCGTCGAGGCTGCGCAGCGATTGCGCCAGCCACCAGCGCGAAGCGCCGCCGAGCGGGCGCACATTGGCCTTGTCGTCGAGGATATAGAGACAGACGACAGGCTCTTTCGTCGCCGCAGCCGCCGCCAGCGCCGGGTGATCCGAAAGGCGCAGGCTGTCGCGGAACCAGACGACGGTCGTCAATGTCAGCCCTTCGGTTCGAGGACGAGTTGCGTTTGCGTGCAGATCGCTGCGAGCTTGCCGTCGCCGCGCGTGACGCGCGTCAGCCAGACCGAGGTCGTGCGCCCGACATGGAGAGGCGTTCCCTCCGCATGCGCCACGTCGCCGATGGGTATGGTCGCGAAGAAGTTGGTCTTGCTCTCCACCGTCACCGTGCTCTGCGTCGTCGTCAGGTTCCAGCGCGCCCCCATGCCCGCGACCTGGTCGAGCAGCGAGAGGATCGCGCCGCCATGGGCGGTGCCGTTGAGGTTGGCCATGCTCTCGGTGATCGGCATCTCGGCGACGATCTTGGCCTTGTCGAGGACGATGTAGCGGATGCCGAGCATGTCGGCGTAGGGGGAAAGCTTGTCGGTAGGGCCAGTCATCGGGTCGCCTTGTGTGGAACTCAAATGCAGGGCCGGGGTTGAAACCCGGCGCGAGGAGAGCCGTATTTCTACAGGCCGCCTGATACGGTCACAACCCGTCCACACTGGGGATCGTTATGAAACGTACCGTCTTTCTCTATCTTGCGACCCTGATTGTCATGGTGCCGCTTGATATCCTGTTCCTGGGCTATCTGGCGCGCGGCTTCTTCCAGTCGCAGGTCGGCGACATGCTGGGCACGATCAAGCCGGTTCCGGCCATCCTGTTTTACCTGATGTATGCAGCTGGCATTCTGGTGTTCGTCAGCGCCGTGGAAGGCGCGACGATCCGCTCGGCGCTGATCTACGGTGCGCTGTTCGGCATGTTCGCCTACGCGACGTTCGATCTCACCACGCTCGCCGTGCTGCGCCACTGGACGTGGCCGGTCGCGGTCGTCGATGTCGCGTGGGGCTCGTTCGTCACCGCGGTGTCGGCTGCCGCAGGTCTCGCGATTGCCAATGCGCTGACACGGACGACCTGATCCTTGAACGCAAAAGGGCGCGGCTTGGCCGCGCCCTTTTGTTCTGTGCCGATGTGCGCCGCTTATTTCGGCTGCGGCACGATGCGGATATAAGGCTTCGGCGACTTCCAGCCGTCGGGATAGATCTTCTTCGCCTCGTCCTCGCTCACGGAGCCGGCGATGATCACGTCCTCGCCCTGTTTCCAGTTGGCCGGCGTCGCGACGCGGTGCTTGGCGGTGAGCTGCAGCGAATCCACCACGCGCAGGATCTCGTCGAAGTTGCGGCCGGTGGTCATCGGATAGACGAGCACCAGCTTGATCTTCTTGTCCGGGCCGATCACGAACACCGTGCGCACGGTCTGGTTGTCGGCGGCGGTGCGGCCTTCCGAGGTGCCGCTGGTCGACGGCCGGCAGCATGTCGTAGAGCTTGGCGACCGCCAGATCGGTGTCGCCGATCATCGGATAGTTCGGCGCGACGCCCTGCGTCTCGCGAATATCCTCCGCCCATTTCGTGTGGTTTGTCACCGGATCGACGCTGAGCCCGATCAGCTTGACGTTGCGCTTGTCGAATTCCGGCTTCAGCCTGCGCCATGGTGCCGAGTTCGGTGGTGCAGACCGGCGTGAAATCCTTCGGATGCGAGAACAGGATGGCCCATTTGTCGCCGATCCACTCATGGAAGCGAATTTTACCTTCTGTTGTGTCTGCTTCGAAATCGGGGGCGTTATCGCCGATCGTCAGGGCCATGGTTCACCTCTTTTTAGAAACTGGTGGTGTGATTATAGGGCCGCGGCGTGACGGTCCCAAGCGGTCCCGGATCGCCTGATGAAATTCGTTCAAATCTTCCCCGGCGCTTGCGTGCCGTGGAAGGACTTGCTCCTCGCAAGCGTCTGAAAGGCACGGATTTTTGATGATGGCGGCAGCGCCCGCCGCCGTTTTGCTCCAATTCGGCCCCACGGCCGCCGGGGCCTCGGCCGACCATCCCTGAACCATCAGGCGTTGGCGCGCGACAAACAAGGACAGCGCGGGCCTACCGCGTGTTGAGACGACGATTTGGAATGGGAAGAGTGTCATGTCGAATGCCGCCGAACACCGCGATCCTTCATTGTTCGCTGAACTGATGCGGATCATCGATCAGTCGCCGATTGCCCATGGCGATCTGGCAGCGCGTGCGCTCTCCGTGGTGCGCGATGGCGTGCTCACGGGCGAGGGCCCCACCGCCGACGGCCGCACTCATTTCTCCCGCACCATCGACGCCGACGACGCAAAATGGTGCGACCGCATTCTCAAGGCCGCTGCGCTCGACGATCAGCCCGTCAGCCGCGCCGAAGCCGAAATTCTGTTCGCCATCGACGACATCGGCGCCGACCGCACCGATGACGGCCGGTTCGACAATCTGTTCGCCCGCGCCATTGTCCATCATGCCGCCTCGGCCTCCGGCCTGCCGGTCCCTCCGCGCGCCGTGGCGCTGTCGAGCGACACCCCGATCGAGAGCTGGGCGCCGACCAAGGCCGTTGGCGTCGATTTCGAAGTTCTGGAGTGGATCGTCAGCCAGGTGAAGGGCAAGCGCCGCCGCAATGCGACGCTGATGAGCGTCATCATGACGGTCCTGGTCGGAACGGCGACCCTGCCGCTGATCCAGGCATTCGCGGTTCTGACCGACCTCGGTCTGTGACTCCCGAGGTTCGGCCAATGGCCTGATTGACAAGTCGGCCTAAATCCCGAAACGCTGGGGCGTATCGTCGGGAAACGCCTCGTCAATGTTCAAGAAAATCCTGATCGCCAATCGCGGCGAGATCGCCTGCCGCGTCATCAAGACCGCGCGCCGTCTCGGCATCGCGACGGTGGCCGTCTATTCCGACGCCGACAAGGACGCGCTGCACGTCGAGATGGCCGACGAGGCGGTGCATATCGGCCCGGCGCCCGCGTCCGACAGCTATCTCGTCATCGAGCGGATCGTCGAGGCCTGCCGCAAGACGGGCGCCGAGGCCGTGCATCCCGGCTACGGCTTCCTGTCGGAGCGCGAGGCATTCCCCAAGGCGCTGGCTGCGGCCGGCATCGTCTTCATCGGGCCCAATCCTGCGGCGATTGCCGCGATGGGCGACAAGATCGAATCCAAGAAGGCGGCGGCGCGCGCCGGGCGTCTCGACCGTGCCCGGCCATCTCGGCGTCATCGAAGACGAGACACACGCCGCGACAGATCGCCGCCGAGATCGGCTTCCCCGTCATGATCAAGGCCTCCGCCGGCGGCGGCGGCAAGGGCATGCGCATCGCGCATTCGGCAGGCCGAAGTCGCCGATGGCTTTGCGCGCGCGAAGTCCGAGGCGAAGTCGTCCTTCGGCGACGATCGCGTCTTCATCGAGAAATTCATCGTCGATCCGCGCCACATCGAAATTCAGGTGCTCGGCGACAAGCACGGCAATGTCATTCATCTGGGCGAGCGCGAATGCTCGATCCAGCGCCGCAACCAGAAGGTCATCGAGGAAGCGCCGTCGCCGCTGCTCGATGAAGCCACGCGCGCGAAGATGGGCGCGCAGGCCGTCGCGCTCGCCAAGGCGGTCGGTTACGACTCCGCCGGCACCGTCGAGTTCGTCGCCGGGCAGGACAAGAGCTTCTACTTTCTGGAGATGAACACGCGGCTGCAGGTCGAGCATCCGGTCACCGAACTCATCACCGGCATCGATCTCGTCGAGCAGATGATCCGCGTCGCGGCAGGCGAGAAGCTTGCGCTGAAGCAGAGCGACGTGAAACTGTCCGGCTGGGCGGTGGAATCGCGCGTCTATGCCGAAGATCCGTTCCGCAATTTCCTGCCGTCCATCGGACGCCTCACGCGCTATCGCCCGCCGGCGGAGTCGCAGGCCGACGGCATCACCGTGCGCAACGACACCGGCGTGTTCGAGGGCGGCGAGATTTCGATCTATTACGATCCGATGATCGCCAAGCTCGTCACGCACGGCGCCGACGCGCGCCGCCGCCATCGAGGCGCAGGGCGCGGCGCTCGACGATTTCGCCATCGAAGGCATCCGCCACAACATCCCGTTCCTCGCCGCACTGATGGCGCATCCGCGCTGGCGCGAGGCGAAGCTCTCCACCGGCTTCATCGCCGAGGAATATCCGGACGGCTTTGCGCATCCCGTGCCGCAGGGCGATGTGGCGCAGCGCATCGCCGCCGTCGGCGCCGCCATCGATCATGTCCTGGGCGAGCGCAGGCGCAAGATCTCCGGCCAGATGATTGGCCGCACCGTGACGCGCGAGCGCCGCCGCTTCGTGCGGTTGGGCATGGAGGAAGTGCCGCTCGATATCGCGCGCGAGGGCGATGCGCTCGTCGTGCGTTTCGATGACGGCAAGGCGCATCGTCTCGCCTCATCCTGGAAGCCGGGCGATCTGGTCTGGCGCGGCACGCTCGACGGCGAGACAATCGCCGTGCAGGTCCGCACCATCGTCAACGGCTTTCGGCTGGCGCATCGCGGCATCGAGACAGCCGTGCATGTGTTCACGGAGACGGAAGCGGCTGCCGCACGCCTGATGCCGGCGAAGCCCTTGTTCGACAGCGGCAAGAAGCTGCTATGCCCGATGCCGGGCCTTGTCGTATCGATTGCGGTGTCCGAAGGGCAGGAGATCAAGGCCGGCGAGACGCTCGCCATCGTCGAGGCCATGAAGATGGAAAACGTGCTGCGCGCCGAGCGCGACGGCGTCGTGAAGGTCATTCATACAAAGCCCGGCGCCACGCTGGCCGTCGATGCCGTCATTATGGAATTCAACTAACTCCCGTCGCTGAGGTAGTTGGTTTGGAAGGAACGTCTGAATGAACATTTCCGAGCGCCGCCAGACCATGCGCGCGATCCTGTCGGGGACTGAATCCTTTCATCCCGCGCCGGTCTATGATCCGATGTCGGCGCGCCTGGCGCGCGATGTCGGTTTCGAATTCGCCATCATGGGCGGCTCGATGGCGTCGTTCGCGGTGCTCGGCGATCCGGACCTCGTGTTGCTGACGCTCTCCGAACTCGCCGAGCAGGTTCGCCGCTGCTCGCGTGCGTCCGACATTCCGCTGGTGATCGATGCCGACCACGGTTACGGCAACGCGCTCAATGTGCGCCGCACGGTCGAGGAGCTGGAAATGGCCGGCGCCGCCGGTCTCACCATTGAAGACACGCTGCTGCCGACCGCCTATGGCGCGCCGCGCACGCAGTTCATTTCCATCGACGAAGGCGTTGGCAAGATGCGGGCGGCGGTGGACGCGCGCAGTGATCGCGATTTCGTCGTCATGGCCCGCATGAGTTCCGCGCCGATCACCGGCCTTGAGGACACGATCGCGCGCGCGGTCGCCTATGAGGCCACCGGCGTCGATGCGTTGTTTCTGGTCGGATTGAAGACGCGCGACGAGGTCAAGGCAGTGGCGTCGAAGACGCGTCTTCCGCTGTCGCTCGGCATCTCGGAGGGCGAACTCGCCGACCGCGAATTTCTCGCCGCCAATCGCGTGAAGTTCTCGCTGCAGGGGCAGGCGCCGCTGCTGGCTGGTCTGCGCGCCACGCACGACGCGCTGAAAGAACTGCGCGTCGGCGTCGCTGCGAAAGACGTCAAGGGTCAGGCGTCGCCGAACCTGCACAGGCAGGTGATGCGCGAGGCCGATCACAACGTTCACATGAAGGTCTATCTCGGCGGCGCGAAGAAGGGGTGAGCTTGTCCTTCCGGGGCGCGCCATCAGGCGCGAGCCCGGAATCCATAACCCCGTCTCAATGAGATAGCTACCACCGCGCGGTTATCGATTCCGCATAGCCGCTCTGCGCGGCTTCCGGAATGACGCCGAGATTGTTCAAGTTCACCCAAACACCCTCTCAAAATTCCGCTTCAGCGCCATATCCACCTCCGCCATCGTCACCGGATGGCCGAGATCGACGAGGCTCGTCACGCCGTAGCGTGGATCGTCGATGCCGCACGGCACGATGCCGGAAAAATGCGACAGCTCCGGCTCGACGTTGAGCGAGACGCCGTGCAGCGACACCCAGCGCTTCAGCCGCACGCCGATGGCGGCGATCTTGTCCTCATAGCCGTCGCCCTTGTCGGGCCGTTTCACCCACACGCCGATGCGGTCCGCGCGGCATTCGCCGCGCACGTTGAACTCGGCCAGTGTCGCGATGATCCAGTTCTCGAGTGACTGGACATAGGCGCGCACGTCGGGTCCCCGGCGCTTGAGGTCGAGCATGGCGTAGGCCACGCGCTGGCCGGGCCCGTGATAGGTGAACTGGCCGCCGCGCCCGGTCTGGAACACGGGAAAGCGCGCCTCGATCAGGTCGTCGGCGTTGGCGCTGGTGCCGGCCGTGTAGAGCGGGGGGTGTTCGAGCAGCCAGACCTGTTCGGCCGCCGTGCCTGCGTGGATCGCGGCGACTCGGGCGTCCATGGCCTCGAGCGCGTCCTGATAGGCGACCGGGCGGTCGCTGACGCGCCATTCGACCGCGTCCAGCGGGGTCGAATTCGGCAGACATATCAAGCGTTTCTTGGGCATTAACCATCGATTAACCATACCATGGTCAGGTCTTGTGGTCACTTATCTGGCGTTGCCGCCCTCATCCCGCCAGTCGGCGGGGCGGGCAGGCGAGAGCCGCAGCGGGGCACCATCTTGTCCGATCTCGAAAAGGTTATGGTCGATCTCACGGTGGTTCTGGGCACCACATCGATGCCCGTCCACCAGGCCCTGCGGCTCAGCCGCGGCGCCATCATCGAGCTCGACGCCACCGAGCAGGACGAGGTCAAGGTTCTGGCCAACAATGTCCCGGTCGCGAGCGGGGCGGTGGTCGTCAACGGCAACCGCATCGCGGTCACCGTCAAGGAAATGCTGCCGCGGCCCATCGACCAGCGATAATCAGCAAAATCCAGAGATAATTACGTTTTTTGGCGGCGCGCAGGGCGTCCTGCGGGCTTGTCCCCCCATCATCGATTTGTTACACGGTGCCCCGTTGTTCGACCCCGCAGCGATGCAGGGATCGGATGCGGTCGTGGCGGAATTGGTAGACGCGCTGCCTTGAGGTGGCAGTTCTTAACCGAGTGAAGGTTCGAGTCCTTTCGACCGCACCAACAAAAAAACCCCGTAGCCTAGCGACTTACGCGGATTTTTATTGCCTGAACTCCGCCGTGCTTTCTTTTTCGGCTTTGTTTGTCGCATTATGCGTTTCGCTGTCTGGATAGCAGCGCTTGTGAAAACGGTCTCATTTGAATTGTCGATTTTGGGAGGGAGCATTGCTCATCCGATCCCTGCGCGGCGAGCGACTGGATGCGAAGCTCACTTCGGGTGCAATTGCCTTTGCGCTGGCGATGGCGGGTACAAGATGGGTCGAGGTCGCTTCAAGGGATAAGCTCTCAGTCAACATCACCGCGGTCACATGGCAATTCTGATCCCCAGCCTAGGTTTCGCGCGCTTCGATACTCGTGGCGAGCTGCGACTTGCAGAGCGTCTCAAAGACTTTCTCGAAGAGAACGCAGTCGTTTGGCACAATCTTCCGGTGGGTCCTCACAGTAGGCATCCGGACTTTATCATCGTGCATCCAGCTAACGGTCTGCTTGTCCTTGAGGTGAAGGACTGGCGACTTGAGTCGAATCGTGTCGGCGGACAAAACAAAAGTTGAGCTGCTGACCAGTCGTGGCGTTGTGCGGGAAAGCAGCCCTCTGGAGCAGGCGCGTAAATACACGTTTGACGTTGTGAGAACGCTCGAGCGTGACGGGCAATTATTGTTTCCCGCCGGTCATCGCTTCATGGGCAAATCTATTCTTCCGTTTGGTTTTGGGGTCGTGTTCACGAACATTACGCGCAAGCAGTTCGATCAGACTAACCTCAAGGATGTACTCTCCGAGCATCTATGTATGTTCAAGGATGAGATGACGGAGGGTGCGGACCCCGAAGCATTTCGATCCAGGCTGTGGGGCATGGTTTATCCGCGCATCGGCGAACCGTTGTCCATGCCGCAGTTTGATCGGTTGCGTGCTTTGCTCTTTCCCGAGATCCGCATACGGCAGATCGCCCTGCCTCTGGAAGAACCTATGACTTCGGATCCGTCCGATAGAGCGCTTGCGGTCATGGACATGCACCAGGAGCAATTTGCGCGCAGCTTGGGCGAGGGGCATCGAATTATTCGCGGTGTCGCCGGATCAGGTAAAACGTTGATCTTGGCATTTCGAGCCGAATACTTGGCGCGTGCGGCTAATAAGCCGGTGCTTATCCTCTGCTACGCTAACGGCATCGCCGGGCGGCTTGAAGATGCCATGCAGCAACGCGGCGTCGAAGACCGTGTTCAGGTGCTCACGTTCCATTCATGGTGCTTCCGGATGCTTCGGACTTTTGGGATTTCCCCTCCGTCCGAGCGCGAGTATCCGGATTACGCGGCAGAGACTCGCCGCAAGCGTTTCAGCGGTCATGACAGCTGTAGAGGGAGGGCATATCCCCGCTGCGCAGTACGACGCGGTTCTCATCGACGAAGGCGCACGACTTTGAGCCTCAGTGGCTTGCACTCGCGGCCAAGATGGTGAACCCGAACACCAAGGCGCTTGTGGTCGCTTACGACGATATTCAGGCGATCTACAAGGGGCGTGAGCGCCCGGTGTGGAGTCAGCTGGGAATTGAAGCTAAGGGCAGGACCACCGTACTAAAAGTCAACTATCGCAATACCTCGCAAATCGTTGCGTTTGCGAGACGCTTTGCGTCGGACGTAATCGGCGCTCCGGGCACAGCGGCTGATGATGAGCACGCCATCCTGTTACCGGAAGATGCGGGTCGGCAGGGTCTTGTGCCGGACGTAAGGCAGTGTGTGAGCCTCGACGCAGAAGCTCACTGCATCGCCGAATGGTTTCTCGGCCGAAAGAAAGCGGGTTACGAGTGGCCGCAAATGGCTTGCCTCTATGCGGAGCATTGGATTGGAGAACGGGTCGCGCAAATCCTCGCCAAACATGAGATACCGATCGATATGGTCAAGAACAATAAGAACAGGGTTTCGATGAAACGGGCAGCCGTGCGGTTGTTGAGCATGCACACGGCGAAAGGGCTCGAATTTCCCTGCGTTGCTATCGCAGGGTTGGGCCTGCTTGGCCGCCGAGGCGAGCCCATCGAGGAGTGTGTTCGCTTAACCTATGTCGGCGTTACTCGCGCGACTCACGAGGCGCTTCTGACGTACTCAAGTGAGTTCCGCGCTAGTGAGGAGATTAATCGCGTAGGTAACACCGCAAATGAGCAACTAGAGTTGTATCGACACAACGTCGCGTCGTTAATCCGACTTCTTCACACCCATCATCTCGGCGACGAGTAGCATCACCGCAATCACCGCGCCGATGGCTGCGACGTTCCAGATGCCGCGCGCCTGACAGCAGCCACAGAACAACGGGTCCTCATCATGTCATTTCGTGTGTTGATCATCGGTGGCACGGGACAGGTGGGCGCTGCTGTGGTGCGTGCGCTGGCGGCCGAGCCTCTCTGCGCTGAAGTCGTGATGGTCAATCGCAAGCCGGCTTCGCTGACCGCTGGCCCGCGCGTCCGCCAGGTGATCCTGGATACGGCGGACGCCGCCTTTCCTGCCGAAGTGACCAAGCTTGCGCAGGGGATGATCGCTCAGGGCCTTCCTGTTTATGGGGCCTCTTGTGTCGGCATCGGTCATGGCACCGCGAAGTGGAGCGAAGAGGATTTAAAGGCCGTCGAAGTTGGCGTGGTCGGTGGCTTCGCGCGGGGCTGTCACGCTGCGGGGATCACGCAGTTCGCACTGCTTTCGGCCGTCGGAAGCTCCGCGACAAGCCGGATAAAATATGTGCGAGTCATGGGATTAAAAGAAGAAGCGATTCAGGCGATTGGTTTCCAGCGCCTTGCGATTTTTCGTCCGGGAATGATCGCGGGCAATGTTCACACGCCGCGCTACGCAGAATTTTTGGGGCGTCTGGTGCCGGGGCGTTTCGGCACGATTGAGCAAGACGACATCGCGCGCGCCTTTGTCGCCGAATTCATCAGCAGTTCTGCTTCAAACGGCGTTATTTATCTTGAGAATGGCGCGATGAAGCAGAGATCTCGCGCCCTCAATCGCTCCGCGACGACCTAAGGCTGATCTGAAAACGAAATGGTCGCGTCACGCCCCGGCACGCGCCCGAACAGACGCGGCACCCGATAAAAATCGCCAGCCACACAGCCGTCGCGGCGAGTTCGTAGCCGAACGCGATCCATCCATAGATACGCGCGTCCGATCCGTGCGGCCACACCCGCCAGATCAGCATGAAGGCGGCATTCACGCCGAGCGCGATGATCACCCGGCGCGACAACGGCCAGCGCTGGAAGCCGAACATCATGATCGCGGCGATCGCCCATGTCGCCGGATCGAGCATCACCTTGAAGAGATTTTGCGAATAAGCCGCCGCTTCCCACATGCTTATCGCCTGTTTCGCTTGATCGCGCCTAGGTCGTATATCGCTGCGCGTCGGCGACAGCCGCACCGCTGGCAATGGTTGGGTCGTGCGTCAGCCCGCAACTTTCGACCATGCGCCGCGATGCGACGTTGCTCTCCGACACCATCTCGTAAATCGCTTCCGCGCCAAGCTCCTCGAAGGCTGCTTCGACAATCGCCGCATTCACATACAGGCCGAGCTTTCGTCCGCGCTGCGTTGGCGAGACGGCAACGAGTCCGCCCCATGCCTTGTTGCGGTGAGGGCTCATGGCATTGTGCGGCAGATAGGTGAACGCAGTCGCCGCGATTTCGCCTCGCTCATCGGCAATCGCGACGGCGCGCCCGGGAACCAGCGCGCCCACGAGCATCGAACCGGAAAACGGCACGATCCCGTTGGTCAGCATGAACTCCTGCACATGGCGAACGCGAGCCGCTTCAGGATCGCGGCCAAGATCGAGCCGCGACAACCCGGCCGGCAATCCGCCCGCGAGGATCGCGCGGGCGCGGTCGGCTGCGGCCTTGCGATGCGCGATAAACGTATCCCACAGATCGAGCCGGTAGCCGTGCCTGATCATTTCGTCGGCGACCTGCCGGCCTGTGGCGACGGACATCAACCGAAACCCGAACGCGCCGTCGCGCGCCATCACTTCCAGAATCTTGGGCCAGCCGATGGCGTCGACGTCGTCGCAGGCGAGCATGCGGCCATTATTGCAGGCGCCGCGCGTGGTGCGCGTCCATTCGCTGTGCGCGTCCGACTGGCGCGCGCGGCTGATCTGCAGTTCCGTTCCGACGTAGCCTGACATGAAGCTCGACAACCGGGCGCTTTGGCTCGACAAATTCTGCCCGCCGGTCGGATGAATTGCAAGCCGCCGGTCTATTGCGGCTCGCTCGGCTTCTTCTTGACGCCGATCAATTCGGCCACCCGCGCGGCGAACAGCAGCACAACCGCCAGCGCTGCGCCGATGGTCGCGACGTTCCACATGCCGAGCCCGCAGGCGATGCCGAGCGCGGCTGCAACCCACACGCTCGCGGCGGTGGTCAGACCTTCCACGGTCTTCGCCTCGGCATTGCGCAAAATGACACCCGCGCCGATGAAGCTGATACCGGCCATCACGCCCTGGATGACGCCCTGCACGACACGGCTCAGCGCGTCGGGGTTCTGGTCCATCCCCGGTACCTGAATGGCGGTCACCGCCGCCGACGCCGCACCCAGCGTCACGAGCGCGAGCGTGCGCATGCCGATGGGTTTGTCGGCGAGGTCGCGGTTCAGGCCAATGAGGATGCCGATGGCGGTCGCGGCGCCAAGTCGCAACGCGACGTCGGAGAGGTCAAGCATGGCAACGAAACGCCCCGGGGCCGCCAGGGTTCCGGCGGGCGAGAGCGGCGAGGTGCCGCACCAGGGCCGTATGAAGATCTGGCGTCGATGCTGCCGCGACAGGGACAGTGACGTCTTCTTGATGATGATCGTCTTTTGGCATTGCGCTGGCGCTCCGGAATTGGCTAAGCCCACAGTGGCGCGTCAGTCGGCGTCCATCTGCATTTTTAAACAGTTTGAGGCGCGGCATGACCGAGCAGATTCAGGCAGAATTGCCGGCTGAGGCCATGCGCGACGACGACGACCGGATTCGCCCGGAATTCCTGGAGCGGGTGGTCGAGGCCATCGAGGCCGGCGACGCCGCCTTTATCCGCGACCTGCTGACCGATCTGCACGAGGCCGATATCGGCGATCTGATCGAGGCGCTTGAGGCCGACCTGCGCCCGCGCCTCGTCGAACTGGCCGGCGACACCTTCCACTTCTCGGCGCTGACCGAGGTCGACGACTCCGTCCGCGACGAGCTTTTGGAAGATCTGCCGCCGCAGACCGTCGCCGAGGGTGTGCGCGAACTTGAATCCGACGACGCGGTCGCGCTGCTGGAAGATCTGCCCGAGGAAAATCAGGACGAAATTCTCGACAAGCTGCCGCCGCAGGAACGCGACATCATCGCGCGCGGCCTCGACTACCCGGAAAATTCCGCCGGGCGGCGCATGCAGACGGATTTCATCGCCGTGCCGCCGGATTGGACCGTGGGCCGCACCATCGATTACCTGCGCGAATCCACCGACCTGCCGGATCGTTTCTTCGAGCTCTACGCCATCGAGCCCGACGGCAAATTGCGCGGCACCATTTCGCTCGATCGCATGATGCGCTCGCAGCGGCCGGTCGAGATCATGACGCTGGTCGAGGAAGACCGCCGCCGGATTCTCGCGACCGACGATCAGGAAGAAGTCGCCCGCCTGTTCGAGAAGTACAATCTCGTCGCGGCGCCTGTGGTCGATGGCGATGATCGTCTGGTCGGCGTCGTCACCATCGACGACGTCGTCGACGTCATCGAGGAGGAGGCGGAAGAAGATCTTCGCCAGCTCGGCGGTGTCACCAGCGACGAAGAACTCTCCGATACGGTGTGGACCGTCGCGCGCGGCCGCTTCACCTGGCTGCTGGTCAATCTCGCCACCGCCTTCGTGGCCGCCTTCGTGCTCAGCCGGTTCGAGGTGCAACTCGAGCAGATGGTGGTGCTGGCCATCCTGGCGCCGGTTGTTGCCAGTCAGGGCGGCAATGCCGCGACACAAGCGATGACGGTCGCGGTGAGGGCGCTGGCGACGCGCGAACTCACCAGCAGCAATGCGCGCCGCGTGGTCACGCGCGAGATGATGGTCGGTCTCGTCAATGGTTTCGGTTTCGCCATCATCACCGGCACCGCGGCCGCGCTGTGGTTCGGCAACCCGCGCCTCGGCTACGTGTTCGGTCTGGCCATCATCTGCAACCTGACCGTGGCCGGCCTCGGCGGCGTGCTCGTGCCGCTGATCATGAACAAGCTCAAGGTCGATCCGGCGCTGGCGTCGGGCACTTTCGTCACCGCCATCACCGACGTCGTCGGCTATTCGTGCTTCCTCGGCATCGCCACGCTGTGGTTCGGGTTGAAGTGATGCTGATGACCCTCATCCTGAGGAGCGCCTGAAAGGCGCGTCTCGAAGGATGAGGTGACGTATCGGCCTCATGGTTCGAGACGGCTGCTTTGCAGCCTCCTCACCACGAGGAGGCGGCCTAGCCCATTGGCCTACGCCGCGCCTTAACCCGGCATTAACCATAATCGCCCCATCGTTCGCTGGACGATTTTGCCAGCTCAGGGGATGCGAGCGATGCGGCTGCGACTGAAAGCGGACGGGCGTGTTGTCGAAATTCGCGACGGGCACGAGGCGCCGCTGGTGCCGGACTTGCCGCAGGCGTCGCTCAGCGAACCGCAAGTGCGCGATCTGCGCACGCGGCTTGGCCTGACGCAGTCCGAATTCGCGTCGCGGCTCGGCCTGCCGGTCGATACCATCCGCAATTGGGAGCAGGGCAAGCGCGCGCCGCGCGGTCCCGCCCGCGCCTTGCTGTTGTTGATCGCCCGCGAGCCGAAACTCGCTTTCGAGGCGCTGAAGACCGCCTGATTCAATCCGGACCGCAGTGTTCCTGTGAAAATTAGGGCGTAGCGGCCGTAGTCGTTTCCGATTACGCTTCTGTATTCCCATATCCCCGCAACTGTCGGAACACCCCCATGCAAGTCATCGACTCCCAGGGTGCGCGCATCCCGCTGATCGGTCTTGGCACCTGGCTTCAGAAGGGCAGCGCCTGCGTTCGCATCGTCGATCAGGCGCTTCGTCTCGGCTACCGCCACATCGACACCGCGCAGGGTTATGAGAACGAGGCCGAGGTCGGCGAGGGGCTTGCGTCACTCGCGCGTGCCGCGCAACGAGGTGTTCGTCACCACCAAGGTCTGGACCACCAATCTCGCATCGCGCGATCTGATCCGCTCCGCCAAGGAGAGCCTCACCAAGATGAAGCTCTCAGAGGTCGATCTTCTGCTCATTCACTGGCCGAATGCGACGATCCCGCTGGCCGAGACCATCGGCGCGCTGGCGCACATCAAGCAGGCCGGGTTGGCGCGCCACATCGGCGTGTCGAACTTCACCATCGATCTGATGGAGCAGGCGGTGAAGCTGAGCCCCGAGCCGATCGTCTGCAATCAGGTCGAGTATCACGCGCTGCTTGACCAGTCGAAAGTGCTGGCGGCGTGCAA
The DNA here is from genome assembly GCA_963736355.1 of uncultured Alphaproteobacteria bacterium. Classification (GTDB taxonomy): domain Bacteria; phylum Pseudomonadota; class Alphaproteobacteria; order Rhizobiales; family Xanthobacteraceae; genus CAVTOO01. The sequence continues at coordinate 100,871 of CAVTOO010000003.1, read as the reverse complement.
GCGTCTCAACATGGCGATGATCGCCTATAGCCCGATCGCCCGTGGCGCGGTCGGCGAGGAAGGTGTGCTGGCGCGCATCGGTGCCGCGCACGGCAAGAGCGCGGCGCAGGTGTCGTTGCGCTGGCTGGTGCAGCAGGGCGTGCCGGCGATCCCGCGCACCTCGCGCGTCGAACGCCTGAGCGAGAACATCGCGGTCTTCGATTTCGAATTGTCGGACGAGGAGATGAAGCAGATCTTCGCGCTCGGCAGCGCGAGCGGCCGTCTCGTCAGCCCGGCCTTCGCGCCGAAGTGGGACTAGCCCCTTCCATCGGGACTAGACCCTTTTCAATGTTCTTTGCGCTCTCCAAGGTTCTCGGCTTTCTGGCGACGCCTTCGAACGCCATCGGTTTGATCGGCGTTGTCGGCCTTCTCCTGTTGATGACGCGCTGCCGCCGGTTGGCCACGGGCTTTCTGGCATTGAGCGTGGCACTGTTCGCGCTGTGCGGCTTGGGTCCGGTCGGCGATGCGTTGATGCTGCCATTGTCCGAGCGTTTCCCGCCATGGCAGGAGCGGGGTGGTCCGCCGTCCGGCATCATCGTGCTCGGCGGGGCGATCAGCCCGGATGTCTCCGCCGCGCGGCGCAGTGTCGAACTGAACGCCGCGGCCGAGCGCATGACGGTCGTCGCCGATCTGGCGCGGCGTTTCCCGCAGGCGCGCATCGTCTTTACCGGCGGCAACAACAATCTCTTCGATGTCAGCGCGAGCGAAGCGAGTGTCGCCAGGGCGCTGTTCGAAAGTTTCGGCATCGCATCGTCGCGGATCGTGCTGGAGGATCGCTCGCGCACCACCGATGAGAACGCGATCTTCACGCGCGATCTCGTCAAACCTGCCCCCGGCGAGCGCTGGCTGCTGGTGACGTCGGCCCATCACATGCCGCGCGCGATTGCCGTGTTTCGTCATGCAGGATTTGCGGTCGAGGCCTATCCGGTCGATTTCCGCACGCGCGGCTGGATCGATGCGGTCACGCCGTTTGCGTCGGTCAGCGCGGGTCTCGCGCGCACGGATACCGCGATGCATGAATGGATCGGGCTGATCGCCTATCGCCTGAGCGGGCGCAGCGCGGAGTTGCTGCCGCGGCCCTAGAGCGTTTTCGAGCGAAGTGGGTACCGGTTCGCGTGAAGAAAACGCGTCAAAACAAAAAGCTGGAGCCCGGCTTTGATTCCATCAAAGCCGGAAAGGCTCTAATTCGCGCTCAGTCCTGCCGCGGCAATCCCAGCCGGTACACGCCCTTGAAGTCTTCGGGGTCGACCGGCTTGCCCTTGCGATAGATCACGAGCCGCCCGGCCAGCGCCAGCGTCACCGCCGCGCGGCGGATCGGGTGCAGCAGGTCGTGCCAGTTGTCGCCGCCGGCGCCATGGGCAATTTCAGTGGCGCTCAGCGTTTTCTGCTCGCCGGCACGCGTCAGCGCGTCGAGGATCGCGGCCTGCAGTTTTTGCGGATCGAGGAGGGGATGCGAATCGGAGGGCGTCATGCCCATGCCATGACGCATGCAGGAGAAGCCCGCAAGCTAATCGCTGAGCGCCTTCGACGCCGCCGACGCAAATTGCCGCCGCCACATCACGATCACCACGGCCGCGGTCGTCGACATCAACAGCCACGGGCTGACGAACCAGCCGAGATAGCCGAGCGCGAAGAAGAAGCCGCGCTGGCCGCGGTTGAAATGCCGTCCGGCCGACTGGAACAGCCGCGCCGTGCGCAGCGCATGATCCTTGGCCGCCGGTGTGTCCATTTCCGTATGCGGCGGCATGCCGCCGATCATGATGGCCACGTAGTTGAACAGCCGGTAGGACCAGGCGAACTTGAAGAAGGCGTAGACGAAGATCAGCGTCAGCCCGACCGTCTTGATCTCCCACAGCGTGCGGGCCGGCACCTGGCCGCCCTGCAGGGCCGAGACCATCGCCAGCAGTTCGTCGGGCGAGCGCAACAGCGTCAGCGTGCCGCCGACGGCGATCAGCGTGGTCGAGGCGAAGAACGCCGTGCCGTTCTGCAGCGATCCCATGATCTGCGTATCGACGATGCGGACGTCGCGCTCCAGGAGCCGTGTCATCCAGATTTCACGGTAGCCGTTCATGCGCGAATTCAGGCTGCCGGCGCCGTACTGCGACTCCATCGCGATCGCGTAAGCCGTCCATGCGAGCGCGTAGAAGCTGATCGCGACAATGTCCGGGGTGCTGAAATACTGCATGGTGCAAAACGCCCCCATAGCGTTTTCAAGCGAAGTGGGCACCGGTTCGCGTGAAGAAAACGCGTCAAACAAGAATCGTAAGGTGAGGGTGCCATGCCCCTGCACCTGCCGCAATCGCGCCGTCTTGCATCCGCGGCTGTGACTTGAGACATTGGGCGAAAATTCGGAGTGTGAAAATGTCGCTGACGCTGGTGATCGGAAACAAGAATTATTCGTCGTGGTCGATGCGGCCGTGGTTTGCCATGAAGGGCGCGGGAATTGCGTTCTCGGAAGTCGTCGTCTCGCTTTATGTGCCGGGTGGTCGCGAGGAAATCCTGAAGCACACGCCGTCCGGCAAGGTGCCATGTCTGATCGACGGCGGCGTGACGGTATGGGACTCGCTCGCCATCATCGAATATCTCAACGAGAAATTCCCGGAGAAGAAACTCTGGCCGCAGGATGCGGCGGCGCGCGCGCTGGCGCGTTCGGTGTCGGCGGAGATGCATTCGAGCTTCCAGGGGCTGCGCTCCGAGTGCGGCATGAATGTGCGGCGCAAGCCGGCGAAGCGCGATCTGTCCGAGCAGGCGGTGGCCGATATCGCCCGCGTCCAGCAGATCTGGGCCGATTGCCGCGACCGCTATGGGCAGGCGGGGCCGTTCCTGTTCGGCGCCTTCACGGCGGCGGACGCAATGTATGCCCCGGTCGTCTCCCGGTTCCTCAGCTACGCCATCGACGTCACGCCCGCGACCCGTGCCTATATGGACGCCGTCACGGCGCTGCCGGCCTGGCGGGAGTGGACCGAGGGCGCGAAGGCGGAAAGCTGGGTCATCGAAAAGTTCGAGGTGTAGGGAGGCCGGGTCGGCCCGGAAATTGGGCAGAATGGCCTCCATGCACCGTGCTCATGGAGCTTTGTCATTGAATTTAAAGAAGAATTGGCAATAGCCGGGCAGTTTCGGCACTGGCCAAAACGACCTCTCTATGCTAAAGAGACGCACCGCCCTTGGGGGCAAGGTGCCAGCCTCAAGATCAAAACCATCAGCTGGCCTTGGCGGGCGTTGTGTATGGAGAGAGCGTTGACCCACAAATATCCGGTCGGAACGAACGTCTATTTTACGGCGAGCAATGTGGCGCGGCCTGCGGCCGGCGGCCTCTATGAGATCATCAAACAGCTGCCGACGGATGGCGACGATTGCCAGTACCGCATCAAGAACGTCGCGGAAGCCTTTGAGCGCGTTGCGCGCGAAAGTCAGCTCGAAACTCAAAGCTGATCCACAACTCCGTAGCGCCGCCGCAATTGCGTCCATTTGATACGACCTGATGCGCACGGAATCGCGTCGGGCGGGGTGAATATGCGCCGTGGCGGGGAATGAAGGGGACACATGAGCGGAGCCTTGCTCGAACGGATAGAGGCCATGTGGGCTTCGCCCGCGCTTGGGATGTGGGCGATGGTGGCGGCTGCCGTCATCGTCGCGATCGTTCTTTTTGTGATCGTCCTCAAGGCCGATCGGTCGCTCGCCAATGGCGCGCTCGCTATCATCACGCTTCTGGCGCTTGGCGTCGCCTCAGCGGCCCTGATGCGCGACAAGCCTGCGGCGACGGCTGCTGCGTCGGCCGTGCCGGGTATGGCGGTCGGGCAGAGCGCGCTCGCCTGCCTCGATGGTCTCGCCGGCGAACGCGTCGAGACTGTCTGCGAGAAGGCGCTGTTTGCCTCCGCCAATTCGACCGCAGCCGCGGTGTCCTACACCGCCGCCCAGATTTCGCGCCTGCCGGCCGTCGTCGCGCAGGCCGGTCCCGAGCTTGGCCAGATGCGGCGCGTGCTGGAGCGTGACCGCTACGGTCTCGTGGCCCAGGTGCTCACCGTGCGCGAGGGCTGCACGCCGGAAGCGTGCGAGACTTACCGCTACCTCGTCAACACGTCGCAGATTTCCGCCAACATGACGGGCCGCGCATTCGAGACGCTGGTCGCTCGCTATGCCGATGCCTGGGGCGACGCGCCGCAGATGGCGTCGGCCCCGCCTGCCGCCGCGCCCGTGTCGGCTGCGCCCCGGCCGACCACCATTGAGTTTCCGACGTCCGCGTCCATTCCTCAGGTCGATATCATGTCGTCGCCGGAACCGCGTCGCGGGTCCGAGCCGCCGCCGATTGTCACGGTGACACAGCCGCCGGCGGCTCCGCCGCGTGCTGCAGCAGTTGCACCGGCACCGCAGCCGCACCAGCCCCGGCGCCTGCGCCGGTCGCAGCCGCTCCTGCCGCGCCGCTGCCGGGCAGCGTCGCCTATCCGCCGGCCGCTTTGCATCAGCAGTCGATCCCGCTGCAGCTTCCGTCGCCCGCTCAGTTCTCCGCCGCACCGCCACCCGCGCCGAAATCGGCATCGAATGCTCCGGCGCAGCCCAAGCGTGCCGCGCCCGCCAAGCGTCCGCCCGCGGCCAGTTCGGCGCCGCCGGTCCAGCTTGTGCCGCCGCCTGCCGCGACTGAAGAAGAATAGCCCCGCGCGCACCCATGCCCCTGCATCTCGTCAAGCTTTGCGTCGGCGTGGATTCGATCAAGGATCTTGAGGAGCGGGTGAAGCTGCGGCTCAAGCAGTCCACCGCCAAGGGTCAGGCGCGCCGCCATGTCCACGTCACCCGCATGATGCCCAAGCGCGACGCCGAGATTCTCGACGGCGGTTCGATCTACTGGGTCATCAAGGGCGAGATCGCCTGCCGCGAAAAGATCGTCGCGCTCGAGCCGTTCCGCGACAAGGACGGCATCTCCCGCTGCCGCATCGTCATGGAACCGAAGATCATCCGCGTCGAGCCGCGCCCGCTGCGCGCGTTTCAGGGCTGGCGCTATCTGGCCGCCAAGGACGCGCCGCCCGACACCGCCAAGAACGGAAAGGGCTCGGCCTCGCTGCCGGAGCCGCTGCGCAAGGAACTGCGTGAACTTGGGTTGCTTTAGACGCGACCAACATACAACCCGCCTTGGGTTGTCCAAAAACTTGGGGAATTTCTGATGACATTTCCGTCTTCGTATTTGACCGCCGCGTCGGTTGCGACCGCTGTCGTTGTCGCCACGCCAGCACTCGCGCAGCAGCAATTCGATCCGGCCTTGCAGGCCGTGATGACGCGCGATCTGCCGCGCGCCTCCGATCATCCTTTCACCGGCCGCTATGGCGGCAGCGTGCTGCTGGCGCAATCCATCAAGGCGTTCGACGAATTGAAGCTGCCCGCCGGAAAGGCCGACGGCGCGAGCTATTCGAACGACAAGAAGTTCTCGTCGATGGTCACCGCGCAGGGCAAGGTCACGCGCGCGATCTACGTGACGCCGACGGGGCGCTCGTCGCTGGAAGTGGCGACCAATTATATCGACGCGGTCGCGGCCAAGGGTTTCACCCCGGTGTTCCAGTGCTCGGGCGAGGACGCCTGCGGCGAAGCGTTCGTGGCGCTGAAATATTCCTGGAACGATCCCGCCGCCAAGGTCACCGGCCCGAATTACGAGCAACTGCGCAAGCTGATGATCGATGCCGCCTTCGAGGCGCTCACCGACGTGCGCTACGCCCTGTTCAAGAAGACGGAAGCCGGTGGCGACACCTACGTTGCGATCTATGCCGGCCTCAATCGCGGCGGCCGGCTTCGGCACCTATTCGGCGATGCATCGAAGGACCGCGTCGGCGTGCTGGTCGAGATCGTCGAGCCGCGCACCATGGACCGCAGCATGGTCGTGGTCTCCGCCGCCGATATCGGTAACAAGGTCGCCGCTGAAGGGCGCGCGGTGTTCTATGGCATCAAGTTTGATTTCGACAAGGCCGACATCAAGCCGGAATCCGCGCCGCAGCTCGCCGAGATGGCGAAGTTCTTCACCGCCAATCCGCAGGCCCGCGTGTTCATCATCGGCCACAGCGACAATAAAGGTGCGCTCGATTACAATCTCTCGCTGTCGAACCGCCGCGCCGATGCGGTGGCCAAGGCGCTCGCCGCGCAGTATCGCGTGGATCCGAAGCGCATGACGCCGCGCGGCCTCGGTCCGCTCGCGCCGGTCGCGACCAACCGCACCGAAGACGGTCAGGCGCAGAACCGCCGCGTCGAGATGGTGGAGCAGTAAGCGCTCCTCATGGTGAGGAGCCGCGAAGCGGCGTCTCGAACCATGAGGTTCAAGGCATCTGGCACCTCGTCCTTCGAGACGCCATGCTGCGCATGGCTCCTCAGGACGAGGGCGCACTCACACCCCCAGATTATCGATCAGCCGCGTCCGTCCGATCTTCGCCGCCACCAGCAGCCGCACCGGGCCGTCCTTCACCGACGCAACCGGCGCCAGCGTCTCGGCGTCGCGCGCCTCGAAATAATCGAGCGCAAAGCCGGCGGATTCGATCGCGCGCCGTCCGGCCTCCAGCGTCGCCTCCAGCGACTGCGCCCTTGCGCAGCGCTTCGGCGGTCACTTTCAGCACGCGCGACAGCGTCACGGCCGTGCGCGCGCTCGTCGTCCGACAGGTAGACATTGCGCGACGACAGCGCGAGGCCGTCGCGCTCTCGCGCACCGTCTTCACGCCGATCACCTTCACGCCGCAGATCGAGATCGGCCGCCATGCGCGTCACGACCTTGAGCTGCTGATAGTCCTTCTCGCCGAACAGCGCGAAATCCGGGCGCACCTGCGTGAACAGCTTGGCGACGACGGTGGCGACGCCGCCGAAAAAATGCGGACGGAATTTGTCCTCGAGCCCTGCGAGCGCCGGGCCCTCTGGCGCGACGCGCGTGGCGAAGCCTTGCGGATACATCGTCGTTGCATCCGGCGCCCAGATCAGATCGACGCCGGCGGCGGTCAGCTTGGCACGATCCGCTCGAACGTGCGCGGATAGGAGGCGAGGTCTTCGGTCGGCGCGAATTGCGTCGGGTTGACGAAGATCGACACCACGACGCGGTCGGCCTTCGTTTGCGCGGCGCGCACCAGCGCCAGGTGCCCCTCGTGCAGCGCGCCCATCGTCGGCACGATGGCGACGGTCTTGCCGCCCTTGCGCAGTGTGGCGATGGCAGCGTGGAGCGCGGGCAGGCGGCGCGCAACCGGCACGGGTCGCGGTGCCTTGCGGGCGGGGATTTTCTTCTTCGATGTGACGCGTGCTTGAGCGGCCATGGCCGAGCTTTTGGCCGAGGAAGGCGGCACCGTCAACGTCTGTCAGGCGCGTATCAGCTCACACCCGGCTGGCACCGCCGCCATTCCTTGAGCGGGGCGTCGGCGGCGCCCTGCCGCGACAGCGCGAGATACTCCCCGCGCAGGATGATGTTGACCGGCTGGCCCGAGCCGTTTTCGCCGGCCGGCACGACATAGTCGAAGCCGTGGCGCGTGTAGTTGCCCTGGATGCGGTTGCCGCCGGGCGTCACCATGGTCGGGCCCTGAATGTTCATGCGCTGCGCGCCATCGGTCGCGCACCAGTCGCCGTCGATGGCGTCGGCGCGGGCCGTGCCGGTCGAGAGCACGACAAGGCTCGCGGCGGCCAAGGAGAGAGGACGAGAGGCAAGGCGAGAGAGGGCGCGAGGCAAAGTGAGAGAACGAACGGTCATGGCTGGCTCTCCGGCTGGCTGCGCGAATTGTGATCCTGCGCAGGCCAGCTTGCAAGTCAGCTTGCAAGCCGGGCGCACATCCCCGCCTTCACGAGTTGATGAGCGGGCTCGTTCACGCCATCGCCGGCCGGCTGTGCTTCACCGCGCGGGTGCCGAACCAGATGAACGCCACCAGCACCACGATCTGCGCGATCAGGAAGGGCGCCTCGTTTCCGTTCGGCGCCAGCGCGCGCAGGGTCGGAATTTTGAGGAACATCTGCACCACCAGCACGAAGCAGTTGAGATAGAGCGCGATCAGCGCGGTGATGAGATAGACCTTCCGCCAGCCGCCCTGTTCGTGCTTGCCGTAGAGCGCATAGAGCGCGGGGATCAGCACCGCCAATGAGACGAAGCCGGTGATGTGCGAGGGCAGAAGCTGGATGAACGGAAACATGAAGCCGGTCACGGTGGTCAGAACCGTCGTCGCAATGAAAACATGCGTCAGGTTCATCGACTCCCAGCCGATCAGCCAGCCGTAAAACACGACGAGGCCGGCCGCGATCGCGATCAGGCTGATGATGACGTGCAGCGTGGTGAAAGCGGACAGACTTAAACCCAGCATCATGGTGCGCCCCTGCAAATGCACGCCGCGTCGTTGCGGCCGCGTCTGGCGCCTATGCTAAATCGATTTCGGGCGAAGAGGGAACCGGGGGGCCTGAAGAAATCGCCTCAAGCCGGAAACTGCGGCCATATGCCCGTTAATTGGCCGTTTGCCGCGTCATTGACCAGCTGCGGACGCCGCTCCACATAATATGTCATAATCGAATCCGGTCATGGCACGCGACACATCGAAAACCTCAAAACCATCGGCGCCCGCGCAACGTGGTGCGGCGTCGGACGTTGCGCCGTCGTCGGCGTCGGATATTTCCGCCTTCCTCGACAAGGTCAACGCCATGCCGGCGGTGCGGGCCGGCGCCGGGCGTCTGATTTTCGCCCTCGATGCCACCATGAGCCGCCAGCCGACCTGGGATATGGCGTGCAAGCTGCAAGCCGACATGTTTCAGGAAGCAGCCTCCATCGGCTCGCTCGACATTCGCCTGGTCTATTATCGCGGCCTGAACGAATGCCGCGCCACAGGCTGGATCGGCGATGCGCAAAAGCTTGCCGCGCTGATGTCGCGCATCTCCTGCGAGGGCGGCCACACGCAAATCCGCCGCGTGCTGGCGGATGCGCGCGGCGAGGCGACGCGGGAAGGTGTCCGTGCTCTGGTCTTTGTCGGTGACGCGATGGAGGAGGGCCTCGACGATCTCTGCGCGGTGGCGGGCGAACTGGGTTTGCTCAAAGTCCCGGTCTTCATGTTTCAGGAAGGCCACGATGTTGTCGCCGAGCAGGCGTTCCGCGAGGTCGCGCGGCTGTCGGGCGGTGCGTGGTGCCGGTTCGATCCCGGCGCGGCGGCGCAGTTGCGCGAATTGCTGCGCGCGGTTGCCGCCTATGCCGCGGGCGGGCGCAAGGCGCTGGAGCGGCTCGCGCGCACCGGCTCGTCGGCGCAGCGCCTCATCGAGCAACTAAAATGAGCATGATCCCGACCGGAACTCTCTGTCATTCCGGAAGCCGCGTCAGCGGCTGTCCGAATCCATAGCCCCTGTCTTTGTTGGATGCTTCGGCGAAAGTCGCACGGTTTCGGAGTATGATTCCGGGCCCGCGCTTTCAGCGCGTCCCGAATGACATCGCATCATGCTGTAAGCTCCCGACATGACTCTCTTCCTCGGTATCGCCGCGCTGCTCGTATTGTGGGGTGTCCTGACATTGTTCAAGGGCACGCCGCCTGCGGTGATGGCGCGTGCGCTGAAGCTCGTCGGCGGCGTGACGTCGCTTGCGGCGGCAACGCTGATTGGCGTGCGCGGCAACTTTGCCATGGCCATTCCGCTCGGCATGTTCGGGCTCGGGCTGCTCGGCTGGATGCCGTTCGGTCCGGCCGGATTTTCGGCGCGCACGCAGAAGAGCGGCGGCCGTCAGTCGAAAGTGCGCTCGACGTTTCTCGACATGACGCTCGATCACGACACCGGCACGCTGACCGGCGATGTCGTGGCGGGCGCGCAGGCCGGCCGTTCGCTGGCGGAGTTCGATTTGCCTGCGCTCATGGAGATGATGACGAGCTTCGATGAGGAAAGCCGCGCGTTGCTCGGCTCCTATCTCGACCGCCGTTTCCCCGATTGGCGCGAAGGCCGCAGCGAGGAGGCCCGCGACGCCGGGCGGGCTTTATCGCGCGGCAAGATGACGGAGGACGAGGCGCTGCAGATTCTTGGGCTTGAGCGCGGCGCCAAAAGCGATGCGATCACGCAGGCGCACCGCAATCTGATGAAGCGGCTGCACCCGGACCACGGCGGCTCGACCTATCTCGCCGCACGCGTCAACGAAGCGCGCGATCTGCTGCTGGGAAAGTAAAAGTTCGCCGGCTGACTTCAGCCCTGCGCTTGCAGCGCCCCAACCTCGGCCACCGGGTGCACGAGGCGGTTGGCGCCGAGCACCCTCACGGCGGCCTTGCCGGTCGGCGTCAGCACGTCGAGGCGGATCAGGCAGCGCGGCTCGGCAGCGCGGCGGCGTTCCATGAAGTGGCGCTTGAGCAGGCCGAAAAGATCGCGGGCGTGAAGGCGGGGACGATGGGTCTCTGGTGCGCGCACGGCGGCGCTCTCCTCATTCAGGAAGTCCAGGCCCCTCAGCGGCAGGCGGCGCGGCAGAGGCTGCCCGCCAACAAGGCCAAGGATACGCACACTCAACGCCATCTCACGAACTCCACGCAATACTTACGCGAGGGTCCGTACCGTCTCTATTTGATGCCTTCCGCCTTGACGGCGTGTTGCGGGTCGCGCGTACGGCACAACTCGGTCGCTCGATGATGGTTCAAGATGGTTCCCAAATCGTTACCGGGAACCTAACCTGTCCGTGAAAACGGGAGCGTTCGCATGGCCAAAGCCATGGTCGTGAAGGCAGGCACGCCGGACGAGGGGCCTCGCTCGCTCAGGATCGGCCTGGTGTTCTGGGCGGTGGCGGCGGCCGTTCTGGTCGCCGGGCTGGTCTGGCTCGGCCCGACGGAGACGCTGGATATCAATTCCCGCGATTTCTTCCCGCTGCCCGCCGGCTTTGCCTTCTTCAGCGCCGCCTTCGGCACCTACTATGTCGGGCGCGGCGTGCTGCTGAATTTGCGGTTCGGCAAATACGGAGCCTCCACCCTCGACGCCGGTCCGGCCGTGCTTGGGCGGGTCTTCAAGGGCCGGATTCGCACCGCCAATGATCTCGACCCGCAGGGGCCGTTCTCGCTGCGGCTCTCGTGCGTGCGGGAAACGAAAACCGAAAGCGACAGCGACGACAATGGCGGATCCGGCGGCATCGTCACGACGCCGCTCTGGGAGGCGGTCGCAAGCGCACCGGCTTCGACGCGGTCGAGCGCGGGCGTTCCGTTCGAGTTTTCAATCCCGGCGGATGGCCTGCGTACTGTGACGCAGCCATACAGCAACGGCCCCAACATCAAGTGGACGCTGCATGTGGCGGCACCCCTCAAGGGCCTCGACTACAGCGCGACGTTTCCGGTCATTGTCGGCGGCTCCGGAAAAGCATCGAAGGCGGCACGCTCGGCGAACACGTCCGCGCCGTTCGCAGGCATCGTTGCGGCCCGAGCAGACCTGGATACGGATCGCGCGGTTCGTCGCGCCGGTTCTGGGCGTGCTGTTTTTCGGCGCTGGCGCCACCAACACACTCAATCAGCTGTTTCACGGCGGCATTCCGCTCGCCGGCAAGATCGTCTCAGTGAACATGCCCTCGCTCGATGTCGCGCTGGATGAAGGCGGCGTCGTCAAAATTGCGCGCGTCACCAGAAACCATACATGGCGGGTCGATCAGCCTGTGCGTGTGACGTGCGTGGAAGACGGCCCCAATCTGCGGTCGTGTCGCATGGACACCGGCGGCGACCGCTGGATCGACGGGCTCGGCACGCTCGCGGTCGGCACAATTCTGTTGCTGCTGGGCGGCTTGGCTGTGGCGGCGCTATTTGAGATATCGCCAATGGATGACAACGCGAACTGAATGACGATTGATCTACCGCAGGATTTCTTTCAGAGGATTCCCTATGAAACCATTTCTGATTTTCGCCGTGCTGGGCCCGCTGATCCTCAGCGCCCTCGGTCTGTTTTTTAATGCCGTGATGGGATGGCGCAGCGGTGTCGGGGGCACGCAGTTGTTCGGCCAGTTGCTGGCATTTGCCTTCGGCCTTGGGCTGCCGCCTCTGGTCGCGGCCTGGGCCGTGTACAGGCGGCCGATCTGGACATCGTTTCAATCGCGATTGAAAGCGGCCGCGATCACCGGCCTCATCGTCGGCATTCTCTATCCGTTCATCGGCGCGATGATCGGAGGAGGGCGGATACCTGCCGCCGACTACAGCCTGTTCCCGCTCTTCGGCCTGCTGCTTGGGGCGGTCGCGGCGCTGTGTGCGTATCTCGCGAATCGGCTGGACCCGAGCGAGGCGTAGATTCTCGTGCGCTACTCCGGCCACAACTCGCGCGGCGAACCGAGAATCCAGGCCGCGATCTGGTTCGGCTTCACCGTGATGTTCAATTCGGGTTCCTCGACGCGAATGTTGTGACCCTTGCCGAGACAGATGCGCGCAAAGCGCTTCGCCAGCGTTTCAGTGGTGAACTCCGCCAGTTTGACCGTCCTGCTGTTTCGCATCCGGAAAATAGAACTGTTGTTCGACAACGACGCGCCAGCACATGGAGGCCTCGCTCGGGTTCCAGTCGGCAACGCGTCAGGCGGCGCGATTGTTCCGTGCAATCTGCTTGATCTCGGCCAGCGCCCGGTAGGTGATCGCCTGCCGCATCAGCGAACGCTTGACGAAGCCATGCGCGCGTGGGCTGGCCTGAAGTTCCAGTTCCGACGCGCGCTCCAGCGCTTCATCGGCACTCAGGGGCGAGGAATCGAATTCGGAAGGCGACATCGGGGAAGGCTCCGGACGTATTGCGTTAGACGTGAAGCCTAACGACTCAGGGCCGGGATGGTTCCGGCCCTGAACGACGTCGCATGGAGGCGGGAGGTCGCATATACGCGAAACTCCCCAGTGCAATCGTTTCGTTTTTAACGCACGGGGTCCGCGAACGGTGTGTCCGGCGTGCAGGCGTAGAACAGCACCATCGTCGCCGGAATGGTCGGGTCGAGATTGAACCCGGTCATGTTGACATGCGCCGGCTCCACGAACACCTCTCCGGCGCGCACCGTGACCGGCTCGGGCCTGTCCGCCAGATGGAGCGTGAAAGCGCCCTCCAGCATGTAAACCGTCACGGGATGGCGGTGCGAATGGTGGGGCGTGCGGTCGCCGGGATCGAGCCGCGCGTGCAGCACGCGGATCTCCTGCGCGGCATCGCGCGGCAGCGTCTCCACCACTTCGCGGTGGATCGCGGTGAGTTTCGCCGCACCCTTGTCCTGCATGGATGCCGTCACCCCGACCGTCAGCGCGGCGGTGGCCTGTTCGACGTTCGTGACCTTGTGCATCGCCGTTCTCCCTGTTGCTCGCGGATGGCAGGCGAGACGCTAGGCGCAGGGCGGCCCCGCCGGGAGCCGAAAGTTTGCCGAACCCGTCCGCAGAAATGCATAATGGGACGATGTTCGAGTGGAGTGATTTGCGGTTCTTTCTGGCCGTCGCCCGGCACGGCAGCACGCTGGCGGCGGCGCGGGCGCTTGGCGTCAACCAGTCGACCGTTCAGCGGCGGATCGGCGACATGGAGGACAGGCTCGGCGAGGCCTTGGTGCTGCGCCACGCCTCCGGCTACCAGCTCACCGAATTCGGCAAGGCGCTTCTGCCGGCCGCGACCAAGGTCGAGGAATCGATCGTCGCGCTGGAGCGGCAGGCGCTCGCCTATGGCAAGCGGCCGGAGGGCATCATCCGGCTGACATGTCCCGAACCCCTGGTCTCACGCATTGCGGGTTCGACGCTGCTCGGTCTGTTCCACGAGCGCTACCCGGACCTGCGCGTCGAAATCGTCATGAGCGATCGGTATCTGGATTTGGCGAAGGGCGAGGCCGATGTGGCGCTGCGCTCCGGCGAGCCGTCCGACGAAAATCTGGTGGGGCGCAGAATCGGGAATTCGATCTGGGCCGTCTATGGCAGCCGCAGTTATGTCCAGCAGCATGGCCGCCCGCAGTCGGTTGCGGAGTTGGCGCAGCATGCCATCGTCGCTTTCGAAGGCGCGCTCGCCGGACATCGCGCGGCGCAATGGCTGGCGTCGGTTGCGCCGGCGGCCACCGTGGCGGCCAGCAACAACAGCGTGCTCGGCGTTCTCATGGCGGTGAAATCCGGCGTCGGCCTTGCGCCGCTGCCGACCACCATCGCCGCGATGCACGAGGATCTCGTTCAGGTTCTGCCGCCGGTCGAGGAACTCAATCGCGGCTGGTATCTCCTGGCGCATCCCGATTTGCGCAACACGCCGCGCGTCGGCGCGTTTTTCGATTTCGTCACCGAACATCTCGACATGGTGCGGCCGATCCTGATGGGATAGGCGTCACCTGATCGACGTGCCACCGCCATCCTCATGGATGGCGTCCCGCCAGTCGTTAGCACCGCACGCGGATCCACCGACCCGATGAGGTCCGGGCATCGCAATATCGCGGCGTCGTGGCCGCGCCGATCATCGCGCCGCCCGCGGCACCGATCAGACCGCCCGCGACAGCCGCACCGGCCGTGCCTCCCGCGGCACCTCCGATCACCGCTCCCGTGGCGCCGCCAATCAATGCGCCTGTTCCTGCCCGACGATCCTGAGTGGTCTGGCATCCGGCGAGAACGAGTGCGGCCGCGCCGACAACGAGAATGGAGATGCGCATTCGAAGTCTCCTCCAGTGTTTTGGTTGGTACCAGGCAAGCCGCTAAAGGCGACATCAATGTGGCTGCGGGCCGCGGCTTAAAAACGCCCGCACCTTAAGTCGGGTATCCTGAAGCGCCCGTCACCGGTCGCGTCGATAACGCGTCAAATCGTAACGAGTTCAAGGCGGCGTCAGGTCGTTGGCGTCGGCCAGCGCGCGCAAGCTCTTCGCCTGCTCGAGCAAAGCCTCTTTGCCGCTGCCCTCAGTAAGCCCGGCCGCCTCGGTCTCAAGATCGATCGCCCGCCTCAACGCTTGCGCGGGGCTGATGGGTTCGGGCGTGGTTTGAAGTTCGGCCTCGTTGATGCCCATGAGCACCCTCCGGTTGCTTTTGGTTCTTTGCGACAACCAGGCAAGCGACCAAAATGTTCCACGACCTTGGAACCAATCGCGCAATAAAAAACGCCCCGGCGCGAGCCGGGGCGTTTTGCCGTCAATCCGCAGTGCGGATTATTCCGTCGTGATGTTGGCCGCCTTGATCACCGGCGCCAGCCGTTCGATTTCCGACTTGATGAAGGCTTCGGCTTGCGCCGGAGTGCCACCACGTTCCGGAAGGACACCCAGTTCGTCGAAGCGCTTGGCGGACGCCGGCAGCTGGACATATTCGTTCACGGCGGCGTTCACCTTGTCGATGATCGCCTTGTCGAGGCCCTTGGCGGTGGAGAGTCCGAAGTAGGTGTAGCTTTCCCAGTTCGGCAAGCCGACTGCCGACCCGAGCGGCACCTGCGGCATCGCCGCCGACTTCGCGGAACTTGCGAGCGCAAGCCCGCGCGCCCTGCCGCTGCCGATGATGTTGCTCATCGACGACACCACGTCGAACGAGATCTGCACCTGGCCGCCGAGCAGGTCGGTGATCAGTTGCGCCGAGCCCGTGTAGGGCACATGCACCATCTTCGTGCCGGTGATCATTTCGAACATCGCGGCGCCGATATGCGCGGGCGTTCCGATGCCGGGCGTGCCGTAGGTGATGGTGCCCGGCTTTTCCTTCGCCGCCTTGACGATGTCGGCGACCGATTTGAACGGCGAATCCGCTGTCACCGACACCACCACCGGGGCGCGTCCGAACATGATGATGTAGGTGAAGTCCTTGACGGGATCGTAGGGCAGCTTCTTGTTGGTGAGGTACGAGTTGATCGGCCCGGCCTGCACCATCAGGATGTTGTAGCCGTCCGCATCCTGCTTCGCGACCGCGTTGGTGCCGATGGTGCCGCTGGCGCCGGGGCGGTTCACGACGATCGTCGATTGTCCCAGTTTTCTGGACAGAAAGTCGGCGAGGTCGCGGGACACCACATCGGTGCTGCCGCCCGGCGGGTAGGGGACCATCAGATTGATCTGACGTGTCGGCCAGTCCGCGGCCATCGCGGAGGAGGCGGCGCCGGCGATGAATGTCAGCGCGACGCAGGCTGCAAATTTCGCAATGTGATTGATGCTTCTAATCATGGGCGTTTCCCTGAGCGTGATTTTTTGTTGTGCCGGTCAACGCCGGCCTCGCATTCTGGCACCTCAAAAGTGCAAAAGCTAGTCCATTGACCTTTGCAGGCTTAAGGGTTCGCGGTCCGCTGGACGACATTGGTTCAAGCTCGAGATGGGATTTGCCATGAGCGAGCCGGACATCGTTGGCTTGGTGGGTGTCACCGCCTATCTCGCGGCTGACGCGTTGCTGCGATTCGAAAAGCTGACAGTGTATGACCCACTTTATCTCGCGTTGAACGCTATGGGTTCGACGCTGATTATTGTTTCGCTGTTTTACAGCTTCAATCTTCCGTCCCTCATCACACAATTACTTTGGCTGTGCCTGACGATCGTCGGGTTATCCGTTCCTGCAAAGCTCGCCACGCCTCTCGATAGGCGCGTGCGTGGAACCAGTCTCTCCATGGCAGGGGAACCGCGCGGCTGCTTGTTCGTTCTCAATCAGCGCTTTTGAGAACCAGGGAGATTTGCCGATGTCGTATATCGACGGGTTCGTTTTGGCCGTACCGACTGCGAACAAGGACAAGTTCATCCAGCACGCAAAGCAGGCCGATAGTGTTTTCATGGAACTGGGCGCGTTGCGCGTCTTCGAATGCTGGGCCGATGATGTGAAGCCCGGCAAGCAAACGGATTTCCGGCGCGCCGTGGATGCGGAAAGCGGCGAGTCGATCGTGTTCTCGTGGATAGAATGGCCGGACAAGTCGACGTGCGATGCGGCGATGGCGCGCATGGACGACATGATGAAAAACGATCCGCGCATAAATCCGAGACGAATCCGATGCCTTTCGACGGCAAGAGGATGATCTATGGCGGGTTCGAGCCGGTCGTGATGCTCTAAGCAACGACCGGTACTTTTTGCCCCATTTCAATTTTTGCGTCGGTCAAATAGAGCGTCCTCAATTTCTGTGACGCTTAGCCAGTGCCGCAATTCTCGCCCCGACCAGCGCCCAGCTTTTGGCCGCGTTCATGAAGTGCTGTCGGCGGTTCGGATAACGCTTCGCCAGCGCGCGTTTCTGAGCGGCCTTTGTCCGGCATTCTGAAGCGAATGGCACAGGTTCTCAGCTCTCGACGACCGCGACGTCATGAGATTCCGGTATGGCCGCAGTGTGGGCACTCGTAGTTGCAAAGTTCGTAGCCGGTTGGTCCGGGTTTAATTAGTGCGAGCCTTGAGTCTCCGCCGCATTCCGCGCACAGAATTGCCCACCCAGGTAGGGCGGGAGTATCGGCGGCTTTGAGCTCGGATCAAACATAGGTCGGCTCCCTGCTAAGGCGGGAGCGAGACACTCTCAGTCACTGATAAAAGCCGTGATCCGGTCAGTGATGAGCGCATACTGCGGCACGGTGCTTACTGAGTCGAACACATACCCACCGCAAAATCGGCCACTCGCAAATTCAAATCAGGCCACTGGAGATGGAAACAGGCCAGCGCCCGCTTGACACAGAGAACAAAACACGAACATAATCTGGCCATCACGGAGGCGACTGATGACCGATCAACCCGTGCCGCCGGACCCTTACGAGTCCGCGGCCGATGAAGCTATTGCGGCCTGTGATGGCGATATGCGGTCGGCGTTGAAGGCCGCCTTGATCGCCATGGCGATGCTTGAAGCCGAAGTTTATGCGCTCAACGCCGCGAAATCGCGGGGTTATGCGCGCGGCCGAATTCCGAGAGGAGACGCAGCATGACGACTGACCCGAAATCCATCGTCGATCAACGTCACATACTACGTCGCGCTGCCGTTCGTTTGGGCTGATGACGGCGTTGCGGCGGGTGAGGGCGTTGAATGCACGAGTTCAGGCGCTGCGGTGATGGCGGCGGCTGCGTTGTCGCGCAAAGAGGGCTGCGCCGGGGCTTTGGCGTTCAGTCGCAGCGGCGATCCGGCAACGGGCCATTTCGAGAACGCCGTTCTGATCAAGGCGTTCGGTGAAGTGCCGACTGACCTCAGCGGGCTTTAGGCGGTGAGGCAGCTTGAAGCGTTTCCTGCGCCGTGGAGCGTGCGCCGGACGGCCGGCGGTTTTGCGATCGACTGCGCGGAGGGACCGACAGTGGCGTTCGTCTATTTCGTCGAGGGATTCAACAGTCAGGATTTGAACAAGCGCAGGCTTTCGGAAGACGAAGCGATGATGCTGGCGACGGCCATCGCGCGCCTTCCGCAGCTTGTTGTCACGACCACAGTATTAGCGGCAATGAAACCGGTAAGAGCGATTTCGCCTTACCCTTGCCCGATTTTTTCTGTAAACTGAAAATATGAAGAAAACAATTTCAGTAAACAGAAAATCTGCTCGCGGTCGCCCGAAGCGCCCGGGAGGGGTGGATCCGGTCAGTGCTGTCAGGCTCTCGGCTGACGTCACGGCGGCGGTCGATACATGGGCCGGCCGGCATGAGATCAGCCGATCTGAAGCGATCCGCCAGCTCGTCGAGTTGGGTCTGACGGTCAGGCAGAGCCGCAAGACGACGACGAAGGCGAGTGCGCGGGCCGCGGAACTTGCCGCCAAAGTCATTGATAGCCGCGAAGATTCAGCGGCATCGCCGGTCGAGCGCGACGACCGTAAGCGGCGGCTCCTCAAGGGGCCTTCGGCGTTTCGCGAGCTGCGCAAGGACCGCGCGAAGTGACGCCGACTGAAATCGAAAGATGCGTATTCTTGCGGAATGGCGGACTTGGGTCGGGCACCGTGAGGCTACTGATTCACACACGACCAAGGAAGTCGCAGCGTTTCTGGAACAGATGGAAAGCAGTCACCCGGAGTTGCTGTCGTTTGAAAGTTCGACCGGCAAGTGGGAAATCGTGACCGGCTGGCTGCTGGGAGCCGGGCTGATCAGCGCCGCATAAAACAGCCCGGCTAACTAACCGCCCGTGTGCCGCAGCCAGCCGAACCTGCCCGCATTCCGCATGCGTCAATCGGTGCGTTGCGCAGGGTGACGTTCCAATTTAACAGCGGGGATCACGACGACGAACATGTCGTCATCCGAGGCGTCCGCGAATGAATATGGAACCCGTGACCGTTTTTATCGCCGTCGTGGCGGCGGTCTTTATCGGTGCGATCAGCTTTGCGGCATGGCGTTCGGCGCGACGGAACAACGATGTGCGCGATTAGCCTCGGCGCGCGAGCTCTGCGACAAAAGTCAGCACCTGCATAAGCTGGCAAAGCTCCGCAGGAGGTTATATAATTTTTGAAGCTTGGCGTGTGCTGCGTGCGCCAATGTGTTGCCCGACAACGGAGACCATTGATGGCCCGATTTCGAGGTACGCAGCCCTATGGATTCCAGCAACAACTCCGCTCCACCGCTTTGGCGAATTAATTCAACCCTTCGACGTTTTCTGAATAGCGAAGCGTCGGGCGGGCTGGTTCTGATGGCGGTCGCGGCCCTCGCGGTCCTGGTCGCCAATTCTCCGCTGTCGTCGCTCTACTTTGGCGTTCTGAAGACTTACCTCGGGCCGATGAGCGTTCTGCACTGGGTCAATGACGGCCTGATGGCGATCTTTTTTCTGCTGGTCGGACTCGAGATCAAACGCGAGACGCTCGACGGTCAGCTCTCGACCTGGCCGCGCCGGGTGTTGCCGGGCGCGGCAGCGGCGGGGGGAATGCTTGTTCCCGCGCTGATCTTTCTCGCCTTCAATCGCGGCGATCCCGGCGCGCTGCGCGGCTGGGCCATACCGTCCGCGACCGACATCGCATTCGCTCTCGGCGTGCTGTCGTTGCTCGGGCCGCGAGTCCCGTCGTCGCTGAAAGTGTTTCTGGCCGCGCTGGCAATTATCGATGACCTCGGCGCGGTCATCATCATCGCCATCTTCTACACCACCGAATTGTCGGCGCTTTACCTGATGGCCGCCGCCGCGACGGTCGTCGCCCTGGTCGCGTTGAACCGGCTCAAGGTGAATTCTCTTGTCCCGTATCTGTTGCTCGGCGCTGTGCTCTGGTTGCTGGTCCTTCGCTCGGGGGTCCACGCCACAATCGTGGGCGTCCTGCTGGCGCTATGTATCCCGCTGAAGCGGACGCCGGGTGCGCCGGAGGCGACGCCCGACGTGTCGCCGCTGCATCGGCTCGAGCACTGGCTTCACAAGCCGGTGGCGTTCCTTGTCGTGCCGATCTTCGGATTTGCCAATGCCGGATTGTCTTTTGCCGGCAAGTCGCCCGCGGTCCTGCTCGAGCCCTTGTCGCTTGGCATCGCGGTTGGGCTTGTGCTGGGCAAGCTGATCGGCGTGTTTGGAACGGTGCTCGTGCTGGTGCGCGCCGGCTTCGCGGATCTCCCGGCCGCTGCAAGCTGGCGGCAGATGCTTGGTGTCTCGCTGTTGTGCGGCATCGGCTTCACGATGAGCCTGTTCATCGGGCTGCTGGCCTTCAGCGATCCAGCGCTTCAGGAAGGCATGAAAGTCGGCATCTTGGCGGGTTCGATCGTGTCGGGTGTCGTTGGCTATACGGTGCTTCGCATAAAACCCGGCCCTGCCTGACGAGGCGGCCAAACAAAAACGCCCCGGCGCATAGTGTTTTCAAGCGAAGCATGTCCCGGCTTGACCCGGTGATGGGAACCAGTTCGCGTA
This sequence comes from uncultured Alphaproteobacteria bacterium, assembly GCA_963736355.1. Classification (GTDB taxonomy): domain Bacteria; phylum Pseudomonadota; class Alphaproteobacteria; order Rhizobiales; family Xanthobacteraceae; genus CAVTOO01. The sequence goes on along the minus strand of CAVTOO010000003.1, from coordinate 80,246 downwards.
AAGAAAACGCGTCAAACAAAAAAGCCCGGCTTTGATTTCTCAAAGCCGGGCCCCGGGGCGTTTTGCGTCTCGACGTGATGCCGAAGCTTTAGTTCTTGATCGCGATGCAGGGGATGTCGCTGCGCTTGAGCGCCTTGCAGGCGGCTTCGGCATCGCCCTGGGCGAGGCCGGCGAAGCGGGCGCGGTACAATGTCTTGTTGCCCTTGGACACCGGCTCGGTGAACGGATCGGCCTTGCCGAGCTGCTTGACGTGTCCGCGCGCTTCGTCGAGCCGCTCGCGGGCTTCGCTTTCGACATCGAACGCGCCGACCTGAACCATCCAGCCGGAGCGGACCACGGCCTTGGCCGGCGTGGCAATCGGAGCGGCGACAGGCGCAGGCAGTTTCGCGGCGGCGCTGGCAACGGTGACGGGCCGTGTCGCGGGATGCGAAGACACAGCGACGGCTGCGGCCGCGCTGGCCGGCGAATGGGTCCCCTTCGGGTCTGCATAGGCCATCGCGGAGGCAGGCAGCGTGCCGAGGATGCCCTGGCCGGTGCCGTGATTGGCAGGCTGACGCGGCATGTCGTTGCGCGCAATCGAGGCGGTCTGGATCGGCGCGGTCTGGACCGGAGCGGCCGCGGCAACCGGCGCCGGCTCGGATGGCGCCGGCTCGTTGATCGTCGGCATCGCGGACGCGACCATGTTGGATGTGGCGCTGGCGGTCTTCACCGCACCGGCGCGCACCTGCAGCGTCTTGACGCGCGTCGGCGTGATCGGATCGGAGGAGCCGGGGATCGGCGCCAGCGATTGCGTTGCCACGACACCGCTCGACAGCGTGACGGGCTCCTGCCTGGCGGCAACGGTCTGTTCGGGCTCGGCGGCAGACGCGAGCTTGAGCGGCGCGGCTTTCGCGGCGGGTTTGGTCTCGGCCTTGGCGTCGGCTTTGGCTTCACCCTTCGGCTCTGGCGAACTTCAGCGAGGCGGGCGACTTTGCGAGCGCGACCTTCTCGTAGGCGGCGATCGGCGCGGTGCGCTCGGAGATCGCGGCGACCGTGCGCTGGGCGGCGCCGTCGTCGATATATTCGGCAACCATCTCGCGCATCGTGGCGTCGCGCGAACCGCCGCTGCGTCCGCCGAGCACCACGGCGACAAGATGACGGTTGCCACGGCGCACCGACGTCACGAGATTGAAGCCGGAGGCGCGGGTGTAGCCGGTCTTGATGCCGTCCACGCCTTCGACGCGGCCGAGCAGGCGGTTATGATTGCGGATGACCCTGCCGCGATAGTTGAAGGCAGTGGTCTGGAAGTAGCGATAATATTTCGGGAAGCGGTCCTGGATGGCGCGGCCGAGCGTGGCCTGGTCGCGCGCCGTCGTGACCTGCTCCATGTCGGGCAGGCCGGAGGCATTGCGGTACACGGTCTTGGTCATGCCCAGGCCGCGCGCCTTCTGCGTCATCATCTGCGCGAATTTTTCTTCCGAGCCGCCGAGCGTTTCGGCGATCACCACGGCGGCGTCGTTGGCCGACTTCGTGACAAGGCCCTTGATCGCGTCTTCGACGGCGAGCGTCGAGCCCACGCGCAGGCCGAGCTTGGTCGGGGCCTGTTCCGAGGCGTGTTCGGACACTTCCATTTCGCTGTCGAGCTTGATGCGGCCGGATTCCAGACGCTCGAACAGCATATAGAGCGTCATGATCTTGGTGAGCGAAGCGGGATGGCGGGGCGCGTCCGCATTGGTCGCCTGCATCGTCTTGCCCGAATTGGCGTCGACGACGATCGAGGCAAACGGCGGGCTGTACACAGGGCCGCGCGCACGGCGACGGCGCGCATCGGCGCTATCCGTCGTAACCGCGATGAAGGCAATGATCGCCGCGAGGCCAATAATTCCGATCCGCGCGACCGACGTCGCACGCGATAAAGCCAGACTCATCAACTCCCCCGTCCAGTTCTTGTCGTCTGGCCCAAGCTTCCGCCCTGAGAGGCGTTTTGGCGGTTACCCCGGTAGCGGCCAGATCCTGTCACACGAGCCCTGCGAGCATCCGGCAGCCAGTTGCACTGGTCATCAGCCCTGGGGCCGAATTGTGGCCTAAAGGACTGCAAAACCGAGCTTTTCCACCGGTCTGCCCGCATGGGGCGGTCCATCCCCTCACGGTAGGCCGGGCGCGTTGCCAAAGGGTTAATCAACCGTTGCCACAGTCCTTAAATTTCTCTGAACCGTTAAATTGGTGCATTGCAACATAGGCCTTGATATTTTTGTGCAGTGCAATATATTGATTCCAAGTTTGGAAGATACCCCAGAAACACCCACCGAGGACAAAGCCATGATCAAGACCGAAGACATGCAGGCCTACGCGACCAATCTGCAGGCGATCTCCACGTCGATCACCAGCTACACCAAGAAATCCTTCGAGGACGGCAGCGCGTTCTTTGAAAAGCTCGCCGGCGCCAAGTCTTTCGACAAGGTGCTCGAGCTTCAGCAGGACTACGCCAAGTCGGCTTATGAAGCGTTTGTCGGCGAAGCCACCAAGATCGGCGAATTCTACACCGGTCTGGCCAAAGACGCCGCCAAGCCGTTCGAAGCCTATATGCCGAAGGTCAAGTAATCTTCCGCGTTTGACGCAAACAAAAAGCCCGGCCTTTCGGCCGGGCTTTTCTTTTGGTTCGCGGTGCTGCGGATCAGTTCGTCAGGCGCAGCTTCGAAATCTGTGTGGCGATATCCGCGAACACCTGCGTCAGCTGGGTCGCGTCCGAGATCTTCTTGAACTTGTTCGCGTCGCTGGCGCAGTTCTTCATCACGGCCTGATCCGCACCGCCGGAGGTTTCGACCTGCACCGCATAAATCGTGATGCCGGCGGCCTTCATGTTTGCGCACGTCGTCGCCTGGCGTCCGTTGATCGTGGCGGTGCTGCTCGACCAGCGGTTTTCGGTGTTCGCACCGTCCGACATCAGCACGACATGCTTTTCGTACTGGAAGTCGGGCTCATGGGCCGGGTAGGAAAACGGCCCGGCTGATAGCGTCTGCCAGGCCCACGCCAGTCCAATTCCCTGATTGGTGTTGCCATCGGGCGAGAGGGCGTCGATCTTGGCATTCAGAGCGTTCAGCTCCGTGCTCACAAACACATCGCTCAGCGGCAGCAGCGACGTCGGGCAATCGGCATGCTGCTCGGCCCAGAACAGCGTGCCTGGTGTCATCGTCGTCGGCGTATCGTTCTTCTGGTCGTAGCTCTGGTCACGGTCCATGACGCAGCCGTTCCACGTGCTGTGGGCCTTCGGCGTCCATTTGCCGTTATTGTTCAGACATGTCGTCTTGTTTGAACCGCTCTTGGTGCAGGTGCCGTTAGCGGCGTCCCAGGCGTCCCACTTGATCCAGGTCTGATTGTAGTTGCTGGACCCGACATTGACGTCCTTGGAGAAGGGCACGATCGAGATGTAGACGTCGCCCTTCACCTTGGCCGTATCCTGAAGGATGCTGATCAGCTTCTTGGCTGCCGGCTTGAGCGCGGCCATCTTGCCGGCCTGCGCCATCGAGCCGGTGGTATCCAGCGCCAGCGCCACGCGGACGCGCGTTCCGCCCCACGACGAGACCGCGGTGGATGAAATCTTGATGGTGTTGTATCCCAGCACGCGCATGAATTCCGTCGGCACATCGGCCGAACTGGTCATGTTGATAACGTGGCTGCCGCCCGAATTATAAGCGTACGCTGCTGTCACCGCGACACCCTCGGCTTCGGGATGCTTGAAGATCGCGTTGAAATAGTCAGACGACTTTTGAGTGAGCTGTTCCGGCGACAGCTTGGTGGCCTCCTTTGACAGCATCAAGGAGGTGGAATCCAGTGCGGCCTGCATTGCGGCGCGGGCGTTGTTCGCGCGGCTGTAGTCGACGGCGGCGCCGACACAGCCGATCAGCGGGAACATCGCGAGCCCGAATATCATTGCCACGTTGCCGCGGTTGTCGCCGGCAAGTGCCTTGACCGAACGGGTCAGGCGCAGCAACTTCGAAACATGATTCATGGCTGTCACCACAGTTGAAATCTATCGTGCCAGTCCTAAAGGGCAGGGATGAAGAGCCAGTAAAATCGATCTCAGAAACGAGGTTGTATCGGCCGCAGCCGTGGTGGGCGCGCGACGTGGCCAAGAAAGCCTCAATGGCGGAACAGGCTTTTGCGCCCTGGGCGTCAGGGACGCTTAACCACGCTGGCCGGGCCGCTGCGGCACCCCCGTGGCGGCGCCAGCGGGCGCCAACCCTTGCATTGCGGCAAAATAGTCCCACATTTGTTGCCGTGTCTGGTCGAACTGACTGTAATTGCGGCGTTAATTAAGCTCTTAAGCGATCTGGAAACCGCCGGGGGGACTCTACTATGATGTCCCGACCGCAGGGCCAGTGGGGGCCCGGCCAGACTGCCTAGGGACTGCACTACCGCCATGCCTGAATTGTCGACCAAACTGACGTTTTCGGCCGGACGCCGTCCTGGCCGGAGGCTGCCTCTGTCCATGGCTGGGCAGGAGGGCGGCAAAGGCAACGGCGCGTCGGGACCGGGGACGTCCGTCATCACGAGGGTCAAGCCGCAGGTCAAACGGCCAAGCCTTTATCGCGTCCTTATTCTCAACGACGATTACACGCCGATGGAATTCGTCGTTCATGTGCTGGAACGTTTTTTTCAAAAGGATGTCGAAGCTGCCACAAAGATCATGCTTCACGTCCACCATCACGGAATCGGCGAGTGCGGCGTCTTTACCTATGAAGTTGCCGAAACCAAAGTGACACAGGTCATGGATTTTGCGCGCAAGCATCAACATCCTTTGCAATGTGTCATGGAAAAGAAGTAACCTCGAAGCGGCTGGGACATAAGGAACGAAATGCCTACTTTTTCGCACAGCCTCGAACAATCGTTGCACCGCGCTCTGGCCATCGCCAACGAGCGTCATCACCAGTTTGCAACGCTTGAACATCTTCTGCTGTCGCTGATTGACGATCAGGACGCCGCCGCCGTGATGCGTGCGTGCAATGTCGATCTCGACAAGCTGCGCGCCAGCCTCGTCAACTATCTCGAAACAGAATTTGAGAACCTCGTCACCGAAGGGGCCGAGGATTCGAAGCCGACCGCCGGGTTCCAGCGCGTCATTCAGCGCGCGGTGATCCACGTGCAGTCTTCGGGCCGCGAGGAGGTCACGGGCGCCAATGTGCTCGTGGCGATCTTCGCCGAGCGCGAGAGCCATGCCGCCTATTTCCTGCAGGAGCAGGACATGACGCGCTACGACGCGGTCAACTACATCAGCCACGGCATTGCCAAGCGTCCGGGTAGCTCGGAGTCGCGGCCCGTGCGCGGCGTCGACGAAGAGACCGAGACGAAGCCCGGCGAGGAGTCCAAGAAGAAGGGCGACGCGCTGGAGGCTTATTGCGTCAACCTCAACAAGAAGTCGCGTGAAGGCAAGATCGATCCGTTGATCGGCCGCACCGCTGAAATCAACCGCACCATTCAGGTGCTGTGCCGCCGTCAGAAGAATAATCCGCTGTTCGTCGGCGAAGCCGGCGTCGGCAAGACGGCGATCGCGGAAGGTCTTGCGCGCCGCATCGTCAACGGCGAAGTGCCCGAGGTTCTCGCGGGCGCCACCGTGTTCTCGCTCGACATGGGCACGCTGCTCGCAGGCACGCGCTATCGCGGCGATTTCGAGGAGCGCCTCAAGCAGGTCATCAAGGAACTGGAAGCGCATCCCAATGCGATCCTGTTCATCGACGAGATTCATACTGTGATCGGCGCCGGTGCGACGTCCGGCGGCGCGATGGATGCGTCCAATCTCCTCAAGCCGGCGCTGGCGTCAGGTTCGCTGCGTTGCATGGGCTCGACGACCTACAAGGAGTATCGCCAGTACTTCGAGAAGGATCGCGCGCTGGTTCGCCGCTTCCAGAAGATCGACGTCAACGAGCCGACGGTCGCGGATGCGATTGCGATCATCAAGGGGCTGAAGCCCTACTTCGAGGATTACCACAAGCTGAAGTACACCAACGATGCGGTGGAGGCGGCAGTCGAATTGTCGGCGCGCTACATCCATGATCGCAAGCTGCCCGACAAGGCGATCGACGTGATCGACGAGTCTGGCGCGGCTCAGATGCTGCTGCCCGAAAGCCGTCGCAAGAAGACCATCGGCGTCAAGGAAATCGAGACGACGATCGCGACCATGGCGCGCATCCCGCCCAAGTCCGTCTCGAAGGACGATGCCGAGGTGCTCAAGCATCTCGAGCAGACGCTCAAGCGCGTCGTGTTCGGTCAGGACAAGGCCATCGATGCGTTGTCGGCATCGATCAAGCTCGCACGCGCGGGCTTGCGCGAACCCGAGAAGCCGATCGGCAGCTATCTGTTCTCCGGCCCCACGGGCGTCGGCAAGACCGAAGTCGCCAAGCAGTTGGCTGCGTCGCTCGGCGTCGAGATTTTGCGCTTCGACATGTCGGAATACATGGAGCGGCATACCGTATCGCGCCTGATCGGCGCGCCTCCGGGCTATGTCGGCTTTGACCAGGGCGGCCTGCTGACCGACGGCGTCGACCAGCATCCGCATTGCGTGGTGCTGCTCGACGAAATCGAGAAGGCACATCCCGATCTGTTCAACGTGCTGCTGCAGATCATGGATCACGGCCGGCTCACCGATCACAACGGCAAGCAGGTCAACTTCCGCAACGTCATTCTGATCATGACGACCAATGCCGGCGCGGCCGATATGGCGCGTCAGGCGTTCGGCTTCACCCGCAGCAAGCGGGAAGGGGACGACGTGGAAGCGATCAACAGGACCTTCTCTCCTGAGTTCCGCAATCGCCTCGACTCGGTCATCACCTTCGCGCATCTGAACGAAGACGTGATCGGCAAGGTCGTCGAGAAGTTCGTGCTTCAGCTCGAAGCGCAGTTGGCCGACCGCGACGTGACGATCGAACTGACCGATCCGGCGTCGAAGTGGCTGATCAAGAATGGCTATGACGAGCAGATGGGCGCACGCCCGATGGCGCGCATCATTCAGGAGCACATCAAGAAGCCGCTCGCCGACGAGGTTCTGTTCGGCAAGCTCAAGGGTGGCGGTCATGTCCGTGTCGTGCTGACGACAGTCGACGGCGAGGACAAGATCGGTTTCGAGTTCCTCGACGGGCCGGTGACGCCGAAGCCGGAGAAGCTGCCGAGCAAGCGTGCGCCGCGCAAGCCGAAGGCGCCCGCGGTCGCGTAAAAGCGCATAGGCCATCGCTGCTTTTGCAGGGTAAATCGGCCGGCGGTCTCTTGACCGCCGGCCTTTTTGTTTGTGGGTGGAGGCGCGCATGTTCTGTGCGCTGACGCTGCCGGGATTCCTGTGACTGCCGCTGAATCGCAAGAATTCGACCTGCCGACTCGGTCGGCGGCCTTCCTTCGCGGGCTGACTCATGCGCCGCGCTGCGCCACGACCTATGCCCTGATGGGCATGTTCGTCGGCACCGGCGCGCTGGCGCATGATTTCGGCTTCTCGCTCGGCTGGACGATCATCCTGAATACCGTCGTCTGGGCGGGGCCTGCGCAACTTGTGCTGATCACGTTGCTCGGCGCAGGAGTGGCGTTGCCGCAGATCGCGGTAGCCGTGGCGCTGTCGGGATTCCGTCTGTTCCCGATGGTCGTGACTGTTCTGCCGCAACTGCGCGATAAGGACACCCCGCGCAGCCATCTGCTGCTGCCCGCGCACTTCACTGCAATCACCTTCATGCTGGAAACCCTGCGGGTCGTTCCGCACATTCCAAGGCACCGGCGCATTATTTTCTGCAACGGATATGGCGTCGGCCTGATCGGGATGGGCACGGTGGCCATCGCCGCTGGCCACATGCTGGCCGCGAGCATGCCGCCGGTGATCGCCGTCGGACTTTTGTTCCTGGCAGCCTATTCGTTTTTGCTGTCGGCGGCGGCGGGCTGCCGGAACTATATCGACTGGATTGCGCTCAGCCTTGGCGGCGCGCTGATGCCGATTGTCGCGCTCGCGGATACGGGCATCGATATCCTCATCTGCGGCCTCAGCGGCGGCACGATCGCCTATGCGGTCGACCGCTGGCGGAGGACGCCATGAGCATCGCAGAGTTCTTCGGCGATTGGCGGCTCTACATTCCGCTCGTGCTGGCTGGTTTCCTTCCGAACGAGATTTGGCGGTTCTTCGGCTGGTGGGTTGGCGCGCGGATCGATGAGGGAACTGAAGTTTTCATCTGGGTGCGCCTCGTGACGACGTCGATCATGGCGGCCGTCATCGCCCAGCTCCTCATCGCGCCGCCGGCGCTGCTTGCAGCCGTGCCGGCGTTCGTGCGGTATAGCGCGGTTGTCGCCGGGCTTGCTGTGTTTCTCGGCGTCCGCCGCTCGATGCTTCTCGCCGTTATTGTCGCCGAGGCCGTTCTGCTGATCGGCCGCTATCTGACAAGCTGAGGGATCGCTTGCGGCTAGGGGACGAGCGCCACGCCGAACACCAGGTTCGGCAGGAACGTCACGAGCGGCGGAAAGAGAATGATCAGCGCCACCACCACCAACATCGCCCAGACGAACGGCCAGCAGGTCATTTCCGAGAGCGACACCTTGGCGATCGCCGACGAAATGTAGATCTGCATTCCGATCGGCGGGGTGATGGTGCCGATCATGATCATGATGATGACGAGCAGCGCGAAGTGGATCGGGTCGATGCCATAGGCGGGCACCAGCGGCATGAACACCGGCACGAAGATCAGGAGTGCGGCGAGGCCGTCAATGACGATGCCGGCAGCCAGCAGCAGCAGGGCGACGACCACAAGCATCACAGTCTGGCTGAAGCTGAAGTTCTTCATCCAGTCGACCATCAAAGGTCCGAAGTCGTAGATCGTGAGCAGCCAGCCGAAGACGCCGCCTGCGGTAAACAGGAACATCGGGATCGCAGTCATTTCGACCGCCTCCGACAGGATCGGCTTGATGTCCGCCCAGCCCAGCTCCCGATAGATGAAGATGCCGACGAAGAGCCCATAAACGCAGGCGGCGACGCCGGCTTCGGTGGCGGTGTAGTAACCCGAGACAATGCCGCCGATGATAATTCCGGGCGCCAGCAATGCCGGGATCGCCCCGAAGATGACCCGGCCGCGCTCGCGCATCGGCAAACGTTCGTGACGCGGAAAACCCAGCGTTCGCGCTTTCCACCAGACCACCGCCATGCAGGCGAGCCCGATCATGACTCCCGGCACGGCGCCGCCGAGGAAAAGGCGGCCGATCGACAGGTTCGTCATTGAGCCATAGATCACCATGACGATGGAGGGGGGGATGATGGGGCCCATGCAGCTTGCGGCGGCGGTCAGTCCCGCGGCAAAGCCGGCCGGATAACCTTCGCGCTTCATGGTCGGAATGAGCATCGAGCCGATCGCGGCGCAATCGGCCGATGCCGATCCGGAAACGCCCGACAGGATCATGTTGGCGACCACGTTGACGTGGGCGGTGCCGCCACGGAAGTGGCCGACAAAGGCTTTGGAGACGTCAACCATCCGCGCCGTCAACCCGCCGCGGTTCATGATCACGCCTGACAGAATGAAAAAGGGGACTGCCAGCAGCGTGAAGGAGTTGAGCGTGTTGAGCGTTCGTTCTGCGACGATGGTCGGGGGGAAGCCGAACACCGTGACGTTGATGATGCTCGCCATCAGCATGGCGACGCCGACGCCGACACCGGCGAACAGCAGGACAAAGAAGGTGCCGAAGAGAAGCGCGATTTCCATGGCCTAGAGCCGCGTTTCGCTGGGTGGCTCGGCAGACGCTGTGCGTCCGCCGGGAGCCAGGAGAAAGGCTAAGGCAATGACGGCAGGCACCGGCAGGGCGAGGTAATACCAGAGCTGCGACCAGCCGCCGAGCGTATAGAATTCGGCGTCCTTATACTTGTAGGCGAGATCAGCACCCCACCAAGCGAGGTACCCGAAGCAGATCACGTTGACCGCCCAATCGAGCATGTCGGACAAACGCCGCACAAATGGACCGCGGTTCTCCACGGCGACCATGACGCGGATATGAGTTCCGCGCGTGACGGCCACCGTGGAGCCGAGGAAGACGCTCCAGACAAAGAAGTACCGGACGGCTTCCTCGGGCCACGACAGCGGACTGTTGAACGCCAGGCGCAGCGTGACTTGCACAGCCATCACCACAACCGAGACGACCAGAAGCGCCGCGGCTAGAACATGCAATGTCTGGGCAATCCATTCTCGCAGCGGCATTGGCTTGTTACTTCGTCTCGACGATCATCTTCAGGAACTTGTCCGCGCCGGGCGTCTTCGCAGTGAGCTCGCCCCACATCGGCTGCATCGGCTTCGACCAATCCTCGATCTTTGCGGGATCGGCGACTTCCATGCCGAGTGCGACCATCTTCTTGTAGGCGGCTTCTTCGCCGGGCTCGGAAATGGTCTTGTTTGACCATTCTGCGGCTTCCTTGCCGGCAGCCACCAGAATGGCCTGCTGTTCGGCGCTCAACCTTGCCAGCTTGGCGTTGTTTCCGAAGATGGCCATCGAGCCGAACATGTGGTGGGTTTTCACGATCGACTTGGTGACTTCGTTGAACTTGTTGTCGAGCGCGATCATCCCCGGCGATTCAAGCCCGTCGGCAACGCCGGTTTGCATGGCCGAGTAGACTTCACCCCAGGTGACGGGCGTCGGTTTGGCGCCGAGAGCCTCGAACATCTTGAACCAGAGCGCCGCTTCGGGCGCGCGCATCTTGAGGCCCTTGATGCCCGCAGCATCCTTGATGGCGGGGCCACGGAACATCATGTCGCGAAAGCCGAGATGGATGTAGCCGAGAGGCTGCGTGTTGGTGTTCTTCTTGATGCCGTCGCCAAGCGCCGCGCCGAACTCGCCGTCATAGAGCTTGTAGACGTGCGGCCAGTCGCGAAACACGAAGGGCAGGGAGGTCACGTTCACGACCGGGTAGACCTGATCGAGAATAGCGATCGATGTGATCGACAGATCGAGCACGCCGGTGTTGAGAAGCCCGTAGGCTTCGCGTTCCTGGCCGAGCTGTGCCGCCGGGAAAATTTTCACGGTCAGCGCGCCGTTCGTTTTCGCGGCGACGAGTTCTGCGAACTTGTTGGCTGTGAGATCGACCGTGCCGCCAACAGCATGGTGGTGCGCCAGCCGCAACTGCGTTTGCGCCTGCAATGGCGTGACGAATGTTAGTCCTGCGACAGCGATGGCGGCGAGAGCCGCGTGAAGATATCCCATTCTGGTCATTGCATTCTCTCCTCTCGGTACAACCTTGGTCGGGTCGTCGAGCGATTTGCTCGATGTCTGGAATGTCCTGCGGCGAATGGCCCTGCTGTGAGTGTTTCGTCCCTTGTGTTGCTCGTCCTTGTCAGCCGATCTTTTGTCCCAGGATCGGAATGTCTTTTGGTGCGTAGCCCAGTGTCAGCAGGCGGTTGCCCGTCTCCGTGATCACGACCAGATCCTCGGTGTGATAGAAATTGCCTTCATCGTCCGAGGTCATCGGCTCGATGTTGATCACCATGCCGGGTTTGAGCGGCGTCTTGTCGCCGGGGCGGATCATCGGATTTTCGTGCAGCTCGACGCCGAACGAGTGCCCGATATGCGGCAACTGCCATGCGATGCCGCGCTTCTTGAACTCTTCCTTGCAGAGGAAGAAGAGATCCTCAGCCAGCACGCCGGGCTTCATCGCGGCGATGGTCAATTCCTGCGCTTCGCACAGCGCGCGGTGCGTTTGACGCTGAAGCGCCGACGGATTTCCGGTCGAATAGGTGCGCGCGAAGTCGGTCATGAACGCGCCATAGGTGCCGCCAACGTCGAAGCGGATGATCTCGCCTTCCTTCGGTACGCGATCCGTCGCATTTGCATGCGGTTGCGAGGTACGCTCGCCGGAGGCGAAGCAGAGGAACAGCGTTCCGACGGCGCCGTTATTGATGATTCCGTTGGAGATGCGGTTTGCGATGTCGCGTTCGGTGTCGCCGAGCTTGCTGCCGGCGAGGGCATCGAGTACCGCGCGATGGGTTTCCTTGGTCGCCTTCTCCATGAAGCTGACTTCGTCCGGCGTCTTGATGCAGCGGATCGCGGCAATCGCTTCCGTCGTGTCGACCAGGCCGACATTGTGAATGTTGTTTCGGAGCCGTTCATGAGAATTGGCCGGCAGGTAATCGAGATCGATTCCGATCTTGCCGCCCGCGAGACCCCTGTCGCGCAGCACTTTGGTGAGCGCGTCGATCGGGTTATCGACAAACTCCGTGTAGACCTCGATGTCCTTGATCCAGCCCTCGGATTCCGCGAGCGTTTTCTCGATCGAGCAGATCACGAGAAACGGGTCACCCTTGGCGGGGATCACCGCATAAGCCTGCCGCGGCCGCACCGAGGCGACGGTGAGGATGTGGACACCCGCCACATAGGCGAAGTTCTCGGGGCTCATTGCGACCAGCGCATCCAGACCCAGGTCCCGCACCAAAGCCTGCAGTTTCTCGCGATTTGGGATGAATTTCACAGCTCGACCTTTCTTCCATGCTCGACACGCGTCCCGCGGGTGCCCGCGGTGGGAGGCGACATGCAAAGCCTATCTTTGGATCGGCCGACGGTTCAAACGTTTTGTTAGTAAATTCTGGTGAAATTCACATCGTTTTGTGATCGAATTACCGGCAGATAGCCAAAAGTGTTTGCAGGCGGCCTGTCTTTGGGGCACACCCGCCTGAAATCGGAGGAAAACATGAGCGATCGGAAGGGGCGAGGGCATGCACGCGACGGCATTGCCAGTGAGGAAACGCTGGCAATTTCCGAGCGAAGTGAGGAGACTTCGAGCTTCGAAATCGCGCTTATTGTTGCGAATAATGCCTTCACGCAGTGGGTCAGCCGCTGCGCCGCAGCCGCCGGGCTGGCGGGCCTGTCGCCGCTCGACATCCTCATTCTCAACCTGATCAACCGCAGGCTGCCGGACAAGCGCGCCGCCGATATCTGCTTCGCCCTGAAGGTCGAGGATTCCCACACCGTCGCCTATTCGTTGAAGAAGCTCGGCAATGCGGGATTGGTGAAAAGCCAGCGCAACGGCAAGGAGACGCTGTTTTCCACGACGGATGAGGGAAAGCGGCTGTGCGATCGCTATCAGGCGGTCCGGAAAAAATTCCTGATCGAAGCGCTGATCCGCTTTGGCGGTGAAGAGCTCGATATGGACGCCATCACCGCACTGCTGCGTGGCCTGTCCGGCATGTACGAGCAGGCGGCGCGCAACGCGACGACCGGCGCTTAACCGCGCGCGAGTGCGGCGGTGAGTTTTGCCGCCTGATCGGCCAGCACGTCGGGGGTTTCCTTGCGGCTCATCGGCGGCAGGAGCGCAATGCCATCCTTGCGCGGGATCACATGCATGTGCAGGTGGAACACCGATTGCCCGCCGGCCGGCTCGCTGAACTGCTGTAGCGTGATGCCGTCGGCGGAGAACACGCCCATCGCGGCCCTGGCGATACGCTGCGCAACCTGAGCGACCGCCGCAAAATCTTCCGGCGCGATGTCGAGAATGTTGCGCGCGCTTGATTTGGGCAACACCAGCGTGTGACCCGGCGCCATCGGCATGATGTCGAGGAAGGCAAACGTCTGCTGGTCCTCGTATACCTTGTAGGAGGGGATTTCACCGCGCAGGATTTTGGCGAAGATGTTGTTGTCGTCATAAGCGGGCATGATCGGTCTCCTCGGCGCAATGCGCCTTCAAGCGATGAGTGTGGTCACGTCGGGACGTCGCCCTGGCGAAACGGCGCGATCTCGTTCAGCTCTTCGACCGACATCGCCACATAGGCGCGCTCCTGCTTCAGATAATTTGCAATGGCGCGGCGCAGGCCGGGGTCGTCGATGTAGTGCGCGGAATAGGTTGTGCTGGGGCAGATAGCCGCGCGCAACCTTGTGCTCGCCCTGAGCGCCGGCCTCGACATGCTTCAGCTTGCGGTCGATCGCAAAAGCGATGGCCTGATAATAGCAGACTTCGAAATGCAGGAACGGGTGGTGCTCGATGGCACCCCAGTGGCGGCCGAACAGCGTGTCGGCGCCGATGAAGTTGATCGCGCCGGCGATCCAGCGGCCGTTACGCTTGGCCATCACCAGCAGGATGCGCTCTCGCATCGAGGCCGCGACCAGCGAATAGAACTCACGCGTGAGATAGGGCGTGCCCCATTTGCGCGATCCGGTCTCCATGTAGAACTGAAAGAATGCATCGAGCGCGTCTTCGGTGATGCCGTCGCCCGTCAGCCATTCGATCTCGATGCCGTTGGATAGCGCGTCGCGCCGCTCACGCCGGATCGACTTGCGATGACGCGAGTTCAGCGCTTCGAGAAAAGCATCGAAGGTGACGTAGCCTTCATTGTGCCAATGGAATTGCCGGTCGGTGCGCAGCAGGAAGCCTTGCTCGCCGAGAAACTTGGTCTCGTCCTCGCGCGCAAAAGTCACATGCACGCCCGAGGCGTTCTGCGCCTCGCACAAGCCAAGCAAGCCCTGCGCGAGCGCCAGGCGCATCGCGTCGCGATCGGCGGCATCGCGTCGGACCAAGAGGCGGGGACCGGTGGCCGGCGTGAACGGCACGGCGACCTGAAGCTTGGGGTAGTAGTTGCCGCCGGCCTGTTCGTAGGCTTCGGCCCAGCCGCGATCGAACACATATTCGCCGCGCGAATGCGACTTGAGATAGCAGGGCGCAATCGCCGCGATCTGGCCGTCCACGCGTGCGATGACATGGCGCGGCGCCCAGCCGGTGCGCGGCGTGGCCGATCGCGAGCGCTCCAGCGCATCGAAATAGGCATGCGCCAGAAACGGATTGGCGGGCTCCGTGCCTGCAACCTCGTCGCTGCCGGATGCGCAGGCGTCCCACTCGGCGGCGGGGATGGTCGCGACAGACGATACGGCTTCAAGTTCCAGCGACGGCAAAGCAAGTGTCCGGGTGATGGTCTCGACAGGGATAGTTTAGCATCGGCGCGGCTGCGAATGCAGCTTTCAAACATCCGTGAACCGCATGAAACGCAGGCCTGCCGTCAGCCTTCCGGCACAAATCCCTCGAAGGTCATCTGATCGGCCCACCGAGTGCTGCGTTCGCGCTGCTCTGGCGTCCGCACGGTCCAGGTAATCAGCGCGCAGCCGAAGACATTGCGGGCGATCCAGGGCGGCGGGGCAGGGAGATCGTCCACCCGATAGGAGACGAAATGCGGCTTGGTGCGGAACGCATGGCCGAGCCCCATCATCGCCTGGCGCTGCTTGGGCGTGATTTTCTGCCAGTCAGGGTCGGTGTAGTTCCGCTCCGCCACAATGCCGCGCACGATCTGCGGCGCCTCCTCGCGCAGGGCTTCGATCATGTCGGGGTCGAACGACATCAGCGCGGCCGGGCCTGAATAGCCGGAGAGAACCTGCGCCGCGCGCCGCAGCAATTTGCGGTCGCCGTCATAGTGGCTCTTCAATTCGATGATCAGCGGCACGCGGCCGGCAACAAGTTCGCACAGATCCCGGAGCGTCATCATGCGCTCAGTGGTATCCCTGAACGGGACCTGCTTGAGCTGTGCGGCCGTCATGGTCAGCAGGGCGCCCGAGCCCTCGTTGAGCCGGCCCAGTTCGTCGTCATGATGCACCATGGCCTCGTCATCGGCCGTGAGCTGGATATCGACTTCGATGGCGAAATTCTTCTCGACCGCCGCGGTCACAGCCGACGGCATGTTCTCGACGATGCCGCGCGTGCGATCGTGCAGACCGCGATGGGCGATCGGACGTGCGATGAGCCAGCCGGGCGCGCGATGAACGGGTAACACGTTATTTTCTCCTGCGCATGATCTTGTCCGAAAACCGGTTCCCACTTTTCGGGATCATGCGCTAGCTAACCTCAAACATGCCTTCGACCTCGACCGCGGCGTTGCGCGGCAGTGAGGCGACGCCGATGGTGGAGCGGGCGTGGCGGCCCTTGTCGCCGAACACCTCGACCATGAAGTCGGATGCGCCGTTCATCACGGTGGCGGAGTCGTAAATCGTGCGTCGCGCTGATGAAGCCGCCGAGGCGCACCACGCGCACGACCTTGTCGAGATCGCCGAGCGCGACCTTCAACTGGGCGCACAGATTGAGCGCGCATTGGCGCGCTGCGATCTGGCCGGCCTCGATGGTCACATTCTCGCCCAGACGTCCCGTGGCGACGAGCTTGCCGGCGGGATCGATGCAGACCTGTCCGGAGACCACGAGCAGGTTCCCGGCGCGGACAAATCCGACATAGTTGGCAATCGAACTCACCGGCGAATGCAGGCTAATCCCGAGTTCCGTCAGGCGTTTTTCGACGAGTCCGGCCATGATATCTCCGCGAGCAGATGGTAGCGTCTTGCGCGCCCGAATGTCCCCGAACGATGGGATTGGCGCAAGCGCAAAGGCGCCTCGTTATGCGCAACATATTGATCAGACGCATGTTGCGCCGCCTGATGCCGCTGCCTATTTTCGTATAAATCGAATTCTGGAGGTCCAATGTTGTCTGCTTCTCACCGCGCGCGCCGAACGAGCCTGTCCGTCCTCGCGCTTGTGGCGGCGGCGACGTTGCCCGCCATGCCGGATGTCTCCTATGCGGCTGCAACCGGATCCTTGATCAACCATCAGGCGATCTACGACCTCAGCCTGAAGACCTCGCGCCGCAGCCCGTCGGTCGATTCGGTCCGGGGCCGCATCGCCTACAGCTTTGCCGGCACGGCCTGCGACGGCTACACCACGGACTTCCGGCAGGTCTCCGAAATCAACTCGGACAACGGCAAGCAGTTGTTGAGCGACATGCGCTCGACGAGCTGGGAAGATGCCGACGGCAAGACGTATCGCTTTCGCGTCGAAACCAGAAACAACGATGCGGCGCCGGTGATCGTGGAAGGCACCGCCGAGCGCACGCCCAATGGCGTCCTCGTGGCGGTCAAGACACCGCGGCCGCAGACATCGGTCTTTGCCGCGGACACCGTATTTCCGACGCAGCAGATCGCACGCATTCTGGCTGCGGCCAAAGAGGGCAAATCGCTTCTCAAGCTGAATGTGTTTGACGGCTCCGACACCGGTCAGAAGCTCTATTCGACGCTTACCGTGATCGGGCAGGGCGTGCCGGGCGACCGTCCGCCGATATCGATCGACCCCACATCCGATAACGCGACGATGAAGACCGTCATGCGCTGGCCGGTGACGGTCAGCTATTACGACAGTGCCGCCAACACCCGCAGCAGCGGCGAGCAGACGCCGGCCTATGCGATGTCGTTCGAGCTTTACGAGAACGGCGTGTCCCGCGGATTGTCGCTCGACTACAATGATTTCGTCGTCACCGGCGCGATGTCGAAATTCGACATCAAGACCGCGAAACCCTGCAATAAGTGAGCAATTAAATCCTCATCCCCCGAGAGGAGCGACCGGAGGCACGTCTCGAAGGATGAGGATTCGAGGGGGCCTCATCGTTCGAGCGATGCTTGCGCCCTCCTCACCATGAGGGGATTCCGTTGAGCTTAGCGCCGCGCCGGCTTGCCTTCGCCGCCCTTGAACACCAGCCCCTTCATGATGGCATCGTCGCCGAAGCGACGGCGCAGATCGTCCATCGCGCGCTCGGCATCGGCGCCGCGCCCGTCGACGAGATCGTCGTCGTCGCTGCCGCGTCCTGATTGCAGCGCGCTGACGCCGACGCCCAGCAGGCGGAACGCTGTGCCGTCGATCTCTTTCACCAGCATGTCGCGCGCCACCGAGAAGATTCGCATGGCCAGTTGCGTCGGCGCCTGAACCGAACGCGACCGCGTGCGCTGGCGAAAATCCTTGGTCTTGAGCTTGAGCGTGATGGTAGTGCCGGACAGATCGGCTGTCTTGAGCCGCGCCGCCACGCGTTCGCTGAGGCGCCACAGGCGTGGTTCCAGCGACGCGAAATCCGCGAGATCCTTGTCGAAGGTCGTCTCGCTCGACACCGTCTTGGCGTCGTGGTCGGGAATAACCTTGCGATCATCGATGCCGCGCGACAGCCGCCAAAGCCTGCGGCCTTCATCGCCGAAGCGCTTCATCAGGTCGGTTTCTTCGGCGCGCTGCAGGTCGGCAATGATCCGAAACCCGTTTTCGACAAGGCGTTGTTGCGTCGCCGGCCCGACGCCGTAGATAAAGCCAACCGGCTTGGGCCCCAGCAGGGTACGGGCGTCATCCTGATCGAGCACGGCGAAGCCGCGCGGCTTGTCGAGATCGGAGGCGACCTTCGCCAGAAATTTGTTGCACGACAATCCGATGGACACGGTGATGCCGATATCGCGCTCGATGCGGCTTGCGAATGCCGCCAGCGTGCGCGCCGGGCTCGCCTCATGCAGACGCTCGGTGCCGCTCAGGTCGAGAAACGCCTCGTCGATGGAGAGAGGCTCGACCAGCGGCGTCAGCGCGCGCATGGCGGCGCGCACTTCTCGGCCGACGCGGACATATTTGGCCATATCCGGTTTGACGACGACGATATCGGGGCACAATTCGCGCACCTGGAACATCGGCATGGCCGAGCGTATGCCATAGGTACGCGCCACATAGCAGGCGGCCGAGACAACGCCGCGCGTGCCGCCGCCGACCACCACCGGCTTGTCGGCGAGGTCGGGATTGTCGCGCTTCTCGACGGTGGCGTAGAACGCATCGCAGTCGATATGTGCAATCGTCAGCGCGTGCAGCGAAGCGTGGCGCACAAGGCGCGGCGATCCGCATTGCGGACAGCGCGCAAGCGCGCCCGCATCGGCGAGACAATCCCGGCACAGGCCGGGTGCTAGGGTGTGTCGCGTTCCCACGGCTTGCCGCTCAGGGCGATATGCGCCGATGTGACGGTCTCCGGACCGAACTCGCTCGCCTCGGCGAAGGCCTTCGCGCGCCTCTCGTCCTGCAGGATGAATTCGAGCACGCCGGTGAGGAACTCAGGGTTGTTCGCCGCCTGCCTCAGCGAGGCCGGTCCGAGGCCGGTTTCGGCCAGAAACAGGCCCAATTGCTCCGGTTCGCGGCTCAGGAACTCGAGCGCGCGAATTGCAACAATTTCAGCCACTTGCTTAGGGTCCAGGCGGTCCGCTTTTGGAGCCAATTGTTTGCCTTTCCGTAACTTATCACTTCTATTTTGATGCATCATGCCCGAGTCACTGCGGCGTGGCGAACTGATTCACGCGCACCCGCTGCTCGGGGAGGCCCGCAAAAATGGCCAAGACGGTTCTGATCGTCGAGGACAATGAGCTGAACATGAAGCTCTTCCACGACCTTCTTGAGGCGCACGGGTACCGCGCGATCGGCACTCGCAGCGGCATGGAGGCGCTCGGTCTTGCGCGCAAGCATCGCCCCGACCTGATCCTGATGGACATTCAGTTGCCCGAGGTTTCCGGTCTGGATGTGACGCGCTGGATCAAGAGCGACGAGGATTTGAAGTCGATCCCTGTGGTGGCCGTCACGGCTTTTGCCATGAAGGGCGACGAGGAACGCATTCGCCAGGGCGGTTGCGAAGCTTATCTGTCGAAGCCGATTTCGGTCGGCAAGTTTATCGAGACCGTGCGGCAATTCATCGGATAGGGGCCTGGCCCCGATTGGACGAGTTGCGGCGGTCGGCGTGTTTCGGAATCAGGAGAATTTGAGTGTCCGCCCGTATTCTTGTCGTCGATGATGTTCCCGCCAACGTCAAGCTGCTCGAAGCCCGGCTCTCGGCCGAGTATTTCGATGTCGTGACGGCGAGCAACGGTGCGCAGGCGCTGGAAATCTGCGAGCGCGCCGAATGCGACATCGTGCTTCTCGATGTCATGATGCCGGACATGGACGGTTTCGAGGTGTGCCGCCGCCTCAAATCAAATCCGGCGACGCATTTCATTCCGGTGGTGATGATCACGGCGCTCGACAATGCGTCCGACCGGGTGCGCGGGCTTGAGGCCGGCGCCGACGATTTTCTCACCAAGCCGGTTCCCGACGTCGTGCTGATTGCGCGCGTGCGCTCGCTGACGCGGCTGAAGATGATGACCGACGAGCTGCGCATGCGCGCGCAGACCTCCCTCGAAATCGGCATGCAGCGCCCGGAGCGGGATGCCGTCGCCGACGAAGGCAAGGGCGGACGCATTCTGCTCGTTGACGATCGCGAGTCGTCCTATGATCGCATGGCCTCCACGCTCGCGACCGAGCACGATGTCGATGTCGAGACCGACCCGGCCGAGGCGTTGTTCCGCGCGGCGGAAGGCAATTACGACCTGATGATCGTGTCGATGGCGCTGGAGAATTTCGACGCCCTGCGGCTGTGCAGTCAGGCGCGTTCGCTGCGAACGGACGCGCAACATCGCGCTGTTGGCCATCGTGTCGGGCGAAGACAACGCAAGGCTGTTGCGTGGCCTCGAAATCGGCGTCAACGACTACCTCGTTCGGCCGGTGGACAAGAACGAGTTGCTGGCGCGCGCCCGCACGCAGATTCGCCGCAAGCGGTACACCGAGCACCTGCGCGACAACATGCAGCTCTCGATCGAAATGGCGATCACCGATGCGCTGACCGGGCTGCATAACCGCCGCTATATGGAAAGCCATATCGGTGCGCTTGCAGAACAGGCGCAGACGCGCGGCAAGCCGCTGGCGCTGATGATGATCGACATCGACTACTTCAAGTCGATCAACGACAGTTACGGCCACGATGCCGGCGACGACGTGCTGCGCGAATTCGCAACGCGGATCCGAAAGTCGGTCCGCGGCATCGACCTCGCATGCCGCTATGGCGGCGAGGAGTTCGTCGTCGTCATGCCGGAGACGGATATGGCGGTGGCGTCGATGGTGGCCGAACGGTTGCGCCGAGGCATTGCCGGCGAGACATTCTCGATCGAGCGCGGCACGCGTCGTATCGAAGTAACGATTTCAATCGGTCTCGCCATCCTTGAAGGCAAGGGCGAGGGCGTTGCCGAATTGCTCAAGCGCGCCGATCAGGCGCTCTATCGCGCCAAGCGCGACGGTCGCAACCGCGTGGTGCCGGCCGCGGCCTGATTTGTTAGTCCTTCGCCGTTGCCGGCAGGGCAGGGTCGATCTCCGCCCAAGCGACACGCGACGCCATCCAGCTTTGATGCGCCGGCTTGACCAGTGTCGGATCGTCGAGCGATCCAGCCTTCACATACAGGTAGTCCGGGTGATGCGGTGACGCCGTGAACAGCGGCGAACCACATTCCGTGCAGAAGTGGCGTGTCAGCTCACGCCCGCTATCGGCCAGTTTGGTGAAACCCTTCGGCTGCCCGCACACGATGCGGAACGTGCGCGCTTCGATACGGACGCTGACATTGAACGCGCTGCCGGTGACTTGCCGGCAGTCGCTGCAGTGGCAATAGCCGGCCGGCCCGGCCTCGCTGGAGCATTCGTAACGGGTCGCACCACACAGGCAGCCGCCTGAGATCGGCATGGATGGCTCCTCCGCAAACGTGCTTTCGATAACAAAAAAGCGGAGCCCGAGGCTCCGCTTTTTTAGTATTCAGCCGTCGGGCTGAATTACTTGATCTTCGACTCGCGGAATTCCACGTGCTTCTTGGCAACGGGATCGTATTTCTTCTTCACCAGCTTGTCGGTCATCGTGCGCGAGTTCTTCTTCGCGACATAATAGAAACCGGTGTCGGCGCTGGAAACGAGCTTGACCTTGATGGTCACTGCCTTGGCCATGATGGCGAACCTTGCAATCGTTAAAGGGCGGATGGGGCTGCGGGAACTGGTCCCTGGGCCCGCGATTGGCCGCAACCTAGCGGCCAACCGCCCAAAGTCAAGGACAGCCCGGAAATCCACTGTTTTCAGGGCTAAAACAGGTCCCGGCGCCGGGTCCCGCGCGAAAAACGGTAAAATGGCGCGGGTGCTTCGAGGCTCGCCCCAGCGGCCATTTGGCCCTCCATATCGGCCAATACCATCCGGGTGATGGTGGGCAGGTCCTGCTCCTTCGCCGCCTCCAGCGTCAGCCAGACCAGTTCGACGAGTTCAGTGTCCGCGCCGACGGCGCCCGCGATCCGGTGCGCGATGAGGCTCGCATCGGCCGCGAAAAAATAGGTGTCGTAGCGGCGTACCCGGCCGGGGGGCGTCAGCGCGCGCGCGACGAGGCTGAGTTTCGACAGGTCGGGCCTGAGGCCGAGTTTGGCGAAGGGAACAGCAGGATCGTAGTGCGCAGGCGGCGCGCCGTCGAACGCGCCGAGGCAAAGGCCGGTCTCCTCATAGAGCTCACGAACGGCCGCGACTGCGAGCGCACGTGCGCGTCCGGCGCTGCCCGCGCAGGCGACAAGCCGCTGCGCGATGGACTGCGGCAGGGGTGCGGCAAGCTTGATGCGATGATCGTCGGGATCGACCCGGCCGCCGGGAAACACCAGCCGGTCGGGCATGAAGACATGCTTGGCGTGACGCCGGCCGAGCAGGATTTTCGGCTCAGGTCCGGAGCGGTCGAGGAGAATCAGCGTTGAGGCGTCGCGTGCCCGGACGTTGGCGTGCGTGCCCGGCGCGTCAAACTCCGACATAATTTAGTGCGCAATATCCGGCGCGTGCGGATCGCCGAATCCGTGCATGCGCAACGCCCATTGCGCCGCGACAATCGCGCCCTTCACCGGCGGCAGCAGTGCCAAACTCAGTGCAAGCGTCAGCGGCGGCCATACCAAGGCGTGCGCCAGATACGGCCATTCGAAATTGGCTTCGACCGCAACCACCAGCGACACGAGAATATGACCGAGCAGGACGATGACGATATAGGCCGGCGCATCGTCGGCGCGATGATGGCTCAGTTCCTCGCTGCAAACGGTGCAACGATCCGCGACCTTGAGGTAGGCGCGAAATATCTTTCCTTCACCGCAATTCGGGCAGCGGCAAACAAGTCCGCGCATCAAAGCCGGCATGAAGGACCGCGCAGGCGGCGTCTCGCTTTGATTGGTCCAGGTGGTTGCGGGATCGGACATCGTCATCGCTTTTTGCCTTTGTTTTTGCTGGCCTTGTTTTTCTTCTTCTGGCCGAGGCTGCCTGTCTTCCGTCCCTTGGCGCTCCGGGAAAACGGAGGCCGGTCGTTGCGGAACCGGTTGGCTCCGTCGCGCGGGCGAGTCTTCGCCCCCGGCGTCCCTTCAGATAGCAACTCGAACCGCAGAGCGCCAGCCACGGGAGCGGCCTCCGCCAGACGTACTTCGACGCTGTCGCCGAGCCGGTATGTGAGCTTGGACCGCGATCCGATCATGGCGTGGCGCTTTTCGTCATAGTCGAAATATTCGGCGCCCAAAGTTCTCACCGGAATGAAACCATCAGCGCCGGTTTCGTCGAGTTTGACGAACAGGCCGGCCCGCACCACGCCTGAAATGCGCCCCTTGAAGGCCGCGCCGATCTTGTCGGCCAGGAAATGCGCGATCAGCCGGTCGGTGGTCTCGCGCTCGGCCTTCATGGCGCGGCGCTCAGTCGCCGAGATTTCGGCCGCGATTTCGCCCAGCGTTTCGGCCGTTTCCGTGTCCGGCAGACCGCCGGGGCTGAGCTTCAGCGCACGGATGATGCCGCGATGCACGACGAGGTCTGCATAGCGGCGGATCGGGGATGTGAAATGTGCATAGCGGCGCAGATTGAGTCCGAAATGGCCGTAGTTCTCGGTCGCGTATTCGGCCTGCGCCTGCGAGCGCAGCACCATCTCGTTGACGAGTTGCTCGTCGCTGCGGCCATGCGCTTGCGCCAGCACGCGGTTGAAGATGGAGGCCCGCAAGGCGCCGGTCTTGGGGAAGGAGATGTCGATCGACTGCAGGAATTCGCGCAGCGCGTGCGTTTTCTCCAGCCCGGGCTCATCGTGCACGCGATAGATCAGCGGAATCTTTGCGTGCTCGAGCATTTCAGCGGCGGCCACGTTGGCCAGAATCATGAATTCTTCGATCAGCTTGTGCGCGTCGAGCCGTTCGGCCGCGATCACGCGATCGACCGTACCGTCGCTTTTCAGCAGGATCTTGCGTTCGGGCAGCTCGAGATCGAGCGGCTCGCGGGTGTCGCGCGCCTTCTTGAGGGCTGCATAGGCAGCGTAGAGCGGCTCGAGGATGGGGCCGACCAGCGGGCCGGTCGTGTCGTCGGGCTGGCCGTCCATCGCGGCCTGGGCTTGCGCGTAGTTGAGCTTTGCGGCTGAGCGCATCAGCACGCGATGGAACGTATGCGAGCGCTTGCGGCCGTCCGGACCGATCACCATGCGTGCCGCCAGCGCGCCGCGCGCTTCGCCGGGTCGCAGCGAACACAGATCGTTGGAGATGCGTTCCGGCAGCATCGGCACGACCCGGTCGGGGAAATAGACCGAATTGCCGCGCAGCACCGCTTCGCGGTCGAGCGCTGAAGCCGGCCGCACGTAGAACGAGACATCCGCGATGGCGACATAGAGAACGAAGCCGCCGCGATTGTCCGGGTCGTCATCCGGTTCGGCGTAGACAGCGTCGTCATGATCCTTGGCGTCGGGCGGATCGATGGTGACGAGCGGCACGTCGCGCCAGTCCTCGCGCCCCTCCAGCGTCGCCGCTTGCGCGGCATCGGCCTCGCGCAGCGTGGGATCGGGAAACACATTCGGAATATTGTGGGCGTGAATGGCGATCAGCGAGATCGTGCGCTCGGAGTTCAGCGAGCCGAGCCGTTCCTTGACGCGACCTGCCGAGAGGCCAAAGCCGCGACCCTGCAACAGGTCGGCGGCGATCAGTTCGCCGTCCTGCGCGCCGCCGGCGTCCCGCGCGGCAATCGAAATCTCGCGGCCCTGCTGTTTCTTGTCGACGGGCACAAGCCGGCCGCTGCCGTCGGGCAGGGCGCGGAAGACGCCGAGGACGCGGGTGCGGGCGTGGTCGAGCACCTTGATGACGCGGCCGGAATGGCGGACGGCTTCGCCCGGCTCGGCGCTTTCCTCGGTGCGCACCAGCACGCGGTCGCCGACGCCGCCCGCAGCCGGTGTGCGGCGTACGGCGATGATGCGGATTTTCGGCGGTGCGCCGTGCGCTTCTTCGTCCCATTCGGTGGGAACGGCGATCAGTTCGCCATCGGAGTCGCGGCCGGTGATGTCGGCCATCACGACCGGGGGCAGGGCTCCGGCCTGATGAACCGTGTGGCGGCGCTTGGCGATGACGCCCTCATCGGCCAGATCGCGCAGCATCTGCTTAAGCGCGATGCGGTCGGCGTTCTTCAGGCCGAAGGCGCGCGCGATCTCGCGCGTGCCGATCTTGCGGTCGGCATTGTCGCGGATAAAGGCGACGATCTCTTCGCGGCCGGGGATACGCTTTGCCGGTTTGCCTTCCGCCCCGCGGGGGCGATCTTCTCGGCTGCGCTTCACGGCAGGCCTTTCTTACGACCTCGATTTACCGGCGACCTTTTTGGCGGCGACAGCTTTCGCTTTCGCAGCCGGCTTGGCCGGTGTGGTCTTGGCAGGTGCGGGCTTGGCGGCCTTCGCGCGCGGAGCGGGCGCGGCTGACGGTTCGGCCTTCGCGGTTTTGGCTTTGGATTTTGCCTTCGGCGCGGCGTCGGCAGCGGCGGGTTTCTTCGCGGCCTTCTTGGCCTTGGCGCCACCCTTTTTCTTCGTGCCGCCACCACGAGCGTTGATCAGCTCGATCGCCTCAGCGAGCGTGATCGTCTCCGGCGTCTTGTCGCCGGGCAGCGTGGCGTTGACGCCGTCATGCGAGACGTAGGCGCCATAGCGGCCGTTCTTGACGACGATGGTGCCGCCCGACGGATGATCGCCCAGCGGCTTGCCGGGATCCGCGCCGAAGCGGCGTTTGCTCGGGCCCTTGGCGATCTTCTCGGCGATCAATGTCACCGCGCGATTGAGGCCGATGTTGAAGACCTCGTCGCCGGCTTCGAGGCTGGCGTAGGTCTTCTCGTGCTGAACGTAAGGGCCGAAGCGGCCGATGCCGGCCTTGATCGGCTCACCCGATTCCGGATGCAGGCCGACTTCGCGCGGCAGCGACAGCAATTGCAGCGCCACATCAAGTTCAACATCGGCGGGCGATGTGCCCTTGGGGATGCCGGCGCGCTTGGGCTTCTCGCCCTCGGCCACATCCTTGACGTCGCCGAGCTGGATATAAGGTCCGAAGCGTCCCGACTTGATCGCAACGTCGAGGCCGGACACGGGATCCTGGCCCAGCACGCGATCGGCGCCTTCGCTGCCGCCGCCGGTGGCGAGCTGGCGCGTGTAGCGGCATTCGGGATAGTTCGTGCAGCCGACAAAGGCGCCGAACTTGCCGACCTTGAGGTTGAGCCGTCCGGTGCCGCAGGTCGGGCACACGCGCGGGTCGACGCCGTCTTCGCGCGGCGGGAAGATGTGCGGGGCGAGCATCGCGTCGAGTGCGTCGAGCACCTCCGACACGCGCAGATCCTTGATCTCGTCGACTGCGCCGATGAAGTCGCGCCAGAATTCGCGCAACACTTCCTGCCAGGCGATCTCGTTGTTGGAGACGCGGTCGAGTTGTTCCTCGAGCGAGGCGGTGAAATCATACTCGACGTAGCGCAGGAAAAAATTCTCGAGGAACGCCACGACGACGCGGCCCTTGTCCTCGGGAATGAGACGCTTCTTGTCGAGCCGCACATAGAGGCGGTCTTTCAGCACCTGCAGGATCGACGCGTAGGTCGAGGGCCGGCCGATGCTGAGTTCTTCCATGCGCTTGACGAGCGAGGCTTCCGAGAAGCGCGGTGGCGGCTCGGTGAAATGCTGCGTGACGCTGAGATCGTTCTTGGTCAGCGTCTCGTTGGCGCTCACCGCCGGCAGGCGGCGGCTCTCGTCGTCGTCGCCTTCGTCGTCGCGGCCTTCCTGATACAGCGCCAGGAAGCCGTCGAACTTCACGACGGTACCGGTGGCGCGCAGATCGATGGTGCGCGCGCCGGCCTTGGCGGCGATCTCGACCGTGGTGCGTTCGAGTTCGGCGGACTCCATCTGGCTCGCCAGCGTGCGAATCCAGATCAGCTCATAGAGCTTGGCCTGTTCGGCCTCGACATATTTGCGGATCTCGGCCGGACGACGCGCGAGGTCGGTCGGGCGGATCGCCTCATGGGCTTCCTGCGCGTTCTTGGCGCGGGTCTGATACTGGCGCGGGGCATCCGGCACATATTGCTTGCCGTAATCCGCGCCGATCACGTCGCGGGCATTGGTGATGGCTTCCGGCGCGATCTGCACGCCGTCGGTTCGCATATAGGTAATGAGACCGACGGTTTCGCCGCCGATATCGATGCCTTCATAAAGACGCTGCGCCAGACGCATCGTGTGCGCGGGCGCGAAACCGAGCTTGCGGCTTGCTTCCTGCTGCAGCGTCGAGGTCGTGAACGGAGGCGAGGGGTTGCGCCGTGCGGGCTTGGCCTCGACCGACGTCACCGAGTATTTGGCCGCTTCGAGGGCGGCCTTGAAATTTTCAGCTTCCGCGCCGGTGCCGATATCGAGGCGCTGGATCTTCTTGACCGTCGGCGCCGACGAGGCGCGCCTCGAACGTGTCGCCGCGCGGCGTCGCGAGCGTGGCCAGGATCGACCAGTATTCGCGCGGCACGAATTTTTCGATTTCGAGTTCGCGGTCGCAGACGAGCCGCAGCGCGACCGACTGCACGCGTCCGGCCGAGCGGGCGCCCGGCAGCTTGCGCCACAGCACCGGCGACAGCGTGAAGCCGACCAGATAGTCGAGCGCGCGGCGCGCCAGATAAGCATCGACCAGCGCCGCATCGATCTGGCGCGGATGCTTCATCGCCTCGGTGACGGCCTGCTTTGTGATCGCGTTGAAGACCACGCGCTCCACGGCCTGGCCCTTGAGCGCGCGCTTTTCCTTCAGATATTCGAGCACGTGCCAGGAAATCGCCTCACCCTCGCGATCCGGATCGGTCGCCAGGATCAGTCGGTCGGCGTCTTTCACGGCGCGGGCGATGTCGGCGAGCCGCTTGGCCGCCTTGGGGTCGACTTCCCAGATCATCTGGAAATCGGCGTTCGGATCGACCGAGCCATTTTTGGCCGGCAGGTCGCGGACATGGCCGAACGACGCCAGGACCTCGTAGTTCGAGCCCAGATACTTATTGATTGTCTTGGCCTTGGAGGGCGATTCGACAATGACGATATTCATTAGAATCCAATGGCTTAAAGGGTTGTTTCGGGGCGACGCGGACTCAGGCACGCGGTCGGGTCGGCCGGAACATGGGTAGATTGACCTTCACTGTCAAATGACCGATCCGGCATGTGCGGCCCTAAAAGCCTATTATTGAGATTGTGGCCAGCGCTTCCCTGCAACCTGTGGTATGTAATTTATGAGTGTATGAACGAAAATATTATATCACAGGTTGTAAACGGCCATACTCTATACAAGCGCCATCAGGCCACCCGCCTGCCGCTCCAGACGGCCGGCCAATTCCAGCTCCAGCAGCACCACCCGCACCAGCGCCGGGCTCAGACCTGACAGGCGAATGAGATCGTCGAGCAGCAGCGGCGACGGACCGAGCAGGTTCGCGATCCGCGCGCGATCGTGGTCCTCGGGCTCGGCCGGCATGATCGTGTCCGGCTCCGCCAGCTCAGCCGGGCGGCCCATGATCGGGCGCACGACATCTATAATGTCTGCGGCCTCGGTGATCAGCGTCGCGCCTTGCTTGATGAGGGCATTGGTGCCGGCGGCGCGCGGATCGAGCGGCGATCCGGGCACGGCGAAAACCTCGCGGCCCTGTTCGCCCGCCATGCGCGCGGTGATCAGCGAGCCGGATTTGTCGGCGGCCTCGATCACGGCGATGCCGAGCGACAGTCCCGAGATCAAACGATTGCGGCGAGGGAAGTCAGGCCCGCGCGGACCGTAACCCATCGGACGTTCGGAGATCGCAGCGCCGCCCGACGCGATGATCTTATCGAGAAGCTCTTCGTGCTCCGACGGATAGATCCTGTCCTGGCCGCCGGCGAGCACCGCGACGGTGCCGCTGGTCGAGGCTGGCGCGATGGGCTGCGGCATCGATGCCGCGTGCGAGACCTGAGGCGATGACGAATCCGGCCTGGCCGAGATCATGCGCAAGGAGACTTGCGAATTTAAGCCCGACGCCGGACGCATTGCGCGACCCGACGATCCCGATCATCGGGGCTGCGAGAACCTCGTCCGCGCCACGCACCGCCAGCAGCGGCGGCGCGTCGTCGATCGCTGTCAGGCGCGACGGATAGGCGCTCTCATGCGGTGCAACGAAACGCACGCCGAGCCGCGTCGCCGCCGCGATCTCGCGTTCGGCTTCGTCGCGCGTGGTGATGTGCGTGCCTTTGCCGCCGCCGCGTCGTGCGAGATCGGGCAGCGCGCGCAACGCCTCCGCCGCGCTGCCATAGCGCGTCAGCAGCATCTGGAACGTGCGCGGCCCGACATTGTCGCTGCGGATCAGCCGCAGCCAGTCGAGGCGCTCGTTATCCGTGAGGGCGGTGGTGGTTCGGTCGTCCAAGAAATGCGTCCGGGAAATAATCGAGGCTGAGAAAAATTGGCCTGCGAGCATCGCTCAGAAGTCGAGGACGGGCAATCTGCCGGTTTTGACCAAAACAGGCGGACGGAGCTTAGCTCTTCTCGCCGATGCGGCCTTCGCTGCCGTCGATCAGGCGCTGGATGTTGCCGCGATGCATGTACCAGAGCAGTGCGGTCATGACGAACAGCATCACGCCGAGCACCACAAAGCCCTGCGACCAGACGAACGCCGGCACGAGCAGGCTCGCGCTCAAAGCCGCGACCGACGAATAGCGCGTCGACGCCGCGACGGCCGCCCAGACGACGCAGAAAATAACAGCGGCCGGCCACAACAGGCCAAGCGTCACGCCGATATAGGTGGCGACACCTTTGCCGCCCTTGAACTTGAGCCACACCGGAAACAGATGGCCGAGGAAGGCGGCGAAGCCCGCGATCATCGCGGCGTTGATGCCGGAGACCAGCGTTGCCTGCGCGCCGAACAGCAGACCCGCAAGCATCACGGCGAGCGTGCCCTTGAGCATGTCGCCGAGCAGCGTCAGTGCGGCGAGAGGCTTGTTGCCGGTGCGCAGCACATTGGTCGCGCCGATATTGCCGGAGCCGATGGTGCGGATGTCTTCGGTGCCCGCGAGCCGGGTCAGCACCAGCCCGAACGGGATCGAGCCCAGCAAATAGCCGAGCACGGCGGAGGCAAGAACGACGAGGGCAGGCGACATGCGCGTTTCCCGGACAATCAGATGAGTTCGTAGACGGTACGTCCGGCGACGATGGTGCGGATGACGCGGCCCGTCAACTTCGCCTCATCAAAGGGCGTGTTCTTGCACTTCGATTTGAGCGCGTCGCCCTCGACCACCCATGGCGTCTCGGTGTCGATGACGATGACGTCGGCAGGCGCCCCGGCCTTCAGCGTTCCGGCATTGAGGCCGAGCAATTCCGCCGGGCGCGTCGACATGGCGCGGATGAGCGGCAACAGCTCGATCTCGCCATTGTGGACGAGGCGCAAGCCCGCCACGAGCATGGTTTCGAGCCCGATGGCGCCTGGCGCGGCTTCCGCGAAGGGCAGGCGCTTCACTTCGACGTCCTGCGGATTGTGATCGGACATGACGACGTCGATCAGTCCGGACGCGACCGCTTCGACCAGCGCCTTGCGGTCGTCTTCCGTGCGCAGCGGCGGCGACAGCTTCAGGAAGGTCCGGTAGGGGCCGATGTCGTTTTCGTTCAGCGTCAAATGATTGATCGAGGCCGAGGCGCTAACGCGCAAGCCGTTGTCGCGCGCGCGGCGCAGAATGGCGAGCGAGTCGACGCAGGTGATGGAGGCCGCGTGATAGCGCCCGCCGGTCAATTCGACGAGGCGCATGTCGCGTTCGAGCATCACCGCTTCAGAGGCGGCGGGGATTCCGGTCAGGCCAAGCCGTGCGGCGAATTCGCCTTCGTTCATCACGCCTTCGCCGACAAGATCCGGATCTTCGGTGTGATGCACGATCAGCGCGTCGAAATCGCGCGCGTAAACCAGTGCGCGGCGCATCACCAGCGCGTTGGTGATGCTGTGGCCGGCGTCGGTGAAGGCAACGGCGCCCGCGGCCTTCAGCAGGCCGATTTCGGTCATCTCCATGCCGGCGAGGCCCTTGGTCAGCGCCGCCATCGGATGAATGTTGACGATGGCCGTGTCGCGGGACCGGCGCAGGACGAAATCGACGGTCGCGGAGTTGTCGATCGCAGGCGAGGTGTTCGGCTGGCAGATGATGGTGGTGATGCCGCCCGCGGCCGCCGCCTGACTGGCCGAGGCGAAGGTCTCGCGATGGCCCGCGCCCGGCTCGCCGACGAAGGCGCGCATGTCGACAAGGCCCGGCGCCACGACCTTGCCGCCGCAATTGATGATCTCGGTGCCCTCGGGAACGCCGGCCGCGCCGATGCCGCGCCGCGCGTCGCGGATGACGCCGTCGGCGATCAGCACATCGCCCGGCCCGTCGAGATCGCGCGACGGGTCGATCAGGCGGGCGTTGGCGAGCAGGATCGGGCGGAGGCCGTTCAACATGCTGACACTCGTCCATCGCGTCACGCATTGGGCAGGTTGCGCGCTAAGGCCTCGAGCACCGCCATGCGCACGGCGACGCCCATCTCGACCTGTTCGCGGATCAGCGATTGAGCGCCGTCGGCAACCAGCGAGTCGATTTCGACGCCGCGATTCATCGGGCCCGGATGCATCACGAGCGCATCGCGCTTGGCGTAAGCGAGTTTCTTCTCGTCGAGGCCGAAATACTGGAAGTATTCCTGCGAGGAGGGCACGAACGAGCCGTTCATGCGCTCGCGCTGCAGGCGCAGCATCATCACGATATCGGCGCCGTCCAGCCCCTCGCGCATGTCGCGCGTCACTTCGACGCCCATGCGCTCGATGCCGGGCGGCAGCAGGGTGGAGGGCGCGACCACTTTCACGCGCGCGCCCATGGTGTTGAGCAGCAGGATGTTGGAGCGCGCCACGCGCGAATGCAGCACGTCGCCGCAGATCGCGACTGTCAGCCCCTCGATGCGGCCCTTGTTGCGGCGAATGGTGAGCGCGTCGAGCAGCGCCTGCGTCGGGTGCTCATGCGCGCCGTCTCCGGCATTGATGACCGAGCCGTCGACCTTGCGCGCCAGAAGTTCGACTGCGCCGGAAGCGTGATGGCGCACCACCAGGATATCCGGGTGCATGGCGTTCAGCGTCACGGCGGTATCGATCAGCGTCTCGCCCTTGCGCATCGAGGACGAGGACACCGACATATTCATGACGTCGGCGCCGAGCCGTTTGCCGGCGATCTCGAAGGAGGACTGGGTGCGGGTCGAGGCTTCGAAGAACAGGTTGATCTGCGTCCGGCCGCGCAGCGTCGAGGTCTTTTTCTCGATCTGGCGGTTGAGCTCGACGAATTCCTCGGACAAATCGAGGAGGCCGGTGATGTCTTGAATCGAAAGCCCCTCGATGCCCAAGAGATGCTTATGGGCGAGGACAAAAGTCGATTTCGGAGCATTGGCCATTAAAGTCGGTTCTATATGGGAAACAGGGCGGTGGCGGCAAGCGGCCATTGCCCCTTCGGTGCTCTTTCCACTGCCATGTTGTGGTGATGGTGAAGGAGATCGGTCAAAGGCACTGCCTTAACCAACCGCTCCGTCGCGAATATGGGCCGGTTTGAGGCCAACTTGCCGCCGTGCGGCCACACCAAGCGGCAGTCACGGTCCAGTGAGGCGACGCCAGGAACCTTTTCCGGGCGACGGCGTTGCCTAGATACCGAACATCGTCGTTCCGCACGCCACGTGCGGCAAGGACCTGCGACAAGACAGGAGCACTCTATGATGACTTTTAAGCATGCGATCGCGCCCGCTTTGGTGGCCGCTTCCGTTCTCACCATGGCCACGGCTGTTTCGGCTGCGCCGGCCATGAACGGGCGTCCGGACCTTGCGTCGGTTGCGCAGAATAACAACGTGACGGAAGTGCAATATCGACGTGGATATCATCGCGGGAACGCGGCGGCTGCGGCTGGTGTCGGCTTTGCGGCTGGTGCGCTGATCGGCGCCGCGGCGGCGAACTCGAACCAGTATTATTACGGCCAGCCGGCCTATCGCTCGTACAACTACTATGAGCCGGCGCCGACCTACTACGAGCCCGCGCCGACTTATTACTATGGCGAGCCGGCCTATCGCGGGTCTTACGGTTATTCGACCGTCCGCAGGAACGGTCCGCAGAACAGCACTGCTGCCGAACAGCAGCGGCTTCAGACCGGACCTTAATGTCGGCCTCACGGTCGATATCGAGGGACGTGGAGGGGGAGCGGTACAGCCGCTCCCCTTCTTTTTTAGAATGCCGATGCGATGGCAATGACGATGGGCATCGTCATTGCGGCCAGAATGGTTTGTTGCGTCAGGATTTGCGCGAATAGCGGCGCATCGCCGCCCATCTGCCGCGCCAGCACATAGGCGTTGGACGCCGTCGGTACCGAAGCGCAGGTCGCAACGACCGCGAGGTTCATGCCCGACAGGCCGAATGCGTAACCAAGTCCGATAGCGAGCGCCGGCATCACCGCGAGCTTCAAGACGATCGCGAGCAGTGCGGGAGGGCGCGGCTGGAACAAGCCCTGCAATTGAAGGCCCGCACCGACGGCGATCAGGCCGAGCGCGAGCGACGCACGGCCAAGCGCATCGACGAAGGTCAGGATGACGCGCCGGCAGCGGCACCTTCAGCACATTGATCGCAAGGCCCACCGCGCAGGACCAGATAAACGGGTTGCGTATCAGCGCACTGAGGATTGTCGACCATCGCGTCGGGGTCGATGATGCAAAATGCGCCAGCACCGACACGTTGATGATGTTGAGCGGCGGGATCATCGCCACCATGGCGACGGAGGCGAGCGCCAGTCCGGCATTGCCGTAGAGGTTGCTCGCGACCGCGAGCGCCACAAATCCCTGCCAGCGCGTCGCGGCCTGGAACACCGAACTGAAAGCCGGGCCGTCCAGCGCGAAGCTGCGCGCCAAAAACGGCTGGATGGCGAGGCAGAAGGCCGACATCGTCAGCACCGAGAGAAACAGCGCGCCGCCGACGCCGAACACTGGCACCGTTGTCAGGTCGGCCCGCGCCAGCGTGTCGATCAGCAGCGCCGGAAACAGCACGTAATAGACGATGCGCTCGACGCCGATCCAATCCGTCTCAGCGGTCAGGATCGTGCGCCGAACGACGACGCCGACCATCATCAGGAGAAAGACGGGAATCAACGCACCGGCAACCGCACTCATTTTGCGTTGCCGAGATTGGCGAGACGATCGAGTGCGCCTTGCAGAATGAAAATCGCGGCGTGTTCGTCGACGATCTTGGCGCGCTTGCCGCGGCTGACATCGTTCTCAATCAATTGCCGCTCCACAGCCGCGGTCGAGAGCCGCTCGTCCCAGAATGCGATCGGCAATGCCGTCAGCCGTGAGAAGTTGCGCGCAAAGGCCCGCGTCGATTGCGCCCGCACGCCTTCGCTGCCGTCCATGTTCACCGGCAGTCCGAGAATGAAGCCGGTCGCCTGACGTTCGTTGGCGAGGGAAATCAGTCGTGCGGCGTCGGCAGTGAAAGCCGTGCGCGCGACAGTCTCGACGCCGGTCGCCAGCCGCCGGTCCGGATCGGACACGGCAACGCCGATGGTTTTGGTGCCCAGATCGAGCCCGATCAGGGCACCCCGTTGGCCCCAATGGGCGGCGGCTTCGACAAGCGGCAACACAATCGGCATGACGTGGCGTTACACGATTGCATCAGCCTATGCAAAAGACGAAAAGCGCGGCGCGCGGAAGTCAGGCATGATGCCGGCGCATGTTCCGGGAGATGCGCCATGTGGCCCGACGATCGCCTGCTCAGACTTGCTCGATATCGAAATACCCCTGATCCAGGCGCCGATGGCCGGCGCCCAGGATGCCGAGCTGGTGATTGCCGCCTGCGAGGGCGGGGCGCTTGGCTCCTTGCCCTGCGCCATGTTGTCGGCCGACAAGGCCCGTGAGCAGGCCGCCATCATCCGCCAGCGCACCGACCGGCCGTTCAACCTGAATTTCTTCTGCCACACGCCGGTGCCTGTTGATGCCGTGCGCGAAGCGGCGTGGCGGCAGCGTCTGGCGCCTTACTATAAGGAGCTTGGTCTCGATCCGGGTGCGCCGGTGACCGCCGCCAATCGCGCGCCCTTCGATGCGGCGATGTGCGAGGTGGTCGAAGCCGTGAAGCCGAAGGTGGCGAGCTTTCATTTCGGTCTGCCCGAGGCCTCGCTGCTGAAGCGCGTCAAGGATACCGGTTGCGTCGTCATGAGTTCGGCAACGACAGTGAAGGAAGCACGTTGGCTTGAAGACCATGGCGCCGATGTCATCATTGCCCAGGGCGCGGAGGCGGGTGGCCATCGCGGCATGTTCCTCAGCGAGGACATCACCGCGCAGCCCGGCACCTTCGCGCTGGTGCCGCAGGTCGTCGATGCCGTGCGTGTGCCGGTCGTCGCTGCGGGCGGCATCGCCGACGGGCGCGGCATCGCAGCCGCGAT
Organism: uncultured Alphaproteobacteria bacterium; assembly: GCA_963736355.1. Lineage (GTDB taxonomy): Bacteria > Pseudomonadota > Alphaproteobacteria > Rhizobiales > Xanthobacteraceae > CAVTOO01. The sequence continues at coordinate 44,922 of CAVTOO010000003.1, read as the reverse complement.
GATGCTCGGCGCCGCCGGCGCGCAGATCGGCACCGCCTATCTTTTCTCTCCCGAAGCGACGATCTCGAAGCCGCACCGCGCGCGGCTGGCGGTGGCCTCAGACGATGGAACGCGGATCACAAATCTGATGACGGGCCGCCCGGCGCGCGGGCTGGTCAATCGCGTCATGGCGGAACTCGGCCCCATGGGTGAGGCGCCGGCCTTTCCGCACTCCGCCACCGCGCTCGCACCCCTGCGGGCGGCGGCGGAAAAGTCCGGTTCGGCGGATTTTTCGCCCATCTGGTCGGGGCAGGCGGCGGCCCTGGGCCGTGCGGCCCCGGCCGCCGAAATGACCCGGATGCTGGCGGCCGACGCGCTGAGAAGGCTAAGTTAATTACGGGGTTAGCCGGTCAGGTTGCGGCCCAAAACGCGGCTCTGTATAGGTGAGCGCCTGTTGCGATGGGCTTGGTTCGAACGGCCATCGCGCTCCCGTTTATTGTTCGAGCATGATCTTTTCGGAAAACCGGTATCCACTTTTCCGGATCATGCTCTAAGAGGTCCGAATGTCTGTCGATGCCACCACCGTCCGCCGCATTGCGCATCTGGCGCGCATTGCCGTCAAAGAGGATGACGTCGCGCATCTGCAGGGCGAGTTGAACGCCATTCTGGATTTCGTCGAACAGCTCTCGGAAGTGAACGTCGATGGCGTCGCGCCGATGACCTCGGTCACGCCGATGGCGCTGAAGCAGCGCGAGGACAAGGTGACGGACGGCGAGATTGCCGACGCCATTGTCGCCAACGCGCCCGCGACAGAAGATCACTTCTTCCTCGTGCCGAAGGTGGTCGAGTAATGTGCAACATGTGCGACGACGAGTCGTCGTATAGGGCGTACATGGCCTATATGGACTTCATCGAAGCCGAAGAGGCTGCCGGCCGCGAGCCCGACATGGAAAAGGCCATGGCGATTGCGGTGGCCGCGATGGAAGCGCTCGACGCCGAGCGGCACAAGTCCGCGTTCCCCAAGCCGGACTCCTCGATCTCGCCCCTGTCTCCGTTTTATTGCGAACCGGTTCAAAAATGACTGACGTTTCCGGCCTGACCCTCGCCAGCGCCCGCGACGGTCTGGCGAAGAAATCCTTTAGCTCGCTCGAACTCACCGACGCCTTCCTCAAGGCGATGGAGGCCGCGCGCGTGTTGAACGCTTTCGTGCTCGAGACGCCCGACAAGGCGCGCGAGATGGCGAAGGCTTCTGACGCGAAGCTCGCGAAAGGCGAGGGCGGTCCGCTCGAAGGCCTGCCGATCGGCGTCAAGGATCTGTTCGCGACGCAGGGTGTGCGCACGACCGCCTGCTCCAAAATCCTCGGCAACTTCGTGCCACCCTATGAATTCACGGTCACCTCGCAGCTGTGGCGCGACGGTGCGGTGATGCTCGGCAAGCTCAACAACGACGAATTCGCCATGGGCTCGTCCAACGAGACCTCGGCGTTCGGCCCGGTGAAATCGCCCTGGCGTCGTCAGGGCTCCGATGTCGATCTGGTGCCGGGCGGTTCGTCCGGCGGCTCTGCATCGGCGGTCGCGGCGTCGCTGTGTCTGGGTGCAACGGCAACCGACACCGGCGGCTCGATCCGTCAGCCGGCGGCGTTTACCGGCACGGTCGGCATCAAGCCGACTTACGGCCGCTGCTCGCGCTGGGGCATCGTCGCGTTCGCCTCATCGCTCGATCAGGCCGGACCGATCGCACACACGGTGCGCGACAACGCCATCATGCTGCGCTCGATGGCCGGTCACGATCCCAAGGACACGACATGTGTCGACATGCCCGTGCCCGATTACGAGAAGGCCATCGGCCGCTCGGTGAAGGGCATGAAGATCGGCATCCCGAAGGAGTACCGCATCGACGGCATGCCGGCCGATGTCGAGGCTTTGTGGGGCAAGGGCGCACAGTGGCTGAAGGCTGCCGGTGCGGAGCTTGTCGAAATTTCGCTGCCGCACACCAAGTATGCGCTGCCGGCGTATTATATCGTCGCGCCGGCGGAAGCGTCGTCCAATCTCGCGCGCTATGACGGCGTGCGTTACGGCCTGCGCGTGCCGGGCCGCGACATCGCCGAGATGTATGGCAACACGCGCGCCGCCGGCTTCGGCGCGGAGGTTCGCCGCCGCATCATGATCGGCACCTATGTGCTCTCAGCCGGCTATTACGACGCCTACTATCTGCGCGCGCAGAAGATCCGCACCTTGATCAAGCGCGACTTCGAAGAGGCCTTCGCCAAGGGCGTCAACGCCATCCTGACGCCGGCGACGCCCAGCGCGGCCTTCGGCATCGCCGAGAAGGCGAACGCCTCGCCGGTCGAGATGTATCTCAACGACATCTTCACGGTGACGGTGAACATGGCCGGCCTGCCGGGCATTGCCGTACCTGCCGGGTCTGACGCGCAGGGGCTGCCGCTCGGGCTGCAGCTCATCGGGCGTCCATTCGACGAAGAGACGCTGTTCTCGCTCGGCGACGTCATCGAGCAGGCGGCCGGACGCTTCACGCCCAAGCGCTGGTGGTAGAGTACGATCCCGAAAAGTGGGAACCGGTTTTCGGACAAGATCGTGCTCAGATAAGAAGCCGGACCATGATCCGATCATGGTCCAAGCACCGCCGTTAACTATCCGGCGGTCCGCCACATTTGGCGGTCCCGGCATGTGATAAGGTGGCCACCAGGGACCTCGGTATCCTTTTTGGTGGGCCATGTGGTTGCGTTGCGTCGTCACAACCATGCTTGCAAGCGCCGGTCTGCTCGGCTGCGCGAGCGTTTATAATCAGCCCATCAATCTGCCGGCGACGTCGGTTCGCGATCGCATCGCCATCAACTTCGAGGATGTGGCGGCCGACGACGCGGTGCTGGTCGGGCTTTCCTTTTCCGGCGGCGGCACGCGTGCGGCGGCTTTTGCCTATGGCATCCTGTCGGAGCTTGAGCGGGTGCCCGTGCGCGGCGCCTCGGCGCCGATGATCGATCGTCTGGACTTCATCTCGGGTGTCTCTGGCGGCTCCGTCATGGCCGCCTATTACGGCCTGAAGAAGCGCGCGGCGCTGCTGGATTTTCGCGAGCGCTTTTTGCTCCGCAATGCGGAGGAGGCACTCCGCACGAATGTGTCTCTGGCCAATCTCGGGCGTGCGCTCGGTGGCGGCGTCAATGATTCCGCGGGCTTTACCCGCTGGCTCGACGACAATCTGTTCGGTGGCGCGACCTTCGGCCAGTTCCGCACCGTCGGCCGTCCCCGCGTGTGGATCAACGCTTCCGACATCTACAACCGCACGCCGTTTGTGTTCGGCGCTACTGCCTTCAGCGCGATGTGCAGCGACATCGACAAATATCCGGTGGCGGATGCGGTCGCGGCCTCGGCCGCAGTGCCGGTCGCCTTCGCGCCGATAGTCATCCAGACCTTCCCCGGCAAGTGCAACGATCCGTTGCCGGCGTGGATCGTCCGTGCGCGCGACGATCGCAACGCACCTCCGCTGCTGCGCTCCTTTGCGCAGGCGATCAGCCGCTATCACAAGGGAGACGTGCCGTTCATCAAGCTGCTGGATGGCGGGCTGGTCGACAATTTCGGCCTGTCGGGTTTCACCATCGCGCGGCAATCGTCGGAGACACCTTACGGCCCGCTGAATCCCAAGCAGGCGGTGAAGCTGCGTCGCGTGATGTTCCTGGTCGCCGATGCCAAGGGCCGGCAGTCCGGCGTCGACTGGATCAGCACGATCCCGGGTCCAAGCGGGACCGATCTCGTGATGGCGGCGGTGGACACCTCGATCGATGCGTCGGTCAATTCGAGCTTCACCGCCTTTCAGGCCACCATGACCGACTGGCAGACCTCGCTGGTGCGCTGGCGCTGTTCGCTGTCGGCGGCTCAGCGCGCCCAGTATGGCGCCGGGCCCGGCTGGAATTGCCGCGATCTGAAGTTTTTCATCGGCCGGCTGGGCTTCGACCAGCTCGATCCGGCGCGGGCGGCCGGGCTCGAGGCCGTTCCGACCCGTTTCCAGCTCCCGGCCGAGCAGGTGGATGACGTCATTGCCGCCGGCCGCGACACGCTGCGCGCCAGCCCCGTCTTCAAGGCCTTTGCATCAAGCCTCTGAACAGGGACGATTCCGGGGTTTTCTCCGGTCGCCCCGCAGGCTAGAAACCCGGCCATGAACGCACCCGCAAAGCCGTCCAAACTCATCAAAGGCGCCACCGGCGACTGGGAAGTCATCATCGGGCTGGAAGTCCATGCCCAGGTGACGTCGAACGCCAAATTGTTCTCCGGCGCCTCCACCGAATTCGGCGGCGATCCCAACTCGCACGTCTCGCTGGTCGATGCGGCGATGCCGGGCATGCTGCCGGTCATCAATGCGGAATGCGTGCGTCAGGCGGTCCGCACCGGACTGGGCCTGAAGGCGCAGATCAATCTGGTCTCGACGTTCGATCGCAAGAACTATTTCTATCCGGACCTGCCGCAGGGCTACCAGATCAGCCAGTACAAGTCGCCGATCGTGGGCGAGGGCGAGGTCATCGTCGACATGCTCGACGGCGAGAGCATCACGGTGGGCATCGAGCGGCTGCATCTGGAGCAGGACGCCGGCAAGTCGCTGCACGATCAGCACCCGACAATGTCCTTCGTCGATCTGAACCGTTCCGGCGTCGCGCTGATGGAGATCGTCTCCAAGCCCGACATGCGCTCCTCCGAGCGAGGCGCGGGCCTATGTCACCAAGCTGCGCACCATCATGCGCTATCTCGGCACCTGCGACGGCGACATGGAGAAGGGCAGCCTGCGCGCCGACGTCAACGTGTCGGTGCGCCGCCCCGGCGAGCCGCTCGGCACGCGCTGCGAGATCAAGAACGTCAACTCCATCCGCTTCATCGGCCAGGCCATCGAGTTCGAGGCGCGGCGCCAGATCGGCGTCCTCGAGGACGGCGGCAAGATCGATCAGGAAACGCGTCTCTATGACCCCGGCAAGGGCGAGACGCGCTCGATGCGCTCCAAGGAAGAGGCGCACGACTATCGCTACTTCCCCGATCCCGACCTGCTGCCGCTCGAAGTGACGCAGGCGTAGATCGATGGGCTGCGCGCCGCGCTGCCGGAACTCCCGGACCAGAAGAAGGCGCGCCTGATCGCGGACGTACGGGCTGACGCCCTACGACGCCGGCGTGCTGGTCAGCGAGCGCGAGAGCGCCGACTTCTTCGAGGCGGTGCTCAAGAAGCCCGGCGGCGGCAGCCGCGACGGCAAACTCGCCGCCAACTGGGTCATCAACGAGCTGTTCGGTCGCCTCAACAAGGAAGGCCAGGACATCACCGCCTCGCCGGTTTCCGCCGCGCAGCTGGGCGCGATCGTCGATCTGATCGGCGACGGCGTCATTTCCGGCAAGATCGCCAAGGATCTGTTCGAGATCGTCTGGAGCGAGGGCGGCGACCCCGCGGCCATCGTCGAAGCGCGCGGTCTGAAGCAGGTCACCGATCTCGGCGCCATCGAAAAGGTGGTCGACGACATCATCGCCGCCAATCCCGACAAGGTGGAACAGGCGCGCGCGAAGCCGACACTGATCGGCTGGTTCGTCGGACAGGTGATGAAGTCGTCGGGCGGCAAGGCCAACCCGCAGGCCGTCAACGATCTGCTGAAAGCGAAGCTCGGCATCTGATCGGACGTACTCAGGTACGGAATTGGTCGCCGTTTTCGTCGCGCATCGTCGCTCGCAATCGCCTTGAGCAACGTCTCGACACAGCAGCAAAGCGAATCGCTCGTGCACGATTCGACGCGCGATAGCCCTCTCGAGGGTGCCGCGGCACGCGATTCCGGCGTTATCCCAGAAAATTTTTTAGTTGCATAATTTCGCGACTCACCCTGCTCGCGCGGCGTTTTTTTCCGTTTGTTCGACCGTTCGCAAAAGCGCTTACGCACCAATGCGATGCATGTCGTTGATGCAAGATGTACCTGCAAAATGCGGACTTCCTTCACATCAGTGAAATGTTGCGCACTTCTGCGCACTTCATCGAGCACGCGTGTTGCGATGTCGTCGTCGTGTGGTGATGAGGTGCGATTGAGTGCTGCGCGCGTGGTTGCACGGCCTTACGCGTCAACACTTCCTTAAGCGCGCGCTGCTTTTTTGGTCGTGTTGGTGTAATCCAAACGTAGTGCACTCGATTCGCGATTGCACTATGCATTGACGCCATCTCACTTAACGGAGGGCAACATGGCGAAGAAAGCTAAGAAGGCCAAGAAGACTGCGAAGAAGGCTAAGGCCAAGAAGACCAAGAAGCGCAAAGCCAAGAAGAAGTAACTTTGCTTCTTCTGGTTTGCTGGACTGAGTTGCCGCACCTCGTGGCAACATAAAGCCAGCAGCGTCATATGAGACGAGACTTCGTTCTCACGAACGCGGTTCAAGTCTCAGAGACGAAAGAGGGTGTCGGCGAGACATCAGGTCAGGCTGCAGGCGGGTGTTTCCTTTTGGACGCGCCGCTCGCAAAAGGGAGCCAAGCTTCGCTCCCTGGAGTTGGCGGGGCTTCCCGCGATTTCCTCCGCAGACCTTCACGGGTCGCGGAAAGCCTGGAGCCTGACGTCCTCGCCGACTCCCTTCTTTTTTGGGTACTGCGTTTTCCAGGTTTTACGTTTCGAGCGGCTCGCCGCGTTTGGTCGCCGCGTTTCGTATCTGCCGCTTCCGGCCCTCGCCATGTCGAGCAGGCCGCCGCTCAATGAGCCGGGCAGGCAAGATCTCTCTCCCGCGCCGTTGCGGCAGGCAGAGACATCCACGCACACGAACTCACTCTCTCTTGTTCAGTCTCAGCACCGACATCGGATTCGCGGGTCGCGGCTCCGCGCGCTTCGTCGCGTCGTCCGTGTTGCAGCCTTGCACGCGTCTGGGCCGGCGCCGTGATTTGCGCAATTGTCTTCGCCACCGCGTGCAATGGTTATCTCTTCGCCAAGCGCGACAGTAAACCAATCGTATCGACACGGTGAAAATGCCTGTGCCGCAGCGGTTTCTTTAATTCGTGCAGAATTGCCACAGCCGTTTCGTTCAGATTCGATTCATCGCGATACTTAAACTGCTATTCAAAACTGGCGGATCAGTATCGTGCATCAGACCGGGGCATCGGTCGGATCACAACAAGCATGATCCCAAGAAATGGGAACCGGTGTTTCGGACAAATCATGCTCTCGAAATAGGGGATGCGTCGGGCGGAACAGGGCAGGAGCCGCGCTCGATCAAAAAGAAGAGGACGGGTTATGTCGTACTTTACGCAGGTCAGCATGGACGGCGCGGTTGCCGTCGAAAGTGGTGCGAACGCCGATGTGCTGTTCGATCTCGGGTTGATGTTTTCGGCCGGGACGACGGGCGTGGTGGATCTCGTGGCCGCGCATAAATGGTTCAACCTTGCGGCGATGAAGGGCCGGGTCGATGCGCTCGGACACCGCCGCGAGATCGCGGAAATGATGTCGGATGCCGATATCGCAGCCGCCCAGCGTGCCGCGCGCGCCTGGCTCGGCGGCCACTGAGCGTTTTCACCGCTCGTGACACTGTAAGCGCCTGAAATCAGGGCGCTTCCGGACATGCGGCGGCGGCCGGAGAGGCCGTCGCGGCGTTAAGCTTGCAGCGCGCGCCAGCCTCGGGCATACCGGCCATATGGAGACGTGGCCGAGTGGCTGAAGGCGGCGGTTTGCTAAACCGTTATAGGCTTGTAAAGGCTTATCGAGGGTTCGAATCCCTCCGTCTCCGCCATTAAAAAGACCGGGCAACGCCCGGTCTTTTTAATGGTGACAGAGGTGTGATCGAACCCTCGATCTAAAAACCAGTGTTCGACGGATGCCGCAGGCATCCGGACGCGCGCGCGTAGCGCGGCGCGGTCCGAGGGCGAAGCCCGAGGATGAGTGCGCGGGCAGCGCACTCACAATCCCTCCGTCTCCGCCATTAAAAAGACCGGGCAACGCCCGGTCTTTTTAATGGTGACAGAGGGGTGATCGAACCCTTGCTTGATTTGTTTCTCGCCGCCGACTTTGAAGCGACCGGCCTTTGTCCGGTTCTCCGATGGCGAGCAGGGCGGTTCTCTCCGCCAGCCGTCCGGTTCCACTTCACTGCCGATGAACAGGTGGCGCGGCCGCCTCGCACTCTGCATGTCTGCAGTTCTCTGCGCATTGTTCCGTTTTCTGTTTCTGCCGCTAACCCTCAGCGCAACGTCGCCACATGCGACGGCCATTTTTGCTGTCGGCTGTCGCGCAAGTGATTGCGCGACAGGACGCATCGATGTGTGTCGCTATTTTCGCCTGGCTCGCTTTTACGCACGACCGCTTGTTCCGCCGCGGCTGGCGCATCATCCGAAACCGGCTGCACTGGCAGGCTTTCACACATAAGAGATCGTGTCGGCACGCATCGACAGCCTTTTGTTGTAGTCGGTGGCGTCTCGATCGATGCGTGGCGGCTTCTCATGTCGTCGCGTGGCGCAGGCGACATCAATCTGTAATCTGTCGCATCCGTTGCAAAAGGCGTCGGCACCGCGTGATCAAAAGCTTGGCTCGGAATAGCCAAACGCGCGCAAGCGCGATGACGCCGCGCTGTCCCACGAACCTGCGAGGCTGTTGCGGCATGCCGAAAACAGGCTTGGCTCAGCTTGATTCGTAGAATCGGGAAAAGTTCCCCCTGCAAAGCCTTCAGGCAGCTCTCGACGGTGTGTCCCGGGGGCCACAGTTGGGCTTGATTGCGCGAGGGGTGTTTTGCAGGCGGTGCGCGAATCCATAAAAAATCAAGCTATTTCAATTGGTTGCAATATTTTCTGTGCATCGGGCAGTCGTGGCAAAATTGCCACAACCAGCCAGAAACGCCTGTTTTAGGGGTGCACATTGATTGCGCAGAGAGGGTGCTCGGATATTCTGCCTGGGCGACGGAGGGGGGCATTCCCAAGGTCGTCCCGCTTGGTTCTTTTTCGTACGCGAAGAGAGACAGGTGGTTTCCGGGGACAAAGGGAACCTTCCTTGGGTGCTAGCACCTGGCGGAGCCGGAACCCTCCCAACAGCAACTTGGAGGTCAATATGAAGATGGTTAAGAGCCTTCTCCTCGGCACGGCGGCAGGTTTGGTCGCGGTGGCAGGAGCTCAGGCCGCCGATCTTCCCGTCAAGGCCAAGCCGGTCGAGTACGTGAAGATCTGCTCCCTGTACGGTGCGGGTTACTATTTCATCCCCGGCACTGACACCTGCTTGAAGATCGGTGGCTTCGTGCGCGCCGAAATCAACTTCAACGCAGCCGGTTCGCACACGACTAACGTGAACGGCCCGATGTCGCAGTACACCCGTCTCGGCGATACGCACACGTGGCGTACCCGTATGGGCGTGAACTTCGACGCCCGTAACCAGACTGAATACGGCACTCTCCGTGCCTACAGCAGCGTCTGGTTCACGCACACGTCCGGCACGGACATCGTCCAGTTCGACCGCGCGTTCATCCAGTTCGCCGGCTTCACCTTCGGTAAGGTGTCGTCCGCCGTCACCGCTCCGTGGGCTGGTCTTCCGGGCACGAGCGCCGGCCGCTTCTTCGGCGCCGACGACTACGGTTCGGGCGTGAACGGCATCCAGTACACCGCGTCCTTCGGCAACGGCGTCACCGCGACGATCGCTCTCGAAGACGCGCCGTATCGTCGTGTCGGCAACCTGTATGACCGCGTCGACGCGATCAACTCTCCGACCGCGACTGCGCTGGCGACCATGTCGGGTGGCGGCGTTCGCTTCCCGGATATCGTCGGCAACATCCAGGTCAACCAGGCTTGGGGCACGGCCTTCTTGGGCGCGCATGCGACCCAGAAGTTCCCGGGCTACTATGGCGCCACGGAAGACACCGGTTCGCCGGGTTCGGAGTGGGGCTACGCAGTGACGGCCGGCTTGAACCTCAAGCTGCCGCAGCTCGGCGCTGGCGACCAGATGTGGGTTGAAGCCACGTACACCAAGGGTATCCTTGGCCGTCTGACGGGCGCTTCAAACCCGGGCACGATCGGCGTGTATGGCAGCAGCAGCGTTGGCTATCAGAGCGTCGCTTTCGGCTACCTGATCGACGGCGTGTTTGATGCCTCGACTTGTTCGAACATGGAACTCACCAGCGGTTGGGGCGTTGCTGCCGGTATCGAGCACTACTGGGTGCCGAGCCGTCTCCGTTCGTCGCTGTTCGGTTCTTATACGTCGATCGATTACGGCACGCAGGCCAACACGTGGCTGTGCTCGAAGTACACCGCTGGTAGCGGCTTCACCGGCGCCAACGGCACGTTCGCCGCTGGTTCGACCTGTGACTTCGATCTCGACATCTGGACCGTTGGTTCGCGCACGATCTGGACCCCGGTTGCGGGTCTCGATTTCACCGCGGAAGTTCTCTACACCAACATCGGTCAGAACCACACTGGTATCCTCAACGCGACGACTTAGGGCCTCAAGCCCGCCGCCGCCTACGAGCTGAAGGACCAGGGCGTCTGGTCCGGTCTGCTCCGCGTTCAGCGCAACTGGTGATCATCGCTTCATAGCGATTGTTACAGAAACCCCGGCGGGCAACCGCCGGGGTTTTTCTTTGCGCGTTGTTTTGGACGTGCGCTGCTTGAATGTGCGCGGATTGGCGTCGGGATATCCGCGTGGTGGCGCGGGGTTTTGCGTGTTTAGAGCGTTTTCGAGCGAAGTGGGTACCGGTTCGCGTGAAGAAAACGCGTCAAAGCCAGAATTGAGAGCCCCGGCTTTGATTCCATCAAAGCCGGAAAAAGGCTCTAGCCGTCGCAACGGGCGGCGAAAGCCGCAATTGCCGCAATGGTGTCGCGTTCGGCGAGCAGCGGCGTATGGCCCTGGCCGTGCACCAGAAGGCTTGTCGTGCCGGGCCGGCGTGCCAGCATCTCTGCGACTGTCGCCTCCGACAACAGGTCAGAGTATTCGCCGCGGATAACCATCAGCGGGATCTGAGGAAGCGCGTCGAACGCCGCCCACAGCGGCGGCAAAGGTTTCGACGGATCGAGCGTGCCGAGGCTTGCCGCAACCGCGCTATCGCAGGTTGCGCTCAGTAAGCCGTCTTGCACCACCCATGCGCGCCGCGCCCAGGCGTTCCAGTCGTCCGGTGTGAGCGCGGGAAACTGCGTGCCAAACAAAGCGCGCAGGATTTGCGCGCCATGGTCGAAATCGCGCGGCTGCGCAATCTTGCCGGCGTAGCTGGCGATGCGCAGAAGCCCGGCCATGTCGATCACCGGCCCGATATCGTTGAAAACAAGTCCAGCCATGAGCGTCGGCGTGAGCGCGGGCAGGGTGAGCGCGATAAGTCCGCCGCGCGACGAGCCGACCACGATCGCGCGGGCGATGCGCAGCGCCGCCATGGCGGCAACGACGTCGCGCGTTTCCGTCAGCACATTGTAGTTGGCCGGGTTCGTGTCGCGCTCGGACATGCCCCGGCCGCGCGAATCCATCGCCAGCACGCGGCGAGGCCGGACTGGATCGGTCGCGAGTGCGGTTGCAAGCTCGTCGAAATCGGCGGCCGTACGTGTCAGGCCGGGCAGGCAGAGCACGGGCAGAGGTGCCCGCGCCACATCGACCGGTTTGCGCGGCGCGGTATCGCGCAGGTGAAGCCGCAAGCCATCGTCGGTGGTGATGAAGTGTTCGATGATGTCGGGCACGGCCATTATTTCTGTGCCCGAACGACGCTATTGCTGAGCGGTGGCGCCGCGGGTCAGGTCCGCTTCGATCATCAGGCGATGGTCGCCGCCGAAACGGGCGCGGTAAACCTGCATATTTTCGACGATTCTCTGCACGTAATTGCGCGTCTCGGAGAACGGAATGCGCTCGACCCAGTCCACCGCATCGACCTTGGGATCGCGCGGATCGCCGTATTTCTCGACCCATTCGCGCACGCGGCCCGGGCCGGCGTTGTAGCCGACGCTGGTGAGAATGTAGGAGCCGCGATAGTTGGCGACGAGCTCGCCGAGCATCGCTGCGCCCAACGACGCGTTATAGGCGCCGTCCGACAGCATCCGCTTCTGGTCGTAAGGCACGCTATATTTGCGCGCCAGCTGACGTCCCGTCGCCGGCATCACCTGCATCAGCCCCATGGCTTTCGCGACCGAAATCGCTTTCGGATTGAACATGCTTTCCTGCCGCGCGATCGAATAGACAAGGCTATCCTCCACGTCGGGTCCGACCTGCTTGAAGGCCGGCACGCCGGTGGTCGGGAATGCGAAGACGTCGAAGGGCAGACCGCGATTGAGTGCGCCTTTGCCGACGATCAAAGTACCGCGCGCGTCCTTGTTGCGCACGGTCAGTTCGGCGAGCGCGACCAGCGCATCCATATTGTCCGTCTGCTGCGCGAGGTCTGTGAGCATCGGCACGAGGAGGTCGCGCTGACCGATGGCGTAAAGCAGCTCCATGGCGCGCACGACTTCGAGACGCTCGCCGCCGCGGCTGCGCGGCTGACCGTTGAGTGCGAGTTGCGGAAGGCCGAGCTTGGCGCGCGCCAATTGACCGTAATAGCTCGTCGAATGCTGCGCCGCGCTTTGATAGGAGCGCTGAGCATCATGGGTGCGGCCGAGCGCTTCTGCAGCGCGTCCCATCCAGTAACCTGCGCGCGACTGCGCCGCCGGATTATGTTTCGCCTCCTGCGGAATCTGGCTGAAGTGCTGCAGCGCCGCGGCCGGCTCCTTGAGGAATCGCAGCGCAATCCATCCGGCCGTAAATGCTTGATCTGCTTGATAAACTTCCTTTTCTGGGCGCGGCCCATCGCGCGCGACCTGATAGGCGAGTGCGGTATTTCCGAGGTCGAGAAGCTTGCGCGCGATCAGGCGCCGCTCCACCCACCACTCATCGGAATTCACCGCGCGCGCGGCCTCGCGTGGCGCGCCGGTCATGACCTTGCCGGCTTCCTCGATCTTGTTCGTGCGACGCAGCCATTGCGCGCGGCTGAAGATGTAGCCCGGATCATGTCGCGCATCCGCAGGCACGGCTTCGAGCAGCTTGCCGGCATTGCCGCCCTCGTTGATCACCGCCACGCGCGCCTTGGCGAGCACGAGCGCATGGCCGCCGATCCGTTGCGCCATCCGCATCGCAGCGTTGGTTTCTTCCTGATAGAGCAGATAATCCATCCGCGCCTTATGATCGCCGGGCGTCAGCAGCGCCCCGAAACGATCGATGACAGCGGATTCAAGATCGGCGGACATGCCGTCGTTGCGCCATGTCTGCCGCACGAGGCGCTCGGCTGCATTCTTGTCGCCGCGTGCGAGCAGCGCACGCGCCAGCACGAGACGTCCCTTGGCCGAGATCGGTGATGCGCCGCCGAAGAAGGCGAGTACGGTGCCGTCATCGCGCGCGTCGTCCCAAAGCGCGGCTTCAGCGCGTCGGCGGAAGCCGGACAGGCCGGGCCACTCGGGATTGGCGGTTATGAAGGCGCGGTAGCGTTCAGCAGGCGAACCATTGCCGCTGCTGCGCAGCGCCAGCCATTCGGCGAGTTTGCGCGCGACGGGATCGGACAGGCTCGCAGCGGCCTGTGTCGCATCGGCCCCTTTACCGTCATCGATCAGTTCGGCGACACGGGCGAGTGTCGTCAGGTCCTGCTCGGAAGTCGTTGTCGTTGGCGCGACGGCAAACGGCACGCTGCGCTTGGTGCTTGGCTTTACGGGTGCAGCCACGCTCGGCGGCGGCGACAGAGCGCCCGGAAGATTTGGCGCAAGCGACGCGATCGTCGGGCGTGCGACCGCCGGAACGGAGTCCTGGATTTTCGGTTTGATGTCTTGCTTGGTGCCTTGCGCGTTGGCTTCTTGCGGCTTGCCGGTTTGCTTGGTGTCTTGGACCTTGGCGTCCCGGACGTTAGCGGCCTGCGGGCGCGGCTTGGGCAACGGCACCGTCTTGGCTAAGGCGAGGCATGGCCATGCGACAGCGCCGGCGACGACGAAGCCGCAGGTGATGTGCCGGACGATCTTTCGCGATGTCGCCAATGAGCCCGCCTGTCTTCGAATCACACTATGCAAATCTAACGGGGATTCGCTTCGGAAACCCCTCGATGCGCGACGCCGGTGCCGGCCGAAACCTGAGAATGACCCCGCTGGTGTCCAAAACGTGTTTGCATTGATAAGATTGACAATAAGCTAAGCTGGCCGCGCCTGCGACTGTTGGCCTCCAACGGCGGCGAAATCGGGGCAGGCATTCAGGCCGGCTTGGGTGGAACCTTCGGCGGGCGGCCCTTTCGCGGGCTGTTGCGAACCGGTATCAAGGGCGAACGATCCGGTGGGCGGTGTTATGTTCCGGGCCGCGTCGAAAGCGACCGGGAGGAGTGCAATCATGGCAGCAAAGACGAATTTTCGGGGTTCCTTCACGGCGATGGTGACCCCCTTCAAGAACGGCTCGGTCGACGAGGGCACGTTCCGGAGTTTGGTCAATTGGCAGATCTCCGAGGGAACCCATGGCCTCGTGCCGGTGGGAACCACCGGCGAGAGCCCGACGCTCAACCACGACGAACACAACAAGGTCGTCGAATGGTGCGTCGAGGAGGCCAAGGGCCGCGTCCCGGTTGTGGCGGGTGCCGGCTCGAACTCGACGATGGAAGCGGTCGCGCTCGCGCGCCATGCCGAGAAGGCGGGGGCCGACGCCGTGCTTGTGGTGACGCCCTATTACAACAAGCCGACGCAGGAGGGCATGTATCAGCACTTCAAGGCGATCAACGACGCCATCGGCATTCCCATCATCGTCTACAACATTCCCGGCCGCTCGATCGTCGATCTGTCGAACGAAACCATGAAGCGGTTGTTCGAGCTGAAGAACATCGCCGGCGTCAAGGATGCGACATCGAACCTCGTGCGCCTGTCGCAGCAGCGCGCCATGGTCGGCACCGACTTCAATCAGCTCTCCGGCGACGACGGCACGGCGCTCGGCTACATGGCGCAGGGCGGCCACGGTTGCATTTCGGTATCATCGAACGTCGCGCCGCGCCTGTGCGCGGAATTCCAGAACGCCTGCCTGAAGGGCGACTTCGCCGCCGCGCTTGCCTACAACGACAAGCTGATGCCGCTGCATACCGGCTTGTTCGTCGAGGCCAGCCCCGCGCCGACCAAGTACGCGATGTCGCTGCTCGGCAAGTGTGAGGCAACGTCTCGGTTGCCGATCGTGCCGCTGTCGGACGGCGCCAAGCAGGTCGTGCGCGATGCCATGGTCCATGCCGGCCTGATCAACTGATTTTCACAACAAGCCTGACAAGAACGGGGAGCGACCGATGCTGAAGGAATTCAAAGAATTTGCGATGAAGGGCAACGTCATGGACCTCGCGGTCGGCGTTGTCATCGGTGCCGCGTTCGGTGCGATCGTGAGTTCGCTCGTCGGCGACGTCATCATGCCGATCATCGGCGCGATCACCGGCGGGCTCGATTTCTCCAACTACTACACGGGCCTTTCCAGCACCGTCACCGCCGGCAACCTCGCGGACGCCAAAAAGCAGGGCGCCGTGCTGGCCTGGGGCAGTTTCCTCACCGTGACGCTGAACTTCATGATCGTCGCGTTCGTGCTGTTCATCGTCATCCGTCTGATGAACCAGCTTCGCCGCAAAGAAGCGGCTGCGCCTGCCGAGCCGCCGGCGCCGACCACGGATCAGAAGTTGCTGATGGAAATCCGTGATCTCCTGAAGAAGTAAATGGCCGAAAAAAAAGACGAACGTAAAATCAAGGTCGTTGCCGAGAACCGCAAGGCCCGCTTCAACTACGCCATCGAGGATTCGCTCGAGGCGGGCATTGTGCTGACCGGAACGGAAGTGAAGTCGATCCGCAACGGCAAGGCGACGATCGCGGAGTCATATGCCGACGCCCGCGAGGGCGAGATATGGCTCCTCAACGCCAACATCCCGGAATACCTGCAGGCCAACCGTTTCAATCACGTGCCGAAAAGGCCGCGCAAACTGCTGCTGCACAAGCGTCAGGCCAACAAGCTGATCGGTGCGGTCGAACGGCAAGGCATGACGCTGATCCCGCTCAAGCTCTATTTCGACGAGCGCGGGCGCGCCAAAATCGAGCTGGCGCTGGCCAAGGGCAAGAAGCTGCATGACAAGCGCGAGACCGAGCGCAATCGCTCATGGGATCGCGAGCGCGGGCGGCTGTTGCGCGACAAGGGCTGATTTCCGGTGCCTATGGTGAGGAGGCCGTGTAACGGCCGTCTCGAACCATGAGCGGTCCTTTCCAGGACGAAGCATCACCCCAGATATTTCCGCACAGCCTTGAACACGTCATTGAACATCTTCGGCGTCAGAACGCCGGTGTTCGTGTTGTAACGCGAGCAGTGATAGCTGTCGAACATCCGCACATGTCCCGCATCGTGAACACCGCCATGTGTAAACGGCGTGGCCGCCGCCCGCAGGCCCAGCGCCTTCACGGTTGAATTGTGAGCGACGCGGCCGAGCACGACAATGGCGCGAAGCTGCTTCATCTGCAGCGCCGGTTCAAGAAAACTGCGGCAAGTCCTGATCTCCGCCGGTGTCGGTTTGTTTTCGGGCGGAAGGCAGCGCACCGCGTTGACGATGCATGTATCGACCAGCTTCAGCCCGTCGTCCGGGCGGGCCTGATAGGTGCCGCGCGCGAAACCATGCGCGATCAGCGTTTCATAGAGCAGGACGCCGGCATAATCGCCGGTGAAGGGACGGCCGGTGCGGTTGGCGCCCTGCATGCCCGGTGCGAGCCCGACGATCAGCAGCGAGGCGTTCGCCGCTCCGAACACAGGCACGGGGGCATTGAACCAGGTCGGCTGGCGCTCGCGCACCAGCCCCCGGAATTCAACGAGACGCGGACAAAGCGGGCAATCCCGCGAGGGGTTGGGAAGGGCGGCCATGATGGCCTTTTAGAGCATGATCCCGAAAAGTGGGAACCGGTTTTCGGAAAAGATCATGCTTCATCCAAAAGCATGATCCCGAAAAGTGGGAACCGGAATTGGGTCCGGCTCAGTCTTCGTCCCCACCATCGTCGGCGCGCGCGGGCACCGGCGGGCGCTGCAGGAATTGCGGCGTATGCGGACGATCGCCCAGGCGGCGCTCGGGACGCTCGACGCGCTCAGCCGGATCGCGGCCGATCTTCGGCTGCAATTCGACGAGATCGGTGAAGACGTCGGCCTGGCGGCGCAGTTCGTCGGCCACCATCGGGGGCTGCGTCGAGATCGTCGAGACGACGGTCACGCGCACGCCACGGCGCTGCACGGCCTCCACCAGCGAACGGAAGTCGCCGTCGCCGGAGAACAGCACGATCTGATCGACATGCTCGGCCAGCTCCATGGCATCGACGGCAAGCTCGATATCCATGTTGCCCTTGACCTTGCGCCGGCCGGTCGAGTCGACGAACTCTTTGGTCGCCTTCGTCACGACCGTGTAACCGTTGTAGTCCAGCCAGTCGATCAGCGGCCGGATCGAGGAATACTCCTGATCCTCGATGACGGCGGTGTAGTAGAACGCCCGGGTGAGCGTTCCCCGGCTCTGAAATTCCTTCAGCAAACGCTTGTAGTCGATATCGAAACCCAGTGTTTTGGCAGTCGCGTAGAGATTTGCCCCGTCAATAAAAAGAGCAATCTTGTTAGTCGGAGTGGACATAATTGTCTTTCGTGTGTTGCTTGTTGGCATGCGGAAAGTCCGGCACGCGGCTCATTTTGCTGGCGGTCTGCTTGTTCGCCCGGCAAGTCGAAAATAAGGCAGACTCCAGCTGTGCAATTCCGTATTTCGGCTAACATGCCGTCCCCGTGCAGTGCGCACTTTCCCGGCAATGTAAGTTAACGCCAGCCGTTCCCCCAATTTCTGCCTTGCTCTTTAGGGAAAGCCCCATTACGTAGCGCGTATATGGCTTTTTGTGTCGGGATTGGAGTGACAGCCCATGGCTCGCGTCACGGTTGAAGATTGCATTGATAAGGTCGAAAACCGATTTGACCTGGTGCTGCTCGCAGCGCACCGGGCTCGAACGATTTCGTCGGGAGCGCCGATTACGCTGGACCGCGACAACGACAAGAACCCCGTTGTGGCTCTGCGTGAAATCGCCGATGAGACCATCTCTCCGGGCGATTTGCGCGAAGAACTGGTTCATTCCCTGCAGAAATACGTCGAAGTGGACGAGCCGGAGTCCGAGGCCGTGCCGCTGATCGGCTCGGGCGGCAGCGTCGATGTCGACGATACCGAGGTCGCGGTCGAACGCATGACCGAGGAAGAACTGCTCAAGGGTCTCGAGGGTCTGGCCCCGCCGGAAGAGCAGCCCGAGGAAGAGGAATAAGGCACGAACGCCCGCCGGCTTCGGTGGGCAGGACGCCGGTTCGAGGCGTCCCGTGCAGGCGGTGGACGGTTTTCCCGCATCTGATTAAGGCCCGGCTCGCGCCGGGCCTTTGCATTTTAGGCGCACGAACGCGTGAACCGGCCGCCGCCGCGGGTCGGTTGGGGTTGAGCCCAGGGCCCGGCTGGCTGGCCAAGTGCGGTCCAGGTGCGGTCCAGGTGCCGCCGTTGCTTTGATTGGCTTTTTCGGGCGCTTTCTTGCGCGAGCGAGCGCCGGTGATGATACTAATTAAATAAGGGCCTGAGAGTATGGCCCAATGGTTCGACGGCGCATGGCACCTACAATTCGCAGACCGAAGCAAATGACGGCCAGTTCGGACGTCGCCTTGGAGACCAAGGCGCCGGCGAAAGCGGCCGCGCCTGCTGTCGCGAAGGCCGCCCGCCCGGTGATGATGCGCCAGTACGACCTCGTCGAGCAGGTCCGCGCCTACAATCCCGACACCAACGAGGCGCTGCTGAACCGCGCCTATGTCTACGCCATGAAGGCGCATGGCGAGCAGCGCCGCGCCTCGGGCGATCCGTATTTTTCCCACCCGCTTGAAGTCGCCGCCATTCTCACCAGCCTCAAGCTGGACGATGCGACGATCGCGGCGGCGTTGCTGCACGACACGATCGAAGACACGGCGGCGACGCGCCACGAAATCGACCAGGCTTTCGGCCCGGAGATCGGCGCGCTCGTCGAGGGGCTGACCAAGCTCTCCAAGCTCGACCTCGTATCGCGCGAGGCCAAGCAGGCCGAGAACCTGCGCAAGCTTCTGCTGGCCATCGCCGACGATGTGCGCGTGCTGCTGATCAAGCTCGCCGATCGCCTGCACAACATGCGCACGCTGCAGTTTGTCGCAGCCGATCGCCGCCACCGGATCGCTCAGGAGACCCTCGACATCTATGCGCCGCTCGCCGGCCGCATGGGCATGCACGAAATGCGCGAGGAGCTGGAAGACCTCTCGTTTCGCGAGCTGAATCCCGATGCCTTCGCCGTGGTCACCGAGCGCCTGCAAACTCTCGCCGAGCGCAACCGCAACCTGATCGGCGAGATCGAAACCCAGTTGTCCAAGAACCTCCAGCGCAACGGCATCGATGCGGTGGTCAAGGGACGCCGCAAGCGGCCTTATTCGATCTGGCGCAAGATGGAGCGCAAATCGATCGGCTTCGAACAGCTCTCCGATATTTTCGGTTTCCGCGTCATCGTCAACTCGACCGAGGAATGCTATCGCGCGCTCGGCGTGGTGCACACCGCCTGGCCGGTCGTGCCGGGACGCTTCAAGGATTATATTTCGACGCCGAAGCAGAACGACTATCGCTCGCTCCACACCACCGTGATCGGTCCGGGCCAGCAGCGCGTCGAACTGCAGATCCGCTCGCCCGAGATGCACCAGCTCGCCGAATACGGCATCGCCGCGCATGCGCTCTACAAGGATATCGAGCAGTCGCCGACCGAACTGCTCAAGCGTGAATCGAGCGCCTATGCCTGGCTGCGCCGCACCATCGAAGTGCTGGCCGACGGCTCGAACCCCGAAGAATTTCTCGAGCACACCAAGCTGGAGCTGTTCCACGATCAGGTGTTCTGCTTCAGCCCCAAGGGCAAGCTGATCGCGCTGCCGCGTCAGGCCAACGCCATCGACTTTGCCTATGCGGTGCATACCGACGTCGGCAATTCGGCGGTGGGCTGCAAGATCAACGGCAAATTCGCGCCGCTCGTCTCCGAACTTCAGAACGGCGACGAAGTGGAAATCATCATCTCGGAAGCGCAACAGGCGCCGCCGTCCGCGTGGGAAACGCTCGCGGTGACCGGCAAGGCGCGCGCCGCGATCCGCCGCGCCACGCGCACGGCGATCCGCGATCAGTATGCGGGGCTGGGACGGCGCATCGTCGAGCGCCTGTTTCACCGCGCCAAGATCGAATATGGCGACGACAAGCTGAAAGGCGCGCTGCCGCGTCTGGCGCGCGCGTCGATCGAAGACGTCATGGCTGCGGTCGGACGCGGCGAGATGAAGGCGTCGGACGTCGCGCGCGCGATGTATCCCGATTACAAGGAAGAGCGCGTCGCCAAGACGGTCGGCAAGCGGTCCGACGCGAGCTGGTTCGGTCTCAAGAAGGGCCGTGCGGTCAAGTTCCAGGTGCCTGTGTCGGGCGCGGGCAGTGCCATTCCCATTCGCGGCATCAACAGCGATCTGCCGGTGCGCTTTGCGCCGAATGGCGGCGCGGTGCCGGGGGATCGCATCGTCGGCATTGTCACGCCAGGTGACGGCATCACCATCTATCCGATCCAGTCACCGGCGCTGAAGGATTTCGAGGAGATGCCCGAGCGCTGGCTCGATGTGCGCTGGGATATCGACGAGGACAGCCCGCAGCGCTTTCCGGCGCGGCTGGAGATCCAGTCAGTCAACGAGCCGGGCAGTCTCGCGCAGGTGGCCGGCGTCATCGCCGAACATGACGGCAATATCGACAATATCCACATGAGCCGCCAGTCACCGGATTTCACCGATCTGTCGATCGACCTGACTGTCTATGATCTGAAACATCTCAACGCTATTATCGCGCAGTTACGCGCCAAGGACGTCGTCGCCAAGGTTGATCGCGCCAACGGCTGATCGTCGGCCGTCAGTTCATTTTTCGCCCGAGAGATTCCCTGACATCCATGACCGCTGCTCCGTCCTTGCGCCTCGGCGTCAACATCGACCACGTCGCCACCTTGCGGAATGCGCGAGGCGGACGGCATCCCGATCCCGTGCGTGCGGCGCTTGTGGCCATCGAGGCCGGCGCCGACGGCATCACCGCGCATCTGCGCGAGGATCGCCGTCATATCCGTGACGAGGACATGGCGCGGCTGAAGGCCGAAATCTCCAGGCCGCTGAATTTCGAAATGGCCGCGACGGATGACATGACGCGCATCGCGCTTCAGACCGCGCCGCATGCCGTCTGCCTCGTGCCGGAGCGGCGTCAGGAACTGACGACCGAAGGCGGGCTCGACGTCGCCGGCCAGCACAACGCGCTGGCCCCGGTGGTTGCCAGACTCACCGATGCCGGCATTCGCGTGTCGTTGTTCATCTCCGCCGATCCGCGCCAGATCGAGGCGGCCGCGCGCCTGCGTGCGCCGGTGATCGAGATTCATGTCGGCGCCTGGTGCGAGGCGGTTGTCGACGGTCACAGCGACATCGCCGGGCGCGAATGGCAGCGCATCGTCAAGGGCGCGGCGCTGGCCGCCGATGCCGGGCTCGAAGTGCACGCCGGCCACGGTCTCGACTACGCCACCGCCGAGACGATCTCGGCGCTGCCGCAGATCGTCGAACTCAACATCGGCCACTACATGATGGGTGAGGCGCTGTTCGACGGGCTCGATGCCACGGTGAGAAAAATGCGCGCGGCAATGGATCGCGGCAGGGCGCGCGCATGATCATCGGCCTCGGCTCGGACCTGATCGACATTCGCCGCGTCCAGAAAGTGCTCGACCGTCACGGCGAGCGTTTCCTGTCGCGCATCTTCACCGATGTCGAGCGAGCGCGCGCCGAACGCCGCTCCAAGCGGGCGGAGGTGATGGTTGCGACCTATGCCAAGCGCTTTGCTGCCAAGGAGGCGTGCTCCAAGGCACTCGGAACGGGGATCATGCGGGGCGTCTGGTGGCGCGACATGGGCGTCGTCAATCTGCCCGGCGGCCGGCCGACCATGGCGCTGACCGGCGGGGCGCTCAAGCGCCTGCAAGCTCTGACGCCGGAGGGGTTCGAGGCCCGTATCGACCTCACCATCACCGACGAATGGCCGATGGCGCAGGCCATGGTCATTATTTCGGCCGTTCCGCGTGGGACACCGCCATTGCCGAGATAGACCAGCGTCACATGGTTGTGATTAAAAGAAGTGGATTATCAACGGCTTAGAAAAATATCGGCCGTGATTTCGTTGCGTATGCGAACCGGAGCGTCTACAAGGCCGCAGACTGCTTCGCCCCCCGTGCCCGGCAAGACAAAAGCGATGAGCGTGACCACTCCTTCAAAAACCGAAAGCAGCGTTGGCGAAACCGTCCGCGTCATCATCCATGCGCTGATTATCGCAGCCGTGATCCGCACCGTGCTGTTCCAGCCCTTCAACATCCCGTCGGGATCGATGAAGGCGACGCTGCTGGTGGGCGACTACCTGTTCGTGTCGAAATACTCATACGGCTACAGCCACTTTTCGCTGCCATGGTCGCCGCCGCTGTTCAAGGGTCGCATCTTCGGCTCCGATCCGGAGCGCGGGGATGTGGTGGTTTTCCGTCAGCCGAAAGATGACAGCGTCGATTTCATCAAGCGCGTGATCGGCCTGCCGGGCGACCGCATCCAGATGGTCAGGGGTCATCTCCAGATCAACGAGAAGCCGGTCGCACGCCAGCAGATCGACAACTATGTCGGGCCCGATCCCTGCGGCAGCGACGCCATGGCGAGCGTCAAGCGCTGGCGCGAGACGCTGCCGAACGGCGTCAGCTACGAGACGCTCGATTGCAACGAGAACGGCATCTACGACAACACCATGGTCTACACCGTGCCGCCGGGTCATTTCTTCATGATGGGCGACAACCGCGACAACTCCACCGACAGCCGCGTGCAGTCGGAGGTCGGTTATGTGCCGTCCGAAAATCTGATCGGCCGTGCGCAGATGATTTTCTTCTCCGTGGTTGAAGGCGAGTCCGCTTGGCAGATCTGGCGCTGGCCCGTCTCGGTGCGATGGAGCCGGTTGTTCTCGTTTGTGAGATGAGCCGCAGCCCGAAGAAGCCCGCACGGGGCGCCACGAAGAAGGCGGCGCAGTCCGCCATTCTTGCGCTTGAAGACAGTCTCGGCCATCGCTTCGCCGATGGCGCGGTGCTGACGGCCGCGTTGACGCATGTCTCGGCGCTGAAGTCCAATTCGAAGCGCAGCGCCAGCTATCAGCGGCTGGAGTTTCTGGGCGATCACGTGCTCGGTCTGGTGGTGTCCGACATGCTGTTCCGTGCCTTTCCTGAAGCCGACGAAGGCGAGCTCTCCAAGCGTCTCGCCGATCTCGTGCGCAAGGAGACCTGCGCCGATGTCGGGCGCGCGCTGGGCCTGGCCGAGGCGATCAAGGTCGGCACGGTCGGTGCTGCGGTCGGCGAGAAGTTGCGCAAGTCGATTGTCGGCGATGTCTGCGAGGCGGTGATCGGCGCGGTATTCGTCGATGGCGGCTATGCAGCGGCCTCGGAATTGATCGAGCGCATGTGGAGCGAACGCATGCTGCGGCCGATGCGCGCGCTGCGCGATCCCAAGACCGTTTTGCAGGAATGGGCGCAAGGGCAGGGTCTGCCGACGCCGACCTATCGTGAGATTGAGCGTACGGGTCCGCATCACGACCCGCATTTCCGTATCGCCGTCGAACTGCCCGGGATCGCCGCCGCCGAAGGCGATGGCCCGAGCAAGCGCGCGGCGGAAAAGGCGGCAGCGTCCGCCATGCTCGAACGTGAGGGCGTGATCAACACGCGTGCTGATGGCTGACGAAAAAGCGCCTGACGAAACAATTCCCACGCGCTGCGGCTTCGTCGCGCTGATCGGCGCGCCCAATGCCGGCAAGTCGACGCTGGTCAACGCCATCGTCGGCTCCAAGGTGACGATCGTCTCGCGCAAGGTGCAGACGACGCGGGCGCTCATCCGCGGGCTTGTCATCGAAGACAACACGCAGATCGTGCTGGTCGATACGCCGGGTATCTTCGCGCCGAAGCGCCGCCTCGATCGCGCCATGGTGACGACGGCGTGGAGCGGGGCGCATGACGCCGATCTCGTTTGCCTGCTGATCGATGCGCGCAAGGGTATCGACGAAGAAGTCGAGATCATTCTGCGCAAGCTGAAGGATGTCCGGCACCCGAGATATCTCGTGCTGAACAAGATCGATCTCGTGCCGCGCGACAGCCTGCTGGCGCTGGCGAAGGCGGCCAACGATCAGGTCGAATTTGAAGAGACCTTCATGATTTCGGCGCTGTCGGGCGACGGTGTCGCCGATCTGCGCAAGACGCTTGCGTCGAAGCTGCCGGAGGGACCGTTTCACTATCCCGCCGACCAGATGTCGGATGTGCCGATGCGTCATCTTGCGGCTGAGATTACGCGCGAGAAGATCTACAACGCGCTGCATCAGGAATTGCCTTACCAGTCCACGGTCGAGACCGAGACCTGGACAGAACAGCGCGACAAGAGCGTGCGCATCGAGCAGACGATTTTTGTCGAGCGCGAAAGCCAGCGCAAGATCGTGCTCGGCAAGGGCGGGCAGACCATCAAGTCGATTGGCGCGCAGGCGCGGCGTGAACTGGCCGACATCGTCGGCGCGCCGGTGCACCTGTTCCTGTTCGTCAAGGTGCGCGAAGGCTGGGAAAACGACCCCGAGCGCTACCGGCAGATGGGTCTGGAATTTCCCCGCGGCTGAGTCGCGGTGTAGGGTGGTAGAGCTGCGATCCTCGCAGCAGTTTCGTCCTCCTGGTGAGGAGGCGCGAGCATCGCTGGCAAGTTTACGCAGCCAGCGCAAACTGGGGCGTGCGAGCCATGAGGCCTACATCCTTCGAGACGCGGCCTGCGGCCGCTCCTCGGCATGCCGCCGCAGCGGCAGGTGATGAAAGACACATGGAATGGACCGACGAAGGCATCGTGCTGGGCGTCCGGCGGCATGGCGAATCCTCCGCCATCGCCGAGCTGATGACGCGCGACCACGGCCGCCATCTCGGGCTGGTGCGCGGTGGTTCGGGTTCGCGGATGCGGCCGGTGCTGCAGCCCGGCAATACCGTCAATGCGGTCTGGCGGGCGCGGCTCGACGAGCATCTGGGCATGTACACGCTGGAGGGCACGCGTACGCGTGCGGCCAATTTCATCGCCTCTCAGCACGGCGTCTACGGCGTGACCTACGTAACCGGGCTGGCGCGGCTGTTGCCGGAGCGCGACCCGCATGAGGGCCTCTACGATCTCCTGACCGGAACACTCGATGCGCTCGACGACATCGCGCAGGCCGGCGCGTCCGTCATTCGCCTCGAACTCGCCATGCTGGCGGAACTTGGCTTCGGTTTAGATCTGGAGCGTTGCGTCGCCACCGGAACGACCGGTGATCTCGCTTATGTCTCGCCGAAGTCGGGCGGGGCGGTGTCGCGCGAAGCCGGAGCGCCTTATCATGACCGGCTTCTGCGCCTGCCGCGTTTCCTGATGGAAGGCAGCATGCCGACGCAGGGTGTGTCACGCGAGGATATCGAGGCCGGCTTCGCGCTGACGGGGCTGTTTCTGACCCGCCACGCGCTCGAACTGCGCCGCGAGGACTATTCCGACGCACGCGCGCATTTTGTGGCGGCCATATTGCGGCCAGAGCGGGCTAGAGTGGCGCCGAAGCAGGCGGAATTGCCGAAAACCCCGCCATTCCGGCATATTTCCATCCTTGTTCGGCCCGGAATCAGGGGCTAACCCATCCTCATGGGTAAACGACTGATTCCCCCCGAACCGTCCGACATTCAGGACGTCACGCTGCGCGAGGCGCTCGAAGAGCGCTATCTCGCCTATGCGCTGTCCACGATCATGCACCGGGCGCTGCCGGATGCGCGCGACGGCCTGAAGCCGGTGCATCGTCGCATTCTGCACGGCATGAACCTGCTGCGGCTCGATCCGGGCGCGCCGTTCAAGAAATCCGCCAAGATCGTCGGCGACGTGATGGGTTCGTTCCATCCGCATGGCGACCAGGCGATCTATGACGCGCTGGTGCGTCTGGCGCAGGATTTCTCCTCGCGTTATCCGCTCGTCGACGGGCAGGGCAACTTCGGCAACATCGACGGCGATTCAGCTGCCGCCTATCGTTACACCGAAGCGCGCATGACCGATGTCTCGCGCCTGCTGCTCGAAGGCATCAACGAGGACGCCGTCGATTTCCGTCCGAACTATGACGGCCAGACTCAGGAGCCCGCGGTCCTTCCGGCCGCGTTCCCCAACCTGCTCGCCAACGGCGCGCAGGGCATCGCGGTCGGCATGGCCACCTCGATCCCGCCGCACAACGCCGCCGAACTCTGCGACGCGGCGCTGCATCTGATCGACAAGCCCGCCACCAAGTCGCGCGGGCTGATGAAATACGTCAAGGGTCCCGATTTCCCGACCGGCGGCATCTGCATCGATCAGCCGGAAGCCATCGCCGAGGCCTATACCACCGGCCGCGGCTCGTTCCGCGTGCGTGCGCGCTGGCAGCAGGAAGAAGGCGCGCGCGGCACCTGGGTCTGCGTCGTCACCGAAATTCCGTGGCTGGTGCAGAAGTCGCGCCTGATCGAGCGCATCGCCGAACTGCTCAACGAACGCAAATTGCCGCTGCTTGGCGACATCCGCGACGAGTCGGCCGAGGACGTGCGCATCGTCATCGAGCCGAAGTCGCGCAATGTCGATCCGGCCGTGCTGATGGAGTCGCTGTTCAAGCTGACCGAGCTTGAGAGCCGCATCCCGCTCAATCTCAACGTGCTGGTGAAGGGCCGCATCCCGCAGGTCATCGGTCTCGCCGAATGCCTGCGCGAATGGCTCGACCATCGCCGCGAGGTTCTGGTCCGGCGTTCGAAATTCCGTGCGGCGCAGATCGAGCACCGGCTCGAAGTGCTGGGCGGTTATCTGATCGCCTATCTGAACCTCGATGAGGTCATCAGGATCATCCGCACCGAGGACGAGCCCAAGCCCGTCCTGATCAAGACCTTCAAGCTCACCGACGTTCAGGCCGACGCCATCCTCAACATGCGCCTGCGCAATTTGCGCAAGCTCGAGGAAATGGAGATCCGTACCGAGGACAAGGACCTTCGTTCGGAGTTGAAGGGCATCAAGGCCGTGCTCGCTTCCGAAGACGAGCAATGGAAGCGGGTCGCGGACCAGGTCCGTGCCGTGCGCGATGCCTTCGGCCCCAAGACCGCCATCGGCAAGCGCCGCACGACATTTGCCGAAGCGCCCGGAGCACGATCTCACCGCCATCGAGGAAGCGCTGGTCGAGCGCGAGCCGATCACCATCGTCGTCTCCGACAAGGGCTGGGTCCGCACCATGAAGGGCCATGTCGCCGATCTGTCGGGGCTCGTCTTCAAGAGCGACGACAGTCTCGGCTTCGCCTTCTTCGCGGAAACCACCTCCAAGCTGCTGCTGATGGCCACCAACGGGCGCTTCTATACGCTCGACGCCAACAAGCTGCCCGGCGGTCGCGGCCACGGCGAGCCGATCCGCCTGTTCATCGACATGGAGCAGGAGACCGGCATCGTCGCGATGTTCGTCAACACCGGCGGGCGCAAATTCCTGGTCGCGACCCATGAGGGCCGCGGCTTCGTCGTCAATGAAGACGATTGCGTCGGCAATACGCGCAAGGGCAAGACCGTGCTCAATGTCGATCTGCCCGACGAGGCGCGCGCGATCGCGCCGGTCAACGGCGACCGCGTCGCCGTCATCGGCGACAACCGCAAGATGATCGTGTTCCCGCTCGATCAGGTGCCGGACATGGCGCGCGGTCGCGGCGTGCGGCTGCAGCGCTACAAGGATGGCGGGCTGTCGGATATTATAACCTTCGACGCCAAGGCCGGCCTGGCCTGGAAAGACGGCGCCGGCCGCGAGTTCTCCGCGACGATGAAGGAACTCGCCGACTGGATCGGCAACCGCTCCGATGCCGGCCGCCTCGCGCCGCGCGGCTTCCCGAAATCGAACAAGTTCGGGCAGGGGATCCGCTGAGCCGTTTGTTCCTCATGGTGAGGAGCGCGGCACGCGCGTCTCGAACCATGAGAGCCCAGGCCTTCATCCTTCGAGACGAGCAGCGGAGCCTGTCATCGGGCCGCGCCTTGCGCGGACCCGGTGCTGCTCTCAGGATGAGGAACTGACGCGGAGTGTGATTGTGTAACGTGGCCTTGCGTCCCTATATGGATGCAGACGCGAGGATCACCCATGAGCGCTGACTGCTGCGGCCACAACGCCACCTTCGACGGCCTGTCCGCCGACTACAAGCGCAGGCTCTGGCTTGTCGTCGCCATCAACGCCGTGATGTTCGTCGTCGAGATGGCGGCCGGCGCGCTTGTCCGGCTCGCAGGCACTGCAGGCCGACGCGCTCGATTTCTTCGGCGACACCGTCACCTATGGCATGAGCCTCGCCGTGATCGGCGCGTCGCTGAAATTGCGTGCGACCACCGCGCTCCTCAAGGGCATCAGCCTGCTGCTGATGGGGCTGTGGGTGACGGGCTCGACGCTGTGGCATGTGTTCGTCGCCGGCGTACCGCGCGCCGAAATCATGGGCGTCGTCGGCTTCATGGCGCTCGCCGCCAATGTCGCCAGCGTGCTCATTCTCGTGCGCTACAAGGACGGCGACGCCAATGTGCGCTCGGTCTGGCTGTGCTCGCGCAACGACGCCATCGGCAACATCATCGTCATGGCGGCGGCGATTGGCGTGTGGGGCACGGCGACCAGATGGCCCGACCTCATCGTCGCGGCGATCATGGCCGGTCTGTTCCTGTCGTCGTCATGGCAGATCGTGCGCCAGTCGCTCGGCGAACTGCGCACCGGCGTGTCGGCGCCGCATGATCCGCACGCTGGTCATGTTCATCTAGAATATCTAAGTCCAGCGTCTCCGGAATGCCCGAGATCGGATCGGCGCGCTCCCAGCCGGCGGGGCGCAGATGTTGCTGCGGCAGAAAGCGGGCCTTGTAGTCCATCTTGCGCGAGCCCTCGATCCAGTAGCCGAGATAGACGTAAGGCAGCCCCATGCGGCGCGCGCGGGCGATGTGATCGAGCACCATGAAGGTGCCGAGCGAGCGGCTCGCCTGCGACGGCTCGAAGAACGAATAGACCATCGACAGTCCGTCGCCGAGAATGTCGGTCAGCGCCACCGCCAGCAATTCGCCGCCGCGTCCGCTGATGCCGGAATCCGGCGTGCGGAGGCGATATTCGATCAGGCGTGTTTCGACATGGCTGTCTTCCACCATCATCGCGTAATCGAGCACGGTCATGTCGGCCATGCCGCCGTCGCGGTGGCGGCTGTCGAGATAGGCGCGGAAGATCGAATATTGTTCCGAGGTCGGCATCGCGGCGCGCTGTTCGCCGATGATGTCGGTGTTGTTCGACATGACGCGGCGGAAGCCGCGCGATGGGCGGAATTCGTCGGCGATGACGCGCACCGAGATGCAGGCGCGGCAATTGTCGCACGCCGGGCGATAGGCAATCGACTGGCTGCGGCGGAATCCGCCATGCGTCAGCAGGTCGTTGAGGTCGCGCGCGCGTTCGCCGACGAGATGCGTGAACACCTTGCGTTCGTTGCGCTTGGGCAGATAGGGGCACGGCGAGGGTGCCGTCAGGTAGAATTGCGGGGTGTCGCGCGAATGCTGGGTCACTTTGTGCCGTCACCCATCATGCGCTGCCACCGCGCAGAACCTGCGCCCGGATCGGATTGTTGATGACGACGGTGCCGATCAGCATGTCGTGCAGCAGCCTGCGCCGGCCGTTGAACAGGCCGACCAGCAGCACGAACGGCGTCAGCATCGAGACGGTCAGCCAGAAAATCACCGCATGCACCGCGCCGAGCAGGAAATAGGTCGGCGCGCCGTACCAGGTGCGCATCTGCAGATCCATCACGCGCATGCCGATGGTCGCCGAGTTCGGCCCGCCGAGCGTCATGCCGTAATAGAACAGGGCCCACACCACGCTGAGCGGCGAGACCAGCCAGAACAGCAGCCAGCCGAGCCCGAAGGTGATGACGCCGAAGACGGCGATGAAAATGAAGGCGAGCGCCACCGGGATGCTGATGATGATGACGTCGATGATGAAGGCGACGATGCGGCGCGACAGCACGCCCTCGAACAGCTCCGGCTGCACGTCCGGGTCGTAGGCGTGCGGCTTGACGTCCATCGTCACGCCGCCCCAACTCTTGCCTGGTTCGTTGCCCGTTCCACTATCCGCCATGGTCCGTTCCTCTACCGCCCGGACATCACGTTGCATCTGGCGATGATGAGGCAGGATCGCAAGATGCGCAACGGTGGGAAGCCACTTTCAAAATGAGTTTAAGGTCGAGGTTTAGCCTTCGCCGCGCAGCTTTTTTGCGGCCATGGGGGCAAAGTAGGTCAGAATGCCGTCGGCGCCGGCGCGCTTGAAGGCGATCAGGCTTTCCATCATCGCCTTGTCGCCGTCGAGCCAGCCATTGTGCGGCGGCGGCCATGAGCATCGCGTACTCGCCCGACACCTGATAGGCGAAGGTCGGCATGCCGAAGGCGTCCTTCACGCGCCGCACGATGTCGAGATAGGGCATGCCGGGCTTCACCATCACCATGTCGGCGCCCTCGGCGATGTCGAGCGCGACCTCGCGCAGCGCCTCGTCGGAGTTGGCGGGGTCCATCTGGTAGGTGCGCTTGTCGCCGGTCAGCGTCGCCGCCGAGCCGACCGCATCGCGGAACGGGCCGTAGAAGGCGGAGGCGTACTTGGCCGCATAGGCCATGATCTGCACGTTCTGGTGAGCCGGCGTCCTCGAGCGCCTCGCGGATGGCGCCGACGCGGCCGTCCATCATGTCGGAGGGCGCGATGATGTCGCAGCCGGCTTCCGCCTGCACCAGCGCCTGGCGCACCAGCGCCGCGCAGCGTCTCGTCGTTGAGGATCTCGCCGTCGCGCATCAGCCCGTCATGGCCGTGGCTGGTGTAGGGGTCGAGCGCCACGTCGCAGCAGGACGCCGATGTCGGGCACGGCCTTGCTGATGGCGCGCGTGGCGCGGCAGACGAGGTTGTCGGCGTTGAAGCGCCTCGCGTGCCGTCCTCGTTGCGCAGCTTCGGGTCGGTGTAGGGGAAGAGCGCGATCGCCGGGATGCCGAGTGTCACGGCCTCCTCGGCGGCTTGCGACGCACTAGGTCGACGCTGAGGCGGTCGACGCCGGGCATCGACGGCACCGGCGCGCGCTTGTCGTTGCCCTCCGATGACGAAGATCGGCCAGATCAGATCGTCACGGACAGCGCGTTCTCGCGCACCAGGCGGCGCGACCAGTCGGCCTTGCGGTTGCGGCGCGGGCGGATCGTCAGATCGAGCGAGGTTGCTTCGTCAGCAGCGGTTTTGCCGCGCGGACCGTCGCGCATCTCGATCGGGCGTCCGAATTTGATGGCCATTTTGATTGCCTTACCATAGCGTTTTCAAGCGAAGCATGCCACCGGACTTGATCCGATGGTGGGTACCGGTTCGCGTGAAGAAAACGCGTCAAAACAACAATCCGGAACCTCGGCTTTGATGAAATCAAAGCCGACACCGCTCTAGCATCAAACGGCGCAAAAATCATCGTCCGGCGGGCCGCTTTGCGATCCGCCGCGACGTGACGTGTGACGGCGCCGGAAACCTAGCGCCGGCGCTTCGACTGAACCACGACGAGGGGTGCCACCGTCGGCTGGAATACCCACAGGAAGGGCAGGAACGCCGCTAACTGGGCTTCCTGAACCGTCAGCTGCCGGTTCTGCGTCCTGCTGACATGGATCGCATGGAGCATCACGCTGGCCGTCATGACGCCGACGGTGATGACGGCGATCTTCAGTCCGACCGGCACGTTTCCGCTGGGACTGGTAAGCGTCGCGGGATTGGCCGCGGCAGGTTTCATCGTCAAGCCCAGCGCCATGATGAGCGCTGCGCACACAAGCCACTTTCGCATTGGAGCCCCCTTGCCAGTTCTTGGCGTCCTCTCCGTGGCCCGCGTGCCCTCAGCGGCCATGACGGTGCCCGGATGAGCAAGAGTGTGTCCCGGGTTCCATGGCCCGCCAAGCCCCTTCAAGAGCCCTCCTGTGGATGGGCAGGGCGCACAAGCGGTTGATTTCGTTGCGCCGCTCCCTCATGTAACCTGCGTCAGTTCAACGCACGAGACCGTTCCGCATGGCCCAGCTGCCGACCAGCGATCATCGCATCGCGATCGAGCCGATGCCGACCAGGCACGAGATCACCGACGAGACCGGTGGCGCGTGGACGCGCCGTCTTGTGATCTTCCTGCGCGTGATGGCCGTCATCTCGCTGTTGAAGGGGCTCTATCACTGGGGGCAGGTGCTCGGCATCGGCGCCGGCGCCGACGGCTTCGAGGCGCAGTCGCTGTCGTGGCAGACGGCGACGGTGTATTTCGCGGTGATCGATCTCGTTGCCGCGGTCGGGCTGTGGCTCGCCACGCCCTGGGGCGCGGTGCTGTGGCTGACAACCGTTATTTCGATGGGCGCGGTTGAAGTGATGTTTCCGCAAACCTATGGCGGCAGCCTTGTCACCGTCGCGGTCGAGAGCGGTCTTCTGATGATCTATCTCGGTCTCGCCTGGATGGCGGCCTACGAACACCCCGCCTGAGCGCGTGTCCGAATTGTCCTGCGCCTAAAGGCTGAGCCCGCGCGCGCGATTAAAACTTGATTCCGGTTTTCGCCGAACCGTTCACAATCGATTCAAAGGCGCGGGAATTACCCTTTCCAATTACTTTCACGAATGTGGCGCGCATGTCCTGTTCTGCGACATGTATTGCGACGAAGCGTGAACACAGTGTTTTCACTGTCAACGACAGGTAATTAAAGCCCCTGAAATTGCTCGGGCAATCAAAGATTCACCTTTTCAAATAAACGCACTCTTTATCGTGTTGTTTAAGCTGATCTTCAAGCGAACTGTCTAAAAACACTGTCAGAGCAGGGCAAAAGCCCAGCCGTAAAAAGACGACAGGGGAAGTGTCATGAACAAAGCTGCTGCTACGGCGGTGGAAACCGTCGCACGCGAACAGCGTTCGAGTGAGACCAGTGTCCAGCCGGTCTACCTTGAAGCGTTGACGCTGGTCGAACGGCTGCATCGCCGATTGCTCGATGTCATCAAGGACGAGTTCGATCGCCGCGGGCGCTCGGACATCAACTCAGTGCAGGCGCTGCTCCTGTACAATATCGGCGACAAGGAACTGACGGCCGGCGAGCTTCGCACGCGCGGCTATTATCTCGGTTCCAACGTCTCCTATAACCTCAAGAAACTTGTCGAGATGGGTTATCTCGATCACCAGCGCTCGCGCGTGGACCGTCGTTCGGTTCGCATTCGCCTGACGCCGCAAGGCCAGGAAGTGCGCCGCATCGTCGACTCGCTCTACGAGAAGCACGTCAAGACCATCGAACAGGTCGGCGGCATCTCGGTTGAGGAGTTCGCCACGCTCAACAAATCCCTGCACCGCCTTGAGCGGTTCTGGACCGACCAGATCCTCTATCGTCTCTAAGAACAAAACCAATAACTCGCGCCGCCGAAAGGTTGCGGGAGAGAGACGAAATCAATCCAAGCGCACGAAGATGCGCGAACTATCCGCCATCAGCGGCAGCAAGAATTGCTTCCCCGAGCAAAAAAGGGCCCCGGAAACGGGGCTCTTTTTCTTTTTGGATGGGGCGAAGATTGTGCCGCGGCTGCGGCTCGCACTTACGTTTTCGGTTTTGATTTTGTCTTGGCGGTGCTCTTGGCGGCAGCTTTTGGAAATGTTCAGCGCCACCGCGGCGCGAATGAGCGCCTTCAAGGCCTTCTCGTTGATCTTCTCGCCCTCGCGAATGTCGATCGCGCGCCGGACATTGCCCTCGAGGCTGGAGTTGAAAAGGCCGGCAGGGTCGTCCACCGAGGCGCCCTTGGCGAAGGTCATCTTCACGACGCTCTTGTACGTCTCGCCGGTGCAGATGATGCCGTCGTGCGACCACACCGGAACGCCGCGCCATTTCACTTCTTCGACGACGTCGGGGTCGGCCTGCTTGATGAGCGTGCGAATGTGAGCGAGCGTTTGGCCGCGCCAGTCGCCCAGCTCCTTGATCTTCGCATCGATCAGCCGGGAGGGAGAGCTCCGCGCCTTTGGCTTCTTTCGCGGCGCTCTTCGTTTTCGCCGTCGTCACGCGTTTTTGGACAGGCATGGTCGTTTGGCCTCAATACGTCTTCCCAACCGTCATCGCTTTTCGGAATTCCGCGTCGCTGTCGATATAGACTTCTTCCGGCCCGGCGCCGACCGCATCGAAAAACCGGCTGACGAAACAGCGGAACGATGCGCACAGCGCGATGTCGCAAATCTGCTGGTCGGTGAAGCCGACTGCGCGCAGCCGCTCGATATCGTCTTGCCCCACTTGCGAGGCGTCGAGCGCGATCTTCTCCGCGTAAGCGAGCATCTCGACATCTTGCGCGGAAAGGCCGGCGTTGCGGAAATCGCGCTGCACCGCCAGTACCGCCTGTTTCGATCCAAGATCGTCGACAAGCTGCTGGCCGTAGACATAGGAACAATAGGTGGATGGGATGCGCTTGGCCGCGATCAGTGTGATCAGCCGCCACGCGCGCAGGCCGAGAGAAAAGTTGGCGCGAAGCTGGTTCGAGAACTCAGTATAGATCGGCAGCAGGTCCGGGCGTGTCGTCATGCACGCCGCGGTGGCCATGACGAAACCGAGTTGAGCTTTCTGCGCCGCGTAGATGTCGGCGACGCGGCCTGTCGCGTCGTCTTCGCCGATGGTTTTCAGATACATGGCCGCTCCCATTGCAATTCACCGGAATTGCACCAGCCTAACCTGCAGATCGCCCGTCGATCTAGCGAATGATCGCCACCACCTTGCCGCTCGCGAACAGCTTTGCGTCGTGCTTCTTCCAGGTCGCGGTGCGATGCTCCGGCGTCAGGAACCCGCGCTTCTCGGCCAGGATCATCCACACGAAGCCCCACCAGTCCGACACGAAGCCGCCATTGGCATAGTCGGTCAGGTCGAAGCCGTTCTCGATGGCGAAGTCGGCAGCGCGGCGCACGCTCAGTTCGTCCAGCCAGTCATGGTCCTCGAGCGAGAAGAAATCGTCGTCGAGGTCGTCCGGCGTATAGCCCCAGATCCGGCGGCACACGGCGTTGAACTCGCGGTCGATTTCCTCGTCCGAACCCCAGGCGTGCAGCAGCTCGAGGTCATTCGTGAAATCCGCGAGGCGGATCAGACTGACTGTATTTCTTGCAGTTTTTGGCATCTCACCCATCCATCACCCCGATTCGGGGGAAACCATCGTACAGAATTCCTGAAAAAAGTGTTCATGTTTTGTTCGAATAGGGATGGACGGTTGCGCGGGGCCTATTTTCCACTTACTGCGGGGGCAGGCGGGTGTTGGCGGGTACTTAAGGCAGGCGACGATGTCGAAAGAATCGATGCGCGAGGAGTCCGAGCGGCTGATCCGCGAAGCCCTGGAGCGCAAGACAGTCAAGATCAAGACGGGCAATACCCGCATCGAAACGGTGTGCGGAAAGTGCGGCGCGCCGAACCGCGTGCAGGCGGAGCCCGGCGAAACCCGCGTCGAATACAAGTGCAAGGAATGCGGCACCAAGCAGCGCACGCTCTAGGGCCGTTTAATTTGCGATGATCAAGGCCCAGAAGGTCTTGTAGCGCGAGGCCGCATTGGTGGCTGAGCCGACGCCAATGCGAGTTGCGCCTGTCATAAGCAGATTCCGTTTATGACCCGAGCTTTCATCCCATTGCTTCATGGTCGCTGCGAAGGTGCCTTGCCCGGCGGCCACGTTCTCCGCCGCGCGGCCTGCGCCAAGACCGCCAATCCTCGATCCGAATGAACCGGCGATGTCGTGGCTGATACCGCCCGCACGCGCCATCGCAGCGGCTTGCCGCTGGGCGGCGGCTGTCAGCGCCGGATCGGTCTTTACGGCGCCCAGCCCATGGCTGCGGCGATAGGCGCTGACCTGGGTGGCGTAGTCGGCCGGCCATGCGGCCGTGGACGCCGCGATCAGCAGCAGGATGGACAGCGCGGCTCGCTTCATCGTCGGTAATTCCTCGTGGAAAGGCCCAACCGGTGTTAGCCGCTTTTTCCTGACGCGGCCAGCCCGGCCGGGCGGGCAAAATCCCCAATTCCCCCCATATCTTGCCCTGTTGTGGGTGGGGCACGCCAGCGCTTGGCCGTGGCCGGGGGATATGCTACCCCCTCGCGCGACCTCCAACGCCCAGGAACCGTAGCCGGCGCACCCGCCGGATCGGTGGAGATATTGACCCATGACGACCTCGCGAGCGCCTTCCGCCGCTGCCGCCAGCACCGATGCGTTTTTCAACGCCACGCTGACGCAGGCCGACCCCGAGATCGCCGATGCCATTCGCCGCGAACTCGGTCGTCAGCAGCATGAGATCGAGCTGATCGCGTCCGAGAACATCGTCTCCCGCGCCGTGCTCGAGGCGCAGGGCTCGGTGATGACCAACAAGTACGCCGAGGGCTATCCCGGCAAGCGCTACTACGGCGGCTGCGAGTTCGTCGATATCGCCGAGACGCTCGCCATCGAGCGCGCCAAGAAGCTGTTCGGCTGCGAGTTCGCCAATGTGCAGCCGAACTCCGGCAGCCAGATGAACCAGGCCGTGTTCCTCGGCGCTGCTGCAGCCCGGCGACACCTTCATGGGTCTCGATCTCGTCGGCCGGCGGTCATCTGACGCACGGCTCGCCGGTCAACATGTCCGGCAAGTGGTTCAAGGTCGTGCCCTATGGCGTGCGCCGCGACGACCAGCTGCTCGACATGGAGCGACATCGAGCAGCTCGCCCAGGAGACACAAGCCCAAGCTGATCCTTGCCGGCGGCACGGCCTATTCGCGCTACTGGGACTTCAAGAACTTCCGCGAGATCGCCGACAGCGTCGGCGCCTATCTCATGGTCGACATGGCGCATTTCGCCGGCCTCGTCGCCGGTGGCGTGCATCCGTCGCCGTTCCCGCATGCGCATGTCGTCACCACGACGACGCACAAGTCGCTGCGCGGTCCGCGCGGCGGCGTCATCCTCACCAACGACGAGGAAATCGCCAAGAAGATGAACTCGGCCGTGTTCCCCGGCCTGCAGGGCGGGCCGCTGATGCATGTCATCGCCGCCAAGGCGGTCGCGCTCGGCGAGGCGCTGCGGCCCGACTTCAAGATCTACGCGAAGCAACGTCGTCGAGAACGCGCGGGCGCTGGCCGAGACGCTGAAGTCTGCCGGCTTCGACATCGTCTCCGGCGGCACCGACAACCATCTCATGCTGGTCGATCTGCGGCCGAAGGGCCTGAAGGGCAACGTGTCGGAGAAGGCGCTTGGTGCGCGCCGGTCTCACCTGCAACAAGAACGGCATTCCGTTCGATCCCGAGAAGCCGTTCGTCACGTCCGGCATTCGTCTCGGCACGCCGGCTTGCACCACGCGCGGCTTCGGCGTCGCCGAGTTCAAGCAGGTCGGCGCAGCTGATCGCCGAAGTCCTCGACGCGGTGGCGCAGATCGTCCGATGGCGCGGCGCCGCTGGTCGAGGCCTCGGTCAAGGAACGTGTCAAGCAACTCACCAGCCGCTTCCCGATCTACCAGAAGGCCGACGGAAGGCGGCGAGGGGCGATGCGCTGTCCGTGTTGCGGCAATCCCGATACGCAGGTGAAGGATTCGCGGCCGACGGAAGACATCGGCCGATCCGCCGGCGGCGTGTCTGCCCCGATTGCGGTGGGCGCTTCACGACGTTCGAGCGGGTGCAGTTGCGCGAACTCATCGGTGATCAAGCGCAACGGCCGCCGCGTGCCGTTCGACCGCGACAAGCTGATGCGCTCGGTGCAGATCTCGCTGCGCAAGCGTCCGGTCGAGCCCGAGCGCATCGAGGCGATGGTGCAACAGATCGTGCGCGAGCTTGAAAGCATGGGCGAGGCCGAAGTGTCGTCGGAGACGATCGGCGAGCTGGTCATGGAGGGTCTGCGCAAGCTCGACGACGTCGCCTATGTGCGCTTTGCCTCCGTCTATCGCGATTTCCGCGAGCCGAAGGATTTCGAAATCCGCGCTCGCCGAATTGTCGTCCGACGAAACGCCGCGTCCGGCGTCAACGCGCAAGTAAGCGCGTGCAGCGCATCCGCCGAAGACCTCCGCTACATGAAGCTCGCGCTGGCGCTCGGCCGGCGCGGACAGGGCCTGACGGCACCCAATCCCGCCGTCGGCGCCGTGCTGGTGAAGGACGGTGTCATCGTCGGGCGTGGCTGGACGCGCGCCGGCGGCCGGCCGCATGCCGAGGTCGAGGCGTTGCGGCGTGCGGGCGAGGCCGCGCGCGGCGCCACGCTCTATGTCACGCTGGAGCCTTGCTCGCATCACGGCCGCTCGTCGCCATGTGCCGATGCAGTCATTGCCGCCGGCGTGACGCGCGTCGTCAGCACCATCGAGGATGTTAATCCGCGCGTCGCAGGCGAGGGCCATGCGCGGCTGCGTGCGGCGGGCATCGCCGTCGATATCGGTCTGTGCCGCGACGAAGCGCTGCACGATCATGACGGCCACATCCGCGTGATGCGCGACGGGCGCCCGCATGTGACGCTCAAATTTGCGGTCTCGTCGGACGGCATGATCGGCGCGGCCGGACGCAAGCCCGTCGCGCTGACAGGCGAGGCGGCCACCGCCAGCGTACATCTGCTGCGCGCGCATCATGATGCGATCCTTATCGGCATCGGCACGGCGATCGCCGACGATCCGTTGCTGACATGCCGCTTGCCGGGCATGGCGTCGCGCTCCCCGATCCGCATCGTGCTCGATCCGCGATTGCATCTGCCGGCGTCGTCGAGGCTCGTGCAAAGCGCACGCGAGACGCCGTTGTGGGTTGCCGGCACGGGGGATTCATCCGCGATTGAGCGGCACGGCGCTGAGATTGTCGCGTACCGCAAGGCGGCCGATTTGCCGGCGCTGCTCGGTGTCCTTGGTCAGCGCGGAATCACACGTCTTCTGGTCGAGGGCGGGGCGAAGGTCGCGGCGTCTTTTCTCAAGGCCGATCTCGTGGACGAGGTGCGGCTTTATACGACGCCGAAAACCATCGGCCCGGACGGCGTTCCGGCCATCGAAGCCCGTCCGCTGACCGACCTGACAGCCTCGCCGCGCTGGCGCGTTCGTGCTACCGAAACGCTTGGTCCGGATGTCCTGACCGTTTATGAGCGCGCGTAAATGTTTACCGGCATTGTTTCCGACATTGGCGAGATCGTCGCCGCCACCGATCAGGCCGAAGGCGCGCTGCGTCGGCTGCGCATCGCCTGTTCCTACGATCCCGCCACCATCGCGATGGGCGCGTCGATCTCCTGCAACGGCGTTTGCCTCACCGTGGTCGCGACCGGCCGCGACGGTGCGCGTAACTGGTTCGAGGCCGATGCCGGCGCCGAGACGTTGCGCCTGACGACGGCTGCGGACTGGCGCATCGGCGCCAAACTCAATCTCGAACGCGCGCTGAGGGTCGGCGACGAACTCGGCGGGCACATCGTGCTCGGCCATGTCGACGGGATCGCGCGCATCGTGTCGCGCGAGAATTTGCCCGACATGGCGCGCTTCATGCTGGAGGCGCCGCATGCGCTGGCGCGCTTCATCGCGCAGAAGGGCTCCGTCTGTCTCGACGGCGTGTCGCTCACGGTCAACAGCGTCATCGGCGACCGCTTCTCGGTGCTGATCATTCCGCACACGCTGAAGGTGACGACGCTTGGTGCGTGGCAGGACGGCAGCCGCGTCAACCTCGAAGTCGATCAGCTCGCGCGTTACGCCGCGCGCTTGGCCGAAATGACATAAGACCCCTGCGCGGGAAGGCTTGGCTTTGCCCGCCCGCGCGCCTACAAGGCTCGCACGAGATCTCTGGAACCTGAACATGGCTGAACCCCGTCGCGCCCAGGCTGTTGCAGCGGACGACCTGAAGGGCGCGCGCGTCCTGATCGTCGAGGCGCGTTTCTACGACGACATCGGTGATGCGCTGCTGGCTGGCGCAACGGCGGCGCTCGATGCCGCCGGCGCATTGCACGAGCGCCTGTCTGTGCCCGGTGCGCTGGAAATTCCGGCGGCCGTCGCAATGGCGTGGGACAGCGGCCGCTACGACGCCATCGTCGCGCTCGGCTGCGTCATTCGCGGCGACACCATTCATTTCGAGATCGTGTCGCAGGAATCCGCGCGTGCGCTGATGGATTTGTCTGTCGCCTGGCAAATCCCGCTCGGCAACGGCATCCTCACCGTCAACGACGACTCGCAAGCTTGGGCGCGTGCGCGCATCGAGGAGGGCGACAAGGGCGGCGATGCCGCGCGTGCCGCGCTCGCCATGCTGCGCCATTATAATACGTTGACCGGACCGGTTTCTGCCAAACCCGTCAAATCCAAATCGAACAAGACCAAATCTGCCAAAGCGAAATCCGCTAAAACAAAACGTGCCAATGTCAAAAGACGCTGACGAGCCGCGCAAGGCCAATCGTCGCGGTGCAGCGCGCCTCGCGGCCGCGCAGGCGCTGTATCAGATGGATATCGCCGGCACCGGCGTGAACGACATCTTCGCCGAGTTCGAGAGCCATTGGCTGGGCGGGGAAGTCGAGGGCGAGCGTTATTTGCCGGCGGAGGTCGCGTTCTTTCGCGATGTCGTGGCAGGCGTCGTCAACGATCAGGAGGCGCTCGACCGCCGCATCGATGAGGCGTTGTCCAAGGGCTGGCCGCTGAAGCGCATCGACGCCATTCTGCGCGCGGTGCTGCGCGCGGGCGCCTATGAGCTGGAACGGCGCACCGATGTGCCCGCCCGCGTGGTGATTGCCGAATATGTCGATGTCGCCAATGCCTTCGTCGATCGCGACGAGACCGGCATGGTCAACGCCGTGCTCGACCAGATCGCGCGCCAGCATCGCGCCGGCGAGTTCGAAAAATCAGGTGGTTGAGCATGAGTGCGGCGTCCGGTGAAGACGACCTGATCGCGCGCTACTTTCGGCCCATCGCGACCGATCTCGGCGCGTTCGGGCTGATCGACGATGCGGCTGCGATTCCCGGCGGCCGCGACGATATCGTCATCACCGTCGATGCCATCGTCTCAGGCATTCATTTCCTGCCGGACGATCCGCCGGATACCATCGCGCGCAAGGCGCTGCGTGTGAACCTGTCCGACCTCGCCGCCAAGGGTGCGATCCCGGCGGGCTTCGTGCTGACGCTGGCGCTGCCGGAGATCGACGAAAATTTCCTCGCACCGTTCGCAACCGCGCTTGGCGAGGATGCCGTTCTGTTCAAGTGTCCGCTGCTCGGCGGCGATACGGTGAAGACGCCGGGCCCGCTGACAATCTCGATCACTGCGTTGGGCCGCGTGCCGCCGGGTCAGATGGTTCATCGCTTCGGCGCGCAGCCGGGCGATGCCGTGGTCGTCACCGGCACCATCGGCGATGCCGCGCTCGGTCTGCGCCTGCTGCAGGATGGCAGCGGCGATGGCCCGCGCAATGTCGCGGCGACCTCCGGACCGATTGGCCGCTATCGTGTGCCGCAGCCGCGCATGGCGCTTGCGAGCGTGCTGCGCACGCACGCCCGCGCGGCCATGGATGTCTCCGATGGCCTTGTCGGCGATCTCGGAAAACTCTGCTCGGCCTCGCAGGTCACGGCGATCGTCGAGGCGTCGCGCGTGCCGTTGTCGGACAGCGTGGCGCAGGCCGCTGGCCGACAACCGCTTCGATTTTGCCTCATGCCTGACCGGCGGCGACGATTACGAGATTTTGTGTGCGGTGCCGCGCGAGGAGCTGGAGGCGTTTCGGGCCGCTGCAACAGCCGCGGGCGTGTCCGTCAGCGTCATCGGCCTGTTCCAGGAGGGCTATGAGCCGCCGCACATTGTCGATGCGACGGGCCGGGAAATGACCTTTGCCAGGCGGTCTTATAGTCATTTCTGATTGTTGAGCGCTTAAACGGAAGAAAATTGTTCTTCCGCTCTCGATTTTCTGAGAAAATCCTGCCAAGTCGGTGTGATGCTGCCCGCACCTTGGGCAACCTCGTAAGTCCCGGCAGGAAATTTCCGGCAGAGAATTCCAAGAGACTTTCAAGAAACTCCAAGAGAATTCCGAGAAATCTCATGAGCAGCGTTGCGGCCATCACCGACATCGACGACCGTCTCGCGCGGCGCAACGCCGTGGTGCTCGGTTTCGCGCAGGCGCTCGCCGGCGCCAACACCACGGTCATTGTCGGGACCACCGGCATTGTCGCCTCGACCTTTGCCGACCGCTCGCTCGCCACGCTCCCCGTCAGTTGTTTCGTGCTCGGCATGTGGGCCGGGACGTTGCCGGTCGGCATCGTCTCGCGCCGGTTCGGCCGGCAGGTGACGTTCATCGGCGGCACGGTGTTTGGCGCACTGGCGGGCATCGTCATGGCCTTCGCGGTCTGGAAGGCGTCGCTGGCGCTGTTGTGTCTCGGTGCGGCCTGCGGCGGCCTCTATGCCTCGGCGCATCAGGCGTATCGCTTCGCTGCCGCCGATACCGCAAGCGATGCCTTCAAGCCGATTGCGATTTCATGGGTGATGGGCGGCGGCGTGCTGGCCGGGCTGTTCGGCCCGCAGCTTGTCATTCTCACCAAGGATTTCGGGGCGCCATATCTGTTTGCCGCGAGCTATCTGACGCAGACCCTCGTCGCGATTGTCGCGGCGATCCTGCTGATGTTTCTGCGCATCCCGATTCCGCCGAAGGTCACGGTCACCACCGATCACGGCCGCCCGCTGGCGCAGATCTTCCGCCAGCCGCGCCTGATCGTGGCGGTGGTGTGCGGTGTCGTCAGCTATTCGATGATGAACATGCTGATGACCTCCGCGCCGGTGGCCATGGTGGACTGCTTCCATTCCCACACCGATGCGATGCTCGGCGTGCAATGGCATGTCGTGGCGATGTTCGCGCCGAGCTTTGTCACCGGCTCGCTGATCACGCGCTATGGCGTTTACCGCATCATCGGGCTCGGGCTCGCCATCATGGCGGCGGCGGCCGTCACCGGCTGGTCGGGCATCACGCTGTGGCACTTCTGGGGGGCGCTGATCCTGCTCGGCGTGGGCTGGAATTTCGCCTTTGTCGGCGCCACCGCGCTGGTCACCCAGTGTCACAAACCGAACGAGCGCAACAAGGTGCAGGCGGTCAACGACTTCCTGGTGTTCGGCTCGATGGCCATCGGTTCGTTTTCCTCAGGCACGCTCCTGGCCAATTACGGCTGGACGGCCGTCAATGAAGTGGCCCTGCCGCTGATCGGCGTCGCCGCCATGTTGTTGGGGTGGCAGGCTGTTTCAGGTCGCCGGGCGGCTGCAAGGACGGCTTGAGAGGGCAGGGATGGGCGAATTTTGCCCATAAATCCGAGGTTTGACGCCCGTCCATCGTTGGCCATAGCGTTTTCAAGCGAAGTGGGGACCGGTTCGCGTCAAGAAAACGCGTCAAACCATAATTCTTCCTCTGCCGTTGCGTCGCCGGGATGATTTTGGCAATGTCCGCCGCGATTTGAGGCCACCGGGGGATTCTCCCGGCATGGCCTTCTCTGCATGACCCCCGAAAAGTGGTTTCCGGTTTTCGGATCAGGGTCATGCTTTCAAAAAAACTGCGCGCCGGGGGGACATCTGAATTCGGTGCGCGAGTTCCCTAGACCATTCAGATTGAGGCAGGTTCCATGACAGCTTTGTGGTTGATCGTGCTCGCCGGAGCGCTTTCCATCGTCTACGCCATTTGGGCGACTGTATCGGTGTTGAAGGCCGATGCGGGCAACGCGCGCATGCAGGAGATCGCAGCCGCGGTCGCCGAAGGCGCGCAGGCCTATCTCAAGCGCCAGTATCACACCATCGCCATCGTCGGCGTCGTCATCTTCGCGCTGCTCTGGATCTTCCTCGGCAAGCTGGTCGCCGTCGGCTTCCTGATCGGCGCGGTGCTCTCGGGCGCGGCCGGCTTCATCGGCATGAACGTCTCGGTGCGCGCCAACGTGCGCACGGCGCAGGCGGCGACGACCTCGCTCGCAGGCGGC
Source organism: uncultured Alphaproteobacteria bacterium (assembly GCA_963736355.1). GTDB lineage: Bacteria > Pseudomonadota > Alphaproteobacteria > Rhizobiales > Xanthobacteraceae > CAVTOO01. The sequence goes on along the minus strand of CAVTOO010000003.1, from coordinate 1,010 downwards.
CTCGAACTCGCCTTCAAGGCGGGTGCGATCACCGGCCTTCTGGTCGCCGGTCTCGCGCTGCTCGGCGTCACGGTCTACTTCGGCTTCCTCATGTTCTCGCTCAGGCTTGCTCCCGATGATCGCGTCGTCGTCGACTCGCTCGTGGCGCTCGGCTTCGGCGCCTCGCTGATCTCGATCTTCGCCCGTCTCGGCGGCGGCATCTTCACCAAGGGTGCGGACGTCGGCGGCGATCTCGTCGGCAAGGTCGAAGCCGGCATTCCCGAAGACGATCCGCGCAACCCGGCCACCATCGCCGACAACGTCGGCGACAACGTCGGCGATTGCGCCGGCATGGCCGCCGATCTGTTCGAGACCTATGCGGTGACTGCCGTCGCCACCATGGTTCTCGCCGCGATCTTCTTCGCCGGCACGCCCGTGCTGATGCCGATGATGACGCTGCCGCTCGCCATCGGCGGCATCTGCATCCTCACCTCGATCGCCGGCACGTTCTTCGTCAAGCTCGGCGCCAGCCAGTCCATCATGGGCGCGCTCTACAAGGGCCTGATCGCCACCGGCGTTCTCTCGCTCGGCGGCCTCGCCATCGTGATCTACGCGCTGATCGGCTTCGGCGCGCTGCCGAAGGTCGGCTACACCGGCATGTCGCTGTTCCTGTGCGGCATCGTCGGTCTCGCCGTCACCGGCCTGATCATCTGGATCACCGAATACTACACCGGCACCGACTATCGCCCGGTGCAGTCGATCGCCAAGGCCTCGGTCACGGGTCACGGCACCAACGTGATCCAGGGTCTCGCGATCTCGATGGAATCGACGGCGCTGCCGGCCATCGTCATCATCGCCGGCATCCTCGTCACGTACTCGCTCGCCGGCCTGTTCGGCATCGCGATTGCGGTCACCACGATGCTGGCGCTCGCCGGCATGGTCGTCGCGCTCGACGCCTTCGGCCCGGTCACCGACAATGCCGGCGGCATTGCCGAAATGGCCGGCCTTCCGAAGGAAGTGCGCAAGGCCAC
>CAVTOO010000002.1:32500-819447 GCA_963736355.1 uncultured Alphaproteobacteria bacterium | reverse complement strand
CCAGCCCGTCGGCATAGATCATGTTGGCGAGGAAGAACCGCAGCAGAGATTTTTCCTGCGGCAGCTGTTTCAGCGTCGTGCGCAGTGTGGAGAGCCCGACGCGCACGGCCTCGCGGATCGGCCGGCGTGGCGCGACATCGGGCGTCAGAAGAAACATCGGCGTGACGAACACGATGAACCACAGGGCCGACAGCGGACCCGGAGATTCGGTCACCTGCGAAAGTTGCCGGATCGAGCCCGAACAACGGCGCAAAACCGAGCAGCGTGCGTCCGGTGTTCTGATCGGCGGCGAGAAAGCCGAGCGTGATGACGAGGCTGACAAGCCCGCCGGCATAACCGACCGCCCAGCCCGTTCCCGACAGGCGGCCGATTTTGTCGCGGCGGCACCAGCGTCGGCATCATCGCATTGTTGAAGACGGTGGCGAATTCCGCGGCGATGGTGGCGACCGCAAAGGCAACAAGCGCGATCATGATCGCGCCCGCCACGCCGGGCTGCGCGAACCACAGCAACGAACAACCGATGACGAGCACCGCGCCGAACACCGCGATCCATGGTTTGCGGCGGCCACCGGCATCGGCGATGGCCCCTAACACCGGCGAGCCCAGTGCGATGACGAGCCCGGCGGAGGCGGTCGCAAACCCCCACATCGCCTGACCGGAAACGGGATCGGCCGCAAGGCGCGTGGCGAAGTACGGGCCGAACACGAACGTCGTCACCAGCGTGAAGAAGGGCTGGGCCGCCCAGTCGAAAAAGACCCAGCTCGCGACGGCGGCGCGCGACGGATAGCGCGCCTCAGCGGACGACGTGTCAGTCAATGATTCAAGTCCCCGCGAGATCGCCGAGCAGGCTCGCGGCGACGGTGAGTTTCGACAGCGTCAGGCCGGTTGCCGCGATCTGGTGGATACCGTCGCGGATGCGGCCGATCTTGGCGGCGCCCGCCTTGGCCCAGGCATCGACCGCGTCCGGGCCGCTCTTGCCGCCGGCGACGATGGTCGAGGTGATCTTGCGCTCGGCGTCCGCAATGGAATCGAGCGCACGATCGAGCGCCAGACGATCGAAATAATCGGTGACCGGAATGGCGCGCGCCGCCGCGATCAAGGGCGCGATGCGGAAATGCGAATTGACCGCGAAGTAGGTCGCGGCGACATCCGCCACCGGGCGTTTCGAGCGCGCCGCGACCAGAACGATATCCGGCGCAAACGTCAGAACCGGCAGACTGGCAACGCGCCAGGCCAGTTCCTCCGGCACCTTCGCCGCGAGCAATTCGCGCTGGCGTGCCTCGCGCGCGTCGGAAATCTCTTTCGACAACACCTTGCCGAGCGCGGCATCGACCGCGGCGATGCCGTCGCGATAATGCTCGACGATGCCGGCGAGCCCCTGCGTCAGATCGACATTGCGCAGGAACCAGACGAGACGATCCAGCAGCAGATCCTGCACCGCGCGGTAGAGGTCAAGCTGCACATCGCCCGCCACTTTATTATCGAGCGCGTCGATATCGGTGTTGAAGGCGGTCATCGAATAGCTGTCGCGCACGGCGGCGAAGGCCTGCGCAATCGCCGTCGAGGTGGCGCCGGTCTGATCGGCGATGCGCACGATCAGCGACGGCCCGCCGCGATTGATCAGCGAATTGGCCAGTTGCGTGGCGATGATCTCGCGGCGCAGGCGATGGTTCTGCAGCGACTCGGGGAAACGCTCGGCGAGCGCAGGCGGGAAATAACGCCCGATCTCGCGGCCGAGATAAGGATCGTCCGGCACCGGCGAATCCAGCAGCTCCGAATAGAGCGTGAGCTTGGCATAGGCGAGCAGCACCGACAGCTCCGGCCGCGTCAGTGCCTCGGCGCGTTTGGCGCGCTCGCCCAGCGTCATGTCGTCGGGCAGGTATTCCACGGTGCGGTCGAGCAGGCTGCGCTGTTCGAGATTCTGCATCAGCCGCTGCTGAAAGCCGAAATCCTCCATGCCGCGCCGCTGCGCCAGCGACAGCGCCAGCGTCTGCTGATAGTTGGTGCGCAAAACGAGTGCCGAGACATCCTCGGTCATCGAGGTCAGCAGTTCGTTGCGTCCCTGCATCGTCAGCTTGCCCGAGCGGACGGGTTCAGCCAGAGCGACCTTGATATTCACCTCGACGTCGGAGGTGTTGACGCCGGCGGAGTTGTCGATGGCGTCGGTATTGAGCCGCACGCCGGTGCGCGCGGCGTCGATGCGACCCACTGCGTCATGCCGAGATTGGCGCCCTCGCCGACGACCTTGGCGCGCAGATCGCCGCCGGTGATGCGGATCGCATCGTTGGCGCGGTCGCCCGCCGCCGCGTCGCTTTCACTCGCGGCGCGCACATAGGTGCCAATGCCGCCGAAGAACAACAGATCCACCGGCGCCTTGAGGATGGCGCGCATCAGATCCTGCGGCGTGATCATCGTTGCTTCAATGCCGAGCGCGCTTGCGCGCCTCGGCCGACAACTTGATCTGCTTGAGCGCTGCGCGGAAAGATGCCTCCGCCCTTGGAAATAAGCTGCTTGTCGTAATCCTGCCAGCTCGAACGCGGCAGATCGAACAGGCGCTTGCGCTCGGCAAAGCTCGCCGCCGGATCCGGGATTCGGATCGATGAAAATGTCGCGATGATCGAACGCGGCGACGAGCTTGATCGTCTTCTCGCGCAACATGCCGTTGCCGAACACGTCGCCCGACATGTCGCCAACGCCGACCACCGTGAATTCGCGTGTCGCCGATATCGATATCCATTTCGCGGAAGTGACGCTTGACGCTTTCCCAGGCGCCGCGCGCGGTGATCGCCATCTTCTTGTGGTCGTAACCGGCCGAGCCGCCCGAGGCGAACGCATCATCCAGCCAGAAGCCGTGATCGCGCGACACGCCATTGGCGATATCGGAGAATGTCGCGGTGCCCTTGTCGGCGGCGACGACGAGATAGGGATCGTCGCCATCGTGACGCACGACGTCTTTAGGGTAGGCGATGCCCGTCGTCGTCACATTGTCGGTGATGTCGAGCATCGACGACACGAACAGCTTGTAGGCGGCAATGCCTTCTTCCTGCACGGCCTCGCGCGTGCCGCCCTTCGGCAGCCATTTCGGCACGAAGCCGCCCTTGGCGCCGACCGGCACGATGACTGCGTTCTTGACCTGCTGCGCCTTCACCAGACCGAGCACCTCGGTGCGGAAATCCTGCGGCCGGTCCGACCAGCGCAATCCGCCGCGCGCCACCTTGCCGAAGCGCAGATGAACGCCCTCGACCCGTGGCGAATAGACGAACATCTCATACAGCGGGCGCGGCGCAGGCAAGCCTTCGACCTTGCGGCTGTCGTACTTGATAGTGATGACGTCGGCCGGCTTGCCGGCGGCCGTGAGCTGGAAATAATTGGTGCGCAGGCCCGACTGAACCGCGTTGACGAAGCGACGAAGGATTCTGTCTTCGTCGAGGCTGTCCACACCGGCGAGCGCCGTCTCGATCGCGGCCACGCAATCGGCGAGACGCTTGTCGCGGTCCTTCTCCTCGCGCGGATCGAAGCGCGCATAGAACAATTCGACGATCTGCCGCGCCATGTCGGGATGCCGGCGCAACGTCGCCCACATGTAGTCCTGCGAAAACGGCACAAGCACCTGGCGCAGATAACGCGAGATCGCGCGCAGCAGCGCCACGTCGCGCCAGCCCAGGCCCGCGCCGAGAACCAGCGCGTTGTAGCCGTCGTTTTCGGCAATGCCGCCCATGACTGCGAGGAAGGTGGCTTCCAGCGGCGATTTGAGTTCGCCAAGTTCGACGGCCCCGCCCTCGGCGCGCTCCAGCACCATGTCGTGAAACCAGATCGCGGCGCCCTCGCGCGCGGCGGCGATTTCGTAAGTCCGCTCGTCGACGACGCGGAAGCCCATGTTTTCAAGCACCGGCACGCGATCGGTCAGCGCGATGGGGCGGTTGTAGCTCCAGATCTTCAGGCCGATGCCGCCATCGGGCAGCACCTGAAAATCGGCGCTGCGCGGCATGACGACGGAGAGCTCTCCATCGCCCGCAGATCGTGGACGGCGATCTCCGGCGTATACGCGCCGCGAAAGCTTGCCGAGTAGGCTTCGCGGTAACGCGCCTGCAATTCGCGCGCGCGCGCCGGTTCGAAATTTCTGTGCAACGCGTCGCCGAAGGCATCGCTCCAGCTGCGCACGATGCCCTCGACCGCGCGCTCAAGTTCGGAGCGATCCGGATCAGGCCCGGCGGCGCCACGCCGACCGATAATGAACAGCACCCGGACATTGGGCCCTTCCGGGAAGTTCGGATAATAGGCACTGACATGCCCTTTGTAGACGCCTGCGAGATAGTCACCGATCGCCACGCGTGCGTCGGAATCGTAGCGGTCGCGCGGGACATAGACCGTTACCGAGACGAAACGATCGAACTCGTCGCGGCGCGCGAGCACGCGCACGCGCGGCCGGCCGTCGAGCTGCAGCACCGCAATGGCGAAGCGATAGAGCGTGTCTTCGTCGATCTGAAACAGTTCGTCGCGCGGATAGTTCTCCAGCACATTCGCCAGCGCCTTGCCGAGATGGCCGTTGGGATCGAACCCCGCGCGCGTGATGACATGCGCGACCTTGCGGCGCAGATACGGGATCGAGGCGGTGCTGCTGGTATAGGCCGTCGATGTGAACAGGCCGACGATGCGGAACTCGCCGATCAGCGCGCCGCGCTCATTGAAGCGCTTGACGCCGATATAATCCATATAGGTGTGGCGATGCACCCGCGAATGCGCCGCCGACTTGGTCACGATCAAGGGCGTCGGCGCGCGGAAGAACTTGCGCAGTTCCGGCGTGACGGTGACGAAATCGTTGCCACGCCGCAGCACCTCGACATCGCGGTTGCGCAGCAGGCCCAGACCCGTGTCGTAATTCGGCTTCAGCGTGTCGTCGGCGTCGGAGAACACATAATCGCGCACGCCAAGGAACGTGAAGTTGTTGCCGACGAGCCATTCAAGAAACTGCACGGCCTCCGCCACTTCATCGACAGGCAGCGGCGGCGGGTTGATCTTCAGGTCGGCGAGCACATCGTTGACGCGCGACATCATCGGCCGCCAGTCGCTGACCGCGAGCCGGACATCGGCCAGCATCTGCTCCAGCCCCTGCACGACCTCGGTGCGGCGGACCGGATTGTCGATGCGGTCGATATGAATGTGCATCAGGCTTTCGCGCCTGGCTGTGGGCGAGACCGCCTGGCCATAGGCAGCGAGCGCGTTGTCGGACCCGCGTTCGAGCGCAAGCACCGGATGGGCGACGAGGCGCACCATCGTGCCCTGCCGCGTCAGCTCCGACAGCACCGAGTTGACCAGAAACGGCATGTCGTCGTTGATGATTTCCAGAACGCTGATGGCCGCGAGCGCTCCATTGGCGCCGCCCGGCGCATCCTCAAGCCTGATCTTGGGCACACCCGGCTTGCGGACGCGCACAAAGGACCATGCTTCACGCGCCAGCTCGGCGATGTCCGGCGGCGCGTATGGCGCGAGGTCTTCGAAGATCACATGCCCGAACAGGCGCTCGATGAAGTCAGCGGGTACGCCGTCCTTCTTGGCCGTCTGCGCGAGCAGGGCCTGCGCCTGACGCAACAAATCATGCGCGGCGTTCTCTTCGGTGGAGTTTGTCACCTGGTCGGCCATGGGATCGCTCCGGTCACACGCGAATCACACCCATTTTCGACGCCATCTTTGACCTTTACGGCGCGCGGCGTCGAGGAGCATGCTGGATTTTAACGCCATTGTCTCCGGGGATGTGACCCTCGTATGTCACCGGCACAACAACACTTTCATGTGAGGGCCGCGCCATGACGCGCCACTTCAATCGCACGTTTGCAGCCGCCCTGCTGATGGCCACGGCAAGCTGCTTATCCCCCGCGCTTGCCGCAGGATCGCGCCGTCTATGTTCCGCCGGCCCCCGGCACATTACAGCCGGTGGTTGCGAAGGACGGTCTTGTCGTGGCGCAGGAACGGATCGCGGCCACGATCGGGGCGGACATTCTGCGGCGCGGCGGCAATGCCGTGGATGCGGCGGTCGCCACCGGCTTTGCCATGGCCGTGACCTATCCCCGTGCCGGCAATCTCGGCGGCGGCGGCTTTATGGTGATCCACCTCGCCGCACGAAATGAATCAATCGCCATCGACTATCGCGAGACCGCCCCTGCCGCCGCGACGCCCAACATGTTCGCCACCGCCGACGGCAAACCCGACACCCGCAAATCGCGGGATATCGGCACGGCCATCGGCGTGCCCGGAACCGTGGCTGGTCTTGCGCTGGCGCATGCGCGCTACGGCTCCGGCCGCTTCACGCTGCCGCAACTGATCGCACCCGCCATCACACTGGCCGAAGACGGCTTCACCATCGCCGACGATCTCGCCGACACGCTGCCCGGCACGCGCGACAAGTTTGCGCGCTTTCCGTCCTCGGCAAAAATCTTTCTTAAAAGCGATGGCAGCGCGCTGCGCGAGGGCGACAAGCTTCTGCAGACCGATCTCGCGCAGACTTTGAAAGCGATTGCGACACAGGGCGTGCGCGGCTTCTACGAAGGGCCTGTTGCGGAGAAGATCGCCGCGTCCATCCGCGAGGCCGGCGGCATCATGACCGTCGAGGATTTGAAAGCCTATCTGCCGGTCATCCGCACCCCGGTGCGCGGCAGCTATCGCGGCCACGACATCATCTCGATGCCATTGCCGTCATCCGGCGGCGTGGTGCTCGCGGAAATGCTCAATATTCTCGAAGGCGCACCGCCCGCAACGCGCGAATTCACCGCCGATCACCTGCATGTCATGATCGAGGCCATGAAGCGCGCCTATGCCGACCGCGCGCGCTATCTCGGCGACCCTGCGTTTGGCGACATGCCGATGCAACGACTGCTGTCAAAGGACTACGCGACGCGGCTGCGGGGGACCATCGACATGGCGCGCGCGTCTCCCGCCCGCGAGGTCGCAGCCGCCGCGCCCGATCTGCGCGAAGGGTCGAACACGACGCATTTCTCGGTGATCGACCGCGACGGCAACGCGGTCGCCAACACGTACACGCTCAATCTCAATTACGGCATGGGACTGATCGCCGAGGGAACCGGCGTGCTGCTCAACAACGAGATGGACGATTTCACGTCGGTGGCGGGCGCGGCCAACGCCTTCGGCCTCATTCAGTCGGAAGCCAATCTGCCGGGACCCGGCAAGCGACCGCTGTCGTCAATGTCGCCGACCATCGTGACGAAAGACGGCAAGGCCGTGCTGGTCACCGGCTCGCCGGGCGGCAGCCGCATCATCACGGCGGTGCTGCAGGTGATCGTCAATGTCATCGACCGCGGCATGAATATCACCGACGCAGTCGCCGCACCCCGCCTGCATCATCAATGGATGCCGGACGAAGTGCGGATCGACAAAGGATTTCCGCCGCAGGTGATCGACGAACTGAAGGCGCGCGGCCACAGCATCATGGAGCCGATGCCGCAAACGTCAGCGAATTCGATTGCGGTGACGCCGCGCGGAGCTGAAGGAGGCCCCGATCCGCGAACGCGGGGGGCGACGGCTGCGGGATTGTAAAACGTGATTATGACGCACGCCCCTCCCCACCGCTATCGCGGGGGGAGGGTAGAACCTCTCGCGCGGGCGAGAGGGTAAAGACGTTACGCCGCGCGCTCGACCTCGGAGCCCTCGGCGAGCCGGAAGGTGGCGACCCGGTGGCTCATGTCCTGCGCCTGCTGCGCCAGCGCCTTGGCCGAAGCACTGCTTTCCTCGACCAGCGCCGCATTCTGCTGGGTGATTTCGTCGAGCTCGCCGAGCGCCAAGTTGACGTGATCGATGGCGGAGGTCTGTTCGCTGCTCGATGTCGAGATATCGGCGACGACGCTGGCGACTTCCTTGATCGAACTGACGATCTGCGCCAGCGAATCGCCGGCCTTGTTGACCAGCGCCACGCCCTCGCGGACCTGGCTTGAGCTCGTGTCGATCAGCTGCTTGATGTTCTTTGCAGCTTCCGACGAGCGCTGCGCCAGATGGCGCACTTCGGAGGCGACCACCGCGAATCCGCGACCGGCGTCGCCGGCGCGCGCCGCTTCCACGGCGGCATTGAGCGCCAGAAGGTTGGTCTGCCGCGCGATTTCATCGATCACCACGATGATGTCGGTGATCTTGTTGGAGGAGTCCTCGATCAGGGACATCGACTTGATCGCCTTGGCGACGATCTCGCCGCTGCCGTCGGCGATGGTCCGCGTATTGCCGGCGAACCGATCCGCCTGCTGGACGCTCTCGGCATTCTTTCGGACGTTGACCGCGATCTCTTCCATCGACGACGCCGTCTGCTCAAGCCGCTGCGACTGATTCTCGACGCGGCTCGACAACTCGGTACTGCCCGCCGAAATCTCGTCGGCGGCACGCGTCACCTCAAAGGCCGTGCCGGAAATAAGGGAAATGGTCTCGTTCAGCCGCTCAAGCGCATCGTTGAAATCGAGCCTGATCTGCTCGTAGGTATCGGAAAATTTTTTGGTCATCCGAAACGATAGATTGCCGTCAGAAAGATTTTTCAGCCCCTCGGCCAACGAGGCCATAACTCTGCTCTGGTCTTCTGCAATGCGTGCGCGCTCGGCGTGAACCTTGGCTTGCTCTTCCGCGCTCATGCGCGACAACGCCTCGGTCTCGCTGCGCTGCTGTTCGGCCTGAGCCTCCAGCTCGATTTTCTGAAGGGCGGCGTCGCGGAACACCTGCAGCGCCATGGCCATCTGGCCGACTTCATCGTCGCGGCCGGATTGCGGAATCTCGACATTCAGCTCGCCGTCGGCCAGCGACTTCATCGCGCTTGTCATCTTCTCGATGGGAGTGACGACACGGCGACGCATGATCCAGATGCCGGAAATGATGATGCCGAACAGCAGCACAAGCATTGCAGTCACGATCGCAAGCGTGATCGTGACCTGTTGCGCGGAGTCCGCCTCCACGCTCTTGCTCATCTTGTTGGCTTCAGTGACGATCCCGTCGATCACGCGGCGATGCGCGAGATACAACCCGGAGATTTTCGCGTGCGCATCGGAGGCGCCATAAGGGTTGTTGCCGACGATACTCGGGAACAGTTCCTTGTCGATCGCATCCCAGATTTTCGCGACGTGCTGATCGGACTCGACTGTCAGCTTTTTCTTCAGCGTCTCGTCGAGATCGGAATTTTTCCAGAAATCGCGGCGCTCCTCGTAAATCTTGCGCAGCTCAATCAGCCGCTCGGTCGAGTCCTCGATCGGCTTGGCGCGATTGAGCGCGAGCGTCGCCTCGAGATACGTTTCCATGACGAACGCAGCCGGAGGAATGATGTCGGCAACCAGATCCTGATTCTGCAGGATGCGGCCATACATGTCGCCGCCGATGCGAACCTTGTTGACCGAGACGAAGCCGACGACGGTGGCCGCGATGACGGCGACGAACAAGGATCCGCCAAACACAAAAAGGCTGCGTTGAATTTTCATGAGCCGCTTTCAAAAAGTTCGAACCGTGAATATGAAAGCGAAAATAGAATTTGATTTGTTAAGGCCTCACTAAGGATACCGGCACGTTGCGCTGCGTTTTTCGTTTCGGGAAAAAGTGGAGTGCGCGCAATTCACAGCGCATATTCGCGCGAATGAATTTCGATGATCGTTGCGACGAACATGGCCCACAGTGTGGGAATCGAAGAACGCGTGCATTGACGCGCGCAACTGCGATGCCGAGCGAAACGAACGACGCGATGCGGTTGCACCGCGCGGGAAACTGCCCACGTCAAAACATCGCGCTCAAGACCGCCGAAAAAAATTTTCGCGCATCGGTCGCGCGCGACGTGATGCGCGGTGATGCGAGGTTTGATTTGCAGCGTGCCGCGACGAATCACTCGCCGCCTCCGCATAGCGGAGTCACGAATGCGGCGCAGGCGCTCAGCCGAGCGCCTTGCGGCCTCGTGCCGTGACGCCAGTTCTGCGATCCGGATTCTGAAAGTTGAAAATTGGAGCGGGCGAAGGGATTCGAACCCTCGACCCCGACCTTGGCAAGGTCGTGCTCTACCCCTGAGCTACACCCGCATCCTTGGGTTGGGCACAGTCCACAAACGATGGATCGTACCCGGGCGCCACCAGCCTCGGCCGACGGCGGGGCAACCTATGCCAAAAGCGGACGGCCAATGCAACCAACACCACGCATATAATGTGCGGCGGGATGCGGCTTGATTACGCGGCAGGCTCCTGAAACATGGTGAATAACGTCGATTCCACCGGATTGCCCATGCCTGCTACCCCCGAGAGCCTGTTCGCGGCGCTCGACGCGCTTCAGATCAGCCATCCCACCATCAGCCACCCGGCTCTCTTTACCGTGGAACAATCCCGGGACCTGCACGCACAGGTCCCCGGCGGCCACACCAAAAACCTGTTCCTGCGCGACCGCAGGGAAACGATGTTTCTCGTCACCACGCTGGCAGAGGCCGTCATCGACCTGAAATCGCTGCCGGAGCGCATCGGCTCGGGCCGGCTGTCGTTCGGGTCGGCGGACCGGCTGATGACCTATCTCGGCGTTGAGCCGGGTTCGGTCTCGCCCCTGGCGGTCATCAACGACACCGGCTGCGCGGTGACCGTCATTCTCGACGCCGCGCTGATGGAATACGACATTATCAACGTCCACCCGCTGACCAACACCATGACCACGGCGCTGCGCCGCGAGGATTTGCTGAAATATCTCGTCTCCAGCGGTCATTCGCCTCGCATTCTGGCCCTATCAGGCGATTGAAAATCACCTCGGAAGTGGCCATCTCAGCGTCCAAGAGGTAGATTGGGCACGCGGGGCGTCAATCCTGCCCGTGTCGCTTCCGTGTCCGCTCATGTCGGGATTTCAAGATGCTGCAAAATGAAAACGCGACCGCTGCACCGGCGGCCGATGGCCTCATCAAGGAGACCACGACGCAGGCGTTCATGAAGGACGTGATCGAGGAGTCGCGCAATCAGCCGGTGCTGATCGACTTCTGGGCGCCGTGGTGCGGCCCCTGCAAGCAGCTCACCCCCATTCTTGAGAAAGTCGTGCGCGGCGCGCGCGGCAAGGTGAAGCTCGTCAAGATGAACATCGACGAGCATCCGGCCATTCCCGGCCAGATGGGCATTCAATCGATTCCCGCCGTGATCGCCTTCGTCAACGGCCAGCCGGCCGACGGCTTCATGGGCGCGCTGCCGGAAAGCCAGGTCACGGCGTTCATCGACAAGATCACGAAGGGTGTTCAGGCGCCCGGCGAAGACGACATCAACAACGCCCTGCTTGGCGCCGAGGCGCTGCTCAAGGAAGGCGATGCGACATCGGCGGCGCAGATCTTCTCGCAGATCCTCACGCTCGAACCCGAGCATCTGGGCGCGATTTCGGGCCTGGCGCGCGCCTACATCAAGGCGGACCAGTTCGACCAGGCCGAGCAGACGCTCGCCGTCGTCCCGGAAGCAAAACGCAACGATCCCGCGCGTGAGCGCGGCCCGCGCCGCGCTCGAGCTCGCGCGTCAGGCGACGTCGGTCGGCCCGGTCGCCGAACTCGAACGCAAGATCGAAGCGGATCCGAAAGACCATCAGGCGCGTTTCGATCTGGCGGTGGCGTTGAACGCGCAGAACCGCAGGACCGATGCAGCAATCCATCTGCTCGAAATCGTCAAGCGTGATCGCAAGTGGAATGAAGACGGTGCGCGCAAGCAACTCGTGCAGTTCTTCGAGGCGTGGGGACCGACCGACGAAGCGACCGTCGATGGCCGCAAGCGGTTGTCGTCGGTCCTGTTCTCCTAGAGCTTCGTCTTCGGCGATCACTCCGGGCGATCGTATCGTGAAGGTGTCGCAATGCCGATGAATGCCGTCTATCGCGGACCCGCCGATCTTCCCGACATCATCCCGGTGTTTCCGCTGGCCGGCGCGCTGCTGCTGCCGCGCGGACAGATGCCGCTCAATATTTTCGAGCCGCGCTATCTGGCCATGATCGACGCGAGCCTGCGTGGCGCACGCCTCATCGGCATGATCCAGCCCGATGCCGTCCATAGCGGCGACGACGAACCGCCGACATTGTTTCGCGTCGGCTGTGTCGGCCGCATCACCCAGCTGTCCGAATCCGGCGACGGCCGCTATCTCATCGAACTGACCGGCATCGCGCGCTTTCGTATCGTCGAGGAATTGACGGTCGATACGCCATTCCGGCAATGCCAGGTCACATTCGCGCCGTTCGCCGACGACTTCGAGGCGCGCAAGGGCGAAGACGAAGTCGATCGCGGATCGCTGCTGAAGGCGCTGACCGCCTTCCTGAAGGCCAATGATCTGCAGGCCGACTGGAAGGGGATCGAGAATGCGCCCAACGAAGCGCTGGTCAATGCGCTGGCGATGATGTCGCCCTTCGGCGCCGCCGAAAAGCAGGCCCTGCTCGAGGCCCCCGACCTGCGCCGCCGGGCCGAGATCCTGGTCACGGTGACCGAAATGGAGCTGGCCAAAGGCAAAACCCCCGGCGACACCTCGCTGCAGTAATTGCCTCCGATGGAACTTTCCGGTTAATCTCGCCCCCGTTTGATCACGTCGCGATTTCCAGAGGGGACGATGATGCGTGGTTTTTCTGCGCTTGTTTTATTGACGGCCGCAATCATGGCCGGACTGATCCAGCCCGCCAGCGCACAGCGCCTGATGACGGACATGAACCGGCCGATGTTGCGCGACCTGACCATCAGAAATCCGAAAGACCTGGTGGAAGTCTGCAACGTGCTGGTGTTCCGGAAATTCGGAGCGCCCGGACCGCGATGGGCCGGCACCGCCCTTGAGATGGATCCCGACACACATTTGCGCGAGCATAGTCACTGCATCCAGACCAAGGGCGAAGGCTACGGCAATCCGAACGACATACGCGGCTTGCGACATGCCACGCTGCGCACCGAAACGCCGATTCCGGCGCCCGAAGTCAAACTCCTTCCTGAAGTGAAGCCCGTTCCTGAAGCGAAGCCCGCGAGACCCGCCGCCCGCGTCGAGCCGGTTCCGGCACCAGACGACATAACGCAACGATCGCGGCGCGCCGAGGCCATCCCGAGCAATGCGAACAGGCTGGCCGAGCTATGTAACGCAGCGGTGTTCCGCAAATATGGCCGGCCCAATACGCTTTACGGCCCCCGCACGGTCTTGATGGACCAGGAGCTCCATGCGCGCATGCACAATGTGTGCATCCTGAGCAAAGGCCGCGATTACTAGGGCTTTCCCCAGAGCCGCCACCTTTTCGATTCATCCCGCCTTGTCGATTCACGAATTTATTTCAGAGAGACGCCCCATGCGCAATTTCGCAATCGCCGTTTTATGGACGAGTGTCATCACCGCTTTGCTGGCCGGACCTGTGCAGGCTCAGGGGACGAAGTCGGAGAGGGCCAAGCAGTCCGCCCGCGAGGCGATTATCAGGGACCCCATCAAGCTGGCTGAAGTCTGCAATGCGCTGGTGTTCCGGAAATACGCCAAGCCCGGTCCGCGCTACGGCGCAAAATATGTCGAGATGGATCTGGAACTCCACGCGAGCATGCAGAATGCGTGTATCATGAGCAAGGGCCGCAGCTACTAGGCCCCAATTTCCAAGGCCTTACGGAGACACCATGACATCCGAGATTGCGCAAACCGCCGTCGATCCCAAGCTGCTTGAAATCCTGGTGTGCCCGGTGACCAAGGGACCGCTGGAGTTCGACGCCGCGCAGCAGGAACTGGTGTCGCGCAAAGCGAAGCTCGCCTATCCGATCCGTGACGGCATTCCGATCATGCTGCCCGAGGAAGCCCGCAAGCTGGATTGAGCCAATCCAAACAAGACAAGGCGGCAGAGAATCCTGCTGCCTATAATCCCTCGCCCCGCAGAAGCCGCGGCACCTCGCCGCCCAATCCAGCGGCCTGCCGGATCAGCACGCTTTTCAGCGGCGCGATGCGATCGACAAGACCGAGCCCGATGTCGCGGATGCCGCGCAGCAGTGTCGAGCGGTTCGAGAACAGCACGTTCAATCCGTTGGTCGCAACGCCCATCGCCATCGTGTCGAAGCGGCGCCACACCTGATAGCGCGTCAGCACATCGGCCTGGCCTGGATCCTGGCCGAGCCGCGCGGCATCGACGATGACTTCGGCGAGTGCGGCGACATCCTTCAGGCCGAGATTCAATCCCTGCCCGGCGATGGGATGAATGACATGCGCGGCATCGCCGACCAGCGCCAGACGCGGCGCGATGAACGAGCGCGCGACAAAATATCCGAGCGGGAATGCGCGGCGCTGACCCACAGCGCGCACTTCGCCCAGATGCAAACCGAAGCGCTTCTCAAGCTCGGCGTGAAATTCGTCGTCGGGAAGCGCGACGATGCGCTCGGCATCCTTGCGCGTCTCCGTCCACACCAGCGACGCACGCTTGCCCGTGAGCGGCAGGATCGCGAACGGACCCGCCGGCAGAAAATGTTCTTCGGCGCGGCCGCCATGATCGCGTTCATGCTCGACGGTGACGACAATGCCGGACTGGTCGAACTCCCAGCCATGCACGGCAATACCGGCGCGCTGACGCAATGCCGACTTCGCGCCGTCGGCGGCGACGAGCAGACTTGCGCCCTCGGTCGTGCCGTCGGCGAATGTCACCGTGATGCCGTCGCTGCGCGAAACAAAGTCGGTCACGGCGAGCGGACGCAGACTGACGCCCTCCGCCTGCGCACGATCATAAAGCGCGTCGATCAGATGGCGGTTTTCCACCATATGCGCGAACGGCAAACCCGGTTCGACCTCGCCGCCGAAAGTGAGGAAGGTCGGCCGCGTCGCATCTTCCAGCGCCGAGTTGGTCACGACCATGTCGGTGATCGGCTGGGCGCCGCCGGCAACGCGATCCCACACGCCGAGCGCATCGAACAGGCGGCGGCAGCCGGCAATGATGGCCGACGCCCGCGGATCGCGGCTCGGACGGGTCGCCAGCGCCGGGTCGGCGACGATGACTTCGCACCCTTCGCCCAGCGCCTGACGCAGCGCGAGCGCAAGCGTCAACCCGACAAAGGCGCCGCCGCCGATAACGATGCGAAGTGGTTCGCGCATGATGGTCCTGTGATGGGTTCTCGCCCGCAGTCTATCAGGCACAACCGGCGGCGGAAACCTTGACTCAAGGACCACGGCGCGCTGGAAAGGACATTGATTAACGTCATATTCGCCGGAGCCGCCGCATGGCTGCCGCCATTCCGAACGCCGCCACCCTGTTCGATCTCGAGCGTCTTGACGACAACCGGTTCCGCTCGCCTGCGCCGCAGATCGGCGGACGCCGGGTGTTCGGCGGACAGGTCATCGCACAGACACTGATCGCGGCGAGCCGCACCGTCGAGGGACGTCTGCCGCATTCGTTGCACGCCTATTTCATTCTCGGCGGCGAGATCGACCAGCCGATCATTTACGACGTCGAACGGCTGCGCGACGGCAACAGCTTCTCGACGCGCCGCGTCACCGCGCAGCAGAACGGACAGGTGATCTATTCCACCATCGTCTCGTTCCAGGCTGAGGAAGACGGCTTCACGCACCAGATGCCGATGCCGCAGGTCCCCGCACCCGAAACGCTCGACGATCCCGAATCGCTCAAGGCCAAGTTCGGCGACAAGCTGCCCGCGTCGCTGATGCGCTTCATCGAGCGCGAGCGGCCGGTTGAACTGCGTCACACCAATCTCGACCGGTTTCTCGGCCGCGCCAATGACGGGCCGATCGATGTCTGGTTCCGATTCAAGTTCAAGCTGCCCGCCAATCCGCTGATCCACCGCTTCGCGCTCGCCTACGCCTCCGACATGGCGCTGGTCGATGCCGCGCTCGCCCCTCACGGCGCCAGCGTGTTCGACGCCGACATCATTGCCGCCTCGCTCGATCATGCGCTGTGGTTTCACCGCGACGGGCAACTCGACGACTGGGTGCTGTTTCATCAGGATTCCCCCACCATGGGCGGCGGCCGGGGGTTGGCCCGGGGGCTGATGTTCTCCCGCGACGGCCGCCTTCTGGCCTCCGTGGCGCAAGAGGGAATGTTGCGCCGCCGCCGAGGCACCTGATCCGCCGGAGCGCGGCATTGTGCCTCTGTTTTTTGCGGACAGATCAGATCGCAGGCTGTGATTGGGCCTAGCTCGTGGGCATTGTGTCCATATAATAGGCGCACGAGCTTTTCCGGCCCCCAAAGGGCCTTTCCTCACAGCATGACGGGACCTGCATGAAACTGATCATCGCGATCATCAAGCCATTCAAACTGGACGAAGTCCGGCAGGCCCTGACCGCCATCGGCGTTCACGGCATGACGGTCACCGAGGTCAAGGGCTATGGCCGCCAGAAGGGCCATACCGAGATCTACCGCGGCGCCGAATACGTCGTGAACTTCCTGCCCAAGCTGCGCATGGAGATCGCGGTTTCGACCGCGCTCGCCGACAAGGCGGTCGAGGCGATCACCAATGCGGCACGCACCGGACAGATCGGCGATGGCAAGATTTTTGTTTGCCCGATCGATCACGCGCTGCGCATCCGCACCGGCGAAACCGACAGCGACGCGCTGTAACGATTCCTCATCCTACGGAGCTGCGAAGCGGCGTCTCGAAGGATGAGCCTGAACTTTTCGGATCTCATGGTTCGAGACGCCGTTCCGCGGCTCCTCACCATGAGGAGACAGGCACAACAAAAGTTTTCACTTCAACAACTCTACAGAAACTGCACGGGGGAAAATATGAAGACGGGGGCATTGAGCCGCGCGTTTGGCGCATCGATCCTGGCAAGCGCCGCGACGCCGGCTGTCGCGCAAGCTTCAACGATCAACGCGGCAGACACCGCATGGATGATGGTCGCGACCGCATTCGTGTTGATGATGACCATTCCGGGGCTGGCGCTGTTTTATAGCGGCATGGTGCGCAAGAAGAACGTGCTCGGCACCATGGCGCAAAGCCTTTCGGCCGTCGCGCTGATCTCCATTCTGTGGGTCGCGTTCGGTTACAGCCTCGCCTTCGTCGGCGACGGCCCCTGGATCGGCACGCTCGACCGGATGTTCCTGAGCGGCATGACGATGGACAGCGTGCATCCGTCGGCAAAGACGATCCCCGAAGTGCTGTTCATGCTTTACCAGATGACTTTCGCCATCATCACGGTGGCGCTGGTCGCGGGCGCGGTCGCCGATCGCATGCGTTTTTCGGCTTATCTGCTGTTCTCGGTCGGCTGGTTCTTTGTCGTCTATGTGCCGCTGGCGCATTGGGTGTGGGGCGGCGGCTTTCTGGCAACGGCCGGCGTTCTCGATTTCGCAGGCGGCACTGTCGTCCATATGAGCGCGGGTTTTGCCGGTCTCGTTTGCGCGCTGGTGATGGGCAAGCGCCGCGGCTATGGCACCGACAATCTCTCTCCGTTCGATCTGTCGCTCGCCGTGATCGGCACAGGACTTCTGTGGGTCGGCTGGTTCGGCTTCAACGGCGGCTCCGCGCTTGCGGCCAGTCCGCGCGCGGTCATGGCCATCACCGCGACGCATCTGGCGGCTTGCGCCGGCACGCTGACCTGGGCGTTGTGCGAATGGATCACGCGCGGAAAACCCTCTGTTCTCGGCATGATCTCGGGCGCGGTCGCGGGGCTCGGCACCATCACGCCGGCCTCGGGCTTTGTCGCACCCGGCCACGGCATCATCATCGGCGTCGCCGCCGGTGCGGTGTGCTTCTATGCCTGTACCAGCCTCAAGCAACGGCTCGGTTACGATGACTCGCTCGATGTGTTCGGCGTGCACGGCGTCGGCGGCACGCTCGGCACGTTCTGCGCGGGCATCTTCGCCGTCGCCGCGATCGGCGACACCGCAGGTCTTCTGGAAGGCAATCCCGGCCAGGTCGGCACGCAGCTCTATGGCATCGCCGTCACGATGGTGTGGACGGTCGGCGCGACCTTCGTGCTGCTGAAGCTGGTCGAGTTCCTGACGCCACTGCGCGTCGAAGCCCGAGCAGGAGTTGGAAGGCCTCGACATTACCCAGCACGGCGAAGCGTTGCAGTAGACGTATCGCAGCATGCCGTCATGGTCCGGAGCGCAGCCAAGCGCGCGTCTCGAATCCATAAGCCCTGTGAGTATGACTATCCTCATCCACCGAGACGGATTCGCGGCTCCTCACGATCGGCTAAGCCGATTCGTGCGACGCACCGGATCGCATATAGTTCCTAATTCCATGCGCCTGTTCTGCCAGGATCATCCCGACGTCCACGAACTCGCCGCGAAGGTCATCGATGCGCGGCCGGGCGCCGTGCTGGTGGATCGCTTTCCCTTCTTTCCCGGCGGCGGCGGACAATTGCCCGACAAGGGAACGCTCGTCGCGTCCAGCGGCGCGGAAGTTCCGATCACGCAGATCATGGTCGATGAACGAGGCGCGTGGCTCGAACTTACCGATGCCGATTCAATCCGTGACGATGTTCTTCTGAAAATCGACGTGCCGTTTCGCACATTGATGCGCGAATTGCACACGCTCGCCCATGTCGCCAACAGCGTCGTCTTCACCGGCTTCGACGGCGCCCTTCTGACCGGCGCGCAGCTGAGTGCCGACGCCACCTTGCGGATCGATTTCGATCTGCCCGACGCCGACAATGATCGCCTGCGCGCCCTCGAAGGGCCGATCAACGACATCCTGCGTCAGGACGTGGCGATCAACACACTCTACATTCCGCGCGGCGAAGCGGAAGCGACGCCCGGCATGTTCCGCTCGAAATCGGTGGCACCGCCCGCACAACCCGACGGCCTTGTGCGTGTCGTGGAAATTGCGGGCATCGACCGACAGGCCTGCGGCGGCACGCATCTTTCTTCGACCGGCGCGAGCCGGCCCTGCCGTATTCTCAAGATCGAGAACAAGGGCCGGCACAACCGGCGGATGCGGCTC
This sequence comes from uncultured Alphaproteobacteria bacterium, assembly GCA_963736355.1. Taxonomy (GTDB): domain Bacteria; phylum Pseudomonadota; class Alphaproteobacteria; order Rhizobiales; family Xanthobacteraceae; genus CAVTOO01. The sequence continues at coordinate 800,602 of CAVTOO010000002.1, read as the reverse complement.
GCGCTGGTTGATTGAGATGCAAGTGTCATCGTCCGCACTCGGGTCCGGCTTCGCCGGCCCGAGCACAGGCTCCAGCGGACGATCCAGTAATCGCAAGCGCTTCGATATCTATATTGATGCTGCGGCGTACTGGATGCCCGCCTTTGCGGGCATGACAGGTCAATCGGTCTGGATATTGTACTTCTCGACGACCGGCTTCCACTTCTTGATTTCGTCGTCGAGCAGAGCGGCGAATTCCGCAGGCGTCGTCGTGCGCGGCGTCAGCCCGCCCTTGTCGAGACGCTCCTTGTAGGCGGGATCGCTCAGCACCTCGCCGATCGCCTTGCTGAATGCGGCAAGGATGTTCTGCGGCACGCCTTTCGGCCCCTGCATGCCGTACCAGGGCGCAGCGGTGAAATTGATGCCGATCTCCTTCAATGTCGGCACGTCCGGCAGCAGCGCGGAGCGCTTGTCGCCGGCGACCGCCAGCGGACGCACTTTGCCTTCCTTGATCAGCGTGATGTAGGTCGGCGCCTGATCGACGATGACATCGATCTGACCCGAAGCAAGATTAGCCTGCATCTGCAACGCCGCACCGCGCGAAGCCACCATGTCGAACTTGACGCCAGCGAGATCCTGAAGCGCCAGACCTGTCATGTGCGAATAGGTGCCGTCGCCGGGATGCGCATATTTGAGCGCGCCTGATTTGGACTGCGCGAGCGCGATCAGCTCTTTCATGCTTTTCGCCGGAGAGTTCGGGACGCACCACCACGACCATATCCGTCTCGTTGGTGAGGGTGGCGGCGGAGAAATCCGCCATCGTGTACGGCAGCTTCTTTTTCGACGTGAGGTGATTGTTGGCGCCTGGCGCAGGCGAGGTGTGAATCCAGGTGTAGCCATCGGCCGCGGATTTCGCGACGTGATCCTGTCCCGCATTGCCGCCATCGGCGGCGCGATTCTCGATGACGATGGTGTTGCCCCACTTCTTCATGAGGCCGTCGGCGATAATGCGCGCCAGCACGTCGCCGCCGGTCCCGGCCGGACGCGGCACGACGATCGTCATCGTCTTGTCCATCGGCCAGTCCGCCAATGCCGGGGACGCCATTGCGGCCGCCGACACCGCCGCCAGAACACCCGCGACGACGATTCGATAAGTCTTCTGCATGCGTCTCTCCCCCGGCCGCCGCTGAAATGTTTTGAGGTGGGACTGCGGTCAGCCGGCGCAGGATATCCGAAGCACCGCCCCAATGTCCGCCGATCGATTTTCGATGCCGGAGGGCTAAACCGCAACTTCGGGTTGTGGTTCAGAACATGCTCTGCCTGCCTCCTGCGCAGCTGACTCGCCGCTGCCTAGTTTTTAAGCATGTATGGCTAGGTGCTGTGCGGTTCCGCACACCCCTCAAGGCAGCTGCATGCGGACAGGGCAAAAACCCTTGGATTCATAAATCGTTAGGGATCGCAGCGCGACTGGCACGGCATTTGATTCTCTCTTCCTCGGCGGTGCCTGCGTCTGCCTTCTTTTGGCGCGGGGTCATTCGGCTGAAACCGCCCGGCTTCGTACCAGCCGGGCTTATGCGGGGATTGTTCTCATGAAAATCGTCATGGCGATCATAAAGCCATTCAAACTCGAAGAAGTCCGCGACGCGCTGACAGCGATCGGCGTGCACGGACTGACTGTGACTGAGGTGAAGGGATACGGCCGACAGAAAGGCCATACGGAAATCTATCGCGGCGCCGAATACGCCGTCAGCTTCCTGCCCAAGATCAAGATCGAGGTCGCGGTTGCGTCCAACCAGGTGGACAAGACCATCGAGACCATCGTCGGCGCGGCCAAGACCGGCCAGATCGGCGACGGCAAAATCTTCGTCATCAGCCTCGAGCACGCGGTGCGCATTCGCACCGGCGAGGCCGACGCCGCGGCCCTCTAAGATTTCCGCGCCATTCCTCATGTCAATCGGAGCCATTCAAATGAAGTTCAAGAGTTCAACCCGCGCGGGGTTTGCAGCGCTCGCTGTCAGCCTTCTCGCGTCGGCGCCGGCGTTCGCGCAAGCGGCCGCGCCCGTCGTCAACAAAGGCGACAACGCCTGGATGATGACCTCGACAGTCCTGGTTCTGCTCATGACTATTCCCGGCCTCGCGCTGTTCTACGGTGGTCTCGTTCGTTCCAAGAACATGCTCTCGGTGCTGGCGCAGGTGTTCTACACCGTCTGCATCGCGATCCTGATCTGGGTCGTCTACGGCTACAGCCTCGCCTTCACCGGCGGTAACGACTTCATCGGCGGCTTCTCCAAGGCCTTCCTGATGGGCGTCACCACGGACTCGCAAGCGGTGAGCTTCAGTGCCGGTGCGCCGATCTCCGAACTCATCTACATCTGCTTCCAGATGACGTTCGCGGCGATCACGCCCGCGCTGATCGTCGGCGCCTTCGCCGAGCGCATGAAGTTCTCGGCCTTCGCGCTGTTCATCCCGCTCTGGCTGACCTTCATCTACTTCCCGATGGCGCACATGGTCTGGTACTGGGCCGGACCGGACGCGATCGTGGCGGCAGCCAAGACGCTCGCTGATGCCGACTGCTGCTGGCAAGGTGGCGGCGCAGGCAGCTCTCGACGGCGTCAATGGCCGATGCGGGCTTCCTGTTCAAGAAGGGCGCGATCGACTTCGCCGGCGGCACCGTGGTGCACATCAACGCCGGTATCGCCGGTCTCGTTGGTGCGATCATCCTCGGCAAGCGCACCGGCTACGGCAAGGACCTGATGGCTCCGCACTCGCTGACCATGACCATGATCGGCGCGGCGCTCCTCTGGGTGGGTTGGTTCGGCTTCAACGCCGGATCGAACCTCGAAGCCACCGGCACCGCCGGCCTCGCCATGATCAACACCTTCGTCGCGACTGCGGCGGCGGCGTTGTCCTGGATGTTCGCCGAATGGCTGGTCAAGGGTCATCCCTCGCTGCTCGGCGCGCTGTCGGGTGCGATCGCTGGTCTCGTTGCCGTCACTCCGGCGGCGGGCTTCTCGGGCCCGATGGGCGCCATCGTCCTCGGTCTGGTTGTCGGCATCGTCTGCCTGATCTTCTGCACCGCGATCAAGAACGCTCTCGGCTACGACGACTCGCTTGACGTGTTCGGCGTCCACTGCGTCGGCGGCATCGTCGGCGCTCTCGGCACCGGCATCCTGGTGAACCCGGCTCTCGGTGGCACCGGCGTGTTCGACTACGTCTCGGCAAGATCGCGACTACGACTTCGCCGCGCAGATGACCTCGCAACTGTGGGGCGTCGGCACGACGTTGCTTCTGTCCGGCATCGGCTCGGCGATCCTGTTCAAGATCGTCGATGTGATCGTCGGCCTGCGCGTCACCGTCGAAAAGGAACGCGAAGGTCTCGATCTCACCGAGCACACCGAGCGCGCCTACAACATGTAAGGGCTTGGGCGGCCTGACCTCGCCGCCTTCGTCTGACGAACAACGGTTGGGGCCATTCCCGGCAAGGTCCCGTCCGTCGAAGGGCTCCAGCGCAAGCTGGAGCCCTTCTCTTTTGGGGGGCCTTGTAAAACCGGATCACCACCGGATCAAGTCCGGTGGCATGCTTTCGGGATCACGCTTTTCTGCGCATGATCTGATCCCAAAACCGGTATCCACTTTTCGGGATCATGCGCTGCTTGGTCGATGGTTAATCGCGCCTTAACCTCGCCGCTCCTATGGTGAGAGGGGCCCCGCCTGCAGCCGGCCCCGCAGCGACGAGCGTTATCCTGTTGATGTCCAAAGCGATCTCTCAGCCCGGCGTGTCCGCCGCCCCGATCGACGAGCCGCGCCGCATCCGCGAGGCGGAGCGCTCACCGTTTGCCCGCCTGAACGATTTATTGAGCAGTTCCAAGCCGTTACAGACCCCGATCAGCCTCACCGTGGGCGAGCCGCAGCACGGCGTTCCGGACTTTGTCGGGCCGATCCTGCAGAAGCACATCGCCGATTTCGGCAAGTATCCGCTGACGAAGGGGATCGAGCCGTTCCGCAAGTCGGCTGCCGCCTGGCTCGGCCGGCGCTTCAAGCTGCCGCGCGCGGTCGATCCCGACACCGAATTGCTGGTTCTCAACGGCAGCCGCGAAGGACTTTTTCTTGGGGCCATCGCCGCGAAGCGCTACGTCGCCGCGCGCGCGGGACGCCCCGCAATCCTGATGCCCAATCCGTTCTATGCCGCCTATGCGGCGGCAGCCGCCGCGGCCGAATGCGAAGCCGTTTATCTGCCGACGACAGCGGCGACCGGATTCCTGCCAGACCTCTCCGCGCTCAGCGATGCGCTGCTCGCCCGCACGGTGGCGTTCTTCATTGCCTCGCCCGCCAATCCGCAAGGCGCGGTGGCGGATGGAGCGTATCTCGCGAAGCTCAAATCGCTCGCCGACAAATTCGGCTTCCTGATTTTTTCCGACGAGTGCTATTCGGAAATCTACACGCGCGAAGCGCCCGCCTCGATGCTGGAATTCGCCGGCTCCGATTTTTCGAACGTCGTCGTGTTCCAGTCGCTGTCCAAGCGCTCCAACATGCCGGGCATGCGCGTCGGCTTCTGCGCCGGCGACAAATCCTTTCTCGCGGCGTTCCACGAATTGCGCAATGTCGCCGCACCCCAGGTGCCGGTGCCGGCGCAATATGTCGGCGCCGCCGCCTATGACGACGAAGTCCATGTCGAGGAAAATCGCCGTCTCTATCGCATCAAGTTCGATCTCGCCGACCAGATCATCGGCGATCGTTTCGGTTACAAGCGCCCCGCGGGCGGCTTCTTTCTGTGGCTCGACGTCTCCGCGCTCGGCGCCGACGACGAGATCACGTTGAAGCTGTGGCGCGAGAGCGGCGTGCGCGTCATTCCGGGAAGTTATCTCGCGCGCGTGCAGGCCGATGGTTCCAATCCGGGCGCAGGCTATCTGCGCGTGGCGATGGTGCAGGATTCAGAAACGACGGCCGAGGCGCTGCACCGCCTTGTCCGCGTGCTCACTTAACGCCGCACTCAGTGGCGGATTACGGGTAAAGATTAGGGCCAAGCATGCCAGCGATCGAACGAGGCCTTCCGATCATCGGTCATCTGCCGGAGCAGCTCCGCGAGATGCTCGGCAAGCGGCTGCGCGAAGTCGCGGGGCTCGCGCTGATCGCATTTGCAGGCGCGGGCGCCGCCGCACTCGCGACATGGAACGTGCAGGACCCATCCCTGAGCCACGCCACGTCCGGCACGGTGCGCAATATTCTCGGATTTACCGGCGCGGCCGGCGCCGATCTCCTGATTCAACTGTTCGGCCTCGGCTCCATTGCGCTGGTGTTGTGCGTCGCCGTCTGGGGCTGGCGGCTGCTGACGCACCGGCTGTTCGATCGCGAAATCATGCGCGCTGCGATGTGGCTGCTGACGGTCGCGTTTGCCGCGGGGCTGGCGAGCTGCATGCCGCGCAGCGGCGCCTGGCCGCTGCCGACGGGCCTCGGCGGCGTGGTCGGCGATGCTTTCCTGCGTTTGCCCGCGGCCCTGTTCGGACCGCTCGGCGGCCTCTCGCGCCTCGTGCTCGGCGTGATCTTTGCGACGCTGACCGTTATTTGCTTCGTCTTCGCCAGCGGCTACGGATCGCGTGAACGCGAGCAGCCGCGCCGCGCGCGCCGCAGCAAGCGCCGCGAGGAAGAGATCGAAGAGGCCGAGGACGATGGCGACGAGAACGAGCGCCGTTTCTTCGCCGTGACGCTGGGCTGGCTCGGACATCAGGCGCTGAGCATCAAGGCCTGGCTGACGCGGCTTTTTGCGGCCTTGTTTGGCTTGTTCACGCGACAGCGCGACGCCCGCGTCGTGTCCGCGCGCCGCGAGCGTCTCGAACCGCGCCTCGACGGACGCAGCCCCGCGCTGGCGCCGGCGGCGAGCGAGGACGAGGACGAAGAAGACGAGGAAGAAGAAGAGGAAGAGGACGAAGAACCGGCGCCCCGCGCCCGCAAGGCGAAGCCCGCCGGACGCGGCCGCGAGAAATTCGAATTGCCGCCGCTCTCGGTTCTCGCCAGCCCGCGCGCCTCCGAACGCCACGCGCCAAGTCCGGACGTCATCGAGCAGAACGCCAAATTGCTCGAAGGCGTACTGCAGGATTTCGGCGTGCGCGGCGAGATCGTCAATGCGCATCCCGGCCCCGTCGTCACGCTCTACGAACTGGAGCCCGCGCCCGGCATCAAATCGTCGCGCGTCATCGGCCTGGCCGACGACATCGCCCGCTCGATGAGCGCGACCGCCGCGCGCGTCGCCGTCGTTGCCGGCCGCAACGCCATCGGCATCGAACTGCCCAACGAATTTCGCGAGAAAGGTTTACTTGCGCGAATTGCTGGCGGCGAAGGAATACAACGACTCGGTCGCGCTGTTGCCGCTCTGCCTCGGCAAGACCATCGGCGGCGAACCGGTGATCGCCGATCTGGCGCGCATGCCGCATCTCCTGATCGCCGGCACCACCGGCTCGGGTAAATCGGTTGCGATCAACACGATGATCCTGTCGCTGGTGTACCGGCTGCCGCCGAGCCAGTGCCGCCTGATCATGGTCGATCCGAAGATGCTCGAACTCTCCGTCTATGACGGCATCCCGCATCTCCTGACGCCCGTCGTCACCGACCCGAAGAAGGCCGTCGTCGCGCTGAAATGGGCCGTGCGCGAGATGGAAGAGCGCTACAAGAAAATGTCCAAGCTCGGCGTGCGCAACATCGCCGGCTACAATGCGCGTCTCGCAGAGGCCAAGGCAAAGGGCGAGAAGCTGACGCGCACGGTGCATACCGGCTTCGACAAGGACACCGGCAAGGCGATCTACGAGGAAGAAGAGCTCGAGCTCGAGCCGCTGCCCTTCATCGTCGTCATCGTCGACGAAATGGCCGATCTGATGATGGTCGCGGGCAAGGACATCGAAGGCACGGTGCAGCGCCTCGCGCAGATGGCGCGCGCCGCCGGATTGCATGTCATTCTGGCGACGCAGCGGCCGTCGGTCGACGTCATCACCGGCACCATCAAGGCGAACTTCCCGACCCGTATTTCCTTCCAGGTGACCTCGAAGATCGACAGCCGCACCATTCTGGGTGAGCAAGGCGCCGAGCAGCTGCTCGGCCAGGGCGACATGCTCCACATGGCGGGCGGCGGCCGCATCAGCCGCGTGCACGGCCCGTTCGTGTCGGACGAGGAAGTCGAGAAGGTCGTGCGCCATCTCAAGGCGCAGGGCACGCCGCAATATCTCGAAGCCGTCACCGCCGAGGAAGAAGCGGGCGAAGACGGCGCGGTGTTCGACGGCACCAGCATGGGCGCCGATGGCCAGGGCGACCTGTTCCATCAGGCCGTCGCCATCGTCAAACGCGACCGCAAGGCATCGACGAGCTACATCCAGCGCCGCCTGCAGATCGGCTACAACCGCGCCGCCTCGATCATGGAGCGCATGGAACTCGAAGGCATTGTCGGCCAGTCCAACCACGCCGGAAAACGCGAAATCCTGGTCGACGAGGAAGATGTAGGCCGATTCTAGAGGCACACCCGGTCACGGGGGCCTCACGAAATCTTGCCGGAAAGTGCTTCCCAAGGCTCCAAAACCGCGCAGATGCCTCAATCTTGGCCCTTGGATATTGGTAGAAGGTGGGCCACATAGAAATCGGGCGCACCGCGCGACTTGAAGGACGACCCATTGGTTGAGATCGGCAGCATTCGCAAATTCGGCTGGCGCGTTTCGGCGTCGGTCGTACTTTGCCTCGGGATGATGTCGGGCGCGTCCGCGCAGTTCAACATTTTCGGGCCGAGCAGCACCACCGAGAAGCCGAGCGAAAACGTACCGCTGCCGCGCCCCGCGCCGAAGAATCGCGACAGCGAGGTGATTCGTCCGCCCGGCTCCATCGCCGGCGCCCCGGCCGCGCCGCGTCCGGCGCAGGCCATGCCGATGGTGCCGCCGACAGCGACCATCAGCCCGATCCCGTCCATCATTCCGCCGCCGGATCGCAACCTTCGCATCGATGCGAGCACCGGCAGCTTTACGCCCGAGCAGCGCGCCGCCGCCGCGAAGGTCTCCACCTATCTGTCGTCGCTGCAGACGCTGACCGGAAATTTTGTCCAGGTCGGCCCGGATGGCAGCCGCACCACCGGCGAGTTCTTCATCCAGAAGCCCGGCAAGGTGCGCTTCGAATACGATCCGCCGAGCCGCATCGCCATCGTTGCCGACGGCTCCTCGGTGATCGTGCGCGACACCAAGCTTGCGACGCAGGACGTGTTCCCGCTGTCGCAAACGCCGCTGCGCTATCTTTTGTCGGATCGCATCGACCTGTTGCGCGATACAAATATCGTCAAGATCACCACCGACGACACGTTCATCTCGGTGACGATCGAGGAAAAGCAGGCTGTGATCGGCACCAGCCGCCTGATCCTGATGGTCGGCGCGCGAGATTTCCAGCTCAAGCAATGGACCGTCACCGATCCGCAGGGCTACGACACGACCGTCGCGGTGCATAATCTCGATACCGCCAAGCGCGTCGATCCCGGCATGTTCAAGATCGACTACACGCGTTACGAACGCCCGAATACCACCGGCAATTGAGCAGCCCGCAAATAGCGGCTGGAGCCTTTCCGGCTTTGATGAAAACAAAGCCGGGCTCCAGCTTTTTGTTTTGACGCGTTTTCTTAACGCGAACCGGTTTCCACTTCGCTTGAAAACGCTATAGGAACGAGCGAGCGGATGTCGTCCGCCGCTCCTCCCTGCTCCGGCCGCCTGCAGCTTCATGAAACTCACGGTCACGACCTGGAACATCAATTCGGTGCGCCTGCGCATCGATCTCGTCGCCAAGTTCATCAAGGCGACGCGGCCCGACGTGCTGTGTCTGCAGGAAACGAAATGTCCCGACGACGCTTTCCCGATGAAGCGCTTCAAAAGGCTGGGCTACGAACATGCCGCCATCAGCGGACAGAAGGGCTATCACGGCGTCGCCATTCTCTCGCGGCTGCCGCTCGATTCGACGCTGACGCGCGAGTTCTGCAAGAAGGCCGATTGCCGCCATATCAGCGTGGCGCTCGGCGAGAAGGCCGGGCTCAAGGATCCCGTGACGCTGCATAATTTCTACGTGCCCGCCGGCGGCGATATTCCCGACCCCGCGCTCAACGAGAAGTTCGCGCACAAGCTCGCCTTTCTCGACGAGATGAAGGGCTTTTCCGAATTGCATCCGCAAAAAGATGCCCGCCACATTCTCGTCGGCGATCTCAATGTCGCCCCGCACGAACACGATGTGTGGTCGCACAAGCAACTGCTGGATGTCGTGTCGCATACGCCGATCGAATGCGAGAAGCTGCTGGCGCTGCAGGCGCACGGCAACTGGATCGACGTCGCGCGCGCGCGCATCCCGATGTCGGAGAAGATCTATACGTGGTGGAGTTATCGCGCCGCTGACTGGAAAGCCTCCAACCGCGGCCGCAGGCTCGATCACATCTGGGTCTCGCCAGCACTCGGCGATCGCGTGTCGGACTTCCGCATCACACGTGTCGCGCGCGACTGGGAGCGGCCGTCGGATCATGTACCTGTGACGATGAGCCTCGAGGTCTGAACCTCAGCTCAGCTTGCGCCGCACCGCGATGATGTCGCGGGCAATATCGGTCGAACGCGCGGCGAGATCGTCACGCAGACCGACCGCCGCTTCGGGATGGCTCTCAAGCACCTTCTGAAACAGATTGCGCGAGATCCGCATCACGACGGAATCCTGCAGCGCAATGACGGTCGCAGGCCGCGGTGTTTCGACCAGCAGCGCGTTCAGACCGAACAGCGTGCCGGGCCCCGCGACAAACTCCTCGCTGCCCTCGGGCCTGACGATGAAAGTGCCGCTCTGAACGACAAAGGCCGCATCCGCCGCCTCGCCCGCGACGAACAGCGCCTTGTCATGCGCGACGTTGCGCATCTCTGCGCCGATGGCGAGCACGCGCAATGCGGAATTCCCGAGCGGCGCCAGCGACGCGACACTCTGCAAAAGATAGAGATCGTCATCGATCGACATCAGCGACCATTGTTGCGGGCAGCGGAGATGGCGAATCGGTCACCACCGGGAATCACGGCACCAATTTGTAGCCGCCGGCCTCGGTGACGAGAATAGCAGGCGTGGCCGCATCCTTCTCGATTTTCTGGCGCAGGCGATAGATATGGGTTTCGAGCGTGTGAGTGGTGACGCCTGAATTGTAGCCCCACACCTCCTGCAGCAGCGTCTCGCGCGACACCGGCTGCTGACCGGCACGATAAAGGAAGCGCAGGATCGCGGTTTCCTTCTCGGTCAGGCGAACCTTCTTGGCGTTGGCGCCGGCGAGCATCTTGGAGCCGGGCCGGAAGCTGTAGGGGCCGACCGTGAAGACCGCGTCCTCGCTCGCTTCGTGCTGGCGCAACTGGGCGCGGATACGCGCCAGCAGCACGGCAAAACGGAACGGCTTGGTGATGTAATCGTTGGCGCCCGACTTCGAGCCCGAGGATCGTATCCGAATCGGTATCGTGGCCGGTGAGCATGATGATCGGCGCCTTGAAGCCGCCCTTGCGCAGGCTGCGAACCGCTTCGCGCCCGTCGGTGTCGGGCAGCCCGACATCCATGATGATGAGGTCCGGCGAATCGGCGCGCGCCGAGGCGATGCCCTTGGCGCCGGTATCGGCGGCGCTGGCGACGAACTCCTCATGCAGCGACAATTGCTCCATCAGCGCGTCGCGCAGATCGGCGTCGTCGTCCACAACCAGAATTTTGCGGGCATTGGGCATTGCGTCACATCCTGCGGGCCAAGCATTCTGCCACGCAAGGCAGCAGCTGGAGCGCGAAATAGAGCATGACGGGGCGAAAGCGCAAGCCAAACGGCCCGAAATCGGTCAAAATATCTTTCATTATCAAAGGGTTGTGAACGCCCCTTGATTCGTGTCCGCGCCACTCCCGGCCGCAGGAGCCAGGGCGTCATGCTCGTCGGCGCCCAGGTGATTCCCGTCACCCTGGGCCGCGGCGGCATCCTCACCAACAAACACGAGGGCGACGGCGCAACCCCGCGCGGAATTTTTCACCCCAAGCGTCTGTGGTGGCGGCGCGACCGCACTGCGCGTCCGCGCACATCCTTGCCGGTGCGCGCGATCGCGCCGACTGACGCCTGGTGCGAGGATCCCGCCGACCGCCGCTACAATCGCAGCATTCGTGTCGCGCCCGACGCAGTCGGCGACCGGCTGATGCGCGCGGATCACCTTTACGATTACATCGTGGAGATCGACCACAACACCCGCCCGCGCATTGCAGGCCGCGGCAGCGCCGTGTTCATTCACCTCGCGCGCGACAATTTCGGCCCGACCGCAGGTTGCGTCGGATTGAAGCGCAACGACATGTTGCGGCTACTGGCGCAACTGACAACGCGAACGAGGATTGTGGTGGGGTAGCTCCCTCCCCCTACAAGGGGGAGGGTTGGGGTGGGGGTCACGATCTTCGCGGACCGTGACCGCATGCGAGACCACAAATCCCTGCGCCAGTTTACCTGCAGGAATGACCCTCACCCGCCCGCCGGCGCGACGCTTCGGCGGGCGACCTCTCCCTTTCAGGGAGAGGTAACAGAGCGCCCGCCGAAAATCGCCGAACCCACGCGTACATGCGTCGCGCCGAGCATGATCGCTTCTTCGAAATCCGCGCTCATGCCCATCGACAACAGTTTGAGCCCGTTGCGCGCAGCGATTTTGGCGGTCAGTGCAAAATGCGGCGACGGACCTTCCTCGACCGGCGGAATGCACATCAGGCCGGATATCGTCAGGCCATAGGTGTCGCGACATGCCGCGATGAAGGCATCGGCGTCTTGCGGCGCCACACCGGCCTTTTGCGCCTCTTCGCCCGTATTGATCTGCACGAACAGCAAAGGCGCGCGTTTCTGCCGCGCGATTTCCTTCGCCAGCGCCTCGCACAGGCTGGCGCGATCGACCGAATGAATGGCGTCGAACAGAGCCACGGCTTCCTTCGCCTTGTTGGATTGCAACGGCCCGATCAGATGCAGTTCGATATCCGGCGTCTCTTCCTTCAGCGCCGGCCACTTGGCCTGCGCTTCCTGCACGCGGTTCTCGCCAAACAGGCGCTGACCGGCCGCAAGCACCGGGCGGATGTCGTCGGCCGCAAATGTTTTCGACACGGCAATCAGCCTGACGGAACCGCGGTCACGCCGCGCCGCGCGACACGCCTTGGTTACCGCTTCCTCAACGGCGGCGAGCCGTTCGGCCGTTGACGCCGTCTGCGATGGTAAATGATCCGTCACTGTTCGATCCTTTGCATTCAGAATACCGAAATTCCTCCGCATGATTCAAATTTTATGCATTCGGCGGAAGGGTCCTTGAAAAATTTGACCTAAGTTTCCCGCGGGCAGGGAACGAAGATGACTTCGCCGAACACATCACCCGCACGTGACCTGAAGACAAGATTCAGCGCCGTATTCGGCGTTCGCGCGCGTATTACGCTGCTGGTCATGATCCTCGCCGTGCCGCTGATGCTGCATCGCGTCTGGACGCTGGAAGACAGCCGTTCCCAGCAGATTCACACCGCCCTCACCGACATGGGCGAATTGGCGCGCCGCGGCGCCTACGCCCATAAAAACGTCATCAGCGACTTTGAGATGTCGCTCAAGGCGATGGCCGAGCTTTATGTCGCTTCGGCGCGTCTCGGCAATGGCTGCGACTTTCTGCCGGCTGCCGCTCGCATCAAGCCGGAGGGACCGGGCGCGATTTCCGTCGCCGCCAAATCCGGTCGCGTGCTGTGCTCGACATTGCCGGGTCTTGTCGGCCTCGATGTCACCGACCGCCCTTACTTTCATCAGGCGTTGCTGACGGGTCAGTTTACGCTCAGCGACTATGTCGCGCTGCGCGCACGCAACACCGCCAACCTGATCGGCGCGATTCCGACGTCTGCCATCGACGAGAAGGTCGAAGCCGTTATCATCACCTCGATCGACATCAACTGGATCGACCGCGTCATTATCGAATCCAACGCGCGATTTGGAACGAATGCCTTCCTGATTGATGGCTCGGGCACCGTGATCGCGGCCGGCACCGGGATCGAGAGCTGGATCGGCAAAAAGCCGCCCGAGGGATTTCCGCTGCGCCTGGCCTTGAGCGAAGAGCGTGCGACCGTGGAATCCGCGAAATTCGACGGCAATCCGAAATTCGTATCGCTGGTGCGCGTTCCGCAGACCAGCGCCCGCTTCGTCGTCGCCGTCGACAAGGCGGCGGTTCTCGGACGCATCGATCGCGACGTCCGCAATGCTTATGTCCAGTTCGTGCTGCTGACGCTTGTCGGATTGCTCGGCTCGTGGTTCGCCAGTGAAATGCTGATTATCCGGCCGTTGCGCATCTTGACCAGCGCCGCGATGAAGTTTGGCCGCGGCGATCTCACCACACGTGTCCGGCGAGACGGACTGCCGGCGGAATTCGAACCGCTGACCAATGCCTTCAATGGCATGGCGTCGAAACTCTCGGATCGCGAACGCGAAATGGTGGCGGCCAATACGCGCCTGACCGTTCTGGCCTCGGTCGATGCCGTCTCCGGCCTCGCCAACCGTCACGGTTTCGATAACAGGCTCGATGTCGAATGGCTGCACGCGCTGGAAACGCAGCGCCCGCTCGGTGCGCTGATGATCGACGTCGATCATTTCAAACAATACAACGACCGCTACGGTCACCCCGAAGGTGACGTCTGCCTGCGCCGCATCGGCGATCTGCTCGCCCGCGTTGCCGCGGACACCGGAGGCTTTGCGGCCCGCTACGGCGGCGAGGAATTTCTTGTGCTTCTGCCTGGCACAGCAAGCGACGACGTGACGGCCGTCGGCGAACGCATCTGTCTGCTCGTGCAGCAGCTTCGGATCCCGCATCTGGTGACCGATGTCGGCGTCGTCACCGTGAGTATCGGTGCGACCACCGTGACGCCGGAAGCCGGTCAACGGCCGGCGCGGCTGATCAATGCCGCCGACGCCGGGCTCTATGCCGCCAAGCGGCGCGGCCGCAACCAGGTCGTGGCCCATGGCCCGCTCGAGCCGGTTCCCGCCAGCAGCGATGAGATCGTCTTCAGCAGCTGAGACCCCTCGCGCGAGGCCGGACAACGGCCTCTTCAAGCGCGTTGACCCACCGCCAGCTTCATGGCCTATTCGGCGCCGATTTGGCGGCCACAGCGCATTCCGTTCGGTTGAGACGGAAGGCGCCGGGGCGTCTTGTTTGTCGCATTTTCCATGGAAAACGGCTTCTGCCTGCTCCGGAAAATGCTTTGATTCCAGAAGCTTGCAGCTGAAATGACCACCGAACGCTATAACGCCCGTGACACCGAGCCGCGCTGGCAGCGCGTTTGGGATGAGCGCGGCGTCTTTGCCACCAAGAACGACACGCCGGGCCCCAAATACTACGTGCTCGAGATGTTCCCCTATCCGTCGGGGCGCATCCATATGGGCCACGTCCGCAACTACACGATGGGCGACGTCGTCGCGCGCTATCGCCGCGCCAAGGGCTTCAACGTGCTGCATCCGATGGGATGGGACGCATTCGGCATGCCGGCGGAAAACGCGGCGATGGCCAACAAGGTCCATCCCAAGGCGTGGACCTACGAGAACATCGCCACGATGAAGAAGCAGCTCCAGTCGATGGGGCTCTCTCTCGACTGGGCGCGCGAGTTCGCGACCTGCGATCCGACTTACTACAAGCATCAGCAGCGCATGTTCATCGACTTCCTGAAAGAAGGGCTGGTCGAGCGCAAGCAATCGAAAGTGAACTGGGACCCCGTCGACATGACCGTGCTCGCCAACGAGCAGGTGATCGACGGACGCGGCTGGCGCTCCGGCGCAGTCGTCGAGCAGCGCGAGCTGACGCAGTGGTTCTTCAAGATCTCCGACTATGCCGAGGATCTGCTCGCGGCGCTCGACACGCTCGACCGCTGGCCCGAGAAAGTGCGCATCATGCAGCGCAACTGGATCGGCAAATCGGAAGGTCTGCTGGTTCGCTTCATGCTCGATCCGAAAACGGCACCAAACGCCGAGAACGAGCTGGAGATCTTCACGACGCGGCCGGACACGCTGTTCGGCGCGAAGTTCATGGCGCTGTCGCCGGATCACCCGCTCGCCACTGCGGCTGCGAAGAAGAATCCGAAGCTCAAAGCCTTCATCGAAGAGTGCCACCATATCGGCACCTCGCAGGCTGCGATCGACACCGCCGAAAAGATGGGCTTCGACACCGGCATTCGCGCCGCGCATCCGTTCGATCCGTCATGGATGCTGCCGGTTTACGTGGCGAATTTCGTGCTGATGGATTACGGCACCGGCGCGATCTTCGGCTGCCCGGCGCACGACCAGCGCGACCTCGACTTCGTCAACAAATACGATCTCGGCAATACGCCCGTCGTCTGCCCGCCGGATGTCGATCCGAAAACCTTCGTGATCACCGACACGGCCTTTGACGGCGACGGCCGCATGATCAATTCGCGCTTTCTCGACGGCATGAGCATTGCCGAAGCAAAAGAGGAAGTGTCGAAGCGGCTTGAGAAGGATAATCGCGGCAATCGTCCCATCGCGCAGCGCCAGATCAATTATCGCCTGCGCGACTGGGGTATCTCGCGCCAGCGCTACTGGGGATGCCCGATCCCCATCATCCATTGCGAGGTCTGCGGCGTCGTTCCCGTGCCGATCAAGGATCTGCCGGTGCAATTGCCGGACGACATCGAGTTCGATCGTCCCGGCAATCCGCTCGACCGCCATCCGACATGGAAGCACGTCAATTGCCCGCAATGCGGCGCCAAGGCGCGGCGCGAAACCGACACGATGGATACGTTCGTCGATTCGTCGTGGTACTTCGCGCGCTTCACCGATCCGTGGCTGACCGATCAGCCGACCGACCGCGCGATGGTCGATACCTGGCTGCCGGTCGATCAGTATATCGGCGGCGTCGAGCACGCGATTCTGCACCTGCTCTATTCGCGCTTCTTCACCCGCGCGATGAAAAAGACCGGACATGCCGGCCTCGACGAACCGTTCAAGGGCCTGTTCACGCAGGGCATGGTGGTTCACGAGACCTACAAGAAGGCCGACGGCACGTTCGCGGCGCCGGCCGAAATCAAGATCGATGTCGTCGGCGAAGCGCGCAGCGCCAGGCTGATTGCCACCGGCGAGCCGATCGAGATCGGCTCCATCGAGAAGATGTCGAAGTCCAAGCGCAACACGGTGGACCCCGACGATATCATTGCAACCTATGGCGCCGACACCGCGCGCTGGTTCATGCTGTCGGACTCTCCGCCGGATCGCGATGTGATCTGGACCGAGGAGCGCGTGCAGGGGTCGTCGCGCTTCGTGCAAAAGCTGTGGCGGCTGGTGAACGACGCCGCCGTGCTGGCGAAGTCCGCACCCGCCACCAAGCCCGATTCGTTCGGGCCGGAGGCGCTGGCCATCCGCAAGATCGCGCATGGCACGCTCGACAAGGTGTCGAACGGCATCGAGCGGCTGCATTTCAATGTCTGCCTGGCCCATATCCGGGAATTCGCCAACGCGCTCGGCGATGCGCTGGCGGCCGCGAAGGCGCCGGTCACACCGGACTTTGCCTTTGCGGTGCGCGAAGCCGCCGCCATCCTTGTGCCGCTGTTTTCGCCCATGATGCCGCACCTTGCCGAGGAGTGCTGGAGCGTGATCGGCGGCGAAGGGCTGATCTCGCAGGTCAAATGGCCCGAGGTCGAACCTGCGCTGCTGGTCGAGGACACCATCACCCTGCCGGTGCAGGTCAACGGCAAGAAGCGGGCGGATATCACCGTGCCGGCGGCCGCGGCCAATGCCGAAATTGAGGCTGCCGTTTTGGCGCTCGATGAGGTAAAAAAGTATCTCGAAGGGCGGCCGCCGAAGAAGGTGGTCATCGTCCCGAAAAGGATCGTCAATGTGGTCGGCTGAACTGCGCTGGTCTGAACTCTTGCGTGTCACGCGGCGGCTCGTCGCGGTGGCGGCGCTGTCGGCTCTGACCGCCGGCTGCTTCCAGCCGCTGTATGGCGAGCGCAACGCGACGACCGGCACGCCCGGCCTGCGCGAGAAGCTGTCGACCGTGGAGGTCGCGCCGATCAATCCGCAGCGGGGAACGTCGACCGCCCGTATCGGGCTCGAGGTTCGCAACGCGCTTCTGTTCAATCTCAATGGCGACGGCGGCGCCAACGCTCCCAACTACAAGCTCGAAGTCGTGCTCGTGCCGCAGCGCACCTCCGTTATCGTCGACGTGACGACCGCGCGGCCCGACACCGAAAACATGGGCATCGACGCAACCTACACGCTGCGCGACATGGCCACCGACAAGACGGTGCTGACGGGATCGACGTTCTCGCGCGTCTCCTTCGACATTCCCGGCCAGCAACAGCGTTTCGCGCGCGCGCGCGGCATGCGCGACGCCGAAGACCGCGCCGCCAAGGTGATCGCCGACAATATCAGTCAGCGTCTGGCATCGTACTTCGTCAACGGCGGTTAGTGACCGAATAAATGGTCGCCCTCAAAAGCCGCGACATCGACGCCTTCCTGGCGAAGCCGGATCCCAGACAGCCGATCATCCTGCTTTATGGTCCCGATGCGGGGCTGGTGCGCGAGCGCGCCGACGCGTTGATCGCCTCCGCCGTCGACAATGCCGACGACCCTTTCTCCCTGGTGCGCATCGACGGCGACGACCTGGCGGGCGAGCCCTCGCGCCTTGTCGATGAAGCCATGACCGTGCCGCTGTTCGGCGGACGCCGCGCCATCCGCGTGCGCGCCGGCAGCCGCAATTTCGCCAGCGGCGTGCAGACGCTGAACGAAATGCCGCCGACCGATTGCCGCATCGTGATCGAGGCCGGCGACCTCAAGCGTGACGCACCGCTGCGCAAGGTCTGCGAAAGCGCCAAGAGCGCCGTCGCCATTCCCTGCTACGCCGACGACGCGCGAAGCCTCGCGCGCATGGTCGACGACGAAATGAAAAAGGCGGGCTTAAGGATCGGCACCGAGGCGCGTACGGCGCTGGTAGCCCTGATAGGTGCCGACCGGCAATTGTCGCGCGGCGAAGTCCAGAAGCTTGCGCTCTATGCTCACGGCAAAAGCGAAGTCACGCTCGAGGACGTGCAGGCGATCGTGACCGACGCGTCCGAGCCCGCGCTCGATGTGATTGTCGACAATGCGTTTGCCGGAAAGCCCAAGGAAGTCGAGACCGCTTTCGGCCGTGCGGTCGGCGCCGGCGTTTATCCCGGCGCGATCATCGCCGCAGCTCAGCGCCAGGCGGCGCAACTGCACAAGACGCGTATTGCCATGGACGAGGGCGCGACCGCGATGGAAGCGATGACGTCCGGCTTTCCGCGTCTGCATTTCTCGCGCACGAGCCAGGTTGAGGCCGCGCTGCGAAATTGGACCAGCGAAAAGTTGCTGCGTCTAATCGGGCAGCTCGGCGATGCGGCTTTCGACGCGCGCCGTCAATCGATTCTGGCGACCGCCATCGTGCAGCGTGCGCTGCTGGCGATTTCCAGCGCATCGCGCGGCCGCTGAGTTTTTGTCTGACGCGTTTTAGTTCGTGCCGCCGAGGCGCTTGACGATCTCGTCGAGCTGCTCGAGATCGCTGTAGCGGATATGCACCGTACCGCCGGGGCTGCGGTGGTCGATGGCGACATCGAGCCCGAGCGAATTCGACAGCCGCTCTTCCAGCGCAACGGTGTCGGAATCCTTCGCCACCTTGGCGCGGCGCTTGGTCGCCTTAGGCGTGCGGCCCTCGCGCATCTGAACCAGCGCCTCAACCTCGCGCACCGGCAATTTGCCATCGATGATCTGGCGAGCCAGATCGAGCGCATCGGGCTTGCCGATCAGCTGGCGCGCCTGCCCGGCCGACAATTCACCGGCGACGACATATTGCTGGACGGCGGGCGGGCAACTTCAGAAGCCGCATCGTGTTGGCGATGTGACTGCGGCTCTTGCCGACGATCTTGGCGATTTCGTCCTGGCTGCGTTTGTGCTCGTCGGCGAGCGCCTGATAGCCGTGCGCTTCTTCCATCGCGTTGAGATCGGCGCGCTGCACGTTCTCGATGATGGCGATTTCGAGCGCCTCGGTGTCGGTGACATCGAGCGGCACGATCGGCACATCATGCAGACCGGCGCGCTGCGCCGCGCGCCAGCGGCGTTCGCCGGCGATGATCTCGTAGGCATCCTGCTTGCCGCGCACCGGGCGCACGACGATCGGCTGGATGATGCCGCGTTCGCGAATCGAATCGGCCAGCTCCGACAGCTCGGTCTCGGAAAACAGCCGGCGCGGATTGTTGGGATTGGCATGGATGAACTCGATCGGCACGCGGCGCTGATTGCGCGGCCGCTCGAGCCTTGGCGCTTTCGTCGCCAACATCGCCGATCAGGCTTGCAAGACCGCGTCCCAGACGCGAACGCGTTTCGTCCGCCATCGCCATCTCCTTACGCAACACGCTCATCACGCGCTGGCCTTCATCTGACGTTCGCGCTGGATCACTTCGGTGGCGAGTTTCAGATAGGCTTCGCTGCCGACGCATTTGAGATCGTACACCAGCACCGGCTTGCCATAGGACGGCGCCTCCGAGATGCGGACGTTACGCGGGATCATCGTCTCGTAGACTTTCGCGCCCATGAACTGGCGCACATCGGCGACGACCTGATTCGACAAATTGTTGCGCGAATCGAACATCGTCAGAACGATGCCGTGAATCGACAGCGTCGGATTGAGCGTGGAGCGAACCTGCTCGACCGTCTTCAACAACTGCGACAAACCTTCGAGCGCGAAGAACTCGCATTGCAGCGGCACGAGGATCGCATCGGACGCGGCCATTGCATTGACGGTGAGAAGATTGAGCGACGGCGGACAGTCGATCAGCACGTAAGTGTAGCTCGCCTCCGAATCGGCGCCGACATTGATCACTTTAAGCGCGTCGCGCAGGCGGAAGGCGCGGTCGCGGGCCTGACCCAGTTCCAGTTCGAGACCGGAAAGATCCATGGTCGAGGCGGCGATATGCAGCCGGGGGACCGCCGTCGGCAGCACCGCCTGGCGCATCGGCGCTTCGCCGATCAGCACGTCGTAGGTGGAAGTGGCGCGGTCGCGGCGGTCGATGCCCAGACCCGTGGACGCATTGCCCTGCGGGTCGAGGTCGACGATCAGCACGCGTTCGCCGATGGCGGCGAGCGCCGTTCCCAGATTGATGGCGGTTGTGGTTTTGCCGACGCCGCCCTTCTGGTTGGCGAGCGAGATGATGCGCGGAAGGGATTGGGCGCTTTTGGGAGTCGGGCCAGAGTCGTCGCCCGGCTTATCCTCCTGAAAAATATCGTCAATTTCGATCATGCGGATACCGGGGTGCTCAGGCAGGATGCTTCGTGACGACATTGAAAGCGACTATCCAACTATTCTTTTGAGTAAGGCTCGGGATCAGCTCAGGCTGAATTTTCCAATATTTAGTGGCCTCGGTCAACTCTGCCTCTACATCTTGTCCCTTTAGAAGCAGTGCCCGCGCGCCCCGTGCCACCAATGGCGCGACCTGACCGAGCAGCACCTTAAGCGGAGCGAGCGCTCGCGCGGTGACGCAATCTGCGGTCCCGTCGAATCTTTCCACGAAATCCTCGATGTCAGCCAGGTGCACGGTGCCCGGCGCGCCGGTGACGCGTATAGCCTCGCGCAGGAAGGCCGCCTTCTTCGCGTTCCGTTCTACGAGATGGACATGCCCGCCCTCTCTTTCAACGAGCGCGCAGGCCAGCACCACGCCGGGGAAGCCGCCGCCGCTGCCGAGATCGATCCAGACTTTCGCATCCGGCGCCATCGCCAGAAGCTGCAGCGAATCGGCGATGTGCCGGGTCCACACCGCATCGAGCGTCGAAGGCGCGACGAGATTCGTCGTCGCCTGCCATTGCCGCAGCAACGCGACGAATCGCACCAGCCGCTGTTCGGTGTCGGGTGAAACCGGCGTCAGCTTCAGCGCCGTCGCGCGGTCTTTCGAATCATCGACGATGTCTGCTTGCGACATGGCCCATCACCCGCGCTTCGCGGGACTGCGTCGCGCATCGCGGCGCAGATGCGCCGACAGCAATGTCAGCGCCGCCGGCGTCATTCCATCCATGCGCGCGGCCTGCCCCAATGTGGACGGTCTCGCCGCCTGCAGTCTTGCGCGCACTTCGTTGGAGAGACCGGAGATCCCGGCGTAATCGATTCCCTCGCCGAGCTTCACATCTTCGTCGCGACGGAAGGCTTCGACGTCGGCGGTCTGACGCGCGAGATAGACATCGTATTTCGCATCGGTCTCGAGCTGCGTCGCGATCACCGGCGACAGCGTTGCAAGTTGCGGCCAGATACGAGCCACTTCTGCGATTCCGACATCGGCGTAAGCCATCAATTCGAACGCGCTGCGGCGAACGCCGTCGCGATTGAGAGTGAGACCGTGCTTGCCGGCTTCGTTCGGCGTGATCGACAACGAGCGCGCCAGGGCGCGCGCATCATTCAGTGCCGTCATCTTCGCGGCGTGCATCTGCGCACGCGCCGCGCCAACGCAACCGAGCGCGATGCCGCGATCGGTGAGACGCTGATCGGCATTGTCGGCGCGCAATGTCAGACGATATTCGGCGCGCGAGGTGAACATGCGATAGGGCTCGGTGACGCCGCGCGTCACCAGATCGTCGATCATGACGCCGAGATAACCATCGGCGCGATCGAAGGTGATCGCATCACCCTCGCCCGCGAACTCGCAGCATTCAGACCCGCGACGATTCCCTGCGCGGCCGCTTCTTCGTAGCCGGTCGTGCCGTTGATCTGACCGGCGAGAAACAACCCGCGCAGCTTCTTGGTCTCAAGCGACGGCGTCAGTTCGCGCGGATCGATGTGGTCGTATTCGATGGCGTAGCCAGGACGCACCATCACCGTGCGCTCAAGGCCGGCAATGGAGGCGATGATCGCCTTCTGGACGTCTTCGGGCAGCGATGTGGAAATGCCGTTCGGATAGACGGTCGGATCGTCGAGACCTTCCGGCTCCAGGAAGATCTGATGGCCATCGCGATCGCCGAAGCGGACGATCTTGTCCTCGATGGAGGGGCAATATCGGGGGCCGCGGCTCTGGATCTGGCCCGAATACATCGGCGAGCGATGCACATTGGCGCGGATCACCTGATGCGTCGCCTCATTGGTGCGGGTGATGCCGCACTCGATCTGCGGGACGGTGATGCGATCCGTCATCATCGAGAACGGCTCGGGCGGATCGTCGGCCGGCTGCATCTCGACCGCGCCCCAATCGATGGTGCGGCCATCGAGGCGCGGCGGCGTGCCTGTTTTCAACCGTCCGAGCGAAAAGCCAAGCGACTCAAATGACTTGGAAAGACCGAGCGCCGGTGCCTCGCCGACGCGTCCGGCCGGCCATTGCTTCTCGCCGAGATGGATCAGACCGCGCAAAAAGGTGCCGGTGGTGATGACCACAGCCCCGGTCGCAAGCTCGCGTCCGTCGCCCAGGCGCAGACCGACAATGCGGCCATCCTTGGCGATCAGATCGTCCGCTTCGCCCTCGATCACAGTCAGACCCGCTGTCTCGCGGATCTCCTGCTGCATCGCTGCCGCATAGAGTTTGCGGTCGGCCTGGGTGCGGGGACCGCGCACGGCCGGGCCTTTGCGGCGGTTCAGGACACGGAATTGGATACCGGAGCGGTCGGCGACACGACCCATCAGACCATCGAGAGCGTCGATCTCGCGGACCAGATGGCCCTTGCCGAGACCGCCAATGGCCGGATTGCAGGACATCGCGCCAATGGTGTCGAATCGATGCGTCACCAGCGCGGTTTGCGCGCCCATACGGGCTGCCGCCGCGGCTGCTTCACAGCCGGCGTGGCCGCCGCCGATCACAATGACATCGAAGCGCATGGACATCTGCTGGGGTCCGGGATTGCGGTCTTTCTATCCCTGAGCCGTCGTCCGGTCAAAGAAATCAGCCAGATCGGCGAGGCGAGAGGTGTTTCACGTGAAACAAGGGGCCGGACTTCCGCCGGCCAGGGATCGGGATGATCCTACGCGGAGTGGTTGAATTACCCCCACCCCGCCGCTTTCAGCGGCGACCCTCCCCACCACGCGCCTCGCGCGTGGGGGAGGGTGAAGCCCCAGCTTGAGTCGAGTTTCCCGTCAGGCATCAGGGTGTTTCACGTGAAACAAAGACATCAGATAGCGACGGGTGTAGCGCCGAAGTCGGGGAGAAGGTGCCCGAACGCCAGCGAGGACTGGCGAGAAGCGAAGATGAAGGCTGCCCCTCACCCGGCTGCTTCGCAGCCGACCTCTCCCCGTAAACGGGGAGAGGTGTCAGAAGGGCGGCCTTTCTCATCCTTCGAGACGCCGCGGAGTTTATCATCGGGCGGCGCTTTGCGCCGACCCGTTCGTGGCTCCTCAGGATGAGGGCCCGAGGATGTTTCACGTGAAACATTGTGGCGATGTTTCACGTGAAACACGCTAAGCCATTGGAATCATATGAACTTTATGTTGCAACTTTATGGTGAATGAACGGTTAATCCACTACTTGCCGATGCAGAACTCGGCAAAGATCGACCCCAGGATATCCTCGACATCGACCCGGCCGACCAGTCGCCCCAGCGAGCGAATCGCGATTCGTAAGTGCTCGGCGACGATTTCCTCGCCCTGCCCGTCGGCCTCAAGCGCCGCCCCGAGCGCCGCCGCCGCCTCGCCCAGAAGCTGCCGGTGCCGGGCGCGCGTGATCAGCGCCTGCTCCGTGCCGCCGAAGAACGCCGCCGCGTGTCGGGCGATGGCCTCGGCCAATGGCCTAGTCCCCTCGCCCGTGGCCGCCGAGATAGCAAAATCGAATTGCGACTGATCCATCTGCCGGGACCGCGTCGATCTTGTTGGCGACCTGCCACAGCGTCGCGCCGCTCACGCCGGGCGCGCGAGCAGGCATAGCCGCATCCACGATCCACAGCACCAGGTCGGCCTCCGCCGCGCGCGCCCGCGCGCGACGCACACCCTCCTGCTCCACCGGATCGTCGCTGTCGCGAATGCCGGCAGTGTCGAGCAGCGTCACCGGATAGCCGCCGAGATCGAGATGGACTTCGATGATGTCGCGTGTCGTGCCGGCGTAAGGCGATACGATTGCGGCCTCACGCCGCGCGAGACGATTGAGCAATGTCGACTTGCCGGCATTCGGGGGACCTGCAATCGCAATCACGAGGCCATCGCGCAGACGTTCAGAATGTGCCGATGCCCCAAGGGTTTCTTCAATTTCAATTTTGAGCGCGACCATCCGCGCGCGCATTTCTTCGCGCAGATCCTGCGGCACGTCGCCTTCGTCGGAAAAATCAATCGACGCTTCGACGAGTGCAGCCGCCGCAATGATTTTCTGGCGCCAGCTCTCCGCGCGCGGACCGAGCAGACCCTGCAACTGACGCAGCGCCTGGCGTCGCTGCATCTCGGTGTCGGCGTTGATGAGATCGGCGACGGCTTCGGCCGCGGTGAGATCAAGCTTGCCGTTGGCGAAGGCGCGCCGCGTGAACTCGCCGGGCTCGGCCGGACGCAACCCATCGATTCGCGACAAGGCTTCGACCACCGCCGCGATCACGGCGCGGCCGCCATGGACATGGAACTCGGCGATGTCCTCGCCCGTTGCACTGGCCGGGCCGGCAAAAAATACGACCACCGATTCGTCGAGCGTCGTGCCGTCCTGGGCTTTCAGGGACGGCGACCATCGCCTGCCGAGGCTGGCGGAACGCGCCCGGTGAGAGCCTCAAGGGCCGTCTTGACCCGGGGCCCCGAAACGCGAATGACGGCAATCGCAGCCGGAGGCCGGCCGGAAGACAGAGCGAAAATCGTATCGGCTGCAGACATGTCGGCTGAAGGCATGCCCCTCTATCGGCTGACTCCGATATTTATGCCAGCATCCCCACGAAGACGCCCGATTCAAGAGCCAGATTGACCCCATGACCGATAATGTTGCACCGCACAATCGTCTGGCCGGCGAGACCAGCCCCTATTTGCTGCAGCATAAAACCAATCCGGTGGACTGGTGGCCCTGGTCGCCGGCTGCGCTGGCGGAGGCCAAGCGCACCGGAAAGCCCATCCTGCTCTCGGTCGGCTACGCCGCCTGCCATTGGTGCCACGTCATGGCCCATGAGAGCTTCGAAGACCCCGCGATCGCGGCGGTGATGAACGAGCTGTTCGTCAGCATCAAGGTCGACCGCGAAGAGCGGCCCGACATCGACCAGATCTACATGAACGCGCTGCATCTCCTGGGCGAGCAGGGCGGCTGGCCGCTGACGATGTTTCTCACCTCCGACGGCGAGCCGTTCTGGGGCGGCACTTATTTTCCGAACGTCGCGCGCTACGGCCGTCCCGGATTTACCGACGTGCTGCGCGAGGTCGCAAGAATTTTTCGCGAGGAGCCGGGCAAGGTCGCGCAAAATCGCGACGCGTTGCTTGCGCGATTGCAAGAGCGCGCGGCTGCCGATTCAGGAAGCGCCTCTGCCATGGGCGTTTCTCAACTCGATCAGGCCGCGGTCTCAATCGCGCGCGCTACCGATCCCGTTCACGGCGGCCTGCGCGGCGCACCGAAATTTCCTCAATGCACGATGCTCGAATTTCTGTGGCGTGCCGGCGCGCGAACTTCGGACAAGCGCTTCTTCGATGTCGTCGAACTCACGCTGACGCGCATGAGTCGCGGCGGCATCTACGACCATCTCGGCGGCGGCTATGCGCGCTACTCGGTCGATGAGCGCTGGCTGGTGCCGCATTTCGAGAAGATGCTCTACGACAACGCCCAGATCCTCGAGCTGCTCGCGCTTCGAATTTGCCCGAACCGGAAATCCGCTGTTTCGCGCCCGGGCGGCCGAGACCATCGGCTGGCTGGCGCGCGAAATGACGATCGACGGAGGGCGCCTTCGCGTCCTCGCTCGATGCCGATTCGGAAGGCGAGGAGGGCAAGTTCTACGTCTGGCCTGCGGCGGAGGTTGAGGCCATCCTCGGGCCGGAAATTGCTGCAGAATTTGCTGCAGCATACGACGTCACTCGCGCCGGAAATTTCGAAGGCCACAATATTCTCAATCAACTCAATGGCTTGGAATACGGCCCGGCCTTCGAGGACAAACTGGCCACTGCCCGGAAATTGCTGCAGCAACAGCGCAGCAAAAGAGAGCGCCCCGGCCTCGACGACAAGGTTCTCGCCGACTGGAACGGGCTGACGATCGCAGCTTTGGCCCAGGCTGCGGCTGTTTTCGGCGAATTTCGATGGCTTTCGATGGCCGAACGGGCGTTTGGCTTCGTCTCAAGCGCCATGACCAGGGCCGACCGGCTGGGTCACTCCTGGCGGGACGGCAAATTGCTCTATCCCGGGCTGGCCTCGGATTTTGCTGCAATGATTCGTGCAGCATTGGCCCTGTTCGAGGTGACGCAAAACCGGAAATACCTCGAAACCGCGATATCCTGGCAGGAGGCGCTGGAGCTCTGGCATGCCGAAGTCGGTGAGGGGTTCTATTTCCTGACGGCCGCCGATGCCGAGGGACTGGTGATCCGGCCGCACGCTTTGACCGACGATGCGACCCCCAATCACAATGGTGTGATCGGACAGAATCTCGTCCGCCTGGCCGCCCTGACCGGCGACCGGCGCTACCGCGACCGTGCCGACGATCTTCTGGCGGCGACGCTGCCGCATGCGGCTGCGAATATTTTCGGACATCTGTCGATTCTCAACGCGCTCGACATGCGGCTCGGCCTGACCGAGATCGTCATCGCCGGCGACGGACCGGAGGCCGACAAATTATTCGCAGCCGCGCTGGCACTGCCATCGGCGATCCGCAGCGTGCTGCGGGCGCGCGATGCGGCATCGCTGCCATCAGATCATCCGGCGCAAGCGAAGGTCGCCGCGACATCGACCGCGGCCGCGTTCGTGTGCCACGGCGAATCGTGTTCGCTGCCGGTGACGGAGGTGGAGGAGATGAAGACGCTGGTGTTTGCGAATTGATTTCAGTCATTCCGGGGCAACGCGAAGCGTTGAGCCCGGAATCGATAACCCCTGCATTTGAGATGCAATATTACGTATATCTTTTAGCCAGCCGAAAACACGGAACGCTATATCTCGGCGTCACTCGCGATCTTGTCCGACGCGCATTCGAGCATCGCACAAAAGCAGCCGACGGATTCACCGCTCGATACGACGTTAAAATACTTGTCTGGTTCGAAACGTATGAAGATCCAGCAACTGCGATCTCTCGCGAGAAAGAGCTGAAGAAGTGGCAGCGCGATTGGAAAATTCGCCTCATCGAAGAGAGCAATCCTGAATGGGTCGATCTTTACGATGGCATTGCCAGATAGCTGCCTGATCGAAGGCTGTGCTTCTTATCAACACTGGGGATATGGATTCCGGGCCCGGCCTTCGGCCGTCCCGGAATGACGCGGAGATTACTTGCGCGACTGCTCAATCATCGCCGACAGCGATTCCTTCTGCGCACCATCGGCCGCGAAATTCTCCGGTGCGAGCCAGTGTTCGAAAGCGGCGCGCAGCTTCGGCCATTCGCTGTCGATGATCGAAAACCACGCCGTGTCGCGGCTGCGGCCCTTCACGACGACGGCGTTGCGAAACAGGCCTTCGAAGATGAAGCCCAATCGCCGCGCGGCGCGCTTCGACGGGCTCGTTGAGATTATCGCATTTCCATTCGAAGCGGCGATAGCCGAGCTCGTCGAAGGCGCGCCGCATCATCAGGAACATCGCCTCCGTCGCCAGCGCCGAGCGTTGCAGCAGCGGTGAAAACTTGATGTGGCCGACTTCCATTACGCCGTTGGTGGCGTCGATTCGCATCAACGCGGCGCGGCCAACCGCGCGGCCGCTTTTCAGATCGACGATGGCAAAGAACAACGGATCGGATGTCGTTGAGGCGCCGGCGCACCACGCCTCGTAATCGGCGAGTTCGTGCATCGGTTCGTTCGGCAGATACGTCCAGTCGGCAGTGTCTTCGGAATTGCGATCCGCCTCATAAAGCTCGCGCGCATGGCGCTTCGGCTCGAGAGGCTCAAGCCGCACCTGCCGCCCCGCCATCGGCGTGCGGGTGGGCTGGGGCCGGGGCGTCCATCCGGGCAGGTCGGGGCCGATGGGCTGGCCGAGATCGTTGAGACGTGACATGCGCGCAGTATGTCAGAAAAATGCCCGGCACAAAGGCCGGGCACTTCAGAATTGCCATGCGTTGATCGCTTACGTGTTCATCGACTCGAAGAACTCCGCATTGGTCTTGGTGTTGCGGAGCTTGTCGAGCAGGAAGTCGATGGCGTCCATCGTGCCCATCGGATTGAGGATACGGCGGAGCACGTACATCTTCTTGAGCACCAGCGCCTCGGTGAGCAATTCTTCCTTGCGGGTGCCGGAGCGCGTGATGTCGATGGCCGGGAAGGTGCGCTTGTCGGCCACCTTGCGGTCCAGGATGATTTCCGAGTTACCGGTACCCTTGAACTCTTCGAAGATGACTTCGTCCATGCGGCTGCCGGTATCGATCAGGGCGGTTGCGATGATCGTCAGCGATCCGCCTTCCTCGATGTTACGCGCGGCGCCGAAGAAGCGCTTGGGGCGCTGCAGGGCGTTGGCGTCGACACCGCCGGTGAGCACCTTGCCGGAGGACGGCACCACCGTGTTGTAGGCGCGGCCCAGACGCGTGATCGAATCGAGCAGGATGACGACGTCGCGGCCATGCTCGACCAGACGCTTGGCCTTCTCGATGACCATTTCGGCGACCGCGACGTGGCGCGTTGCCGGCTCGTCGAAGGTCGAGGACACGACCTCGCCCTTCACGGAGCGCTGCATGTCGGTGACTTCTTCCGGGCGCTCGTCGATCAGCAGAACGATGAGATAGCACTCGGGATGATTGGCGGTGATGGCATGCGCGATGTTCTGCAGCAGCACCGTCTTGCCGGTGCGGGGCGGAGAGACGATCAGCGCGCGCTGGCCCTTGCCGATCGGGGCGACGATATCGATGACGCGGGCGGAGAGATCCTTCTTGGTCGGATCCTCATGCTCCAGCTTCAGCCGTTCGTCGGGATAGAGCGGGGTGAGGTTGTCGAAATTGACCTTGTGCTTGGCCTTTTCCGGATCCTCGAAATTCAGCGTGTTGACCTTGAGCAGCGCGAAATAACGCTCGCCTTCCTTGGGCGAACGGATCTGGCCGTCGATGGTGTCGCCGGTGCGCAGGCCGAAGCGGCGGATCTGCGAGGGCGAGACGTAGATGTCGTCGGGGCCGGGCAGGTAGTTCGCATCCGGCGAGCGCAGGAAGCCGAACCCGTCGGACAACACTTCGACGACGCCTTCGCCGATGATGTCGGTGTCGCGAAGGGCAAGCGCCTTGAGAATCGCGAACATCAATTCCTGCTTGCGCATGGTGCTCGCGTTTTCGACCTCGAGCTCCTCCGCAAAGGAGACGAGCTCGGCCGGAGTTTTGGCCTTGAGGTCCTGGAGTTTCATTTCAGGCATAGATTGGTCCTGTGGAGGGCCCGAACGTGTGAGGGTCACAACGCGGTGGGCGGGCAGAGAGAAGGGAGGATTCGCGGGTCCGAGGTTTTGGAAACGCCGAAAAGGGCTTTTGGACCCTGACGCGATGGCCGGTCTGACTGTGAGACCGGGACGCAACCGCATCCGCCTACGTTAGGTGGGATGCGCCAAATATAGAAAATTGCACCGCAAACCGCAAGAAGCCTGCGTCCTGCGATTGCATCTTAAAAGGGCTTCACCACAACCAGGATGACGATGAGAATCATCAAAACGGCAGGTACCTCATTGATTATCCTATAGAATTTCTGGCTATAGGTATTCCGGTCCGCGGCAAAATCCCGGGTTCGGCCGACCAGAAATCCGTGCAGTCCCGACAGGGCCAGGACGGCCAGAAACTTCAGCCACATCCACGGCGCCGTATGCCAGTCGCCGAGCCAGACCAGCCACAGCCCGAAAATCCAGCTCGCGATCATCGCCGGGTTGATGATGATTTTCAGAAGCCGCCATTCCATGACCTTGAAGGTCTCGGATTGCGGTGAGCCGGCTGGCGCTTCGCAATGATAGACGAACAGCCGCGGCAGATAGAGCATGCCGGCCATCCAGGCGATGACCGAGATGATGTGAAGGGCCTTGATCCACTCGTACATCGATTTGTTTCTGCGTGAGTGCGATCAGCCGCGGATGCGCTTGAGCATCCGCTCGACATGCGCAATCGGCGTCTCCGGCATGATGCCGTGACCGAGGTTGAAAATAAACGGGCCTTCGGAGAAATCCTTCAGCACCGCATCGACCCCCTCGTCGAGCGCATCGCCGCCGACCAGCAGCGCCAGCGGATCGAGATTGCCCTGCACCGCCATCGCGCGACTGCACGATCTGGCGAATGAAGGGACGGTTCACCGACCAATCGACGCTGACTGCATTCACCTCGACCGAATCGACATAGCCCTGAATGAGCGAATCGGCGCCGCGCGGAAATCCGATGATGCGCGCGCCAGGGACGCGGGCGCGCAGTCCGGACACGATCCGCGCCACCGGCAACACGCACCAGCGATGAAATTCCTCGGGCGGCAGCACACCCGACCAGCTGTCGAAAATCTGCACGGCATCGCAGCCGGCTTCGATTTGCCGCGCCAGATAGGTGATCGAATTCTCGACCAGAATATCGATCAGCTTCGCGAAGGACTGCCGGTAGCGATAGGCAAATAACCGCGCCAGCGCCTGATCGGGCGAACCGTGACCGGCGATCATGTAGGTCGCAACCGTCCATGGCGCGCCGCAGAATCCGAGCAGCGCGATCTCTTTGGGCAATTGCGCCTTGACCAGCTTCACCGTCTCGTAAATCGGCGCGAGAATTTCTTCCGACGCAACCGAAGGCAGTGCATCGACCGCGCGCGTATCGCGCAGCGGCGGCAGCTGCGGTCCTTCGCCGACCGCGAAACGTCAGCGTCTGGCCGAGCGCATGCGGAATGACGAGAATGTCGGAAAACAAAATCGCCGCATCGAACTGGAACCGGTGGATCGGCTGCAGCGTTACCTGCGCAGCCAGTTCCGGGTTGAAGCACAGATCGAGAAACGATCCTGCCTTGGCGCGCAGCTCGCGATATTCCGGCAGATAGCGGCCGGCCTGCCGCATCATCCATACCGGCGGCCTGGTTTGTTTTTGTCCGTTCAGGACATCGATCATCGGGTTCATGCGCGTTCGTATCCCCCTTTCAACTTTTCTACTAACAATCTTTCTAGATTCTAGTTTGTAAAGTCAGTGACCGTGATTAGGACTCATAAGAATCTGTTGATGCGTTGTACGAACGCTATCCACACCCACAGGGATAATCCCCGATTTTCCCGCCGCGGCGTGGCGCGCTGAAGAGGTTTGTTTTTCAAGGACTTCCTGCGCGTCGATTATGATTTTCTCAGGACAAATCCACATATCCCCGGTATCGTTCATGACCATACGCGCGACTATCCCGCTCGCGCGCATGTGCGCAACTTCTGACCTTATCCACCGTCCGGCCGGCCGCCCCGGAATTCGGCCCAGATTGTCCCCGGAGATTCACAAGGTATTCACCGATGCCGATGCAGTCCGGGTCCTATTTCCACCTCCACCTGGTGTCCGATTCGACCGGCGAAACCCTGATCACCGTGGCGCGCGCGGTCGCGGCCCAATACGGCCACGTCACCGCCGTCGAGCATGTCTATCCGCTGGTGCGCAGCCACAAGCAGCTCGACCGGGTGCTGAGCGAGATCGAGGAAAGCCCCGGCATCGTATTGTTCACGCTGCTGGAAGAAGATCTTGTCGCCAAGCTTGAGAATAAATGCCGGGAGATCAGTATCCCGAGCCTGTCCATTATTGGTCCGGTGCTGTCGCTGTTTCAGTCTTATCTGGGCGGGCAGGCGGGGCATAAGGTCGGCGCCCAGCACACGCTCAACGCCGAATATTTCAAGCGCATCGACGCGCTGAACTACTCGATGCTGCATGACGACGGGCAGCATGTCGACAATATGGAGGCCGCCGATATCGTGCTGGTCGGCGTGTCGCGCACCTCGAAAACGCCGACCTCGATCTATCTGGCCAATCGCGGCATCCGCACCGCGAACTATCCGCTCGTTCCCGGCATTCCGGTACCGCCCGCGCTCGAGGAACTGACCAAGCCGCTGGTCGTCGGTCTCTATGCGACGCCCGAGCGCATCGTCCAGATCCGCCAGAACCGTCTCCTGGGCCTCGGCGCACACAACGACGACGATCAATATATCGACCGCGATTCGGTTGCCGACGAGATCGCGTTCTCGCGCAAATTGTGCGCGCGTCACAGCTGGCCGATGATCGACGTGTCGCGCCGCTCGATCGAGGAAACCGCCGCCGCGATCATGAAGCTGCTGGCCGACCGCCAGCGCGCGAAAGTGTAGGGACGACAGATGTCTTTGTGGCGCGGCGATCCGCTGGTTCTGGCGTCGAAAAGCACTGCGCGGCAGGCGCTTCTCGCAAGCGCGCGGATTCCGTTTGAGACTGTGGTTGCCGATATCGACGAGCGTGCCATCGAAAAAGAGTCGCAGTCGGCCGCGCCCGACGATGTCGCGCTGCATCTGGCGCGTGCCAAGGCGTTGCATGTCGCAAGCTCAAAACCCGGCCGGCTGGTGCTCGGCGCCGATCAGACGCTGGCGCTGGGCGCACGCCGCTTCTCCAAGCCGAAGGATCTCGCGCAGGCGGCCGAACAGCTGCGCGCGTTTTCCGGCGCCACGCATCATCTGCATTCCGGCATCGCGATTGCGCGCGACGGCAACATCCTGTTCGAGCATGTGGCGTCGGCCGGCATGCATGTGCGCAACCTTTCGGATGCATTCATCAAGGCCTATCTCGATGAAGTCGGCGATGCGGCGCTGACGAGTGTCGGCGCCTATCAGGTCGAGGGTGCAGGCATTCATCTGTTCGAAAAGATCGACGGCGATCATTCAACGATCATGGGTTTGCCTTTGATGCCGCTTCTCGACTTCCTGCGCCGTCATGGCGCTTTGGTGAGCTGAATGTTTGTGCTGGGCCTGACCGGTTCGATCGGCATGGGCAAGTCGACCACGGCGGCGCTGTTCGCCGAGGCCGGCGTGCCGGTGCACGATGCCGACGCCACGGTGCATGCGCTCTATGAAGGCGAGGCGGCGCCGCTGATCGAAGCAGCGTTTCCCGGAACGACGGTGGGCGGCAAGGTCGATCGCGACGAAACTCTCGGCCAAGGTCGTGCACGACCCCGTGGCGATGAAAAAGCTCGAGGCGCTGGTGCATCCGCTGGTGCGCCAGCGCGAGGAGGCGTTTCTGCGTGCGGCGGAGGCGACAGGCGCAGCCGTTGCCGTCCTCGATATTCCGCTGCTGTTCGAGACCTCCGGCGACAAGCGGGTCGATGCGGTGGTGGTTGTCTCGGCGCCGGCGGATATTCAGCGCGCGCGCATCCTGGCGCGGCCGGGCATGACGGCTGAGAAATATGAGGCTCTGCTGGCGCGCCAGATGCCGGACTCTGAGAAGCGCGCGCGGGCGGATTTTATCGTGGATACGTCACAGGGGCTCGATCCGGTTCGCCGGCGGATCGGCGATATTCTTAAAGACACGGCCAGCATGCCGCGACGCCGGCTATGATATGATTCGTTTTATCGAAGAGGGCATGATCATGCCCGCCAGCGGAACACCGAACCATGCGTGAAATCGTTCTCGATACCGAAACGACGGGGCTCGATCCGCTGCGCGGCGATCGCCTCGTCGAGATCGGCTGCGTCGAACTGCTCAACCACATTCCGAGCGGTCAGACGTTTCACGTCTATATCAATCCCGAGCGCGACATGCCGCAGGAAGCCTTCAACGTGCACGGGCTGTCGGCGCAGTTTCTCTCCGACAAAAAGAAATTCGCCGAAATCGCGGAAGACTTTCTTGCCTTCATCGGCGATGCGCCGCTGGTGATCCACAACGCACAATTCGACATCGGGTTCATCAACGCCGAATTGCAGAAAGCGTCGTTGCCGCCGGTACCCCGCGACCGCCTGGTCGATACGCTGCTGCTGGCGCGGCGCAAGCATGCAGGCGGCTCCAACCGCCTCGACGATCTGTGTCAGCGCTACGGCATCGACAACTCACATCGCACCAAGCATGGCGCTCTGCTCGATTCGGAGCTTCTGGCCGAAGTCTATCTGGAGCTGATCGGCAAGCGGCAGGCGCAGCTTGTGCTCAGCGAGACGCCACAGGAGCGCGCACGGGCGGCCTCCGATCAGCCGCGCCGGCAGCGCGAAACGCCGCTCGTCAACCGACTGAGCGATGCCGAGCGCGAGGCGCATGAGGCGTTTATCGCCCAACTCGGCGACAAGACGCTTTGGTCGTCATATTCGGAAAAGTAACGACAGGGCATTCAGTTGCAACTGTCATTCCGGAAACCGCGAAGCGGTTGTCCGGAATCCATAGTCCCTGTCTTGACGGACGCACTCCGCAATCAATGATTCCTGCGGAGTATCAATTCCGGGTTCGTCGCTACGCGACGCCCCGGAATGACGGAAAAACCGCTTACGCGTTGGCCGTCGCGCCCGCCGCCTGCAGCCGTTCCATCTGCTGACGATAGAGCGTGACGAAATCGACCGGATCGAGCAGCAGCGGCGGGAAGCCGCCATTGCGAACGGCCGATGCGACGATCTCGCGCGCGAACGGGAACAGAAGTCGCGGGCACTCGATCATCACGACCGGATGCAGGCTTTCCTGCGGTACGTTCTGGATGCGGAAGACGCCGGCATAAACCAGCTCGAAGGAAAACAGCACCTTGTCGGCCTGCTCGGCCTTGCCTTCGATCCGGATCGAAACTTCGTAATCGGACGCCGAGACATTGCCGGCATCGACATTGATCTGAATGTTGATTGCGGGCTGCGTCTGCGTCGGCTGAAGCGACGCCGGCGCATTCGGATTCTCGAACGAGAAATCCTTGATGTACTGCGCCATTACATTCAGCTGCGGCGGCAAGCCTTCCGGCGGGGGCGCCCCGTTACCATTTGTCATCTTGTCTCTCCTGCCGCCCGCAGGCAGCCGTGATTTCGGCGTCTCGCTAACATGGCGACCCCGGCCTCACAAGGACGATTGCCCGCTTCAAAGGCAGCCCGGTTAATGGCCGTCCGGAGACGACGATCCGGCTGCGACACATCGCGCGTTGCGGCGATGACGCTCCAAACCCGAAAAGGGCGTACCACTTCCTCGTTTAGCCGCATTTTTCGTGAAAAACAGAGGCTGACGTTCACCGAAAGTGATCTAGAATCAATAATATGGCCGTTCCGTCCGGCGGCCAGCGCAGATCGGGTCCGCAAGCGGGGGCTCAGCCATTGGCTTTGCCGAGCATTGTGCCTACATCTTCGCGGAACAAAGACGCCTGGACGGGATATCATCTTGAGAGCAGATCCGGCTGGACCGGGTTTGCGATCGACAAGCGAACGGACGCGACGTGGACATTACGACCATCATCTTTCTGGGCCTCGCGGTGTTCATCTTCCTGCGCCTGCGCAGCGTGCTTGGGCAGCGCACCGGTCATGAGCGACCGCCATACGATATTTCCGCGGCTCGCGATGCGCTGAACACCAAGGACGTCAACGCCAAGGACAACGTCATTCCGCTGCCGGGCCGCACCGTCGAGGACGCGCCCGCGACGTCTCCGGATCCCGTTCCGGCCTCCGAGCGCTGGAAGGATATCGTCACGCCGGGCACCGCGCTTGCGCAGGAACTGGAAGCGATTGCCGAGAAAGACCGCTCCTTCGATCCGAAGGGGTTCGTTGCCGGCGCGCGCGGCGCCTATGAGATGATCGTCACGGCATTTGCGCAAGGCGATCGCCGCACCTTGAAGGATTTGCTGTCGCCGGAAGTCTATGAAGGCTTCGAAGGTGCGATCCAGCAGCGTGAGCAGCGCGGCGAGACGGCGGAAACCAAATTTGTCGGCATCGACAAGGCGGAACTGGTCGGCGCGGAATTGCGCGACCGCATTGCACAAGTCACCATCAAGTTCGTTTCGCAGATCGTCTCCATGACGCGCGACAAATCCGGCGCGGTTGTCGAGGGCAGCGCCGACAAGGTGACCGATGTCAACGACGTGTGGACCTTTGCCCGCGATGTCACCTCGCGCGATCCCAACTGGAAGCTCGTGGCGACCGAATCCGGCCAATAGGCGTTTTGCCCGGCCGGTCTTCGCGCTCGCACTCGCAGGCCTCTGCATCCATCTCGGCGCCGTGCCGGCAGTCGCGGCCACGTGGCGCAATCATGCGCCTCCGCTGCTGCAATTCCCCGAAAGCCAGTATGAGCCGCTGAATTTTTCGGACCTCGCCGGATGGGCGGAGGACGATCACATCGCGGCCTTCAATGCCTTTGCGGTGAGCTGCAAGAGCATCACGGCGCAGCGCGCCTCCACCGTCGAGACGAAGCCGATCGGCACATCGTTGCGTGCGCCGTGTTTTGCGCTCCGGCATGAGAAGGCGAAGGACGCCGCGCAAGCGCGCGACTTTTTCGAGCGGCACTTCGTGCCTCTGAGAATTTCCAGGATCGGGGAGCCGGAGGGTTTCGTCACCGGCTATTACGAGCCGATCGTCGATGGCTCGCGGACGCAAAGCGACGCCTATCCCGTTCCGGTCTATCGCCGTCCCGGCAATCTGTTCGTGCGCGGCTTCCGCCAGAAGGACGCGTCGCTTCCCAATCGCGGCGAGGTGTTCCGCAAGATCGGCCGTCGCAAGCTGGTGCCGTTCTACGACCGCGGCGAGATCGAGGAGGGAGCGCTGGAGAAGCGCGGCCTCGAACTGGCCTGGCTGAAAAGCCATACCGATCTCTTGTTCATGCAGATCCAGGGCTCCGCCCGTATTCGTTTTGAGGACGGCTCGACGATGCGCGTCAATTACGACGCCCATAATGGCTATCCCTATACGCCGGTCGGACGCGTGCTCATCGAGCGCAAGATCGTGCCGCGCGAAGAGATGTCGATGCAGCGCATCCGGCAGTGGATGGGCGACAACCCCGATGGCGCCAAGGAGCTGCGGCGGCAGAACCGCTCCTACATCTTCTTTCGTGAACTGAAGCTCGCGACGAAGCTGGTCCCATCGGCGCGCAGGGCGTGCATCTGACGGCGGGCCGATCGCTCGCGGTCGACAAGGCGCTGCATGTCTATGGCACGCCGTTCTTTCTCGAAGGGCAGCTGCCGATCGAATCCGACACCGCGAAGGATAATTTTCGCCGCCTGATGGTGGCGCAGGATACGGGGTCGGCCATCGTCGGGCCCGCGCGCGGCGACATCTATTTCGGCGCGGGCGCGGATGCCGGACGCCTGGCAGGCCGTCTGCGTCATCCGATCCGGTTCGTGATGCTGCTGCCGAAGTCGCTCGATCCTGTGGAAGCCACGCGCGCGATGCCGCTACCGGAGCCGCGGCCGTCCGCCGAGATCGAGCTGGCGCTCGCGCCCAAACCGGAGAAGGCTGCGGAAAAGGGCGCGAAGAAAGACGCCAAGAAAGACGCCAAGGGTGACATGTCGGTGACCGAAGGATCGGCGGAAAAGAAATCCGTCAGCGAGGCGACGACAATGCCGGTGCCGCAGGCGCGTCCCGAACGTCGCAAGAAGTCTCCGCCACGCCGCATGCGCCATCATCCGCCGACATGAAGCGCGTTGACCAACCCTTGCCGCCCTTGCGCCGCCGGCGCGGCCTGACCGACGACGAGCGCACGCTGTGGGACAGCGTTGCCAAGCAGGCCAAGCCGTTGCGAAAATCGGCGGCCAGGAAAAAGGCCGAGATCGAAGCCAGGATTTCCGACAAGCTTGCTGAGGAAGCGCCGCGCAAGGCGCCGCCGAAATCCGTGTCCGGCAAGCCCGTTGTCGCGCCCGTTGTTAAAGTGAAAGTGAGCCCGCCGCCTCCGCCACCTCTTGCAACGCTGACACGGCGCGAGCGCGGCCGTATCGCGCGCGGCAAGAAGGAGATCGACGCGCGGCTCGATCTGCACGGCAAGACGCTCACTCAGGCGCACGGTATTCTGAAGCGTTTTCTGACACGCGCGCAGGCCGATGGCGCGGCGCTGGTGCTCGTCATTACAGGCAAGGGCCGCACGACATCCGAAGGGCGCGAAAGCGGCGCGCTGCGCCGTGAAGTGCCGGAGTGGCTGTCACAGCCCGATTTCCGCGTGCTTGTGACCGGCTTCGAGGAAGCGCATATCGGCCACGGCGGCGAAGGCGCGCTGTATGTGCGGGTGAGGCGGGCGAGGTGAGGGTGGCCTCATGGTGAGGAGCGCAGCGAAGCTGCGCGTCTCGAACCATGAGATTGGATTACGCCGGCCTCATCCTTCGAGACGCCGCTGCGCGGCTCCTCAGGATGAGGACAGTGGCTGCTACAAAATAAACCGGCTCAGATCCGTGTTCTTCGCCAGATCGCCGACATGCTTCTGCACGTAAGCCGCGTCGATGCTGACGGTTTCGCCGGAGCGATCCGGTGCTGCGAACGACACTTCATCGAGCACGCGTTCCATCACCGTCTGCAATCGCCGTGCGCCGATATTCTCCACGCTGGAATTCACCGCGACCGCGACGTCGGCCAAAGCCTCGATGCCGTCCGGCGTGAAATCGAGCGTGACGCCTTCGGTCGCCATCAGCGCCACATATTGCTTGATGATTGACGCCTCGGGCTCGGTCAGGATGCGGCGAAGATCCTCGCGCGTCAGCGCCTGCAACTCGACGCGGATCGGCAGACGGCCCTGCAATTCGGGCAGCAGGTCCGACGGCTTGGAAATGTGAAACGCGCCGGACGCAATAAAGAGCACATGGTCGGTCTTCACCGGGCCATGCTTGGTGGAGACGGTGGTGCCTTCGATCAGCGGCAGAAGATCGCGCTGCACGCCTTCGCGCGAGACATCGCCGCCCTGCGCGGCCCTCGCGGGCGCAGATCTTGTCGATCTCGTCGAGGAAGACGATGCCGTTGTTTTCCACCGCGTGAATGGCTTCCTGCACCAGCTTGTCGTCGTCCAGCAGCTTGTCGGATTCTTCGTTGATCAGAGTCTCGTGCGAATCGCCGACCGTGAGACGACGCGTTTTGGTGCGCCCGCCCATCTTGCCGAAAATGTCGCCGAGCGAAATCGCGCCCATCTGCGCGCCGGGCATGCCGGGAATTTCAAACGTCGGCATGCCGCTGCCACCGGCTTGCAGCTCGACCTCGATTTCCTTGTCGTTGAGTTCGCCGTTACGCAGCTTCTTGCGGAAAGATTCGCGCGTGGCTGCACTTGAACCAGCGCCGACCAGCGCGTCGAGCACGCGCTCTTCGGCCGCGATCTGCGCGCGCGCCTGCACATCCTTGCGCTTCTTCTCGCGGGTCTGGCCGATGGCGACCTCGACGAGATCGCGCACGATCTGCTCGACATCGCGGCCGACATAGCCGACCTCGGTGAACTTCGTCGCCTCGACCTTGAGGAAGGGCGCACCGGCGAGGCGCGCCAGCCGCCGCGAGATTTCGGTTTTGCCGACGCCCGTCGGGCCGATCATCAGGATGTTCTTCGGCAGCACTTCCTCGCGCAATTTGTCGTCGAGCTGCAGCCGGCGCCAGCGGTTGCGCAGCGCGATGGCGACGGCGCGCTTGGCGTCGCCCTGGCCGACGATGAAGCGGTCGAGTTCGGAGACGATTTCGCGGGGCGAGAAGTCACTCATGATACGTCACATATGCTTTGAAGGTGGCAAAACAAGTTTGCGGTCATGGTGCCGCGCGAACGACACTTCTCCTCATCCTGAGGAGCGGCGCAAGCCGCGTCTCGAAGGATGAGGCCAATGGTCTCGCCAGCGCGAAGTCCGGGCCGCATGGTTCGAGACGGCCGCTGCGCGGCCTCCTCACCATGAGGAGATAGACCGAATGTTGGCATGTACATTCGCACTTAGATGATCGGCGGGCCGCTCTGCCAGGCGCGGACCCAATCATTCGGATAAAGCAGCATGATGATGTTCAGCGTCAGGTTGTCGCGGATGTGAAGCCCGACGACGATCTCCATCGTGATGGCGAGGAGCACCGTCACCAGCACCGGCAGCCGTGAGGCGAGGATGAACCCGAACGCCATCCACAAATTGTCGGCGAGCGAGTTGACGATGCTGTCGCCGACATAATCGAGCGAGATGGTGGCCGCGCGATAGCGGTCGATGATCATCGGCGTGTTTTCGAGAATCTCCCAGCCGCCCTCGATCATCATCGCGACGATGAGGCGTGTGCCGAACGACGCCCGGCGCAGCACCAGCCAGGTGAGGCCATAGAAGATGAAACCGTGGATGATGTGCGAGAAGGTGTACCAGTCGGCGAGGTGCTGCGAATTCTCCGAGCTTTGCGTCACGCCGTGCCACAGCTTCACGGTGCCGCAGGCGCAAATCGGAATGCGTCCCATCGCGGCGAGGATTCCAGCCTGAACCGCCAGCAGGATAATGATCGCGAGCAGCAGCTTCGTGCCGCGCAGTGTCGCCGGCGCGGTCGCGGTGGTGGCTGTGCTCACAGGCTCTCCAGCGTGACGTTGCGATTGGTGTAGACGCAGATGTCGGCGGCGATATCGAGCGAGCGGCGCACGATCGCCTCCGCGTCCATCGGCGTATCGAGCAGCGCGCGGGCGGCGGCGAGCGCATAATTGCCGCCCGAGCCGATGGCAGCGACGCCGGCTTCCGGCTCCAGCACGTCGCCATTGCCGGTCAGCACCAGCGACACATCCTTGTCGGCGACAATCATCATCGCCTCCAGACGCCGCAGATAGCGATCCGTCCGCCAGTCCTTGGCCAGTTCGACGGCGGCGCGGGTCAATTGCCCGGGATACTGGTCGAGCTTGGCCTCGAGCCGTTCGAACAGGGTGAAGGCGTCGGCGGTGGCGCCGGCAAAGCCGCCGATGACGTCGCCCTTGCCGAGGCGGCGGACCTTCTTGGCGTTGGCCTTCATGATGGTCTGGCCGATGGACACCTGGCCGTCGCCCCCGACCACGACCTTGCCGCCCTTGCGGACGGTGAGGATGGTGGTGGCATGCCAGCTTGCTGGTTCGGTCATTCGCGAATTCCTGGGGCCTTTGGCCCCCAGTTTATGTTCGGACGCGTTTTCTTAACGCGAACCGGTCCCCACTTCGCTCGAAAACGCTTTGTAAGAGGTCCTCATTTAAGGTCGGCGCGAGAGGGTTGCAAACCGGCCGGTTTTAGGCGGATTCGGGCCATCCGGGCCTGCGGACGCCCGGTCACCATGAGGGCCAATTCCGCACCCGCGAAGGTGGCGAAGGCGGTCTTCGCCTGCTAAAAGACCCGCGATTTCAAAGGGCGCCAAAGTGCCCCAAAAGGACACTCAGACATGCGCGCGGCCACGATCAAGCGCAAGACCAAGGAAACCGAGATCGAGGTCTCGGTGAACCTCGACGGCAAGGGCACCGCGACGGTTGCGACCGGAATCGGCTTTCTCGACCACATGCTCGATCTCCTTGCGCGTCATTCGCGCATCGACATCACGGTGAAGGCCGACGGCGACCTCCATGTCGATCACCACCACACCACGGAAGATGTCGGCATCGCGCTCGGCCAGGCGGTCAAGCAGGCGCTCGGCGACATGGCGGGCATCACCCGCTATGCGAGCATCCACATGCCGATGGACGAGACGCTGACGCGCGTCGTCATCGATATCTCGGGGCGTCCGGTGCTGGTGTTCAAGGCCGACTTCACGCGCGACAAGATCGGCGAGTTCGATACCGACCTGGTGCGCGAATGGTTCAACGCATTCGCGATGAATGCCGGCGTCACGCTGCATGTCGAAACGCTGTATGGCGACAACGGCCATCATATCGCCGAAATCCTGTTTCAAGGGTCTGGCGCGCGCGTTGCGCACGGCCGTTGCCATCGATCCGCGCAATGCGGGCGAAGTGCCCTCGACCAAGGGAACGCTCGGCGGATGAACTCGCGAGGCGAACCATCGACAGGACTATCCCCCTGGAATCTCGCGAGGCTCAGCGCCGCGGATGACGAGTTTGGAGCAAGCCATGCCCGTTTACACCGTTCATGCGCCACCCGCGATCCGTGGGCGCAAGCGTGTCCCGAACGTCAGGAACGTGCCGGAGAACTACGTCTTCGTGCGCGACGGATTCTATGTGTGGGCGATGATCTTCGGCCCCGCATGGATGCTGTTCCGC
The DNA here is from genome assembly GCA_963736355.1 of uncultured Alphaproteobacteria bacterium. Classification (GTDB taxonomy): domain Bacteria; phylum Pseudomonadota; class Alphaproteobacteria; order Rhizobiales; family Xanthobacteraceae; genus CAVTOO01. The sequence goes on along the minus strand of CAVTOO010000002.1, from coordinate 758,541 downwards.
AGATTGTGGCTCGTATTCTTTCTCTATGTCGCCCTGATGGTGGCGCTGGCTGTCGCGCTGTGGGCGCTCGGCGTCAGCGAGGCAGCCGGTGGCGTGCCGATGCTGCTCGTCTCTATTTTGATCGGCCTTGAAGCCGGCAGCCTGTGGCGCTGGACATTGGGGCGGCGGCGCTTTCGCAATCTCGGCGTCGTGGTCGGCGAGAACGTCGAGGCCGCCGAACGTCGCTTCTTCGATCGCCTTGCGCATGACGATGCTGCGCCCGCGCCGCGCATGGAAGCGCCTTCGCCGTCGCCGATGACACCGCCGCGCCCGATGGCGCCGCAGCCCGTGACCGGATTGTTTCCTGAGCCGGGAGCGTTGCGTTGACCGTTGCCATTGTCGATTACGGCTCCGGCAATCTGCACTCGGTGGCGAAGGCCTTCGAGCGCGCTGCGCGCACCAGCGCCGATCCGCAGAAGATCGTCGTGACGCGCGATCCGGATGTTGTCTACCGTTCCGACCGCGTCGTGCTGCCGGGTGTCGGTGCGTTTGCCGATTGCCGCAAGGGTCTCGATGCGCTCGACGGCATGGTTCAGGCGCTCAACGAGACGGTGCGCGTCAAGGCGCGTCCGTTCTTCGGCATTTGCGTCGGCATGCAGCTGATGGCCGAGCATGGCCGCGAATATCAGGTCACCGACGGGCTCGGCTGGATCGCCGGCGATGTGGTGAAGATCGCACCAAACGACGAGAATCTCAAAGTCCCGCATATGGGCTGGAACACGCTCGACATCGTCAACGAGCACCCGATGCTGGAGAAGGTGCCGCTGGGCGAGAAGGGCCTGCACGCCTATTTCGTGCACTCCTATCACCTCGCCGCGACCAGTGAGGCCAACGTCATCGCGCGGTCCGACTATGGCGGGCCGGTGACGGCGATTGTCGGGCGCGACACCGCGATCGGCACGCAATTCCATCCCGAGAAGAGCCAGCGTTTCGGTCTGGCCTTCATCGCCAATTTTCTGAAGTGGAAGCCGTGATTCTTTTTCCCGCCATCGATCTGAAGAACGGCCAATGCGTGCGCCTGGAGCAGGGCGACATGGCGCGCGCGACCGTGTTCAACACCGATCCGGCCGCGCAGGCGCGTTCGTTCGAGGCGCAGGGTTTCGAATATCTGCACGTCGTCGATCTCGACGGCGCCTTTGCCGGCAAGCCGGTCAATGCATCGGCGGTCGATGGCATGCTGGCGTCGCTGAAGATCCCGGTGCAGCTCGGCGGCGGCATTCGCGATCTGAAAACGATCGAAGGCTGGCTGACCAAAGGCATCGCGCGCGTCATCATCGGCACCGCTGCGGTACGCGATCCGGCGCTGGTGAAGGACGCCGCGAAAAAATTCCCCGGCCGTGTCGCCGTCGGCCTCGATGCGCGCGACGGCAAGGTCGCGGTCGAGGGCTGGGCGGAGACCTCGCAGGTGACGGCTTTGGAAATCGCGCAGCGTTTCGAGGATGCGGGCGTGGCCGCCATCATCTTCACCGACATCGCGCGCGACGGGTTGCTGAAAGGTCTCAATCTCGAGGCGACGATTGCACTGGCAGAGGCGATTTCGATTCCGGTGATTGCGTCGGGCGGGCTCGGTTCGATGGCGGATATCGATGCCATGCTGGAGCCGCGCGCGAAAAAGCTCGAAGGCGCCATTGCCGGACGTGCGCTTTATGATGGCCGGCTCGATGCAGCGGCAGCGATGACGAAAATCCGCGCGGCACGTGCAGCAGGAGCGACTGCCTGATGTTCAAGGTCCGCGTCATTCCCTGTCTCGATGTGAAAGACGGCCGTGTCGTCAAAGGCGTCAATTTCGTCGATCTGCGCGATGCCGGCGATCCGGTTCAGGCGGCGATCGCCTATGACGCGGCCGGCGCCGACGAATTGACGTTTCTCGACATCACCGCGAGCCATGAGAATCGCGGCACCATTCTCGATGTCGTGCGCCGCACGGCGGAAGCCTGCTTCATGCCGGTGACGGTCGGTGGCGGCGTGCGCACCGTCGACGATATCCGCACATTGCTGCGCTCCGGCGCCGACAAGGTCTCGATCAACACGGCTGCCGTGCAGCGGCGCGAGTTTGTGAAAGAGGCGGCCGAGAAATTCGGCGATCAGTGCGTCGTCGTCGCCATCGATGCCAAGCGCGTGCCCGCGCCGGCGGCGGCCAGCGGTTCGAGATCTTCACCCATGGCGGGCGCAACGCGACCGGCATCGACGCGATTGAGTATGCGCAGGAAGTCGTCTCGCTCGGCGCGGGCGAAATCCTGCTGACCTCGATGGACCGCGACGGCACGGGATCGGGCTTCGACATTCCGCTGACGCGGGCGGTGGCGGATGCCGTCAGCGTTCCCGTCATCGCCTCGGGCGGCGTCGGCTCGCTCGATCATCTGGTCGAGGGCATTCGCGACGGCCACGCCACGGCGGTGCTCGCCGCATCGATCTTCCATTTCGGCCAGCATTCGATCCGGGAGGCCAAGGACCATATGGCCCGCGCCGGACTGCCGATGCGGCTGGATCCGTGATAAGAGGGACGCCATGAGCCGCTTCAAGCTGGAAGATCTCGCCGACCTGATCAAGGAACGTGCCCAGAACGGGGGCGAGAGCTCCTATACGCGCAAGCTCCTCGAAAAGGGCCCAGTGCACTGCGCCCGCAAGATGGGCGAGGAGGCGGTCGAGGCGATCATCGCGGCGACCCAGAAGGACCAGAAGCAGCTCGTCGCCGAAAGCGCCGACGTTCTCTACCACCTGTTCGTGCTGCTCGAGGCGAGCGGCATTGCACTGCGTGAGGTCGAAGCCGAACTCGAGCGCCGCACAGCGATGTCCGGCCTCGAGGAAAAAGCTTCGCGGAAGAACACTTAAAAGGCGCGGCCCGTGAACCACATCAAAACCATTCGCCCCGACGCCAACAACGACGAGCCCTACCGCGTCTTCACGCGCGGCGAATGGGCGGCGTTGCGCGACGACACGCCGATGACGCTGACCGCGCAGGAAGTCGCGCGGATGCATTCGCTGCACGACCGCCTCGATATGAAGGAGGTCGAGGACATCTACCTGCCGCTGTCGCGCTTGCTGTCGCTCTATGTGGCGGCGACGCAGCGGCTGTTCCGCGCGCAACAACGCTTCCTCGGCACCGAAGACGCCAAGATGCCGTACATCATCGGTGTCGCGGGCTCGGTCGCGGTCGGCAAATCGACCACCGCGCGCGTGCTGCAGGCGCTGCTCGCGCGCTGGTCGCCGACACCGAAGGTCGATCTCGTCACCACCGACGGCTTCCTGTTTCCGAACGCGGTGCTCGCGCGCAGCAACCTGATGGAGCGCAAGGGCTTCCCGGAGAGCTACGATCTCTCGACGCTGTTGAGCTTTCTCGCCGCCATCAAGGCCGGCCAGCGCCCGGTGCGCGCGCCGATCTATTCGCATCTGACCTACGACATCGTTCCCGATGAGTGGATCGAGATCGACCGGCCGGACATTCTCATCGTCGAAGGGCTGAACGTGCTGCAGACCGGACGCCTGCCGCGCGACGGCAAGGCCGTTCCCTATGTCAGCGATTTCTTCGATTTCTCGGTCTATATCGACGCCGAGGAAACGGCGCTGCAGCAATGGTATGTCGATCGCTTCCTGGCGCTGCGCAAGACGGCGTTCGCCGATCCGCGCTCCTACTTTCATCGCTACGCCACGCTCTCCGACGAGGAGGCGACCGCGACCGCGCTGTCGATCTGGTCGCGCATCAATCTCGCCAATCTGCGCGAGAACATCCTGCCGACGCGTCCGCGCGCCACGCTCATCCTGAAGAAGAACGTCGATCACGCCGTCCAGTCGGTGGCATTGCGGAAGCTGTGACGCGAATAGATTACGCGGCGATATACGAGGCCGCCGTCACCGCATTCAAGGCGTCGATCAGACGCTCGCGGCCCAGCGGCTTGGTGAGAAAGCCGTCCATCCCCGCATCGCGGCACGCCTGACGCTCGGATTCCAGCGCATGCGCCGTCAACGCCAGTATAGGCGTCCGCCGCAGTGATTGCGTCGCTTCAGTCTCACGAATGCGTTGGGTCGCGGCGATACCGTCGAGAACCGGCATCTGCACATCCATCAGGATCAGATCGTAGGGCGTGCCGGCACCGCGCGCCGCATGCCAGGACTCGACCGCTGCTGCGCCGTCGGTCGCCATCACCGGATGATGGCCAAGCTTCGTCAGCATCGCGCGCGTCAGCAGCGCATTGATCTCGTTATCCTCGGCGACGAGCACGGACAGACCCGCTTGTGCGGGCACGAGCGTGGCCTCAGCCCCGTCCGGCGCAATGTCGGTTGCGCTCAGAAGTTCGCCCGACATCAGTCGCGCCAGCGAGGCCGCGCGCAGCGGTTTCGTCAGATAGCCGGACAGGCCGTTCTTCTGAAGTGCGGCGAGTTTGGGTTGCAGCGGCGGCGTCATGGTCGCGATACAGCGGATGCCCAGACGCAACGCGCGCGCCAGCAGCGTATCCATGGCTTCGTCGCCGATCGCCTGATCGACAAGAATGGCGTGCCAGTCGCGCTCCGGCATGAGTGCCCCGGCGACGATTGTATCGGAGACGACACAGCTCGACGCGCCCCAGCGCCCGAGCCGCTGCGCGATCAGCGAGGCTTCAATGGCGCCCGGTGCAACGATCATCACGGCGCGGCCGGTCAGATCGGGCGGCGCGAGCGGCGGCGCGGAGTCCTCGGCCGTCGGCAGCGTGACATGCACGGAGAAGGTCGAACCGGCGCCGGGAATGCTTTCGAGCGTGATCTGTCCGCCCATGCGCGCGACGATGCGCCGGCTGATGCTCAGCCCCAATCCCGTGCCGCCATAGCTGCGCGAGGTGCCTTCGGCCTGTTCGAACTCGCTGAAAATGCGCTCGCGGGCCTCGGGTGCGATGCCGATGCCGGTGTCGCGCACGGTGAAGGTGATCTCATTCGGCCAGATGCCGGGTTCGGCCAGGATGGAGACGCCACCCTGCGATGTGAACTTGATGGCATTGCCGGCGAGATTGAGCAGCACCTGCCGCAACCGCGTCGAATCGCCGATCACCTGCGTCGGCAGGCGCTCGTCGACATAGGCGGCAATCTCGATGTTCTTGGCCTGCGCACGCGGCGCCAGGAGCTCGGTCATTTCCTCGATCAGCGCGGACAGCGCAAACGGCCGGCTTTCGATGTCGAGCTTGCCGGCCTCGATCTTGGAAAAATCAAGAATCTCGTCGGTCAGCGACAGCAGCGCCTCGCCGGAGGTCTTGACCGCCTTCGCATAGGTCGCCTGCTCGGGAGAGAGCGGCGTTTCCAGCAACAGCCCGGCCATGCCGAGAATGCCGTTCAGCGGCGTGCGGATTTCATGCGACGCCATCGCGAGGAAGCGCGACTTGGCGCGGTTGGCGGTCTCGGCGTGGTCGCGCGCCAGCCCCAGCGCACGCTCGGCCTCGGTGCGATCGGTCACGTCGCGGCCGACGCAATGCAGTTCGGAGGGCTTGTCGGCGTCGAGCCGCACCAGCGTTTCGCGCCAGGCGATCCATCGCGGACCGACGTCGCTCATGATCTTCTGGTCATGCACGCGCGTGCCGTCGGCCTGGGTGGCGGCGTCGCCCTGCTCAAGAACCTGAAGCGTGTCTGTGGTGCCGAGTAAAACGTCGCGCGGAATCTGTGCCAGCGCGCAATAGGCATCGTTGGCGAAGGTGATGCGTCCCTCGCTGTCACGCCGCACGATGAGATCGCCCTGCGCCTCGATCAGGCTGCGGATGCGCTCCTCGGCTTCTTTCAGTTCCCAGTTCCGGTCGGTGAGGATGGCGTTGTCGTGCGACAGGCGGCGGAGCGCGGCATGAGCGCCGGACAGGCGGGACGCCAGCAGCACGGCGAGAGCGCAGACGACCACCAGCACAAACGAGAGTGCGGTGAGGAGCGGTGAATTATCGCGGGACAACTGCGCGACAATGAGCGCGGCGGCGACAACAAACGCCGTGCCGACGGCCGCACCGATCCATGCGCGCCGCCGCAACAGGCGCCGCAATCGTGCACGCATGCGCAGCCACATCTGTTCCGCCTCGACCTGTTCAATCAGGTTTTCTCTGGCGGTCATTACTAAGAGAAGGACGTTGCCGCTTTGTGCAAAGCCGGGCGCAAGCCCACAACGCGATGAAGCGAGGGTTTACGAAAGGTTAATTCGGGCCGTTCCCGCGCGAACGATGCTGAAAACGAAAAGGCCGCGCCCAGTGCACCGGGCGCGGCCTTTTAATTGTGTGGTCGTGCAGAGGCTTTCGCCTCGAAGGCTTATTCCGCCGGAACGGCGTGCCCGCCGGTCGCCACGATCGGTGCCGGACGGTCCTTCTTCGAGATGAAGGTGTAGAACGTCGGCACCATGAACAGCGTGAACAGCGTGCCGATCGACATGCCGCTGGCGATGACGAGACCCATCGAGAAGCGCGCCGCGGCACCCGCACCGCTTGCGGTGATCAGCGGCACGACGCCGAGCACCATGGCCGCGGTGGTCATCAGGATCGGACGCAGGCGAACCTTCGCTGCTTCCTGAATGGCCTCGCGACGGCCGACGCCCTTGGCGTCGCGGTAATCGTTGGCGAACTCCACCATCAGGATGCCGTGCTTGGTGATGAGTCCGATCAGCGTGATCAGTCCGACCTGCGTGTAGATGTTGATGGTCGCGAAGCCGAGATTGAGGAAGGCGATCGCGCCGAACATCGACAGCGGCACCGCCATCATGATGATGAGCGGATCGCGGAAGCTTTCGAACTGCGCCGCCAGCACGAGATAGATGACGATGATGGCGAGCCCGAAGGCGAGCGCGATGGACGAGCCTTCCTTGACCTCGAGCCGCGACTGGCCGGCGTAGTCGATGTAGAAACCCGCCGGCAGCTCCTCGGCCGCGATCTGGCGCAGCACCGTCAGGCCTTCGCTGGTGGTCATGCCCGGCAGCGGGATGGCCGAGATGGTCGAGGAGTTCAGCTGGTTGAACTGCTCGATCACGGCCGGCGAGGCATCGACGTCGATGCGCAACAGCGCCGACAACGGCACCATGCCGCCATTGGCCGCGCGCACATAATACTGGTTCAGCAGCTCCGGATTGAAACGATCCTGCTTGGGCACCTGGCTGATGACGTCATAGGAGCGATTGTCGCGATCGAACTTCGAGATCGGCGCGCCGCCGACCAGCGCGCCGATGGTGTTGCCGATATCGCTGATCTGCACGCCGAGCGCGGCGGCACGGTCGCGATCGATGACCACCTTGGCGCGCGGCGTCGAATAGGTCAGCGAACTCTGCACCACGATAAAGCGCCCGGAGGCCTGCGCCTTGTTCTTGATCGTCTCGGCGACCTCGAACACCTGGCTTGGATCGCCGATGGAGCGGATGACGAACTGGATCGGCAGACCGTCGCTTGCGCCCGGCAATGAGGGCGGCGCGAAGGCGAAGGCCTGGAAGCCCGCGATGCTGTTGAGATAGTTCTGGATGTCCTGCTTGGTGGCTGCCGCCTTTTTGTTGGCGCGCTGGCTCCATTCCTTGAGCTTGAAGCCGAAGAACCCGCCGCCGCCGCCATCGGCGCCGATGATCAGGAAGTTGTTGGTGATCTCGGGCATCTGCTCCTTGGCCGTCGCCAGCTTGGCGGCGAAGGCCTGGGTGTAGTCGGCGGTGGCATATTGCGGCACGTTGAGGATGCCCATGAAGAAGCCCTGGTCTTCTTCCGGCGCCAGCTCCGAATTGGTCTTTGCGTAGAGGAAGGCGGTGGTCGCCAGCAGGCCGATGGCCAGCGCGACGACAAGCCGGCGATATTCGAGCGCGCCGCTGAGGCGGCGTGCATACCAGTTTTCGAGCCGGGTGAAGTTGCGGTCGATGAACTGGGTGAGGCGCGAGGTATGGCCGTGCGTTTGCAGCAGGCGTGACGACATCATCGGCGCCAGCGTCACCGCGACGATGCCGGAGATGATGACCGCACCCGCCAGCGTAAAGGCGAATTCCCGGAACAGCGAGCCTGTCAGACCCTGCGTGAAGCCGATCGGCGCATACACCGCCGCCAGCGTGATCGTCATCGAAATGATCGGGCGGAAGATTTCCTTCATGCCCGTGATCGCCGCATCGACGGGCGTTAGCCCCTCCTCGATATGGCGGTGGATGTTCTCCACCACGACAATGGCGTCGTCGACCACGAGGCCGATGGCGAGCACCATGGCAAGCAGCGTCAACAGATTGATCGAATAGCCGAGCGCCAGCAGGATGAAGCAGACGCCGACCAGCGACAGCGGAATGGTGACGACCGGAATCATCACCGCACGGAACGAGCCGAGGAACAGCAAGATCACCAGGATGACGATGACCGTCGCCTCGCCGATGGTCTTGAACACCTCGAAGATCGACGCCGAGATGAACTCCGAGGCGTCATAGACGATCTCGGCTTCCATGTTCTGCGGCAGCGTCGCCTTGATGTCCTTCATTTCGCGGATGACGTTTTCGGCGACCGTGAGCGGATTCGCCGACGGCGCCGGCGTGATGCCGATGAAGGTGCCGTCCTTGCCATCGAAGGACACCAGCGTGTCGGTCGATTTCGGGCCGAGTTCGACGGTTGACACATCGCGCAGGCGCACGATGTTGTCGCCGCGCGCCGTGATCGGCATTGCGCCGAAGGATTCGGCGGTCTGCAGCGTGGTCTGCATCTCCAGCGAGGTCGCGACGAATTCGTTCTGCGTCTTGCCCGGCGTCGACAGGAAGTTGTTGGCGCGGATCGCGGCGACGACGTCGCCCGCCGTGACGTTGCGTGCGGCGAGGCGAATGGGATCGATCCAGACCCGCATCGAGAAATCGCGGCCGCCGAGAATGTCGGCGGAGCCGACGCCTTCGAGCGTCGCCAGGCGCGGCACCACGACGCGGTTGAGGAACTCCGTCACCTGCTCGGGGTTCATGTCCTTGTTGGCGAAGGTCAGATACATCAGCGCGAAGGATTGCCCGGTGCCCTTCACCAGAACCGGATCTTCGGCATCGGTCGGCAATTGCGCGCGCACCTGCTGCACGCGCGCCTGCACTTCCGTCAGCGCCGCGTTCGGATCGGTGTTGAGCCGCATGCGCGCGGAGACGACCGAGACGCCGAGGCGGCTCTTGGAGGTGACGTAGTCGATGCCTTCGGCCGCCGAGACGGCTTTGGCGATCGGCGTCGAGATGAATCCCTGAATCAGGCTGGCGCTGGCGCCGGGATACGACGTCGTGATGGTGATCGTCGTTTCCTCGACCTGCGGATATTGCCGCACCGACAGGCTCATCAGGCCCTGCGCGCCCATCAGCAGGATGAGCAGGCTGACGACGATGGAGAGAACGGGCCGGCGGATGAAGAGTTCGGTGAAGCTCATTACTTCGCTGCCTTCTCGTCGCGCGCCAGCTTGGTGACGTCGATCGAATTGTCGATCGCGACCACCGCGCCCGATTGCAGTTTGTTCTGGCCGGCGACGACCACGGTCTGGCCGGCTTGCAGGCCCGAGACGATCTCGACCACGCCGCCATCGCGACGGCCGGTCTTGACGAAGGCCTGCTTGGCGACCTTGCGTTCCTTGCCGTCCTTCGTCTCGTTGCTGACGATGTAGACATAGTCGCCGAACAAACTCGTGATCACGGCCGTCTGCGGCACGGTGACGACGTTGTGCTCGACCGGCAGTTCGACGCGCACCTGCAGGAACTGGCCCGGCAGGATCGCGTCATCCTTGTTCTCGGCGACGAGCGCCTGCACCGACAGCAAGCGCGTCTGCGGATCGATCCGCGGATCGATGCCGACGATCTTGCCGGTGAAGGCGAGATTGTCTTCGCCGACACCGACCTTCACGGTCTGATCCAGCTTGAGCTTGTCGACGAACTGCTCAGGGATTCGGAAATCGACCTTCATGCCGGACAGATCCTGGAAGCTCGTCACCACGGTGCCGGGCTGAAGATACTGGCCAAGATCGATGCGCGAGATGCCGGCGATGCCGTTGAACGGCGCGGTGATGGCCTTCTGCTCGATCACCGCCTTGAGGCGGGCGACACGTGCCTGCGCGCTGGCGAATTGCTGCTGCGCCTGCTCGTACGACGCCTGCGGGGTGTAACCCTTGGTCTGCAGCGAGCGCGAGCGGTCGAGCGTGTCGTCGGTGAGCTTGAGTGTCGCCTCGGCGTCGGCGAGATCGGCGCGCTCGACGGCGTCTTCAAGCTGAACGAGGAGATCGCCCTTGGCGAATTTCTTGCCCGGTACGATGTTGATCTGGCGCACCACGCCGCCGAGCTGCGAGGCGAGTTCGACGCCGAAAGTCGCGCGCGCCGTGCCGATCGCCGGAATGCCCGGCGTCCAGGTCTTGGCGGTGACGTCGATGGCCGCAATCGTCTGCGCCGGCGGATTCGCCGCCATCTGGGCGAAGAAGGCCTTGATGCCGTTGTCGCGAAGGAAATTGAAGCCGATCAGGCCGGCGCACAACAGCACCACAAGCCCAACGACCAGCGAAACCACAATGCGCCGCTTCATGAATAAATTCCGATGTTGGTGTTCGAGACAGGGTTGAGAGTTTGGTCGCCGATGAGGAGCCGGACACAGATGGGGACTTGGACCCCACGCCACCAGTTCCACAACCGCGACAACCTTAGACTGTTGCTTATTTAAGACGGTTCAGACCGGTCACGCCCGACACCGCCGGAACGAAAATCGGGTCAGGAACCTGTCCGGATCGCGCTACACCGGTAATATAAGGCCATTCTGCTGCATTGCAACAATTGCGCCGCGTCACCTTGGCGCGGGAAACCACCTATGGGTCTCGCGCCCGCTAACGGATTCGTGATCGGCTTGGCGGTCGATGGCCGGCGAGATGGGCCCGACACGCGGCCACACCTCACATCATCCCGCGCATGTCCTCGGCCAGCGCCCGATAGGACAGGGCTTCCGCAATATGGATGCGGCCGACGCCGCCCGATCCGTCGAGATCGGCGAGCGTTCGCGCCACGCGCAGCACGCGGTGATAGCCGCGGGCGGAGAGTTTCATGGCGTCGCTGGCTTCGCGCAGAAGCGTCAGTCCCGCGGGGTCGGGCTGCGCGATATCCTGCAGCACGCCGGCCGGCGCCTCGGCATTGCAGCGGATCGTGTCCAGCCCAAGCGAGGCGTAACGCCGGCTTTGCACCGCGCGTGCGGCAGCCACGCGCGCGGCGACTTCGGTCGAGCCTTCCGCCGGCGGCGGCAAAATCAGATCCGATGCGCTCACCGCCGGCACTTCGATGCGCAGATCGATACGATCCATCAAAGGTCCCGAGATGCGCGATTGATAATCCGCGATGCAGCGCTCCGTCGCATTGCGCTTGCACGAGAAGCCGGGATCGGCGGCGTGGCCGCAGCGGCACGGGTTCATGGCCGCCACCAGCATGAAGCGCGCCGGATATGTGACGCGATGATTGGCGCGCGACACCGCGACCGCGCCATTTTCCAGGGGCTGGCGCAGCGAATCCAGCACACGTGCGTCGAATTCCGGCAATTCATCGAGGAACAGGATCCCCTGATGCGCCAGCGATATCTCGCCGGGCTTCGCGCGCAGACCGCCACCGGTCAACGCCGCCATGCTGGCGGAGTGATGCGGCGCGCGAAACGGCCGGCGGCTTGTCAGTGCGCCGTCGCGGATGGCGCCGGCGACCGACGCAATCATCGACACTTCCAGCAATTCCGACGGCGACAGCGGCGGCAGAATCGAAGGAAGCCTTGCGGCCAGCATGGACTTACCTGCGCCCGGCGGCCCGACCATCAAGAGGTGATGTCCGCCGGCTGCGGCGATCTCGAGCGCGCGCTTGGCGCTTTCCTGACCCTTGATGTCGCGCAGGTCGAGCGCGTCCGTTGGCGCTTCGTGAATGCGGGGCGTCGGCCGGTTGAGCACCTGCGTGCCCTTGAAATGATTGACGAGCTGGATCAGCGAGGACGCCGCGACGATCTCGATATCGGGGCTGGCCCAGGCCGCTTCCGAACCGCACGCCGCAGGACAGATCAATCCTTCGTCGCGCGCATTGGCGGCGATGGCGGCAGGCAGCACGCCCGCGACCGGCGCCAGCGACCCATCGAGCCCGAGTTCGCCGAGCACCGTGAAGCCTGCGAGCGCATCGGAGGGAATGGCGCCGATGGCCGCCATGAGTCCCAGCGCAATCGGCAGATCGTAATGGCTGCCTTCCTTCGGCAGATCGGCGGGCGCGAGATTGACGGTGATTCGCCGCGCCGGCAGCGCCAGGCCCGAGGCGATCAGCGCCGAGCGCACCCGCTCGCGGGCTTCCGACACCGCCTTGTCGGCGAGGCCGACCACGTTGAAAGCGGGAAGGCCCGGCGCGACCTGCACCTGCACATCCACAATACGAGCCTCGATGCCCTCGAAGGCGACCGTCGATACGTGCTGGACCATGCCCCGCCTGAAATCGATAAAGAAAAAATTAAGTATAAAATCGCTGGAAAATACTGAATATCACATGAACAAATAAAGAACAGTAGCCGAAAATACGACTTACTGCGACTTCCGCTTCTTTTCGATGCAGTCCCAGAAAATAGCCGCCGCGTCGGGGCCGCCGGTGCGGGCAATAGCGCGAATGCCGGTCGGCGAGGTCACGTTGATTTCGGTCAGGCGGCCGGCGATCACGTCGATGCCGACGAAAATCAGGCCACGCTTTCTCAGTTCGGGCGCGATGGCCTCGATGATCTCGCGTTCGCGCGGCGTCAGGTCGGTCGCTTTCGCAGCGCCGCCGCGCACCATGTTGGAGCGGACGTCATCGGGCGCCGGCACGCGGTTGACCGCACCGGCGAACTCGCCGTCGATCAGAATGATGCGCTTGTCGCCTTCGGAGACTTCCGGGATGAACGCCTGAATCACCCACGGCTCGCGGAACGTCACCGAGAACATGTCGAACAGCGAACCGAAGTTCACGTCGCGCGGCGCGATCTTGAACACAGCTGCGCCGCCATGACCGAACAGAGGCTTCATCACCACGTCGCCATGCTTGGCGCGGAAGGCGTTGATCTCGTCCTTGTCGCGCGAAAACAGCGTCGGCGGCATCAGCTCGGGAAAATCCATAACGAAGATTTTTTCCGGCGCGTTGCGCACCGAGCGCGGATTGTTGACGACCAGCGTCTTGGGATGAACGAGTTCGAGAAAATGCGTCGTTCCGATATAGGCGTGATCGAACGGCGGGTCCTGGCGCAGCAGCACGACATCGAAGGAGGCGACGTTGGCGCGGCGCTTTTCGCCGAGCGTGTAATGATCGCCTTCGGTGTCGCGCACGGCGAGCGGCTCGACATGGGTGAACAGCTCGGTGCCCCACAGCGACAGCCGGTCCGGCGTGTAATAGGAAATCTCGTGGCCGCGCTTTTGCGCTTCAAGCAGCAGCGCGAAAGTCGAATCGCCGCGAATGTTGATTCGCGCGATCGGGTCCATCTGAACGGCGATCTTGAGGGGCATGGGAGTGTCCGGTGCGTGTCGGTCGGTGGAGGCCATCAGTAGGACACTCTCGCGATCCGATCCAGTGCGATGCAGTCAGGATGATGCGTCGAAGGCAGCCGTCAGATGTTTCGGAAGATGGCCGGGCGCCACGAGCATAGCGTCGAATCGCAGTTCGTGGCGTTCATATTTCGGATTCTGCACCAGCCAGGCCTGGGCGGCGGCGACAATGCGCCGTTGCTGCTGCGGCGTGACCGCATAGGCCGCATCGTCCAGCGTGGCGCGGGCCTTGACCTCGATGAACGCCACCAGATTGCGCCGGCCGGCGACAATGTCGATTTCGCCCACGCGGGAGCGAAAGCGCCGCGCCAGAATGCGATAGCCGCGCGCGATCAGCCAGGCGGCCGCGCGGCTTTCGGCCGAGAGTCCGGTGCGAAAGGCGATGACGCGTTCGGGCGCGGGCTCGTGCGTGTCGTCCTTAGGCATCGCCGCCGTCCTTCCGCTCATCGTCCTTGCCGGCTTTGCCCAGCTCGAGCGCGCGCGCGTAAATCTCGCGGCGGGGACGCCCCGAGGCTTCGGTGGCCAGCGCTACGGCGTCCTTCAGGGAATGATCGCGCAGCGCCTCGCGCAACACGGTGTCGACATCGGTCGCGCTCATCGTGGTCGTCGTGGGCGGTGCGATGACGATGACGAATTCGCCGCGCGTCTCGAATGTATCGCCGCGCGCCGCCAGCTCATCGAGTGGGCCGCGTAAAACTTCTTCATGCAGCTTGGTCAGTTCGCGGCAGATCGCCGCAACTCGCGGCCCCAGACCTGCGGCGAGATCGGCGACCGATTCGGCAATGCGCGAGCCGGATTCGAACAGGACAAGACTAGCATCGATGCGTGAGAGTTCCTCGATGCGCGATTTTCGCGCGCCGGGTTTGCTCGGCAGAAACCCGTCAAAGAAAAAGCGATCAGTCGGCAGGCCCGCAAGCGTCAGCGCGGCGAGCACCGACGACGCGCCGGGGATCGTGGTGACCTTGAATCCGATCTCGCGCACCTCGCGCGCCAGCTTGAAGCCGGGATCCGAGATCAGAGGCGTGCCGGCATCCGAGACAAGCGCGACACTGCCGCCTTGCGCGAGCCTGGCCATCAGTTTGGGTCGCGCGGTGACGGCGTTGTGCTCGTGATAGGGCGTGAGCGCGGCGCGGATGCCGTAGCGCTCCAGTAATTTATGGGTGACGCGGGTGTCCTCGCAGGCGATGAGATCGACGCCCGCGAGCGTTTCCAGCGCGCGGATGGAGATGTCGCCGAGATGGCCGATCGGCGTCGCCACGAGATAAAGCCCCGGCGCGGCCTTCGGCGCGGTGAAGGCGTGGGTGCCGATGGAATAGTGGCGGGTGGGAACTTCAGTTCCGTCGGGGCGAGGAGGAGGTAATTTTGCAGACATGCGGCCAATCTAGCGATGCGGAATGCGCGCGTCATGAGCGCGGTGCGTGAGCCTTGTCGTGAACCCGGTGCTGGCTTCGCCGCGTAACTCGCTCTATCAGGGGGCGAGGACGGCCTCAGACCACGTCTAATGCTTGTAGTTTGGTTAACTTATTCACCACAATATGCTCAAATTGCCCTGCTCGAAGTGCTCCCAGCCGGAATGAATGATTTGCCACGCCTGCCTGACCCATTGAACTTGTCTGCGTTTCCCGCGCCGCCAACCCGCCGGAGCGCGCTGGGGCTGATGCTGGGCGCGCCGCTTCTGGCCGGCTGCGGCGGGGGCATGCCGACCGACTTCTTTTCGTCCACGCCGACTCAGCCAACGCAACAGCCGAGCGCCGTCGGCGCCGGTCAGGTCAAGGCCGCGCTGATTCTGCCGCTGTCGGGCAGCGGCAATGCCGCCGCGGTGGCGCAGTCGATGCGCAACGCCGCCGAACTCGCGCTGTCGGAATTTCCGCAACCCAACGTGCAGCTCTTGGTGAAAGACGACGGCGGCGGTTCGCAGGGTGCGCAAGCCGCCGCGCAGCAGGCAATCGACGAAGGCGCGGAAATCATTCTCGGTCCGCTGTTCGCGCTGTCGGTGCCGTCGGCCGCGCAGGTCGCGCGCCAGCGCGGCATCCCGGTGATCGCGTTCTCGACCGATTCGAGCATCGCCGGCCGCGGCGTTTATCTGTTGAGCTTCCTGCCGGAGTCCGACGTCAATCGCATCGTCAATTACTCGATCTCGACCGGCAAGCGCTCCTTTGCGGCGTTCCTGCCGCAGAACGCTTACGGCAATGTCGTCGAGGCTGCATTCTCGCAAGCGGTGGCGCGTGGCGGCGGACGTGTGGTCGTGCTCGAGCGCTACAGCGACGGCGCGCAGATGGCGGCGCCTGCCGCCAATGTCGCGCGTGCTTTGAGCGGCGCCGATTCGCTGTTTCTGCCCGATGACGGCGCGGCGCTTCCCTCCGTGGTCGATGCGCTCACGGCAGCCGGCGCCAATCTGCGCCGCGTGCAGCTGCTCGGCACCGGTCCGTGGGACAATCCGAGCGTCTTCGCCAATGCGACGTTGCAGGGCGGTCTTTATGCGGCGCCCGATCCGTCAGGCTTCCGCCAGTTCTCGGCGCGCTATCGCGCAAAATACGGCAGCGATCCGGTGCGCGCGGCGACACTCTCCTATGACGCGGTGGCGCTGGTTGCGGCTCTGGTGAAAACGCAAGGCGCGCAGCGCTTCGCGCCCGAGACATTGCAGAATGCGTCGGGCTTCACCGGCACGGACGGGCTGTTTCGTTTCCGTTCCGACGGCACCAATGAGCGCGGGCTCGCGGTGCTGCGCGTGACGCCGAATGGCGGACAGATAGCGGCAGCGTCGTTGAAGACGTTCGGCGCGTAGTTCAGTTCTAAGTTCTTTCCGCGCATGATCTTGCCCGAAAACCGGTTCCCACTTTTCGGGATCATGCGTTAGGCCGCGAGATCCGCCACCACCGCATCGAGCAGCGGGAAGCCGGCCTGCGTCACGCGCAGGCGGCCGTCGGCGCCGATTTCGATGGCGCCTTCGTCACGCAGCAGCGCAATCCGCGAGGGATCGAGCGGGCGGCCGACAAACGCGCGATAACGCTCCGGATCGATGCCCTCCGCAAGACGCAATCCCATCAAGAGATATTCGTCGGCGCGCTCGACGCTTGAGAGCCTGTCATCGACCATGACGCCGTGACCGTCGGCTTCGACGCGCATCAGCCACGCCTCGGGCCGCTTGTCGGTCGAGATCGCGTGACGCTCGCCGTCGATGTCGAGGCGTCCATGCGCGCCGGGGCCGACGCCGGCATATTCAGCCGTAGCGCCAGTAGACGAGATTGTGCCGGCATTCGGCGCCGGGGCGCGCGTGATTGGAAATCTCGTAGGACGGCAGGCCCGCGGCCGAACAAATCTCCTGCGTCACGTCGTAAAGCGCGCGCGCGGAATCGTCATTGGGGATGACAAGTTTGCCGGCGCGATGCAGCGCTTCGAACGGCGTCTCGGGCTCGATGGTGAGCTGATAGAGCGACAGATGTTCGGCGGCCTCCGAGATGGCGCGCTTGAGTTCGGCGCGACCATTGCTCGGGCGTCTGGCCCGGGCGCGCATAGATCAGGTCGAAGGAATAACGGTCGAATGCCGCACGTGCGATGGCGACGGCATCGAGCGCTTCCTGCGCCGTATGCAACCGGCCGAGCGCCTTCAGCGACGGCATCGTCGAGCGCCTGGACGCCCAGCGACACACGATTGACGCCGGCCGCGCGATAGCCGCGAAAGCGCGTCGGCTTCGACGCTGGTCGGGTTGGCCTCAAGCGTCACCTCGACATCGGGCGCGACCGACCAGTGCTTGCCGATCGTGTCGAGAATGGCGCCGACGGTCTGCGGCTTCATCAGCGACGGCGTGCCGCCACCCATGAAGATCGACGTGACGGTGCGCGGTCCGGTGCGCGCGGCGGTCGTCGCGATCTCGCGCGGCAAAGGCGCGAACGTAGCGCTCTTCGTCCGGCGGCGTGTGACGTACATGGCTGTTGAAGTCGCAGTAAGGACATTTCGACAGGCAGAAGGGCCAGTGCACATAGACGCCGAAGGCGCGTTGATCGGCGGTGCTCACAATGTGTCTCCATGCTTCAGACACATGTCGGCAAGTTTCATGAAGGCGCGCGCGCGATGCGACAGGCCGAGGCCGTGCGGCGGCAGGCCGTGCTTTTCTTCCGACGACATCTCGCCGAACGTCCGCGAATGCCCATCCGGCAGGAACATCGGATCGTAGCCGAAGCCGCGCTCGCCGCGCGGCGGCCAGACCAGAACGCCGTTGACGCGGCCTTCGGTCTCTTCAACATGACCGTCGGGCCAGGCGACACATAGCGCAGAGACGAAATGCGCCGCGCGCTGCGACGCCGTTGTCGCGCCGCGCTCCTGCATCAGCGCGTTCGATCTGCGCCATCGCTGCGGAAAAATCCTTGCCCGGCCCCGCCCAGCGCGCCGAATGAATGCCGGGCTGGCCGCCGAGCGCTTCGACGACGATGCCTGAATCGTCCGACAGCGCCGGCAGTTGCGCGGCCTTCGCAGCCGCATGGGCCTTGATCTGCGCATTCTCGCGGAAGGTCGTGCCGGTTTCCTCCGGCTCGGGCAGGCCGAGCTCGCCGGCCGAGACGACATCGATACCGAACGGCGACAGCAATTCATGCATCTCGCGCAGCTTGCCCGCATTGTGGGTCGCGATCACCAGCCGTCCCGTGATTCGTCGATGCATGAAATGAGCCTAGCCGCGATGCGTCACTTAAACCTTATTCGCGCGCGATCCGATCCGAAAACTGGTTCCCGCTTTCGGAACTCATGCGCACGCCAGCTTCTGCAGTCGACCAGCTCGCCGATGCCCTTGCGCGCCAGCGCCATCAGCGCGTGGAACTCGGTCTCGCTGAACGGATTTTTTTCGGCGGTGCCCTGGACTTCGACGATGCCGCCCGTGCCGGTCATGACGAAATTGGCGTCGGTGTCGGCCTCGGAGTCCTCGGCGTAGTCGAGATCGAGCACCGGCTGTGCCCTGATAGATGCCGCAGGAGATCGCCGCGACATTGTCGCGCATCACGTTGCCGCGGACCATGTCGCGCGCCTTCATCCAGTTGACGCAGTCGTGCAGCGCGACCCACGCGCCGGTGATCGACGGCGGTGCGCGTGCCGCCGTCGGCCTGCAGCACGTCGCAATCGACGATGATCTGGCGCTCGCCGAGCGCTTCGAGATCGACGACGGTGCGCAGCGAGCGGCCGATCAGGCGCTGGATCTCCTGCGTGCGGCCGCGACTGCTTGCCGGACGACGCCTCGCGGCGCGTGCGCTCGAGCGTGGCGCGCGGCAGCATGCCGTATTCGGCGGTGACCCAGCCCTTGCCCTGGCCCTTGCAGCCAGGGCGGCAGGCGCTCTTCGAGGCTCGCCGTGCACGAGCACGTGGGTGTCGCCGAACTTGACCAGGCAGGAGCCCTCGGCGTATTTGACGACGCCGCGCTCGAAAGAGACGGCTCGCAGTTCGTCGGGGGCACGGCGGCTTGGCCGCATGTCGGAATCTCCTGCTGGGTTGAGTATTGGCATGCTTTTAGGCGGCGCTTGCGGCGGCGTCCAGCATGGTGGCCTATATAGGAGCTTGAAACCCTGCGTTCGGACGGCCAAATTCGGGCGTTCGAGAAGGAGACGCCTTTTGGCCAGTCACGATCCGTCCCTGAACAATCTCGGCATGGGCGCCACAGGCGGGCTTGCGCAGCTCAACGAGCGCTCGCGCGAAATTTTCAAACATATCGTCGATAATTATCTGGCCACCGGCGAGCCGGTCGGCTCGCGCAACATTTCGCGGATCATTCCCATCACGCTGTCGCCGGCCTCGGTGCGCAATGTGATGCAGGATCTCGAGCAACTCGGCCTGATCTACGCGCCGCACACTTCGGCGGGCCGTCTGCCGACCCAGCAGGGTCTGCGGTTTTTCGTCGATGCCCTGATGGAAGTCGGCGATGTGTCAGAACAGGACCGCCGTACCATCGAGGCGCAACTGGTCGCCGCAGGTCGTCCGGGATCGGCCGAACAGGCGATGAGCGATGCGCTTGCGCATCTGTCGGGGCTGACGCGCGCGGCGGCCGTCGTGCTCACGCCCAAGGCCAATGCGCGGCTCAAGCATATCGAATTCGTGCGGCTTGAACCCGAGCGTGCGCTGGCGGTGCTGGTTTCGGAAGACGGTCAGGTCGAAAACCGCATCATGCCGCTGCAACCGGGCGTGCCGAGTTCGGCGCTGACGGAGGCGGCGAACTTTCTCAATGCGCGCATTCGTGGTCGCACGCTGTCGGAAGTTCAGGCCGAAGTCGAGCTGCTCATCACCGAGCGTCGCGCCGAACTCGATCAGCTGACGCAGAAAGTCATTGCGGCCGGGTTTGCGAGCTGGTCGGGCGGCGACAGCGAGGCGCGCCAGCTGATCGTGCGCGGCCATGCCAATCTGCTCGGAGATCTGCATGCCTTGGCGGATCTCGAACGCGTGCGCACGCTGTTCGACGATCTCGAAACCAAGCGCGGCGTCATCGATCTGCTCGGACGGGCCGAGCAGGGCGACGGCGTGCGGGTCTTCATCGGATCGGAAAACCAGCTGTTCTCGCTGTCGGGTTCCTCGACCATCGTCGCGCCCTATCGCGACGGCGCCGGCCAGATCGTCGGCGTGCTGGGCGTCATCGGTCCAACGCGGCTGAACTATGCCCGTGTGGTTCCCATGGTCGATTACACCGCGCGGGTGATCACTAAACTGCTCGGGGGAGCATGATCCCAAAAAGTGGGAACCGGTTTTTGGGCAAGATCATGCTTAAAAACATACTCTTGCGCTGATCGGATCGTGTCCGACGAATCCCGGCCCGCTTGATTTTTCCGGCCGGAACCCTGATATCCCGGCCTCAAGTTCATTTTTGACGCGTTTTCTCCCCGCGAGCCGCTTCGCTCGAAAACGCCCCGAGACGACAACAGGAACCAACATGACCGACACCTCCGGACAAAAGCCCGAGGATCAGGCGCCGATTGCGCCGGACGCGACCGAGGCGGAAGCCGCGGCGGGAACGGTGAACGAGGCGCTCGCCAAGGAAGTCGCCGACATGCGCGACCGTCTCCTGCGCACGCTCGCGGAGATGGAAAACCTGCGCAAGCGCACCGAGCGCGAGGTTGCCGATGCGCGCTCCTTCGGCATCGCCAAGTTCGCCCGCGACATTCTCGACATCGCCGACAACATGCATCGCGCGCTTGAAGCGGTGCCGGACGAAGCGCGCAGCGCCGACAATGCCGGGTTGAAGGCGCTGGTCGAAGGCGTCGAACTCACCGAGCGCTCGCTGCTCAAGGCGCTTGAAGGCAACGGCGTGCGCCGGTTCGAACCTGCGGGCGAGAAGTTCAATCCCAATCTGCATCAGGCGATGTATGAGGTGCCGGATTCGTCCGTTCCCGCCGGCACCATCGTGCAGGTCATCCAGCCCGGCTACATGATCGGCGAGCGCGTGTTGCGCCCGGCGATGATCGCGGTGGCGAAAGCCGCGCCGAAGGCGGCGGAGTTGTAACCGTCATTCCGGGGCAACGCGAAGCGTTGAACCCGGAATCCATACGCCGCAGCGATGCGACTTTCGCCGAGTAACTCAATCAATTCAGGGGTTATGGATTCCGGATAGCCGCTGACGCGGCTTCCGGAATGACGCCGAAACTCACCCGCAAATCTTCTTCAGCGCCGTCCATTCGGCATCGCTCAGGATCGGCGGCCCGGTCACCGGGCGGTCTTCGCGTGTCATGCGATCGAGACGTTCCGCCGACACCGGATGGCTCGACAGAATACTGCGCTGGCGATCGGTGCCGGTAATGCGCGTCAGCAATTCGCCGAGCGGCTTCGGTGAACGTCCGAGTTTATGCATCACCGCGATGGCGTAGGTGTCGGCGCGCTCCTCGGTGTCGCGCGAATAGGATGCGTTGAAGATCGCGTTGGCCGTGAACACCGCCGCGCCCGCGCCGGTGACGTCGCCGAACAGAAGTCCGATCAGGAAGGACGTGCCGCCATTGGTGATCATGGCACGCACATGATCGCGATTGGCGACATGGCCGAGTTCATGCGCCATGACGGCGGCAACCTCGTCGGGGTTTTGCGCCTTCTGCAGCAAGCCGTTGAACAGAAGCGTGACGCCGCCCGGCAACGCAATCGCATTCGGCACCGATGAGGCGATGACGCTGGAATTGATGTCGGCGTCGAGATTGCCCGCTTCGCGCACCTTGTTGAGAAGTTTGGTGAATGCAGCCTTGCCCTCGGCGCCCTCGCAGGTCTTGCCGTCGAACAGCAGCGGCAATTGCTTTTGCGCGGCCTCGCCGAAGCGTTTCTCGAACGAGCGGGGAATGAAGGGCGTCACCTGATCGGCGGCATAGGGCACGCCGACGAGGGCGACCGCGACAATCGACGCCGCTGCCGCCAGCGACCAGGCGACGATCTTGATCGCCGAGGCGCGTTCGCTCTCATGCTTGTCGATCATTGAGGCGCGCGCCAGAAGCTGCGCGGCCAGCAGGGTGTCGTCGATTTCGAGTCGCGCGAGTTCGGGTGCGCTGGTGCAGCTCAGGCGCAGCACGCCTGGACGGCCATCGGCGCGGCGAATGTCGCTATAGGCCCACGAGGCGAGCGTGGCGCTTTTCTCGACGATGTTCAGCGTGTCGGCGAAATCGAGATCGACGATGCGCCGGCGGCTGGAGGCGCCGTCGAAATAAACGGTAGGCTGTGTCGCCGCCATCTCGCTCATAAGTCGAATCCTTTTTGGAGCATGATCCTATCCCAAAACCGGTTCCCACTTGCGGGGATCATGCTCTAGAACCCTCCAACATCGAGCCCGTCGGCGATGCCTTCGCCGAGCGCGGTGGCAAGATCGCCTTTCACCTCGACATCACGCACGCTGTCGAGGCCGGTGAGCGAGATCGACTTCGTCACGCGCTGCCACACATCATGCGTCAGATAGAGCCGCATCACGATGTTGACCGCGATGATCATCAGAAGATAGCTGACGATGCCGAACACGATGATCGCCGGATTGTTGGCGACGGTCTCGAGCTTGCGCGCGTCGCCGCCGGTGAAATCCGCCAGCCATGATCGCGGTGACGGTCGAGACGACCGCGCCGAAGATCGTGGAGAGCAGCGTCGACCAGCCGATCACCGCCCAGTACAGCCCGAAGATCTGCGAGCGACGCAGACTGGATTGAGCCTTCACGTCGCCGAATCGGATGCCTTCGATCCACCACTTCCATTGCACGGCCTTGAAGGCGCCGTAGAGAAACGGCGAGATCACCATCAGGATGAAGAGCGAGAAGGCGAAGCCTGCGCCGATCCACGTCAGCATGTATTGAATGCGTTCCGAGGTTGAACCGGTAAAGGTCGGCCTGTTCAGGATGAAGGCGACCGGCACGAGCACGCCCGTTGCCAGCACCAGAATGCCGATCAGCCAGATCCACCAGCCGCGCTTGAAGAACTCCCAGCCTTTGCCTTCGAACGAACCCGGCACGCTGCCGTAATGCGAGTGCCGCATCTTGTAGCGTTCGAGCGCGGCGTCGCGCCACGGCAGCGCAAGCCCGAGCGTGACGGCCGTCAGAATGCCCCACAGGAAGGCACGCAACGCATAGGTCCAGCCCGAACCCGTCATCCAGAAACGCACGCCGCGCCAGATCGAGCGCGACAGCCGGTAACGGCGCGCGCGATAGATCGCGAACTGGCCGAACAGATACATGAAGAGAACGAGCGGCACGCTGGCGAAGGCCTGGGCGCGCTCTGCTTCAAGGCCGATCAGGAAATAGATGAGATAGATCGGGATCAGGATCGCGAGCGCGATCAGAAAGCCGATCAGAAGCTCTTTCGCCCGCCCGGTATATTCGAACGAGTCGCCCTCGACGACCGTATGCGACCAGAGGTGACGGCGCATGTCGGTCGTCAGCCAGAAGCGGTAGAAGCCGAGTGTCACCAGCTCGAGCAGCCCGCCGCGCGTGACCATGCGGCGAAAATCGGCGCGCTTGCCGGTGAACTGGACGCGCTCGGGCACAACCGATGGCGGCATCGGCGGGACGTGAATGGCTTCGTTCATGGAAATTCCCTTGAAAACCGATTGCGGGAAAAAGAAAGAATCGGTCCATGCTGTGGTCCCGCGCCGCAGCCTTCAGGTTCAAAATGAGCAAGACGAAACACGATTCGCCCGCGACGCTGCGTCATGGCGGTTGCGGAACGTTCGCCGAATGCGAGCCGCGAATCCGTTCCGGTTCCCCGTTCCATATTCGACAAGACGGCGCCGCTCGCAATCAGGCTAGTTGCGAATGATTTGCAACTACGATAGCTTGCGGCGATGAGGGGTGGGGCAATGAATCACAAGCGTAGGATGGGCTTTAAGTCGATGTGGGCCGCGGTCGTCGCAGCCTCGATCGTGTCAGTCGCGCAGGCCCAGGAAGCCCCTCCCGTGATGAGCGACTGGGGCGGCGCGCGCACGGCGCTGCGCGAACGCGGCGTCAACATTGCCATCAACTATATCGGCGAGACGTTGCAGGTCATGTCCGGCGGCATCCGCCGCGATGCCTCCTTCGAAGGCCGTCTCGAACTCGCCGTCGATACCGATCTGGAGAAGCTCGTCGGCATCAAGGGGCTGTCGACGCACGCCAAGCTGTTCCAGATTCACAATGGCGGCCGCAACGCCGCCGACAATGTCGGCTCGCTGTTCGATCCGAGCAACATCGATGCGCTGCGCACGACGCGCCTGTTCACGCTCTGGGCGCAGCAGAATTTCTTGAGCGATGCGATTTCAATTCGTGCCGGTCAACTCGCGGCCGACGACGAATTCCTGACCAGCGCCACCGCCGGTGGTCTCATCAACGGCACGTTCGGCTGGGCCGCGATCAACGCCGCCAATATCCGCAGCGGCGGTCCTGCGTACCCGCTGGCGACGCCGGGCGTGCGGTTGCAGATCAAACCGAACCAGGATGTGACATTGCTCGCGGCGGTGTTTTCGGGCGATCCGGCGGGAGCCAACTGCACGCAGAATCCGCAACTCTGCAATCGCCACGGCACCACCTTCTCGACCTCGGGCGGCGCGCTGTGGATCGCGGAAGCGCAGCTGGCTGTGAATTCCGCGCCGAACGCTGTCGGTCTGCCGGGCGTCTACAAGCTCGGCATCTGGCATGCGACCGCGAATTATGCCGATCAGCGTTTCGGCATCGATCCAGCGACGGGACTTGCGGTGTCGCTTGCCGATCCGTCCATGCCCAATGCGATTTCAGCATCGCGGCAATACCGGCATTTACGGCGTCGCCGACCAGATGATCTGGCGGTCGGATGCACGCAGCATCAACGTGTTTGTGCGTGCCGGCGTTGCGCCCGACAATCGCAATCTTCTGTCGACCTATGTCGATGGCGGTGTCGGCATCAAGGGTCTGTTCGATAGCGCGGCCCGACGATCTGCTCACGGTCGGCGTGGCTCACGGCAAGATCGGCGCCAATGCGTCCGGCCTCGATCGCGATATCCTCGCCGTCAACGGCCCGCCCTATCCGATCCGCGACCACGAGACGGTGTTCGAACTGAGCTATCTCGCGAAGATCACGCCGTGGTGGTCTATCCAGCCCGACCTGCAATACATCGTGCATCCGGGCGGGCGCGTGCCCGATCCGCTCAATCCCGCGCGCCCCATCGGCAATGCGTTCATTGCCGGCGTGCGAACGACCATCAATTTCTGAAATTGACGCGTTTTCTTGACGCGAACCGGTACCCACCACCGGATCAAGTCCGGTGGCTTGCTTCGCTTGAAAACGCTTTAGTTAATTTCTGACTTCGATGAAGCCGACGCTCGGTGCCGGCGTCGCGACAGGCGGCGGGTAAGTGGTTTTGACTTCGAGGCTGTCGCGGATGGCGCGCAGGCGCGGATAGACGCTGTCCCATTCGTCGCGCGGCGCGACGCCGACCATCCGGATGAAGCCCGAGGTGGCGAAGCGAAGCCACTGCACCAGCACGACCGGTGTATTGGACTTCTCCATCACCGCTTCCATGCGCGTTTCGAAGCCCGGCGCGGTGCCGAGCCGCATCGGCTCCGACAGCGTGAAACGGATGTTCTTCAGGCCCGGCAGCGCGCCCATCAGCAATTGCGCCGAAGCGGCCGCGGTCTTCGGCGGAGTTCGGCGCGCCTTGTCCGAATGAGACGACCATCGAGGTCGGGTGGTCGACCGCATCGTCGCCATGGCCGTCGGACAAAAGCATGACGCGTCCGGGCGTCAGCGTGCGCACCGTGGGAAATGCGCCGAGGTCATGAATCTTCGAAAGGCAGCTGCGAGAATTGTTCGTCGACCGGGACTTCGTGCCGCAGCGCGACGGTGGCCAGCATGGTCTCGGACCGCGGCTTCCGGCCAGACCGGAGCCGCATTTTTGGGAATTTGCACCGTCACCAGCGTGGCCGAGCGGCCGCTGCGGGTGATCAGGGCGAATTGCTCGACGTCCTCGTCTCCCATCGTGGCGTGCTCGCGCGACAGATAGGCCGGACCCAGCGCCGTCTCGAACCGTTCCGGCTGGCCGGGCAGGTCGGGCGTCTCGCTGATTGCCAGCTCGATGCGGGTGTAGGCGCTTTCGGGCAGTTCGGAGGCGACGACCCGCACGCCCTGGCCGGAATCCTCGAATCCCGGAAACCGTTTCGACGGCGTCAGCTTTTCGCCGGTTACAAGTCCGACGCGCGATCCCAGCGCGTAGGTCACATCGGCGGCTTGTGCCCCGCCGCACGCAAACGCCGTCAGCGGGGCCCATAGAAAAGCCGCCGCCGTCCATTTCCAGTGCGTCATTGATGTCCCCCGACGTCGCAGACAGTCAGCCCCGGTGGCCCGGGACCGGGCATTGAATCAAACGAATCAGTTGATTCCCCGGTGCAGAGGCTGCGGGCGGTGTGCGGCAGGATCAGGGCACCATTCGGGCGGTTCCGGGCCTTGTCGTGGCGGCTTTGGGCACGACGGCGCCCGCAAAAGCTCGCAAGGCCTTAACGGATTTCAGGCAAGCTTCCCGGACTTCTCGCGTTTTCGTGAGCAAATGGCTTGCGGCCACCCCCGACCCCCTTATATCTCCGCCAGCGGTCCATTCGGGGCCGGGAAATTGTGGGGCTGGCAAAGGGTACGAGACGGTCGTCTCGGCCCGCGGGCGCCTCAAGCACAGGGTCGCGTTCTCCTTGAGGAGAGCTTGTCTCTGGCAATCACTGGGCCCTGCCGGCCTGCCGTAAAAAAGGAATGAGAGACCATGGGTAAGGTCATTGGGATTGATCTGGGGACGACCAATTCGTGCGTCGCCGTCATGGAAGGCAAGACGCCGAAAGTCATCGAGAACGCCGAGGGCATGCGCACGACGCCGTCCATCGTCGCGTTCACGGATGACGGCGAGCGATTGGTCGGCCAGCCGGCCAAGCGCCAGGCGGTGACGAATCCGGAAAAGACACTCTTCGCCGTGAAGCGCCTCATCGGCCGCCGCTACGACGATCCGATGGTGGAGAAGGACAAGAAGCTTGTCCCCTACAAGATCGACAAGGCGGGCAATGGCGACGCCTGGGTTGCCGCCGGCAGCGAGACCTATTCGCCGTCGCAGATCTCCGCCTTCATCCTGCAGAAGATGAAAGAGACGGCCGAGGCGCATCTCGGCCAGAAGGTCGATCAGGCGGTCATCACCGTTCCGGCCTACTTCAACGACGCCCAGCGTCAGGCCACCAAGGACGCCGGCCGCATCGCCGGCCTTGAAGTGCTGCGCATCATCAACGAGCCGACGGCGGCAGCGCTCGCCTACGGTCTCGACAAAGAAAAGCAGGGCATGATCGCCGTCTACGATCTCGGCGGCGGCACCTTCGATATTTCCATTCTCGAAATCGGCGACGGCGTGTTCGAAGTGAAGTCGACCAATGGCGACACCTTCCTCGGCGGCGAAGACTTCGACATGCGTCTCGTCTCCTATCTCGCCGACGAGTTCCAGAAGGAGCAGGGCATCGACCTGCGCAAGGACAAGCTCGCGCTGCAGCGTCTGAAGGAAGCCGCTGAAAAGGCCAAGATCGAGCTGTCGTCGACGACGCAGACCGAAATCAACCTGCCGTTCATCACCGCCGATCAGTCGGGCCCGAAGCATCTGACGATGAAGCTGACGCGCGCCAAGTTCGAGGCGCTGGTCGACGATCTCGTGCAGAAGACGGTCGAGCCTTGCCGCAAGGCGCTCAAGGATGCCGGCCTGTCGGCGGCCGAGATCAACGAGGTTGTTCTCGTCGGCGGCATGTCGCGCATGCCGAAGGTCCAGGAAGTCGTGAAGCAGCTGTTCGGCAAGGAGCCGCACAAGGGCGTCAACCCCGACGAGGTGGTGGCGATCGGTGCGGCGATTCAGGCCGGCGTGCTGCAGGGCGACGTCAAGGACGTGCTGCTGCTCGACGTCACGCCGCTCTCGCTCGGCATTGAAACGCTGGGCGGCGTGTTCACGCGCATCATCGACCGCAACACCACGATCCCGACCAAGAAGAGCCAGGTGTTCTCCACCGCCGAAGACAACCAGAACGCCGTCACCATCCGCGTCTTCCAGGGCGAGCGCGAAATGGCGGCCGACAACAAGATGCTCGGCAATTTCGATCTGATGGGCATTCCGCCGTCGCCGCGCGGCATGCCGCAGATCGAAGTGACGTTCGACATCGACGCCAACGGCATCGTCAACGTCTCCGCCAAGGACAAGGCCACCGCCAAGGAGCAGCAGATCCGCATCCAGGCGTCGGGCGGTCTGTCGGAAGCCGACATCGACCAGATGGTCAAGGACGCCGAGGCGCACGCCGTCGACGACAAGAAGCGCAAGGAAGGCGTCGAGGCCAAGAACCACGCCGACGCGCTGGTGCATTCGACCGAGAAGGCGATGGCCGAGCACGGCGCCAAGGTTGGCGATGACGAGCGCCGCGCCATCGAGGATGCCGTCAGCGATCTGAAGGAAGCGCTGAAGGGCGACGATGCAGAAGCCATCAAGGCCAAGACCAACACGCTGGCGCAGGCTTCGATGAAGCTCGGCGAGGCGATGTACAAGGCCCAGCAGCAGGCGGATTCGGGCGCTGCGCCGGGCGAGGGTGCTCCGAAGGACGACGTGGTGGACGCCGAGTTCACCGAAGTCGACGACGACGACAAGAACAAGACCAACAAGAAGTCCGCCTGAGGCTGATTGAAACGGGCCCTCATGACCTTGGTTGAACCTTGGGCATGAGGGCTCTTGTTTTTGGGGGAGGCGCGTTCGGATCGTCACTCACGGTGTCTGATCCCACCGGCGAATGAAGACACGGAGCGGTGCGCAGCAAGATCATGTCGAAGCGCGATTATTACGAAGTCCTCGGCGTCACGCGAACCTGCACGGAGGTCGAGCTCAAGGCCGCCTTCCGCAAGGCGGCGATGCAGCATCACCCCGACCGCAATCCGAACGACAAGGATTGCGAAGTCCGGTTCAAGGAATGCAACGAGGCCTACGAGGTCCTGAAGGATTCCGACAAGCGCGCGGCCTATGACCGCTTCGGCCACGCTGCGTTCGAGCAGGGCAATGGCGGCGGCGCGCGCGGTTTCGGCTCCGATTTCGGCTCCGCCTTTTCAGATATCTTCGAAGGCATCTTCGGTATGGCCGGCGGCCAGCGCGGCCAGGGCGGCCGCGAGCGCGGCGCCGATCTGCGCTACAATATGGAAATCACGCTCGAGGACGCGTTCAGCGGCAAGGCGGCCGAGATCCGCATTCCGACGTCGGTCACCTGCGAAACCTGTTCGGGCTCCGGCGCCAAGGCGGGCAGCAAGCCGAAAGCCTGTCCGCATTGCGGCGGCGCCGGCCGCATTCGTCACGCCCAGGGCTTCTTTACGCTGGAGCGCACCTGCCCCGGCTGCCACGGTCGCGGCCAGGTCATCGAAGATCCCTGCGCGTCCTGTTCGGGCTCTGGCCGGGTAACGCGCGAGCGGACGCTGTCGGTCAATATTCCGCCGGGTGTCGAGGACGGCACCCGCATTCGCCTCGCCGGCGAAGGCGAAGCCGGGACGCGCGGCGGTCCGCCCGGCGATCTCTACATTTTCCTGTCTCTCGCCTCGCATGCGTTTTTCCAGCGCGACGGCGCCGACCTGCACTGCCGGGTCCCCATTTCCATGGTGACGGCGGCGCTTGGCGGGGAGTTCGAGGTGCCGACCATCGAAAAAGGTCAGGCTAAGGTTAAAGTGCCCGCCGGGTCCCAATCCGGGCGACGGTTCCGCATTGCATCCAAGGGAATGCCGGTGCTGCGCGCCCGCCAGACCGGCGATATGTATGTCCAGGTGGTCGTGGAAACGCCGCAAAACCTGACTAAAAAGCAAAAAGAGCTGCTGGCGGAGTTCGACCGCCTGTCGTCCGGGGCTACGCAGCCGGAGGCCGACGGATTCTTCTCGAAAGTCAAAGACTTCTTCGGAACGCGAGCGTCGTCCTGAGTGGCGGCGTCTTGACCGTCGAGGCAGTCAGACCGTATGACACTGCTGTGACCGGGGCATTCCCCCGCCTGTGAGACACATGTTCCCGCAACCGTCCGCGCGTGTTTTCAAGAAGCCCCGCCTCGATGACGAGGTGCGCTTCCTGCGATCCTGGATCGAGAAGCCGTTAGCGATGGGTGCAGTGATGCCTTCGGGCAAGCTGCTTGCGCGCACGATGGCGAGCTATGTCGACATCAACTCCGATGCACCGGTGATCGAGCTCGGGCCCGGTACGGGTCCGATCACGACGGCGCTGGTGGAACGCGGTATCGATCAGAAGCGCCTCGTGCTCATCGAATACTCACCGAATTTCTGCGCGCTGCTGCGCGACCGCTTCCCGCAGGCGACGGTGTTGCAGGGCGATGCCTATTCGCTGCGCGATACGCTCGGCGATGTGCTGCGCCAGCCGGCTTCGGCCGTTGTGTCGGGTCTGCCGCTCGTGACCAAGCCGATGCGCACGCGCGTGCGTCTGTTGCGCGACGCCTTCATCGCGCTCGCACCGAAAGCGCCCTTCATCCAGTTCACCTATTCGGTCGCGCCGCCGATCCCGAAGTCGCTGCCGGGCATTTCCACCGAGGCATCCGAGCGCATCTGGATGAACGTGCCGCCGGCGCGCGTGTGGGTCTATCGCAAGGGCTGATCGGCCTTCTGCCCAAACAAATTGCATAGCGTTCCATGCCCCGCGAAAGCGGGGCATTTTCGTATCCGCCCAGGTGGATGACGCCTGCCGGACGTTGTGATCCTCGCTGGATTGATCTACGGCTTGCCCCTATGGCGGCGGTGAAGATTCTCGTCATTCCCGGGTCGTTGCGGACCGGCTCGCACAATGTGCGGCTTGCGGCTTCCATCACGCGTGAATTGACGCTGTCCAATATCGATGTCACGCGCATTTCTCTCGCCGACTATCAAATGCCGATCTACGACGCAGCCATCGAGGCGCGCGGCGTGCCTGACGCCGCGCATGAGCTCAAGCGCATGATCGGCGCGCATCACGGCGTGATTGTCGTCAGTCCCGAATACAATGCGTCATTCTCGCCGCTGGTGAAGAACACGATCGATTGGGTGTCGCGCGTGCGCGAGCGCGGCGAGGCACCGCTGTCGGTGTTCCGCGGACGCGTCTTCGCGCTGGGCTCGGCCTCGAACGGACGTTTCGGCGGCCTGCGCGGATTGCTGGCGCTGCGTCAGGTGCTGGAAATCGGTTGCGGCGCGCTCGTGCTGCCGGCGCAGATTTCGGTGTCGGGGGCAGAGCAGGCTTTCGACGACATGGATCAGCTCAAGGACGCACATGAGGCCGAAAGGCTGCGTGGCTTTGTGCGCGACGTCGTCGATCTCGCGCAGCGCATGATGTGACTAACACAGGGAAGAATATACATGATCGCCGCAAAGGATCGCCTGATTGTCGGACTTGATATCTCGTCGGTGCGCGACGCCGAAGCGATGGTCGATCGGCTGGGCGATGCGGTGACGTTCTACAAGATCGGCTATCAGCTCGCCTATGCCGGCGGGCTGCCGCTGGTGCGCGCGCTGGCCGACAGCGGCAAAAAAGTTTTCCTCGATCTCAAGATGCACGACATCGGCAACACGGTGGCGCGCGGGGTCGAGAGCGCGATCAATCTCGGTGCGACGTTTCTGACGGTTCACGCCTATCCGCAGACGATGAAGGCGGCGGTCGAGGCTGCGAAGGGATCGAAGCTGAAGATCCTCGCGGTGACCGTGCTGACCTCCTACGACGACGCGGACCTCAAGGAAGCGGGCTACGCGCTCTCCGTCGCCGACCTGGTCGCGAAGCGCGCGGTGCAGGCACGCGATTTCGGTTGCGGCATCGTATGTTCCGCCGAGGAGGCGGCGCGGCTGCGCGGTATCGTGGGTCCGGACGTGGCTCCTGGTGACGCCCGGCATCCGGCCCGCCGGTAGCGAGACCGGCGACCAGAAACGCATCATGACGCCGTCAGCCGCCATCAAGGCAGGCGCTGACTATCTGGTGGTCGCCCGGCCGGTGGTCGCGGCTCCCGATCCGCGGGCCTCGGCGCAGGCCATCGTCGCCGAAATCGCGCAGGCTGCGGGCTAATAACTTTGGAAAGCTTTCGTCATTCCGGGGCGCGCCGGATGGCGCGAGCCCGAATCCATAGCCCAGTGCAAGTTATGAAAGTCAGGGGTTATGGATTCCGGGTTCAACGCTTCGCGTTACCCCGGAATGACGATCTTCTGGGAAGCTACTGACAACAGCACCCCAAGCCGCTATATCCGGCCCCGTTCCTCGTGGCGGGAGAGCCCCATGTCAGACATGCGCCTGATTGTTGCCGGAGCCGGTGGTCGCATGGGCCGCGCGCTGGCGCAGGCCATTGCGCAGACCGACGGTCTGGTGCTCGCGGGCGCGCTGGAAGCACCGGGCTCGGCGCTGCTCGGCCAGGATTCCGGCGTTCTTGCCGGGCTTGGCGCGAACGGCATTCCGCTGGTGATGGATCTGGCCCAGATCGCATCGAAGGCCGACGGCCTGATCGACTTCACCATTCCCGAAGCCAGCGTCTCCAATGCCGCGATCGCGGCCCAGCACGGTCTTGTTCACATCATCGGCACGACCGGGATGTCGTCGGAGGACGAGGCGGCGGTGAAGAAGGCCGCTTCACGCACGGCGATCGTGAAGTCCGGCAATATGAGCCTCGGCGTCAATTTACTGGCCGCGCTGGTGAGACGTGTGGCGACCTCGCTCGATGAAGACTTCGACATCGAGATTGTCGAGATGCACCACAACCGCAAGATCGATGCGCCGTCGGGCACCGCGTTGCTGCTCGGTCAGGCGGCTGCGCAGGGGCGCAAGATCGATCTCAACCAGCGCTCGGTGCGCTCGCGCGACGGTCACACCGGCGCGCGCGAGAAGGGCGATATCGGCTTTGCCGCGCTGCGCGGCGGCACGGTGGTCGGCGACCACAGCGTCGTTTTCGCCGGCCCCTATGAGCGCATCGAACTCAACCACAAGGCCGAGGATCGCATGATCTTTGCGCGCGGCGCGCTCAAGGCCGCGTTGTGGGCGCGCGGCCGCAAGCCGGGCCTCTATTCGATGGCCGATGTGCTCGGTCTTGAGAATTTCTAGAACATGATCCCGACACGGGGATCATGCGCGAACTGAAATAAACCGGAGCTTGTTGGAATGTCGCAGAACGAACGTCTTCTGGTTCTCATCCGTCACGGCCAGAGCGAGTGGAATCTGAAAAACCTCTTCACCGGCTGGCGTGATGTCGATCTGACCGAGAAGGGCGTCAACGAGGCGACCGCCGCCGGCCAGAAGCTCAAGGCGCAAGGCCTGACGTTCGACGTCGCCTACACCTCCGCGCTCAAGCGCGCGCAGCGCACGCTCGATATCGTGCTCGATCAGATGGGACAGTCGAACATTCCGGTGACGAAGAACCTCGCGCTCAACGAGCGCGACTATGGCGATCTCTCCGGGCTGAACAAGGACGATGCGCGCAAGAAGTGGGGCGAGGATCAGGTGCTGATCTGGCGCCGGTCCTACGACATCGCGCCTCCCGGCGGCGAAAGTCTCAAGGACACCATTGCCCGCACGCTGCCTTACTACGTGCAGGAGATCCTGCCGGGCGTGCTCAACGGCAAGCGCACGCTGGTTGCCGCGCATGGCAATTCGCTGCGTGCGCTGATCATGGTTCTGGAGAAGCATACGCCCGAGACCATCGTGAAGCGCGAGCTGGAGACCGGCGTGCCGATCATCTACCGGCTCAATGCGGATTCGACGGTGGCTTCGAAGGTCGATCTGGCGGCCTGACGCCGCGTCGTGCGGTGCCCAGCGCCGCCGACAGCGCTTGCGCGAAGCTTTCTTTTTCTTGCGGCCCGAGAAAATTCGCGATGATGAGATGCCTGCCGCGCGACACCAGCGACAGCCGCTGCACGCCGAATTCCTCATGCGTGTCCTTGTGCAGCCGGACCCACAGCGGGTTGAAATGCCATTGCGCCACCTCGCCGCGATGGCTGGTGCGGCGGACGCGCAGGTCCGACGGCGTCATGGCGTAGTCTTCGGACGCTGCAGCGCGCGCATAGTTGATGCGGAAGGCGATGTAGATCAGCACAACGTCGAGGCCGAAAAAGCCGGTCACCGGCCATGCGCCCATGATGAGGAACACGGTCCCCGCCGCGACGCTGATGAGGGCCAGTAAAGCCAGCAGTGTGGCGAAGCCCCGTGCGCCCAGCGAGCGGTGTGGCGTCAGCGACGCGGAAAACAGTGCCGGCTCATCGAAGGCATCTTGGCCGGTCATGGTGTCCTGTTGACGCATGATCCTGTTCGAAACCGGTTCCCACGTTTCGCCATCATCTTTATACGTCGATCATGGCCAAAAAGGCGACGAAGAAAGTCTCTAAAGAAGCAGGCGCGGTGCGCAAAGCGCACGCCATCCGTGGGCCGGCGCGGACCGCTGCGAAGAAGCCGAAGGCGATCTCAAAGCCCTGGCGAGAGGCCGAGATTCACGAGGCTTTCTCGCGGTTTCGTGCCGCCAATCCCGAGCCCAAGGGCGAACTGGAACACATCAATACCTTCACGCTCCTGGTCGCGGTGGTGCTGTCGGCGCAGGCGACCGACGCCGGCGTCAACAAGGCGACGCGTGCGCTGTTCGCCGTTGCCGACACACCGCAGGCGATGCTCGCGCTCGGCGAGGACAAGCTGCGCGACTACATCAAGACCATCGGGCTGTTTCGCACCAAGGCGAAAAACGTGATCGCGCTCTCGCGAGCGCCTGATCGCCGAGCATGGCGGCGCCGTGCCGCGCACGCGCGAGGAATTGCAGGCGCTGCCCGGTGTCGGGCGCAAGACGGCCAATGTCGTGCTCAATATTGCGTTCGGCGAGCCGACCATCGCGGTCGATACGCATCTGTTCCGCGTCGGCAATCGCACGGGGCTCGCGCCCGGCAAGGATCCGCTTGAGGTGGAGCTTGGCCTTGAGCGCGTCATTCCGGCCGAGTTCAAGCGGCACGCGCATCACTGGCTGATCCTGCACGGGCGCTACACCTGTATCGCGCGCAAGCCGCTTGTGCGAAAAATGCCTGATCAACGATCTGTGCCGCTGGCCGGAGAAGACGGTGTGAGCGCGCGTCACTCATCGCTGAGCGAGCGAGCGCAGCCGAACGTCTCCGAAGGATGAAATCGCCGAGCAGGCCTCATCGATTCGGACGCGCGCTTCGCTGCGCTTCTCGCCATGACGGGAGTCGGCTATCGCCCAATCCGTCTCTGCATCTCGCCCGGCTCGATCAGTTCGGTGCGCGAACCCGACAGCTTCTTGTGCAGATGCACCATCAGCGCCATGCCGAACAACGGCGTGGCGAGATTGACGATCGGGATCGACACGAACGCCGCGATGAGACACCCCGCCATGAAGACAGTGACGGCGTGACGCTTGCGCATCGCCTTCGCTTCAGCGGGCGAGCGGAAGCGCATCGCGGCGAGTTCGAAATATTCGCGGCTGAGCAGCCACGCGGTCGCGAGGAAGAACGCGACGAGGCCGAGGCCCGCGAACAGGAAGAACGGCAGCGCCAGCAGATAAATCAGAATGGCGAGCAGCGCGGTCTTGAGGCCCTGCAAGGTGGCGCTCGTGACGGGCAGGGCCTGTCCGGGCGCATCGGCGGGATAATGCTCGCGCTCGACTTCCGCCGCGACATCGTCGACGAAGATGGAGGCGATCAGCGACGTCACCGCCGGCATCAGGAACACCGAGCCCAGCACGATGCCGAGGCCCGCCGCAATGGAGAGCATCCAGGCGAGAATGTGAATGGGCGTCTGCAGCATCGGATCGACCATGCCGTCGAGCGATGTCTGGCCCCAGGTGGCGAGCCAGCTCAGCAGACGCTGCAGCGCCACCGCGACGACGACGATCAGCGCCAGCGCGAAGCCCACGGCCTTCCAGAGGATGCTGCGCATCGGCGGCGACAGAATTTGCGCCAATGCCTTCACTGCGGCGTCGATCATGATGGTTCTCCCTGCCGGCGGGACAGGTAGCGATGCCAGAGGGTGAGCACAAGAGCGTGCGCGAAAGGCCGCACGCCGGGACGCGGGCTCAGGCCACGCGTTCGGGGAGGGTGAAGTCCGGAGGTCGACTGCATCGCGATGCTGGGCGATGCCGTCGCCGAGGCCGGCTCCTCGATCAGTTCCTCGGGGAAGTCGAGCAGGTCCTCGGCCGCACGGGGCTTGGGCCGGTCGGCCCAGTGCAGCGCGGTGTAGTCGAAGCCGCGCGCGATGGTCGGCTTGACGACCTTGAAATAGGGCGAGATGTCGAAGTCGCGCGGCATGTAGAGCGAGGAATCGCGGATGTGCAGGATTTCGCGCCGGGCCTGGCGGCTGCCGGCGGTGGTGACTTTCGGCAGGATCGGATAGCGCACCGCCTCGAAGGCCTGCGCGATCAGCGCCGAGCAGATGATGCGCGTGGGATCGCCCGAGCCCATCGAGATCATGCGCCGCCGGAAGCGATGCGGCACCGGAATCGGAAACAGAAAGCGCATCAGGTCGAGAATATTCTTGGTGTCGTAGCCGAAGCCGATCCGATTGATCGCGTAGCGGCACACGCGTGGTGCGGTCCTCGTAAGACAATCCGACCGGCCGGCAGATGCGGGTGTGATAGGAAAAATATTTCGACAGCGGCGCGGTGACGACGCCTTCGCCGACATTGGCCTCGATCAGCACATGCTCTTCGCCGTCGGGCTCGCTGGCGCCTTGGATGGGGCCGACAAACAGCGCCGAATGCGACCAGGTCGATTGCGTCAGATACTTGATGATGCCGGAGATGCGGTTGTCGCCCTCGACCAGCAGCACGTCGCCGGGCTGCATCACGCCGCGCAGCGTCGACGGTTCGCTTGGGGTATACGGCTCATAGCCCGGCAAGCGCTTCTGCAAATGCCGCGCGATCAGCTTTCCGACACTGTCGAGCACGAGCCCCATGATGGACTGCCCTTCGGGCTTCTCCCTGACGGCGCGCTTCTGCCGCATTTTCTTTTCTCCATGGTCTCATGTGGCCGTTGCAATTTAGTTCATGGGCCGGTGCGCACGAAAATGAATTTTTCACCATAATCGTTGCCGCAGGGCCAATCTTGCTGCAAGTTCAAGCCGTGTTCCTTCCTGTCGCAAAACTTCGGAAACCATAGAATGACAATCAGCCGCCGCGCATTTCTGTCAGCTACGGCCGCGGCCATCGTTGCGCCGCGTGCGGCGTTTGCCGCGGTTCCCCGCGAGGCTGACATTGTTGTGATCGGCGCCGGCGCCGCCGGCATCGCGGCAGCACGGCGTATCGCGGCCGCGGGCCGCAAGGTGGTTGTGATCGAGGCCGCAGATCGCGTCGGCGGACGCTGCGTGACGGACACGACGAGCTTCTCGATACCGTTCGATCGCGGCGCACGCTGGATCTATCAGCCTGATGTGAATCCCGTGATGAAATTGGCGCGTCCGGCCGGCATCGATGTGTTTCCCGCGGCGCAGGCACAGAAAATTCGCATCGGCCGGCGTCATGCGCGCGCGTCCGAAGTCGAGGAATTTCTGACGACCTCGGTGCGGATCAGCCGTGCCGTCGCGGAAGGCGCGCGTGGCCGCAGCGATGCACCGGTGGCGGAGGCGCTGCGCAACACGCCGGGCGACTGGGCGGCGACCGCGGCGTTCAACACTTACGTGCAGGGCTTCGGCAAGGAGCTGTCGGACATTTCGTCGTTCGATGCCACACGCGCGGTGCCGCGCGACGGTGGCGCGCTGGCGCGCCAGGGGCTCGGTACGCTCGTGGCAAAACTCGCCGACGGATTGCCGCTGTCGCTGTCGACGCCGGCCACCTCCGTCAACTGGAGCGGCGGCCAGCGCGGCCTCGATGTCGACACTCCTTTGGGCCGCGTCGCCGCGCGCGCGATCATCGTGACGGTGTCCACCAATGTGCTGCGTTCGGGGCGCATCAAGTTCACGCCCGATCTGCCCAAGCGCCAGCTCGACGCTGCCGCCGGCCTGTCGCTCGGCTCCATCGACCGGATCGTGCTTGAGCTGCAGGGCAATCCGCTCGGGCTGTCGCGCGACGACATGGTGATCGAGAAATTCGATACCAATCGCACCGGCACGCTGTTCGCCAATCTCGGCGGCTCGTCGCTGTGCATGATCGAGGTGGCGGGCGCCTTCGGCCGCGATCTCGCCGCCGCAGGCGAGCCTGCAATGGTCGCCTTCGCCATCGAGTGGCTGACCAAGATGTATGGCGGCGATGTCGCGACCGCCGTCAAGCGGTCGCAGGCGACGCGCTGGAATCTGAACCCGCTGGTGCAGGGCGCGATGTCGGTCGCCTCGCCGGGCAATTCTGCCGCACGGCGCACGCTGATGGAGCCGCTCGGCGGATTGTATTTCGCGGGCGAAGCCGCGCACGAAACGCTGTGGGGCACGGTCGGCGGCGCGTGGGAATCCGGCGAACGCGCGGCGGAAGCGGCACTCCGCCGCATCGGCGCGCTGCGCGATCCCGAACAGCCCAAGCGTCCGGCGAAGAAGCGCTAGATCAGCGCGTCACCCACGCAAGGATCCCGCCGGTCTTCTTGGTGACCTCGGCGACAATCTTCGTCGCCACCGCTTCAATCTCTTCGTCGGTCAGCGTCTTCTCGCGCGGCTGCAGCGTCACGGTGATCGCGACCGACTTCTTGTCGGGGTCGATGCCCTTGCCTTCATAGAGATCGAAGACGTTGACGCCGGCGATCAGCTTGCGGTCGACGCCCTGCGCGGCGCGCACGATGTCGGCGGCCTTGACCTTGCGCTCGACGACGAACGCAAAATCGCGCTCCACCGGCTGGAACGGCGACAGATCGAGCACGGCCTTGGCGCGCGTCGGCTTGGCCTTGGGCTCGGGAATTCGCTCGAGAATGACTTCGAACGCCACCAGCGGGCCTTCGGCGCCGAGCGCTTCGAGCGCGCGCGGATGCAGCTCGCCGAAATAGCCGAGCACATTCTGCGGGCCGATCTGGATGGTGCCGGAGCGGCCGGGATGCAACCATGACGGGCCACCGGCGACGATCTGCAGCGCTTGCGCCGGAGCGCCTGCGGCGATCAGTGCGGCCATCGCATCGGCTTTCGCATCGAACGCATCGACGACCTTCGAGCCGCTCCAGTGACGGCCGCTGCCGCCGCTTGATGCGAGCGCACGACGAACGCCGGAGGCGGCGATGAACTGATCCTGCGGCCGGTCGCCGAGGAAAATCTGTCCGACTTCGAACAGCGCCACATCGGGGAAGCCGCGGTCGGCATTCTTCTGCGCCGACGGCGACGAGCCCCGGCAATGAGGCTCGGGCGCATATCGGAGAGTTCGCTCGCGATCGGATTGGCGAGCGCCAGTTCCGGCTTGCCGCCGCCGAACAGCTCGGCCTGCGCCTTGGACGATGAACGACCACGTCACCGCTTCGATCATGCCGCGCGCGGCGAGCGCGCGCTTGGCGCGGCGCGTGCGGTTCTGGATCGGCGTCAGCACCGGCTTGCGCGGCGCGGCGCCGCGGTCGAACGGAACCTCCGGCACATTGTCGACGCCGGTGATGCGCACGATTTCCTCGACGATGTCGGCCTTGGCATCGACGTCGGGACGCCATGACGGCACCGCGACCTTCAGCGATGGGGCCGTTGCCGGCCACCATGAAGCCGAGCCGGTTGAGAATGCGGCGCGTCTCGGTCAGCGACAGGTCGAGGCCGGTCAGGCGCTTCGCTTCCGTCAGCGGGATAATCGATGATGCGATCCTCGCCGTGCGGATCGCCGACGATCGTCATCTCGCGAGGGCGTGCCGCCGCACAGCTCCATCACCATCTGCGTGGCGAGTTCGAGCCCCGGAATCAGAAGGCCGGATCGACGCCGCGCTCGAAACGATAGCGCGCGTCGGAGTTGATGCCGAGCTTGCGTCCGGCCTGCGCGATGTTGAGCGGGTCCCACAGCGCCGATTCGATCAGCACGTCCGTCGTGGTCTCGTCGCAGCCCGATGCTTCGCCGCCCATGATGCCGGCGATCGACTCGACGCCATTGTCGTCGGCGATGACGACGATGGTCTCGTCAAGTGCGTAGGTCTTGCCGTCGAGCGCGACCATGCTCTCGCCCGCCTTCGCGTGACGCACGACGAGATCGCCCTTCACCTTGGCGGCGTCGAACACATGCAGCGGACGGCCGCGGTCGAAGGTGATGTAGTTGGTGATATCGACCAGCGTGTTGATCGGGCGAAGCCCGATGGCGCGCAGCTGCTTCTGCAGCCACTCCGGCGACGGGCCGTTCTTGACGCCGCGCACGAGGCGCAGCGCGAAGGCCGGGCAGATAGCGTCGGCTTGCCGCCGAAATCGAATGTCACGTCCGATCGGGCAGGGAAACGTGCCCGTCGACTGGCCTTCTGAGCCTTCGTCTTCAGCTTGCCGAGATCGGCGGCGGCGAGATCGCGCGCGATGCCGTAGACGACGGTGCAGTCGCCGCGATTGGGCGTCAGATTGATCTCGATGACCGGATCGCCGAGGCCGGCCCAGTCGGCGTAACGCGCGCCGACCGGCGCGTCGTCGGGCAGGTCGATGATGCCGTCGTGATCGTCGGAGAGTTCGAGCTCGGCGGCCGAACACAGCATGCCGCGGCTCTCGACGCCGCGGATGGTGCCGATGCCGAGCGTGATGTTCTTGCCGGGAATGAAGGTGCCGGGCGGCGAGAACACGCTCTTCATGCCGGTGCGCGCATTCGGCGCGCCGCAGACGACCTGCACGGGTTCGCCCGAGCCGGTATCGACCATGCACACGCGCAGGCGATCGGCGTTGGGATGCTGCTTCGCCTCGATGACGTGGGCGATGGTGAAGTCCTTCAGCGCCTTCGCCTTGTCGTCGAGATGCTCGACCTCGAGCCCGATCATGGTCAGCGTGTCGGCGATCGTCTCGATCGAGGCGTCGGTGTCGAGATGCTCTTTCAGCCAGGAGAGAGTGAACTTCATGTGCTCAGCCCCCCGGCGAGCGTCGGCAGATCGAGCGGACGGAATCCGTAATGATCGAGCCAGCGCACGTCGGCCTCGAAGAAGGCGCGCAGGTCCGGCATGCCGTATTTCAGCATGGCGATGCGGTCGATGCCCATGCCCCAGGCGAAGCCCTGATACTCGTCGGGATCGACGCCGCAATTGCGCAGCACGTTCGGATGCACCATGCCGCAGCCGAGAATCTCCAGCCAGTCGGTGCCTTCGCCGAAGCGGATCTCGCCCTTGTCGCGGCGGCACTGGATATCGACTTCCATCGACGGCTCGGTGAACGGGAAGAACGACGGACGGAAGCGCATCTTGACGTTGTCGACCTCGAAGAACGCCTTGCAGAATTCGCTCAGGATCCATTTCAGGTGGCCGAGATGCGCGCCCTTCTCGATGACGAGACCTTCGACCTGATGGAACATCGGCGTGTGCGTCTGATCGCTGTCGCAGCGATAGGTG
The DNA here is from genome assembly GCA_963736355.1 of uncultured Alphaproteobacteria bacterium. Taxonomy (GTDB): domain Bacteria; phylum Pseudomonadota; class Alphaproteobacteria; order Rhizobiales; family Xanthobacteraceae; genus CAVTOO01. The sequence continues at coordinate 717,221 of CAVTOO010000002.1, read as the reverse complement.
CGGCCGGGAAGATCACGCGGATCGGCGGCTTCTGGCTCAGCATGGTGCGCACCTGCACGGGCGAGGTGTGCGTGCGCAGCAGCAGGCGCGAGCCGTCCTCCTTCGGGATTGAAGAAGAACGTGTCGTGCATCTCGCGGGCCGGATGGCCCTCGGGGAAATTCAGCTTGGTGAAGTTGTAATCGTCGGTCTCGATATCCGGGCCTTCGGCGATGGCGAAGCCCATATCGGCGAAGATCGCGGTGAGTTCGTCGATCACCTGGCTGATCGGATGGATGCGGCCCTGCTCGGCGGTGCGTCGCGCGCAGCGGCAGCGTCACGTCGATCGATTCGGAACTGAGGCGCGCATCGAGCGCCGCGGATTTCAGAACGTCGCGCCGCGCGGTGAGTTCGGCGGTGACCGCGTCCTTCACGAGCGTTGATGGCGGCGCCTTGAGTCTTGCGCTCGTCCGGCGACATCTTGCCGAGCGTGGCAAGCAGCGCCGACACCGAGCCCTTCTTGCCGAGCGCGGCGACGCGCACGGCTTCAAGCGCTGCTTCATCGGAAGCGGCGGCGATTTCGGCGAGAATGGTGGATTGGAGCTGATCGAGTTCGGACATGAAGGCTCCGTCGGGACGGTTTGTCTTGCACCGCCCGGACGGCATCAATCAAGCCCGGGCGAACGGCGCGGGGCTCATCGCCCCGCTCGTATCGGCCTCGGAAGGAAGAGGTAGGTAGAGCGCTCAGGCCGCGAGGGCGGCCTTGGCCTTTTCCACGATGGCCTGGAACGCCGCCGGCTCGTGAATGGCGAGATCCGACAGCACCTTGCGGTCCACCTTGACCCCGGCCTTGTCGAGGCCGTTGATAAATCGCGAATAGGTCATGCCGAACGGACGCACGGCCGCGTTGAGACGCTGGATCCAGAGCGCGCGGAAGGTGCGCTTCTTGCGCTTGCGATCGCGGAAGGCGTACTGGCCGGCCTTCTCGACCGCCTGCTTGGCGGCGCGGATCGTGTTCTTGCGGCGGCCGTAAAAACCCTTGGCAGCCTTGAAGACTTTCTTGTGCTTGGCGTGGGAGGTCACACCGCGTTTGACGCGAGACATGACGAAACTCCTTAAAACTCAAAAGGTGGACGGATAAAGCGAATGGCCGCAGCGATGCGGCCGCGAAGCGATCAAGCGTTCGGCAGGAAGTACTTCTTGATGTTGTCGCCGTCGGTCTTGAACATCACGCGGGTGCCGCGCAGCTGGCGGATCTGCTTCTTGGTCCGCTTGATCATTCCGTGACGCTTGCCGGCATGGGCGGACATCACCTTGCCGGTTCCGGTGATCTTGAAGCGCTTTTTAGCGCCCGATTTGGTCTTCAGCTTGGGCATTTTGCTCTCCTATACGGCATGGCTAAACCGCCCCAAGGGGCGGCGCCTGCCTTGCAATGCTCGTTAGAGCGTTGAAAACGCTAAGGAATTAATCCCTGCGTCAAATGCCGCCACGGCAGCCCTTATTCAGCCGGGCGACAAGGCCGTGCTTATGGCAGAGGGTTCAGCGGTTGGCAACCGCACTTTGGGTCAACCATATCGGGGTTTAGGGCTCGCCTCTGAACCGGCAGCCGTCATAAACAGACCAAAAGAGCGTGCGATGCAGCATGGCATCGACACCTTGCAACCCGCTCGATTCGAGAGGCCGACGATGCGTTTTTTCAGCCTTCCCCGTGCCGCGACCCGCGCTGTTGTTGGCGGCCTTGTCCTGTTCGCCGCGATGGGTCCCGCATCGGCCGCGACACCCTATGACGGCAACTGGAGCGTGCTCATCATCACGCAGTCTGGCAATTGCGACGCCGGCTTTCGCTATCCGCTCAAGATCGACAACGGCAAGGTCGCCTATGCCGGCGACGGCAGCTTCGCGGTGTCCGGCAAGGTTGGATCGAGCGGTGTCGTCAGTGTCAGCATCAGCCGCGGCGACAAGAAAGCCAATGGCTCCGGCAAGCTCACCGCCTCCGGCGGCGCCGGCAAGTGGAGCGGCGGATCGCCGGGCGCGGCCTGCAGCGGCCGATGGGAAGCCGAGCGTAAATCTTAAAAATCCGCGCATCGATTCGCATACGAAAAAGCCTCTCCCCGCTGGGGGAGAGGCTCAAAACGCATTATTCGTAGCGTCGAAATGAATTGGGCCGTTAGCGCGGCGCCAGCACCATCACAACCTGACGGCCTTCGAATCGCGCTTCCTGCTCGACCTTGGCTTGCTCCGACACCTCTTCCTTGATGCGCTGGAGCAGCTGCGTGCCGAGTTCCTGGTGGGCCATTTCACGGCCGCGGAAACGCAGGGTGATCTTCACCTTGTCGCCTTCCTCGAAGAAGCGCTGCATGGCGCGCATCTTCACTTCATAGTCATGATCGTCGATCATCGGACGGAGCTTGATCTCCTTGATCTCGACGACCTTCTGGCGCTTGCGCGCCTCGGCGGCCTTCTTCTGCGCCTGAAACTTGTACTTGCCGAAGTCCAGGATCTTGCAGACAGGCGGGTTGTTGTTCGGGGAAATCTCGACCAGATCGAGGCCGGCATCGGCGGCCATTTTAAGCGCGGTCAGAGTTTCGACGACGCCGAGATTTGTGCCTTCGGCGTCGATAAGTTGAATCTCGCGGTTACGGATCTCATCGTTGATGCGCGGTCCGTCTTTCTGGACGGGGGCTGCGGCTCGTTGCGGACGGCGAATGGGCAAGTCTCCTTTGTTGTTGCCAGTGCTTTTAGTTTGAAGGATTCAAGCGTTTGGAGCAAGCGACGTTCCGTGCGGACCGCCACTTCGCTTCAATTTTACCGATCGTGGCGGCGGCCGGATGGCCGGCAGGGGGTTCTCGTGGGGTCTTCGGACGACATTGCCGTGACGAAGCCATGACGTCGGGGGGCGGCGGATCGCCGTCCGGGCGCGAAAGGGCGCTTTGCCCGGCCTGTTCTGGCTGGGCGGGTTCAAATCCGACATGAAGGGCACCAAGGCGGTGGCGCTCGACGCCTTTGCCGCCGAGCACGGCCGCGCCTGCGTCCGGTTCGATTATTCCGGCCACGGCGAATCCGGCGGGGATTTCACCGAGGGCACGATCGGGCGCTGGCTGAGCGAGAGCCTCGCGGTATTCGATGCGTTTTGCGAAGGCCCGCAGATTGTCGTCGGCTCCTCGATGGGCGGCTGGATCGCGTTGCTTCTGGCCAGGGCGCTGGCGAAACGCGCGCATGATCCCGAAAGGCGCGCCAGTCTCGCCGGTCTGGTGCTGATCGCGCCCGCGCCCGATTTCACCGAAGATCTGATGTGGAACGAAATGACTCCCGAGATCAGGGATCAGATCATGCGCGAGGGGCAATGGGAGCGCCCGTCGGCCTATGGCGAGGCGCCTTATCCGATCACGCGCGCACTGATCGAGGACGGTCGCAATCATCTCGTGCTGCGCAGCTCCATCGAGATCGGCTGTCCGGTTCGCATCCTGCAGGGCGTGCAGGACCCTGACGTGCCGTGGCAGCACGCCTTCAAACTCACGGAGCGTTTGCCGCAGGACGATGTGGTGCTGACGCTGATCCAGGACGGCGACCATCGCCTGTCGCGTCCGCAGGACATCGCGCGGCTGATTACGACGGTGCAGGAGTTTTAGCGTTCGTCATCGTGAGAGTGTCATCGTCCGCGAGGCGGACGTCCAGTCATCCCGAACGGCCTCGGTCGTCCTGGATGAGGCGGCGCATTCCACTCGTCGCGCACGCTCTCATCCGACTCAATCGCCGCGCGAGCATGCGCCAGCTCGGCAAACTCATCATCGGGCAACAACTGCGACAGCGCCCATGCAGCGGCACCGCGCACCAGCGGCGAGGCGTCGTCGATGCGCGCGCGCGCCGATGCGACGAGATCGGCGTCATCGGAGTTGCCGACCGCGATCATCACGTTGCGCAGGAAACGATCGCGGCCGATGCGCTTGATCGGCGATTTGGAAAACAGCGCGCGGAACGCCGCGTCGTCGAGCGCGGCCAGTTCCGACAATTCCGGCGCGCGCAGCGCATCGCGCGCCGCGAGCTTGGTCTCGCGGCCGGTTGCGGCGAACTTGTTCCACGGACACACGGCGAGACAATCGTCGCAGCCATAGATGCGATTGCCGATGGCGCGGCGGAATTCATGCGGGATCGCGCTCTTGTGCTCGATGGTCAGATAGGAAATGCAGCGCCGCGCATCGAGCCTGTAGGGCGCGGGAAACGCCGCCGTCGGGCAGATGTCGAGACAGGCGCGGCACGAGCCGCAATGGTCCTCGCCCTTGGCATCGTCGCGGCAGATCGAGCGTGGTGAAGATCGCGCCGAGAAACAGCCACGAGCCGAACTCGCGCGAGACGAGATTGGTGTGCTTGCCCTGCCAGCCGATATCGGCCTGCTGCGCCAGCGGCTTCTCCATCACGGCGGCGGTATCGACAAACACTTTCACGTCGCCGCCGGCCTTTGCGATCAGCGAGCGTGCCAGCGTCTTCAGCCGGCTCTTGATCAGATCGTGATAGTCGTCGCCGCGCGCATAGACGGAGATCGCGCCGCGGCTTTTTTCTTCCAGCAGGCGCAAGCGGGTCTTCGTCGGGTCCGTAGTTCATCCCGAGCACGATGATCCGCGCACCTCCGACCACAACACGCGCGGGCTGGCGCGGCGCTGCGGATCGGCGGCCAGCCACGTCATGTCGCCATGCGCGCCGTCGTCGAGGAAGGCTTGCAGCTTCGGCAGCGCGCCGGGAATCGAATCGGGAGATGTGACGCCGAACGCATCGAATCCCAGCGCACGCGCCTCGCGCGCGAGCTCCGACTTCAATGCAGCGAGATCGTTCGACATTGCGGTATTAGAGCATGATCCGGCCAAGCGCGAACCGGTTTTCGGCCTGCTCGCACGCCGTCAGAGATCCGGACTTCTTCAGAAATCCAGATCCTTGTAGGTCGGCGACGGCGGCACGCCCGGCGAGCGTGTCGCCGAGCAGCGTGCGGAACGACGGGCGCGACTTGACGCGCGCGTACCAGGTCTTGGCCGCCTCGTCCTCGGACCACGGCACATCGCCGAGATAATCGATCGCCGACAGATGCGCGGCCGCCGCCAGATCGGCATAGGTCAGTTGATCGCCGCCGAGCCAGTTCCGCGTGCGCGCGAGCCAGCCGATATAGGCGAGGTGATAGCGCAGGTTGGCGCGCGCCGCGCGCATCGCGTCGGCATGCGGAGCGCCGCCGCCGACGTCCTCGGGCATGTAGCGCTTGTAGATGCGCTCCATCACCAGCGGGCCAGATACTTCCTCGAAGAACTTGTCGTTGAACCACGACATCAGCCGCCGTGTTTCGACGCGCTCATTGATGCCCTGCGGCATCAGCCGCCGTTCGGCCATCGCCTCGCCGTGAATCTCGTCGAGAAACTCGGCGATGGTGGCGGCACCCGGCACCGCCGGCACAGCCTCGGCGACGAGGACCGGCGTCGTCGCGGCCGGATTCATCATCGAGGAATTCGTGACGGCGCTCCCAGACGCGCTCCTCCATCAGCCGCGGCTCGAGGCCATGTTCGGCCAGCGCCACGCGGATAAAGCGCGAATGCGGACAAAACGGATGATGAAACAGCGTGATCATCGAGGCGTAAGCGGGGGTTTCGACCTGCGAAGTTTCGCGGTGCAGTGATGCGGTGTCGGGCAACGCGGTGTCTATGTCTGTCATGGTGTCAGGTTCTGCAATTTACCGGAAGGGGCCAATTGACCGGAAGGGGCAATGAGGTGGAAACGGCGGGCGGGGCGGGGATTTGATTTGCCGCCTGAGCGCGAATAGGAGAGAAGCATTAAGCTTTCATTCCTCTTAAGCCCGGTTTGTTCCCCGATGCTTTTGGATCTGATCAAGGCCGCCATCCTCGGCGTCGTCGAGGGGCTGACGGAATTTCTGCCGGTGTCCTCGACAGGACATCTTCTGCTGCTGGAGCATTTTTTCGGCTTCGGCGATGCATCATTCGGCAAGACCTTCGTTGTGCTGATCCAGCTGGGAGCAATTCTGGCGATTCTTTCTGTTTATTTCTCACGATTGTGGCGAATTGCGCTCGGGCTCGTGGATGATCCTGCCGCGCGGCGCTTTGTGATCGGCGTTCTCCTCGCTTTTCTGCCCGCAGCGGTCATCGGCGCGCTGGCGCACGGCTTCATCAAGAGCGTGCTGTTCAACCCCTGGGTCGTCTGCTTCATGCTGATTTTCGGCGGCGCCATTCTGCTGTGGATCGACCAGCTTGAATTGAAGCCGCGCTTCAACGATGCGACCGCGTTCCCGTTGCCGATGTATCTCGGCATCGGCATCGCGCAATGCCTGGCGATGATTCCGGGCGTGTCGCGGTCGGGTGCGACGATCGTCTCGCGCGATGCTGTTCGGCGCCGACAAGCGCGCCGCGGCGGAGTTCTCGTTCTTTCTCGCCATGCCGACGATGGCCGGCGCCTTCGCCTATGATCTGTTCAAGAGCCGTGGCGAACTGACGTTCGATCACGCCGTTCTGGTCGGCGTCGGCTTTGTGGTGTCGTTCGTCGCCGCGCTGATCGTGGTGCGCACGCTGCTCGATTATGTCTCGCGCCACGGCTTCGCGCTGTTCGCGTGGTGGCGCGTGCTCATCGGCACGCTCGGGCTGATCGGGCTCGCGCTGGTGGGCTGATCTTGTCATGCCCGCGCAGGCGGGCATCCAGTAATCACAAATATCGAGATCTAACGCGGCGTTCGCGGATACTGGATCATCCGCCTTCGCGGATGATGACGCACGTTGAGTATCACGCCGCCTTGGAGCGGAACTGGCCGGTGCGGCGGAAACGCCAGAGATAAGTCGGCACGATCGCTTCCATCGGTCTGCGGCGCGATGCCGAGGCCCTCCAGCGTCAGCGCCGTCGCCTTTGCCGCATCCGACACGATGTTGTCGGCCTTCAGCATTTCGACCTGATCGGGCGTGAGCTTGAGAAAGCCCGGCGCGAATTGCAGCGCGAACATCGCCTGCAGGCGCGCCAGCGGGAACGGCAGCGGAACGAGGATGCGATTGCGCTCGATCGTCTTGAGCACGAATTCCATCACCTCGCGCATCGTCACGACGCGCGGTCCGCCGATTTCGTAAATCGCGTGCGGCTTCGCCTTGCCGTCGACCGCCTGCGCGATCGCCTGCGCGACGTCGCCGACGAACACCGGCTGCAGTTTCGTCATGCCGCCGCCGATCAAAGGCAGCACCGGCGAGATGCGCGCGAGCGCGGCGAAGCGATTGAAGAAATCGTCCTCGGGTCCGAACATGATCGAGGGACGGAAAATGGTCGCGGTCGGCACCGCCTCGAACACCGCCGCCTCACCGCGCGCCTTGCTCTGCGCGTAACGCGCCTTCGAACTGGCGTCGGCGCCGATCGCCGAAACATGAATCAGCGGCGCGCCGATATTTTTTGCGGCATTGGCGACGACGGCCGCGCCATCGGCCTGCACCGCCTCAAACGTCTGCGCGCCGCCGGGGTTCAGGATGCCGACGAGATTGATGACGATCTGGGAGTCCTGCACGGCCGCGCGCACCGAATCCGGATAGCGCAGATTGGCCTGCACGGCGTTGATCTGGCCGACGCGGCCGAGCGGCTGCAAATGTCCGGCGAGGTCGGGACGGCGCACCGCGACGCGGACGCGATAGTCGCGCTTGACCAGCGCGCGCACCACATGGCGGCCGAGAAAGCCGGAACCTCCGAAAACGGTCACCAGGGTTTCCATATTCGACGGCATGGCGGTGCAATCTCCGAAAGAACGACTCGGGTATGTTGTGCCGCGAAAGCAGCAGGCGCTCAAGCCCATTCCAGGTGCCGGGGCGGGCGGTTTGAGCGCTTTTTCCTCCCAAAGGCCCTTCTCCGTTCCAGCCCCTTCCGCCACCCTCCGGCAGGCCCTTTTCAGCAGGTTTGCGGGCCTCATGACGGTTTGACAAAGGCTGATCTCGCCCGTACATCCCAGCCCGGGCCCAGATGGCGGAATTGGTAGACGCACCAGCTTCAGGTGCTGGCGGTTGCAAGATCGTGGAGGTTCGAGTCCTCTTCTGGGCACCATTAACTTTCGGCGGCAGATGCGTCTCCCTGCCCCCGGCGCGGTCCCCGACCCCGGTTTTTGCGCGCTTTTTGGTAACTTTCGCGCGCTAGTGTCCCCCGCTTACATCCGCAGTTGAACTTGAGAGCGCCTTATCCATGACCATCCGCCTGCATCGCGGCGATCTGCCGGACCTCTCCCGCTACAAGGGTTCGGTTGCGATCGACACCGAGACCATGGGGCTCGATCCGCGCCGCGACCGGCTGTGCGTCGTGCAGATGTCGAATGGCGACGGTTCGGCCGATGTCGTGCAGATCCCCAAGGGCCACACCGACGCGCCGAATCTGAAGAAACTGCTGGGCGACCCGTCGGTCATGAAGATCTTCCACTTTGCGCGCTTCGATGTCGGCACGCTGTTTCATGCGCTCGGCGTCATGCCGCAGCCGATCTACTGCACCAAGATCGCCTCGAGACTGGTGCGCACCTACACCGATCGCCATGGCCTGAAGGACCTCGTGCGCGAGGTGCTCAACATCGATCTGTCGAAGCAGCAGCAATCATCTGACTGGGGCGCGGAGACGTTGACCGAGGCGCAGGTCGCCTATGCCGCCTCCGACGTGCTGCATCTGCATGCGTTGAAGGACAGGCTCGACGCCATGCTGGCGCGCGAAGGCCGCGAGGACATCGCCAAGGCCTGCTTCGACTTCCTGCCGACACGGGCCAGGCTCGATCTCGCCGGCTGGTCGGAACAGGACATTTTCGCGCACTCCTGAGCATGATCCCGACCGGAACGGCCGCGTTAGCGCAAAGTGGGCACCGGTTTTCGGACAAGATCATGCTCAGACAAAATGACCCCGTATCCTGCCCCGCTGCGGTCATACTCGTGGGCTTTTTAGCCGCACGAACCCCGGCCGGGGCTGCGAAACAGCCGCCAATGGCTTAAGTTAAGTGGCTTAAGTTAGGCCCGTCACGACACTCGATTGAGCCGGAGCCCTGTTTGTACGCATCGCAGGCCGATCACACCATGGACAGCATGCGCCGCTTTCGTGCGGCTGCGCGCCATTCGCGGCGCGTGCGCGCGTTGCGCATCGCCGTGCCGATCCTGGTCGCCCTGGCGTTGTTCTCGATCTTCGCGGTGTCGATCTTCAATCCGTGGCGGATGCTGAAAATCCTGCCGATCGAGATGGGCAATCTCGTGGTGTCGGGCACCAAGATCACGATGGAAGCGCCGCGCATGGCGGGCTACACGCCGGACGGCCGCGCTTACGAGGTGTCCGCGCAGGCTGCCGCTCAGGACATCACCAAACCCGATCAGGTCGAGCTGCAGCAGATTCAAGCCAAGATCGAGATGCAGGACAAATCGCAAGTGCAAATGACCGCCACCAAGGGAATCTTCCAGACCAAGGGCGAAGTCCTCAAGCTTGAAGACCAGATTTTTCTGAAGTCGTCGACCTATGAAGGCCGGCTCCATGATGCTGTCGTCGAAATGAAGAAGGGCACGATCTCCTCCGACAAGCCGGTCGCGTTGAAATGGCTCGACGGAGATCTCGAGGCGCAGTCGCTGCGTATCCTTGATAACGGCGCCATCATTCGCTTCGGGGGCGGTGTGACGATGACGGTCAAGCTGAAGAGTCCGCCGCAGGACGCGAAATCCCAAGAATCGCAATCCCAAGAATCGAAATCCCAGGAGTCGCAGGAGCAGGCGGCACAATGATCGATCGTCTCATCACCTCCGGATGCAGACTGTTTGCTGTCGGCGTGTCCGTCGCATTCCTCGCCACCGCTGCCTTCGCGCAGCAGACAAGCGTGCCCAACGCCATGCAGGGCTTCTCGCAGAATCGCGACAAGCCGGTGCAGATTTCGGCCGGCTCGCTCGAAGTGCGCGACAAGGAAAAAGCGGCGGTGTGGTCGGGCGACGTCAAGGTCCTGCAGGGCGACACCACGATGCGCTCCAAGACACTGACGGTGTTTTACGACGGCGATCAGGGCGGTGACAAAGGCGGCGCGGCCAGCGGTACCGCAAAAGGCGCGGCGCCGGTGATGCGTCAGGCGACGCCGGGCCCCGGCGGCAACCAGTCGATCCGCAGGCTTGAAGCCAAGGGCGGCGTCATCGTCACGCAAAAGGATCAGACGGTCACCGGCGAGTCGGCGATCTTCGACATGAAGAGCAACACCGTCACGATGGGCGGCGGTGTGCTTCTGACGCAGGGTCAGAACGTACTGAAAGGCGAACGGCTCACGGTCAATCTGACAACCGGAATCTCGAAGGTCGAAGTCGGCCAGGGCGGCCGCGTGACCGGCTCCTTCCAGGGTTCCAAGTCGGATTCGGGCAAGGGCGGCTCGTTCCTTCCCGGAGGCTCGTCGCCGCCGGCCGCCGACGCGGCCCCGCCCGATCGCAGGGAACCCGGCAAACCACTGCGCCTTAACGGTTTTCCTTTAAATTCACGGCCTGCAGGTTGATGGGCCTGCACGGCTCGGGTTAAGTCCTCAGATGGGCTTGAGCCCGAACCGCGATTTTCCTCCGGGCGGCGTATCCCCCGGCAGCGCATGGCAGGCATGGTCGATTTCACCAATCTGTTTCGACGTCTGACCGGCCAGTCGCCGGCGCCGCGCACGTTCGGCCGCGCACGCAACGACATCACGTCGATCGGCGGACGCATGGCCGACATGATCGGCCGTCCAGTGCGCGAGAATGTGCCGCAAGCGCATGCGCCCCATCCGCAGCCCCACGCGCCACATCAGCAACACTATGAGCAAGAAGCGCCGCAGCCGCGCGGGCGCGCCGGCAATAGCGGCATGTTTCAGCCGCGCAACGAACTGGCGTCGGGCTATCTCGCGGTACATGGCGTCGAGAAAAGTTTCGGCTCGCGCCAGGTCGTCAAGGGCGTCAGCCTGTATGTGCGCCGTGGCGAAGCGGTCGGTCTGCTCGGGCCCAACGGCGCCGGCAAGACAACGGTTTTCTACATGGTGACAGGATTGATCGCCGCCGATCGCGGGCGCATCGAACTCGACGGCCATGATGTGACGTCGTTGCCGATGTATCAGCGCGCCCGGCTCGGCATCGGATATCTGCCGCAGGAAGCCTCGATTTTTCGCGGCCTGAGTGTCGAAGACAATATCCGCGCGGTGCTCGAAGTTGTGGAGCCGAACCGCCGTCGCCGCGAGCGCGAACTCGATGCACTGCTCGAAGAGTTCAACATCACGCGCCTGCGCAAGGCGCCGTCCATCGCGCTGTCGGGCGGCGAGCGCCGCCGTGTCGAGGTGGCGCGCGCGCTGGCGACACGACCGAACTACATGCTGCTCGACGAGCCCTTCGCCGGCATCGATCCGATCGCCGTCGGCGACATTCAGGATCTGGTGCGGCATCTGACAAATCGCGGAATCGGCGTGCTGATTACCGATCACAATGTCCGCGAAACGCTCGGCCTGACCGACCGCGCCTACATCATCTATGGCGGCCAGATGCTGATGGAGGGCGACCGGGAAGAGATCGTCAACAATCCCGACGTCCGGCGTCTTTACCTTGGCGAGGAGTTCAGGCTCTAGGCAGCATGATCCCGAAAAGTGGGAACCGGTTTTCGGAAAAGATCATGCTCGTTCAAGACGGACAGCCTGAGGCTTCACGTTAAGCAAGGAAGCTCTTAGGTCCGCCTCCGCCTTTCGGGGCGTGTACATCCGCCTGTAAACCAGCTAAGCAAGATTTGGACCATTTTACGGAACGGATCTTGCTTCGATGGCGCTGACCCAGCGTTTGGAGTTCCGCCAGAGCCAGTCTCTGGTCATGACGCCGCAGCTGATGCAGGCGATCAAGCTCCTGCAGCTGTCGAATCTCGACCTTGCCACCTATGTCGAAGGGGAACTCGAGCGCAATCCGCTGCTGGAGCGCGGCGCCGAGGACAATGCCGGCGAGCCTGCGGAACCCACGGACGCCCCCGAAGTGCGTCCCGAAAGCGCCGACGAGTGGGTCGGCGATCAGCTCGACACCAGCCGCGAGCGGCTTGAGGGTAATCTCGGCACCGATCTCGGAAATGTTTTTCCCGACGAAGCCGGCCCCGCGCAGAAGCTGGCGGCCACTGAGACCGGCCCGACATCGTTCGCCGAATGGGGCGGCGGCGCCGCGCCCTCCTCGGACGACTATTCCATTGAAGCTTTTGTCGCGGCCGAGATCACGCTCGTCGATCACCTGACGGAGCAACTCGCGCTCGCGGTTTCCGATCCCGTGCAGCGTCTCATCGGCCGCCACCTGATCGATCTCATCGACGACGCCGGCTATCTGCCCGCCGATCTCGCCGGTACGGCCGAGCAACTCGGCGCATCGGCCGCCGATGTCGAGGCGGTGGTCGCCGTGCTGCAGCGTTTCGATCCTGTCGGCATCGGCGCGCGCAGCCTCGCCGAATGCCTGGCGATCCAGCTGCGCGAACGCGACCGCTTCGATCCGGCGATGGCGGCGCTGGTCGGCCATCTCGATCTGCTGGCGCGTCGCGATTTCGCAGCGTTACGCCGCATCTGCGGCATCGACGACGAAGACCTGCGCGACATGATCGCCGAAATCCGCCAGCTCGATCCGAAGCCCGGCGCGAGATTTGGCTCCACACCGATCCAGCCGGTGACCCCGGATGTTTTTGCGCGGCCTTCGCCGGACGGCGGCTGGACCGTCGAACTGAATTCCGACACGCTGCCGAAAGTTCTCGTCAACCAGAGCTACTATACCGAGCTGGCGCGCGGCGCGCGCAAGAGCGAAGACAAGTCCTACTTCTCGGATTGTCTGCAGAACGCGACATGGCTGGTGCGCGCGCTCGATCAGCGCGCCCGCACCATCCTGAAAGTCGCGACCGAGATCGTGCGGCAGCAGGATGGATTCTTCGCGCATGGCGTGGCGCATCTGAAGCCGCTGAATCTGAAGACGATCGCGGACGCCATCCAGATGCACGAATCCACGGTGTCGCGCGTCACCGCCAACAAATACATCGCGACCAATCGCGGTATCTTTGAACTAAAATACTTCTTTACGGCCTCGATCGCGTCGGCCGATGGCGGCGAGGCGCATTCGGCCGAAGCCGTGCGTCATCGCATCCGCCAGATGATCGATGGCGAAAACGCGACAGCCATCCTGTCGGATGACACCATCGTCGACAAGCTGCGCGAGAATGGCATCGACATTGCCCGGCGCACAGTCGCGAAATATCGCGAAGCCATGCGCATTCCATCCTCTGTGCAGCGCCGGCGGGAGAAACAGGCCGAGGCGTCTGCGTCAGGAAAACGCACCGCAATCGAGCCGGCCTGATTGCGCCCTCCTCAATCGCACTCCATATTGAATACCCAGATAGTCAGTTTGTGGAGTCCTCCATGACTATTCGTATCTCCGGCAAGAACATCTCCATCGGCGAAGCTTTGCAGGATCGCGTGAAGGAGCGCATCGGCGAAACGCTCGGCCGCTATTTCGACGGCGATTATTCCGGTCACGTCACCATCACGAAAGATCGTCTCGGGTTCCGCACCGATTGCGTGTTGCATGTCACGCGCGGCACGGTGCTGGAAACAGAGGCCGTCGCGGGTGATGCCTATGCCAGCGCCGACAATGCCGTGATTGCGATGGAAAAGCGCCTGCGCCGCCACAAGGGGCGCCTCAAGGATCGCTACCACGGCAAGGGCAATGGCAACGGCAATGGTCACGCCGGGGTTGAAGCGCAAAGCTATGTCATGGAGCCGCCGTCCGAGGACGAGGGTGAGGTGTCCGCCTACAGCCCGGTGACGGTCGCTGAATCGACGACGACCCTGAGACGCCTGTCGGTCGCCGAGGCGGTGATGGAACTGGATATGACCGGCTCGCCGGTGATGTGTTTCGTCAATGACGGTTCCGGCCGCGTGAACGTCGTTTACCGTCGCCCCGACGGCAATATCGGCTGGATCGACCCCCCGGCAGCGGCGTCCTGAGTCGCGCGGGGCAAGCCCGTCGGCGGGTGCCACGCCTCCTGGCGGGGCGTTCAAACGCCGGCGGTCGGCCCAAAATGGTAACGTCTGCCCGCATTTGAACGGCGATTGTCGGCCTGCGAAAGGGGCATTGACGGGTTTCGGGGCAATCCCTATGGTCCGCCGCCTTTGGCCATTAGCCCCCGCCGCGCAGTGTCCGCGAGGGCGCCTAGAACGACAATCAAGCCTCGGAACCAGACATGCCGATTACCGACCTTGTCGCACCCGGGGCGATCCTTCCGGCATTGAAAGTCATCAGCAAGAAACAGGCGCTGCAGGAATTGTCGGCGCATGCCGCCAAGCTGAGCGGCCTCGACGAGCGGGCGATCTTCGAGGTGCTGTTGCAGCGCGAGCGGCTCGGCACCACCGCCACCGGGTCGGGCGTCGCCATTCCGCACGGCAAGCTTCCCAAACTCGATCGCATTTTCGGCATGTTCGCGCGCCTTGAGCGGCCGATCGATTTCGAAGCGATGGACGGCCAGCCTGTCGATCTGATTTTCCTGCTGCTGGCGCCGGAAGGCGCGGGCGCCGATCACCTCAAGGCGCTGGCGAAGATCGCGCGCCTGATGCGCGATCAGGATATCGCTGCCAAGCTGCGGGCCTCGCGCGATGCGCAGGCGCTTTACGCCGTGCTGGCGCTGCCGCCCGCGACCGCTGCTTGATCCCGAAAAGCGGGAACCGGTTTTCGGATCAGATCAAGCAGCAAAAATATTAGGCACGCTTGATCCACAAAACGTCAGTCAAACAAAAAGCGCGCGGCATCGGCCGCGCGCTTTTGTATTCGTGCGATACGACTCGCAGTCGCGTCAGTGAACGCTCACGGCCTCGAGCTCCTGGCTCCAGGCATTGGCGATCGCCGCCTCGCGGCTGTCGGTCAGCATCATCGGCGTACCGTCGGCGCCATGCAGCGCGAACAGCTTGAGCCCCGGCGCGATCTCGGGCGCCTGCGGGAACAGCTGCGGCACGTCTTCGGAGCGAATCTGCTTCACATAGGCGATACGCCCATCGCCCATCGTCGCGAGGTTCTCGAGGGAGACGCGCGGGGCCTGGTTAATGATCTCTTCTCTGGTCATGCTAGCTGCTCCTCTATACCGGCAATGCGGACGGGTGCCTGCTGGTTCGATTATTCATGCTCATTGATGGCGATTGTCTTAACGATCCTCTCCGGTTGTGGCCGGGCAAGATCGATCGACAACAAACCATGCCTGAGATCTGCGCCTGCAACTTCCATGCCTTCCGCCAGCACGAAGACGCGCTGGAATTGGCGAGCGGCGATACCGCGATGGAGATACTGGCGCGTCTTGTCGTCCTGCTGTCGCCCCCGAATCACGAGCTGGCTTTCCTCGATGGTGACATCGAGCTGGTCGCGGGTGAACCCTGCGACAGCCAGCGTGATACGCAACCGTTCGGGCTGGCACTCATCGCGCTGCAGCCGTTCGATATTGTAAGGAGGATAGCCATCCGCGCCTTTGACGACACGGTCGAGCACGCGCTCGATCTCGTCAAATCCGAGAAGGAAAGGGCTGGATAGCGAAGGGACGCGAGACATTTTCTTTCAAAGCCCTCATCAAGCGACTTTGAGCATGACACTCGGTTTGCATTGCGTTGAGGCCCTTGCGGCGCCCCGGCCGAACGGCGTCATGCCGCTTCGGTTGTTGTGAATATGGGGGTGGGAAGGTCGAGGCGACGCAAGCCGCCTGCCACGACAACGCACAGCGGCGTTTCCGCCCGCAAAGCGCCCGAAAACGGACGATATTCTAGGTTTCTATCCGCTGACGTCCGTCGGCGGAAAACAGGTGCAGTTTGTCGCGCGGCGCGGTGGCGCGGATGTGCTCGCCCGGCGCCGGCGCGCTCTGGCCCGGGACGCGCACGATCAGGTCCTGATTTCCCGGGCTGTCCGGCCGCGCGCCATAGATGAAGGTTTCCGCGCCGACCTTCTCCACCGCTTCGACCGTCAGCCCGATGGCGACATCGCCGGGCGCGCCCGCACCGAGATGGAAATCTTCCGGGCGGATGCCGAGAATGGCGGCGTTCGCGGACACGCTGCCGAGCCCTTCGATCTTCGCTCCGCCGCCATCGGCGAGCGGCAGCAGGTTCATCGGCGGCGAGCCGATGAAGGTGGCGACGAAGGTCGTCGCCGGGCGGCTGATAGACCTCGAGCGGCGTGCCGATCTGCTCGACGTGGCCGCCGTTCATCACGACGAGCATGTCGGCGAGCGTCATCGCCTCGACCTGGTCGTGGGTGACGTAGATCGACGGTGGCGCCGAGCGCGGCGCTGCAGCTTGCGGATCTCGACGCGCATCTGCACGCGCAGCTTGGCGTCGAGATTGGACAGCGGCTCGTCGAACAGGAACACCTGCGGCTTGCGCACGATGGCGCGGCCCATGGCGACGCGCTGGCGCTGGCCGCCGGAGAGCTGCCGCGGCTTGCGGTCGAGCAAGCGGCTCGATCGCGAGGATGCGCGCGGCCTCCTGCACGCGCGCGTCGATCTCGGCCTTGGGCGTGCCGCGGTTGCGCAGGCCATAGGCCATGTTGTCGTAGACGCTCATGTGCGGATAGAGCGCGTAGTTCTGGAACACCATGGCGATGTCGCGGTCGGCCGGCTCGACCTCGTTGACGACGCGGCCGCCGATGGCGACCGTCGCCGCGCGGTGATCGTCTCGAGCCCCGCGACCATGCGCAGCAGCGTGGACTTGCCGCAGCCCGACGGGCCGACCAGCACGCAGAACGCGCCGTCGGGGATCGTCGAGGTCGATCGCCCTTCACGGCCTCGACGCTGCCGGCGATAGACCTTGCGGACATCGCGTCAGAGTTTGACGTCGGCCATCGCGCTCACTTACTTCTCCGTCTCGACGAGGCCCTTGCACGAACAGCTTCTGCATCACGACCACGACGAGCGACCGGCGGCAGCATGGCGAGCACGGCGGTCGCCATGGCGAGCTGCCATTCGGTGAGCGCGTCCTGCGTCGCCAGCATCTTCTTGATGCCGATGACGATGGTCTGCATCGGTCCTTGGTGGTGATCAGCAGCGGCCAGAGATACTGGTTCCAGCCATAGATGAACTGGATCACGAACAGCGCCGCGATGGTGGTGATCGACAGCGGCAGCAGCGTGTCCTTGAAGAACCGGAACGGGCCCGGCGCCGTCGATCTTGCGAGGCCTCGATCAGTTCGTCCGGGATCGGTCATGAAGAACTGCCGGAACAGCAGCGTGCCGGTGGCCGAGGCGATCAGCGGCAGGATCAGGCCGGCATAGGTGTCGAGCAGGCCGAGGTCGGCGACGATCTTGTAGGTCGGATAGATGCGCACCTCGACCGGCAGCATCAGCGTGATGAAGATCAGCCAGAACGCCGTCATGCGGAACGGGAAGCGGAAATAGACGACCGCATAGGCCGAGAGGATCGAGATGGCGATCTTGCCGATGGCGATGGCGATCGCCATGATGAAGCGAGTTGATCAGCATCATGCCCGACCGGCTCGCGGCGTCGTGCGCGACGCGCCGACGAACAGGGTGCGGTAGTAGTTCTCGCAGAGCGTGGCGGCCCGGGATCGAGCGGCATGTTGCCGTTGGCGATGGTGGCGGCGTCCCAGGTCGAGGCGACGAAGGCGAGCTAGACCGGGAAGGCGACGATGAAGACGCCGAGCGTCAGGATCGACGTGGGCGATGATGTCGCTGACCAGTGGCGGTGCTCGACCATCAGTACTGCACCTTGCGCTCGACGTAGCGGAACTGGATCGGCGGTCAGCGCGATCACGATGACCATCAGGATCACCGACTGCGCCGCCGAGCCGCCGAGATCGCCGCCGAGCCGGCCGTCGGAATAGACCTTGTAGACCAGCGTCTCGGTGGCGCCGGCCGGGCCGCCGCCGGTCACCGCGTCGATGATGCCGAACGTGTCGAAGAACACGTAGACGATGTTGACGACCAGCAGGAAGAACGTCGTCGGCGACAGCAGCGGGAAGATGATGGTCCAGAAGCGCCGCATCGGGCCGCGCGCCGTCGATGGCGGCGGCCTCGATCACGCTCTTGCGGGATCGACTGCAGGCCCGGCGAGGAAGAACAGGAAATTGTAGCTGATCTGCTTCCAGGTCGCGGCGAGGATGACCAGCGTCATGGCGTGGTTGCCGTTGAGCAGCGGATTCCAGTCGATGCCCGAGCGCGCGCAGCGGCGCGCGCCGAGCATGCCGAGCGACGGCTGGAACATGAAGAGCCACAGCACGCCGGCGATGGCGGGCGCGACCGCATAGGGCCAGATCAGCAGCGTCTTGATAGCGCCGGCGCCGCCTTGCATGTGCTTGTCGGCCTGACGGCCAGCAGCAGCGCGAGCGACAGCGAGAGCACCGCGACCAGCGATCGAGAAGACCAGCCGTCGTCGCCATCGCGCTGGTAGTAGTCGGGCTGCGGCGAACAGCGTCTGGTAGTTCTCGAAGCCGACGAAGTCGGACGACAGTGCCGAAGGCGTCCTCGCAGCAGGAACGACTGCCAGACCGCCTGGCTGGCCGGCCAGTAGAAGAAGACGAACGTGATGACGAGCTGCGGCGCGAGCAGCAGATAGGGCAGCAGCTTGCTTGCCGAAGACGGCCGCTTTTCCATGCGCGTCAGAGCGACCTGTCAGGCTGTCAGCGAGAGCGCGGATGGCGCGATCCGCAGGTCGCGCCGACTGCCGGACGGCGTCGCTCGCCGAGATGACGGAGCTTACGTTCAGCGGCTACGTGCCGTGCGCTCGAACTGGCGCAGCATCGCGTTGCCGCGCGTCACGGCGTCGTCGAGCGCCTCCTTGGCGGTCTTCTTGCCGGCGAGCGCGGCTTCGATCTCCTCGGACCAGATGTCGCGCATCTGCACCATGTTGCCGAAGCGCAGGCCGCGCGAATTCTCGGTCGGCTCCTTGTTGGTCAGCTCCTTCAGCGGCGTCTCGCAGGATCGGGTTCTCCTTGTAGAAGCCGGACGCCTTGATCTTCTCGTAGGCCGCCTTGGTGATCGGCAGGTAGCCCGACTCCTGTGCAGCTTGGCCTGGCGGTCGGTGTCGGACAGGAAGGTGAAGAACTTGGCGACGCCCTTGTATTCGTCGGCCGTCTTGCCGCCCATCACCCACAGCGAGGCGCCGCCGATGATCGAGTTCTGCGGCGCGCCGGCGACGTCCGGATAATAGGGCATCGGCGCCGAGGTGAAGTCGAACTTGGCGTTCGCCTTGACGTTGCCGTAGAAGCCCGACGAGGTCAGGAAGATCGGGCATTCGCCCGAGGTGAAGCGGCCCTCGCTCGGCGTTGGTGCGGCCGGAATAGTCGTAGGTCTTGTCCTTCTGCAGCTCGACGAGGTTCTGCAGATGCTTGCACGTGCAGCGGCGTGTTGAACTTCAGCTCGGTGTCGAAGCCGTCGAGGCCGTTGGCCTTGGTGCCGATCGGCACGTTGTGCCAGGCCGAGAACTGCTCGATGATGCGCCCAGGTCGCCCAGGCGTTGGTGAAGCCGCAGTTGTCGTGAGCCGGCGGCCTTCAGCTTCTTGGCGGCCTCGAACACCTCCGGCCAGGTCTTCGGGATCGTCGGCGATGCCGGCCTTCTTCAGCGCGTCCTTGTTGACCCACATGACCATGGAGGACGAGTTGAACGGGAAGGACAGCATCTCGCCCTTGGCGGTCGAGTAATAGCCGGTGATGGCCGGCAGGTAGGCCTTCGGGTCGAACGTCTCGCCGGCTTCCTTCATCAGCTCGTGCACCGGCTTGATGGCGCCCTTGGCGCGCCATCATCGTCGCGGTGCCGACCTCGAACACCTGCATGATGTGCGGCGCGTTGCCGGCGCGGAACGCGGCGATGCCGGCGTTCATGCGTGTCGGGATAGCTGCCCTTGTAGGTCGGGACGACCTTGTAGTCGTTCTGCGCTGGCGTTGAAATCCTCGGCGAGCTTGTCGACGACGTCGTTGTTGGCGCCGGTCATGCGCGTGCCACCACTGCAGTTCGGTGACGGCAAGCGCCGGTGTTGCCACAAGCGCGGTGGCGGACGCAGCTGCGAATGCGAGTTTTCGAATGGACATGCGTTTCTCCCTGATGGCCTCGCTGCGCGGTTATCAATCCGCGGTGACGGGCTCGTGACAGGGATCGTAGGTTGCGTGGTGATCCCGAGAAAGAGGGAAAACGCATTGCGTTGCAGCACAATTCTGCGGTTGTGCTGCAACGGTATCCGCGTCTGCGTCTAAAGGATAAGAGCGCGCCCCTGAAAGTGGATCAGGCGGCGCGTTGCAGGATCGCCAGAACGTCGGTCGCGGCGATGTCCTTGTTCTCGCCAAGCGGCAACTGCCCGGCGCGCTCGATATGGGTGACGATATCGCGCGGGTTCACGATGATGCCCTTGATACCGGAGGTGCGGATCGGGCACCCCATGCGCGCAAAGAAATCTTCGGTCCTGGCGATACCGAGTTCCGCCGCCTTGAGATCGTCCGTCTCGGCGATATCCCAGACGCGGCGCGCATAGCGCGCGAGCATCGGCGCTTTCGAGGTGAGCTTGTGGCGCATCACGCTGCTCATCACCATCGACAGCGTACGCGCATGATCGACATCGTAGAGCGCGGTGATGGCGTGGCCGATGTAGTGCGTCGACCAGTCCTGCGGCACGCCCGACCCGATCAAGCCGTTGAGCGCCTGATTCGCCGCCCACATGATGTTCTCGCGCGCCTCGTCGGAGTTCTCGGCGATCAGCTTCGGGCCCCATTCGGCCAGCACCTGCATGATCGTCTCGCTGAAGCCGAACTGCACCGGCGTATTCACCTGAAGTGTCATGTACTGCTCGAGCACATGCGTGAACGCATCGACGACGCCGTTCTCCAGCTGGCGGCGGGAGAGGCTCTTCATCGTCGACGGGTCGAGAATTGCGAAGCGCGGCCGCGCGCCTTCATGCGCGAACGGAATTTTCAAGTTGCGCGTCTTGCTTGAAATCACCGAGACGGGATTGCTCTCCGAGCCGGTCGCCGGCAGCGTCAGGATCGCGCCGTTCGGCACGATCGACGGCGGCTTTTTGCCGGCGGCGAGATAATCCCATGGATCTTCGCCGGTGATCGAAATGATGGACGCGAGAAACTTCGCCGCGTCGATCACCGAGCCGCCGCCAACGCCGAGCACAAAGTTGCTGTCAGAGTTGCGTGCGAGTTCGGCCGCTTTCAAAATGGTCTCATATACCGGATTGGCCTCAACGCCGCCGAACTCGGCCACGTGATGTCCGGCGAGTCCCTTCATCACCTGATCGTAGACGCCGTTCTTTTTGATGCTGCCGCCACCATACAGCAGCAGCACGCGCGAATCCTTCGGCAGCAGCGATGCAAGATTGGCGATTTGTCCCTGGCCGAACAGGATCTCTGTCGGGTTACTGAGGCGGAAGCTGATCATGGCGGTCTCCCGGATAAAGATGCGTCTTCGATTTGAGAATGGCGCTTTTATTGAAACGGTTCAAGAACGCGGCCGCGACCAGGCGGGCTAGGACCTGCACACAAATCGAGGAAAAGAATGATCGCGGGATGAAGGAAACCCGCATCCCCTCATTTGAAGGAGATGGGCTTTGAGGAGATTGGTGGAGCCAGGCGGGATCGAACCGCCGACCTCTTGAATGCCATTCAAGCGCTCTCCCAGCTGAGCTATGGCCCCATCTCAATTACGCCCCGCCTGGGAAGCGGCGCGCCAACTCGATATTAAACTATCTCAAACCAGACGCGAGTGCCCGTTTCGGGGCAAAAGCGGCGTTCGTGAAACCACACTTCGCGGGCGATCTCAAGTCTCGTCGTCGCCGGGACGATCGCCGATGATATCGGTGACGTCGTCCTCGCCTTCTTCCTCCTCGGGAATGAAGGTCGAGTTGTCGTCATCGTCGTCCACCAGCGTCTCGTCGACTTCGATGTCGTCTTCGGTTTCGGGCGTGCCCGAAACCACCTTGCCAGTGGCCTCGGCATCGGCCTCCTCGAGCGAAACGAGCTCGACCTCCGGCGTTTCGACAACCTCCTCCGGCACGGGTGCGGCTGCGGCGCGGGCATCGGAGCGGCCGCGCGGCGGCGGCGCCACTTCATACACGGTGGCACATTTCGGGCAGACGATCGGCGTTTTGCCGAGGTCGTAGAATTTTGCGCCGCATCCGGCGCAAAGTCGCTTGGTTCCGAGCTCGGGTTTTGCCACGGGCGATAATCCTGCGGAATATTTCTGAAAAACGGTGCTTCACTTGGCTAGTTGAGACGCTGCTGTCAATAGCCATCGCCCGGCCGGGAAAGTCATGCTAGCACCCGCGCAGGAGAACCCCCGTGAACTCTGCCAATTACGCCTCTTCCCATGCTCATTCGGCCACCCCGACGCCCCTTTCTGCGTCGCGCAGCCCGGCCCTGTCGGGTCGTGCCCGTGTGCCCGGCGACAAGTCGATTTCCCACAGGGCCCTGATTCTGGGGGCCATGGCGGTCGGAGAAACCCGCATTAGCGGTCTTCTGGAGGGCGAAGACGTCCTCAACACCGCCAAGGCGATGCAGGCGCTCGGCGCCAGGGTGGAGCGTGAGGGCGAGGGGCGCTGGAGCGTGCATGGCGTCGGCGTCGGCGGTTTTGCCGAGCCCGCAGCCGCGCTCGATTTCGGAAATTCCGGCACGGGCTGCCGCCTGGTCATGGGCGCCGTCGCCGGATGCCCCGATCACCGCGGTGTTCGACGGCGATGCCTCGCTGCGCAAGCGGCCGATGAAGCGCATTCTCGATCCGCTGGCGCAGATCGGCGCGCATCCGATCGAAGTCGCAGAGGGCGGCCGTCTGCCGCTGACACTCGCCGGCGCGCGCGATCCGCTGCCGATCGTCTATCGCACGCCTGTGCCGTCGGCGCAGATCAAGTCGGCCGTGCTGCTCGCAGGGCTCGCCGCACCCGGCGTCACCACCGTGATCGAGACCGAGGCAAGCCGCGACCATACCGAATTGATGCTGCGCCATTTCGGCGCCGAGGTGAACGTCACGCGAGAGGGCGCGCATGGCCGCCGGATCGACCTCACGGGTCAGCCTGAATTGAAAGGCGCGCCGGTCATCGTGCCGGCCGATCCGTCATCGGCCGCGTTCCCTCTTGTGGCTGCGCTGATCGTGCCGGGCTCAGATGTCGTGCTGGCCGATGTGATGACAAACCCTTTGCGCACAGGGCTTATTACAACTTTGCGCGAAATGGGCGCCGATATTGTCGAGACCAATACACGCGGCGATGTCGGCGAGCCGCTGACCGATTTCCGCGTGCGCGCCTCGAAACTCAAGGGCGTCACCGTGCCGCCGGAGCGTGCGCCGTCGATGATCGACGAATATGTCGTGCTCGCGGTCGCGGCCTCCTACGCCACCGGCACGACCGTGATGAAGGGTCTTCACGAATTGCGCGTGAAGGAATCCGATCGGCTCGAAGCCACCGCCGACATGCTGCGCGTCAACGGCGTCGATGTGGAAATTTCGGGCGACGATCTCATCGTGCGCGGCACCGGGCGCGTGAAGGGCGGCGGCACTGTCGCAACCCATATGGATCATCGCATCGCGATGTCGGCGCTGGTCATGGGTCTGTCGGCCGACGCGCCGGTCACGGCCGACGACACCGCTTTCATCGCCACGAGCTTTCCGGATTTCGCAGGCATGATGCGGGGGCTCGGAGCGGTGCTGGCATGATCATCGCGATCGACGGTCCGGCGGCTTCGGGCAAGGGCACACTCGGCAAAAAGCTTGCCGCGCATTACGGCTTTCGCCATCTCGATACGGGCTTGCTCTATCGCGCGGTTGCCTCGTCGCTGCTCAAGGCCGGTGCATCGCTCACCGATGAGGCAAAGGCTATTGCCGCAGCTCAGGCGCTCGATCCCGAAAGCCTCGGCGATGTGGCCTTAAAATCGGACAAGGTGGGGGAGGCGGCCTCGGTCGATTTCCGTCATTCCGGCGGTGCGCGCCGCACTGTTCGATTTTCAGCGCAATTTTGCCTTCCCCCCTCCGGGAGCCGTTCTGGACGGGCGCGACATCGGCACGGTGATCTGCCCTGACGCCAGAGTTAAGATTTTCGTGACCGCGACCCCCGAAATTCGTGCCAATCGGCGGTATCTCGAGCTGCGCGGGCGGGGAGAGGCGGTCGAAGAGGCGGAAATTCTGGCCGATATCCGCCGCCGCGACGAGCGCGACAGTTCCCGTGCCGCCGCGCCCCTGAAACCAGCTAAAGACGCGCACTTGCTGGATACGTCGCATTTGGATATAGACGCCGCAGTCCAGGCCGCCATCGACATTGTCGAGGCCGTCCGGGCGGGCCGGTAGCGACTTTAAAACCCGTCGCTGCCGTCATTCGGAGGAACGCCCGCCCCCCGCTCGTCAGGCCCGGACTAACGAAGACCCAATCGCATCATCGCTGCAGGCATCTGCCGGCTCGCTTTTCTTTTCGCCCTCATCGGCGTTTGGGAAGCCGTCGAAAGTTGCGGAACTTTCGGCCCTGCGGCCATGGCGCGCCCTTTCACCCGAACGGCCGGCAAACCCGCAACTGGAGAACCTATGGCTTCCACTGCCACTTCAACCAATCCGTCGCGCGACGATTTCGCAGCGATGCTCGACAAGTCCTTCGGGACCGGAAATCTGCAGGAAGGCAACGTCATCAAGGGCACGGTTGTTGCCATTGAAAAGGACGTCGCTGTTATCGACGTCGGTCTGAAGACCGAAGGCCGCGTGGCGCTGCGAGAATTCTCGGGCCCGGGCCGCGGCAATGAAATCAAGGTCGGCGACACCGTCGAGGTGTTCCTCGACCGCATCGAGAATGCCGCTCGGCGAAGCCGTGCTGTCGCGCGACAAGGCGCGTCGCGAAGAGAGCTGGGGCGAACCTCGAGAAGGCGTTCCAGGCAATGGCGAAGGTCACCGGGCGTCATCTTCAATCAGGTCAAGGGCGGCTTCACCGTCGATCTCGACGGCGCCGTGGCCTTCCTGCCGCGTTCGCAGGTCGATATCCGCCCCGTCCGCGACGTATCCCCGCTGATGGACACGCCGCAGCCGTTCCAGATCCTCAAGATGGATCGCGCGCCGCGGCAACATCGTCGTCTCGCGCCGTACGGTCCTCGAAGAGACCCGCGCCGAGCAGCGTCAGGAGTTGGTGCAGAACCTCGAAGAGGGTCAGGTCATCGACGGCGTCGTCAAGAACATCACCGATTACGGTGCCTTCGTCGATCTCGGCGGCATCGATGGTCTGTTGCACGTCACGGATATCGCGTGGCGCCGCGTCAATCACCCCACCGAAGTGCTCAATATCGGCCAGACGGTGAAGGTGAAGATCATCAAGATCAACCACGAGACGCACCGCATCTCGCTCGGCATGAAGCAGCTGCAGGACGATCCCTGGCAGGGCATCGAGGGCAAGTATCCGGTCGGCGCGCGCTTCTCGGGTCGTGTCACCAACATCACCGACTACGGCGCCTTCGTGGAGCTGGAGCCGGGCATCGAGGGACTGATCCACGTCTCCGAGATGTCGTGGACCAAGAAGAACATGCACCCGGGCAAGATCGTTTCGACCTCGCAGGAAGTCGAAGTGCAAGTGCTCGAAGTCGACAGCGTCAAGCGCCGTATTTCGCTCGGTCTCAAGCAGACCATGCGCAATCCGTGGGAAGTCTTCGTTGAGAAGTATCCCGTCGGCGCCACGGTTGAAGGCGAAGTCAAGAACAAGACCGAGTTCGGTCTGTTCCTCGGCCTCGACGGCGACGTGGACGGCATGGTCCATCTGTCCGATCTCGACTGGAAGCGTCCGGGCGAGCAGGCGATCGAGGACTACAAGAAGAGCGACATGGTCAAGGCCGTGGTGCTCGACGTGGACGTGGAGAAGGAGCGCATCTCGCTCGGCGTCAAGCAGCTCGAAGGCGACCCGTTCGCCGAGCCGGGCGACGTCAAGAAGGGCGCGGTCGTGACCTGCGAAGTCATCGACGTGAAGGAAGGCGGCATCGAAGTGAAGATTGCCGGCACCGACTTCACCACCTTCATCAAGCGCTCCGAACTGGCGCGCGACCGTGGCGAACAGCGTTCAGAGCGCTTCGCCGTCGGTGAGAAGGTCGATGCTCGCGTCATCCAGTTCGACAAGAAAGCCCGCAAGGTGCAGGTGTCGATCAAGGCCCTCGAAGTGGCCGAAGAGAAGGAAGCCATCGCTCAGTACGGCTCCTCCAATTCGGGCGCGACGTTGGGCGACATTCTCGGCACCGCGCTCAAGCAGCGCGACGGCAAGTAAAGGCTTAAACGCCTGCAAGATTGAAAAGCCCCGGCAGCGATGCCGGGGCTTTTTTTTGCTCGGGCGTCATTCCGGGGCGCGCGGAGCGACGATGCCCGAAATCCATAGCCCCGGTGATATCGGTCGTAGCGCAGGGACTATGGATTCCGGACTGTCGCTTCGCGCGCTCCGGAATGACGCCGAATGTGTTGGAGCGGTTCTGCTTTCCCACCCTTGTTTTCTTCACATTTGTTCGCAATTGATACGGTGTGATTCAGGCGTCCTGAACGCCATTGCCGCAATAGATCAATCCTCCCGGAGATGAAATCCATGTCGCTCGATGCCGATATGATCGTCGATCGCCGCCGGATGCGGCGCAAGCTCACCTTCTGGCGCGTGGTCGCAGCCCTCATCGCGCTCGTCGCGGTGATCGGCGGCGCCGTGCTGGCGACCTCGAGCGGCCGCGAGGCCATCGGCGGCGGCGGTTCGATCGCGCGTGTGAAGATCAACGGATTGATCCGCTCCGACAGCGATCGCGTTGCTGCGCTGGAGCGGCTGGGCAAGTCGTCGGCGCGTGCGGTCATCGTGCAGATCAATTCGCCCGGCGGCACCACGGCCGGCTCAGAGCAGCTTTATGACTCGATCATGCGGCTGAAGGCGCAGAAGCCCGTTGTCGTCGTCGTCGAAGGTCTCGCCGCCTCGGGCGGATACATCGCAGCACTCGCCTCCGACCAGATCATCGCGCAGCAATCGGCGCTGGTCGGCTCCATCGGCGTGCTGTTTCAGTATCCGAACTTCGGCGATCTGATGAAGACCATCGGCGTCAAGGTCGAAGAGGTGAAATCCTCGCCGCTCAAGGCCGCGCCGAACGGCTTCGAGCCGACAAGCCCAGAGGCGCGCGCCGCGCTCGAATCCATCGTGCGCGATTCCTATGCCTGGTTCCGCAATCTGGTGCAGACCCGCCGCAGCATGGACAACGCTTTGCTCGAGCGTGTCGCCGACGGACGCGTCTTCACCGGCCGACAGGCGCTTGAATTGAAGCTGATCGATCAGATCGGCGACGAGAAGACCGCGCTCGCATGGCTCGAGAAGGAAAAGAACGTCAAGGCCAATACGCCGGTGCGCGATTTCCGTCTCGACTCACGCCTCGGCAACATGAGCTTCCTGCGTCTGGGCGCTGTTGCGATGCTCGACGCGGTCGGCTTGAGTGCGACCGCCGAACAGTTGCAGCAGACGGGTCTGGTGCAGAGCGTCGATCGCATGAGCATGGATGGGCTGCTCGCGCTGTGGCAGCCGGCGTCGTCCAACTGAGGCGTTGCCACGCCGTCCAACCCTTCGCCTTTGGGCGATACCGGTTGCTCCCGAGCCCCGCCGGACAAGGCTCCGGCAGGCCCCAAGCAAGGGCGGCATCGTTTGTGAAGTCCCTTTCTCGACAGCCGGATAAGATTTATCGTCTTGACACGGCAGGGATTTTTCACGGAAATGTTGGCCGTTCAGTCACAGGCCCCGCCCGCAATGATCAAGTCAGAACTCGTTCAGCGCATCGCGGCTCACAACCCGCATCTGTATCAGCGTGACGTCGAGAAGATCGTCAACGCGATCCTGGACGAAATCGTTGCCGCAATGGCACGCGGGGACCGCGTAGAACTGCGTGGTTTTGGAGCCTTTTCGGTGAAGCACCGTCCGGCGCGTTCGGGTCGCAATCCGCGCACCGGCGAGCATGTTCCCGTCGAGCAGAAGTCCGTGCCGTTCTTCAAGACCGGCAAGGAAATGCGCGAACGGCTGAACAAGGGCGCCGAAGCCTGATCGTGGCTGTGGCCTGGATAACCGGGCCGGACCAGTTCCGGGGCGTCTAATTTCGGGGCGTCGCATGCGCAAATTCCTCTCGGCCCTCGTCCTCGTTCCGCTGGCGCTGATCCTCGTGGTCTTTGCGGTCGCCAACCGCCAGGTCGTCACGCTGTCCTTCGATCCCTTCAATGCTGCTGAGCCGGCACTGTCGATCCGGCTGCCGCTGTTCGTGCTGCTGATCGCGGCCGCCGTGCTGGGGGTTGTCGCCGGCGGTCTCGCCACATGGGTGCGCCAGCGCCACTGGCGGCGCAGCGCCCGCCGCAGCGAGGCGGAGCTGCGGCAACTGCGCCGGGCGCCCGCGCCGCCACCACCGGCCTCGAGCTATCCCCCGGCGCTGCCGCCCATGAGTTGAGCATTGGCAGCTGAGCATCGGCAGTTAAGCATCGCCGATCCGGGCGTTTTGCGGGGCGATATTGCCGCAAGACAAGCCGGTTTCAGCAGGTTAGAACCTGCCGTCCTTTTAAATGCCTCTTATGGAGCTGGCTGGAGCCATGTCGCTCTTGGTCAAAATCTGCGGCCTGTCCACGCGCGAGACGCTCGACGTCGCGCTGGACTCGGGCGCGGATATGGTCGGCTTCGTGTTTTTTCCGCCGTCGCCCCGAAATATCGGTTTTGACGTGGCGCGCGATCTCGATGCCCAGGTCAAGGGCCGCGCCCTCAAGGTCGCGCTGGTCGTCGATGCGGACGATGCCTTCATCGCGCAGGCGATCGAGGCGCTGCATCCCGACGTGCTGCAGCTTCACGGCAAGGAAGCGCCCGCGCGCGTCACCGCGCTCAAGGCGCGCTTCGGTCTGCCGGTGATGAAAGCCATCGCCGTGGAAACCGCTGCCGATCTGGCCTCTGTCGCGGCCTATCGCGCTGTGGCCGATCGTATCCTGTTCGATGCGCGCGCTCCGAAGGACGCGACCCGTCCGGGCGGGCTCGGCAAGGCGTTCGACTGGACGCTGCTGAGCGGGCTCGAGCCGGGGCTGCCCTTCATGTTGTCGGGCGGTCTCAATCCCGAGAACGTCGCCGAGGCTCTGCGCATCACCAAAGCGCCGGGCGTCGATGTCTCCTCCGGCGTCGAGCGCAAGCCCGGCGAAAAAGATCCCGACAAAATCCGCGCTTTCATCCGCGCCGCGCGTCTTGCGGCGGGTGAGGCCTATCCGGCAAAACTTGCGAGCAACGCATGAGTGTCCAGCGTCCCAATTCTCTCCGCACCGGTCCCGACGAGCGCGGGCATTTCGGCAATTTCGGCGGACGTTTCGTCGCCGAAACCCTGATGCCGCTGATCCTCGAACTGGAAAAGGCCTATACGGCGGCCAAGGCCGATCCCTCCTTCCAGGAGGAGATGAACGGCTATCTGACGCATTATGTCGGGCGTCCGTCGCCCGCTGTATTTCGCGCAACGTCTCACCGAGCATCTCGGCGGCGCGAAGATTTATCTCAAGCGCGAAGAGCTCAATCACACCGGTTCGCACAAGATCAACAACGCGCTCGGCCAGATCATGCTGGCGCGCCGCATGGGCAAGAAGCGGATCATCGCCGAGACCGGCGCCGGCCAGCACGGCGTCGCGACCGCCACGGCGTGCGCGCTGCTTCGGTCTCGAATGCATCGTCTATATGGGCGCGGTCGATATCGCGCGTCAGAGCGCAGAACGTCTTCCGCATGGAAACTCCTCGGCGCAAGGTGGTGCCGGTGCAAGTCCGGCACGCAAGACGCTCAAGGACGCGATGAACGACGCGATGCGCGACTGGGTGACCAACGTGCAGAACACCTTCTATTGCATCGGCATCGGTCGCTCGGCCCGCATCCCTATCCGATGATGGTGCGCGATTTCCAGTCGCATCATCGGCACGCGAGACGCGCGAGCAGATGCTGGCCAGCCGAAGGCCGCCTGCCGGATTCGCTGATCGCCTGCATCGGCGGCGGCTCCAATGCGATCGGCCTGTTCCATCCGTTCCTCGACGATGCCGACGTCGAGATCTACGGCGTCGAGGCGGCCGGTCACGGCCTCACCAATCTGCATGCGGCGTCGATCGCCGGCGGCCGTCCCGGCGTGCTGCACGGCAACCGCACGTACTTGCTGATGGATGACGACGGCCAGATCACCGACGCGCATTCGATCTCGGCCGGCCTCGATTATCCCGGCGTCGGGCCGGAGCATTCCTGGCTGCACGACATGGGTCGCGTGACGTATCTCAACGCCACCGATGACGAGGCGCTGGCCGCGTTCCAGTTGCTGTCGAAGCAGGAAGGCATCATCCCCGCGCTTGAGTCGGCGCATGCCATCGCCAAGGTCGTCACGCTCGCGCCGCAGAAGCCGAAGGATCATCTGATGGTCGTCAATCTGTCCGGCCGTGGCGACAAGGACGTGCCGCAGGTCTCCGACATTCTCAAAGGTGCCAAAAAGTGACGACGCGTATCGATACCCGTTTCGCAGCGCTCAAGGCCGAAGGCCGCGCCGCCTTCGTGACCTTCGTCATGTGCGGCGATCCCGATCTTGAAACGTCGCTGAACATCATCAAGGCGCTGCCGAAGGCCGGCGCCGATGTCATCGAAATCGGCATGCCGTTTACCGATCCGATGGCGGACGGTCCGGCGATTCAGGCGGCGGGGTTGCGCGCGCTGAAGGCCGGCACGACTCTGAAGAAGACGCTGCAGGTGGTGCGCGATTTCCGCAAAGAGGATAACGCGACGCCGATCGTGCTGATGGGTTACTACAACCCGATCTACATTTACGGCGTCGACAAATTTCTGGTCGATGCGAAGGCAGCCGGCGTCGATGGTCTCATCATCGTCGATCTGCCGCCGGAAGAAGACGAAGAGCTTTGCCTGCCCGCGCTCAAGGCCGGACTCAACTTCATTCGTCTCGCCACGCCGACCACCGACGACAAGCGCCTGCCTGCGGTTCTGAATAACACGTCCGGTTTCGTGTATTACGTTTCGATCGCCGGCATCACCGGCGCGGCCAGCGCCGATTCCGGCAAGGTCGCCGCCGCAGTGTCGCGTATCAAGAGCCACACGAAATTGCCGGTCTGCGTCGGCTTCGGCATCAAAACGCCGCAAAATGCCCGCGATATCGCCGCCCATGCCGACGGTGCCGTGGTCGGTTCGGCGCTGATCGATGCCTTGCGCGGCAGCCTCGATTCGGACGGCAAGGCGACGGCGAAAACCGTCTCCGCCGTGGCCGATCTCGCCGCCAGTCTCGCGCAGGGCGTGCGGGCGGCGAAATGAGCATGATCCCGAAAAGTGGGTACCGGTTTTCGGACAAGATCATGCTCCAATAAAAGTTAAGCAAAACCTTCCCTTGCAGGCGCCTCACGGCTTGCGCATCTATCAGGGGTCGTCAGGGCGGCGCCGTTGCGCTAAAATACTCGCGACCCAAACACCGAGATCAGACGCATGAACTGGATCACCAACGTCGTCCGCCCGAAGATCCGCACCATGTTGGGCAAGCGGGAGGTGCCGGAGAATTTGTGGATCAAGTGCCCCGACACCGGGCAGCTGGTGTTCTACAAGGACGTCGAGAGCAACAATTTCGTCATTCCGGTTTCGAACTATCACATGCGCATGGGCGCGATCGCGCGCCTGAAGTCGATCTTCGACAACGAGACCTGGTACGACGTCGCGCTGCCGGACGTCACCGCCGATCCGCTCAAGTTCCGCGACGAGAAGCGCTACGCCGATCGCATCAAGGATGCGCGCAGCAAGACCAGCCTCAACGATGCCGTCAAGATCGGCTTCGGCAAGCTCGACGGCCTGCCCGTCGTCGTCGGCGTGCAGGATTTCGATTTCATGGGCGGCTCGCTCGGCATGGCCGCCGGTGAAGCCATCATCAAGGGCCTCGAACTCGCCGTCGAGAAGCAGACGCCCTTCATCATGTTCGCCGCTTCCGGCGGCGCGCGCATGCAGGAAGGCATCCTGTCGCTGATGCAGTTGCCGCGCACGACGGTTGCGATCCAGCAGCTGCGCGAAATCAAGAAGCCCTACATCGTCGTTCTCACCAATCCGACCACCGGCGGCGTCACCGCCTCCTACGCGATGCTGGGCGACGTCCACATCGCCGAGCCCGGCGCGCTGATCGGGTTTGCCGGCGCGCGCGTCATCGAGCAGACCATCCGCGAGAAATTGCCGGATGGCTTCCAGCGCGCCGAATATCTGAAAGAGCACGGCATGGTCGACATGGTCGTGCATCGCCACGAGCTGCGCGGCACGCTGGCGCGGCTGTGCCGCCTGCTGACATCGTCGCCCGCCGGCGATACGGCCAACACGCGCCGCGAGATTGTCGCCGAGGCGGCGCCCGCCGCGCAGGCGTGAGCCTGACGCCGCCCGCACCGCTGGACGCGATCCAGGCGCGCCTGATGTCGCTGCATCAGCGGCGCATCGATCTGACGCTTGATCGCATGCACCGGCTGCTTGCCGCGCTCGGCCATCCGGAAAAGCGTTTGCCGCCGGTCATCCATGTCGCCGGCACCAACGGCAAGGGTTCGACGGTTGCGTATCTGCGCGCCATGCTCGAGGCCGCCGGCCAGCGCGTCCATGTGTTCACCTCGCCGCATCTCGTGCGCATCAACGAACGTTTTCGCTCTGGCCGGAAAACTGGTTTCGGACGACGAGCTGATCGCCGCGCTGGAAGAATGCGAGCGCGTCAATGCCGGTCAGCCGATCACGGTGTTCGAGATCGAGACCGCGGCTGCGTTTCTTCTGTTCGCGCGCCATCCCGCCGATGTGCTGCTGCTCGAAGTCGGGCTCGGCGGACGGCTCGATTCCACCAATGTCGTCGACAAGCCGCTTGGCCAGCGTGATCACGCCCATCGCCATGGATCACGTCGAATTCCTTGGCGACACGCTTTCGAAGATCGCCACGGAGAAGGCCGGCATCATCAAGCCGGGCGTGCCTGTCGTCGTTGCGCCGCAGTCGGCCGAGGCCGAAGAGGTGATCGAGGCGCAGGCGAAGCTCCTGCGCGCGCCGCTCCATGCGGCGGGGCAGGGCTGGCATGTCAGCGTCGAGCGCGGGCGTCTGGTCTATCAGGACGAGCGCGGCCTGCTCGATCTGCCGGCGCCGCGCCTGTTCGGGCGGCATCAGTTCGACAATGCGGGGCTGGCAATCGCGGCGCTGCGGGCAACCAATCACTTCAATCTGGCGCCCGCGGAGTTTGAGGCGGGCGTGCTGCGCGCGGAATGGCCGGCGCGGATGCAGCGGCTCGCATCGGGCGCGCTCGTTGCGCAGTCGCCGAAGGATGCGGAGTTGTGGCTCGATGGCGGGCATAATCCCGATGGCGGTCGCGTCGTTGCCGCCGCACTCGGCGATCTCGAGGAGCGCGTGCCGCGTCCGCTCGTGATCATCACCGGCATGATGGCCAACAAGGATGTGACGGGCTTTCTGTCGAATTTTGCCGGGCTCACGCGCCATGTCATCGCCGTGCCGATCCCCGGCACGGAGAACGCGCATACGCCGGAGTCGCTTGCTGCCGCAGCGCGCCCGCTCGGCATGCGCGTGGAGACGGCCGCGAGTGTCGAGGCTGCGCTCGCGCTGTTGCGTGGGTTGTCTTACGAGGTGCCGCCGCGCATTCTGATCACCGGCTCGCTCTATCTCGCCGGCGACGTGCTGCGCGCGAACGGGACACTGCCGCAGTAGCAGTTCGATCCTCATCCTGAGGAGCGCCTGAAAGGCGCGTCTCGAAGGATGGGGTCGGTGGGCTCAGGCGTGGTCTTTCAACATCCCCTCATGGTTCGAGACGGCCGCTATGCGGCCTCCTCACCATGAGGGCATTGTCGCCTACTTCAACACCGTAAATCCCTGCTTCTCGAACAGCGGCTTGCCGTCCGGTCCTGCAAGGAACGCGAGGAATTCGGCTGCGGCCTTGTGCGTCGCGTTTGCTGTCACTGCGAACGGATAGACGATCGGCGCGTGACTCTCGGTGGGGAACGTCGCGACGATCTTCACAGCCGGATCGGCCTTCGCATCGGTCGCATAGACGATGCCGAGCGGTGCTTCGCGGCGCGATACGAGACGCAGCGCCGCGCGCACGTTCTCGACCTGCGCGATATTGTTCGATACGCCATCCCACAGGCCGAGCTTTTCCAAAGCCGTCTTGCCGTATTTGCCGGCGGGCACGGCGCTGACGTCGCCCATCGCGATGCGGCCATTGTTGAGCGCGGCGGCAAGTCCGTCCCTGGTCAGCGCGACGCTTGCAGGTCCGCCCTCGAGCGGCGCGACCAGCACGAGACGATTGCCGAGCAGTTCGATGCGCGTGTCTCTCTTGATCAGATTGCGCGCCGCCACCCAGTCCATCCATTCGAGATCGGCGGAGGCGAACAGATCGGCGGGCGCGGCCTGTTCCAGCTGGCGCGCGAGCGCCGACGATGCCGCGAATGAAAAACGCACCGACGTTCCCGTCTTGGCGGTGAAGGCCTTGCCGGCTTCTTCGAGCGCATTCTGCAGGCTGGCTGCGGCAAACACCGTCAGCGGCGGTTGCTGCGCGTGAACCATCGACGCGCCGAACGACGCGGCGGCAATCAGGGACAAGAGGGTGGTGAACCGACGCAAAAATTTCATGGCGGCCTCATGCGCATCCGGTGCGCGTTGCAGGTTTGGCTTTGGATTTGATCGGGCCCGGGACCGCCGTCCGGGCGTTTGCGGCGGGCGTGACGGCCCGCGCAAGGATCAAAAGTAGTTTAGAGCACGATGCCGCAAAGTCAAAGATCGTCATTGCCGGGCTCGACCCGGCAATCCAACTTTCTACAAACAAGATCGATGGCCGGATCAAGTCCGGCCATGACGATGCGGTTGGGACAAAAGAAAACGGCCGGGTTTCCCCGGCCGTTTTTGCAGTACGCGCGTGGAGGGCGTCTCACACGGACGAGCTGATCCACTGCTGAAGTTTCTGCTTCGGCGCGGCGCCGACCTGACGCGAGGCCATTTCGCCGTTCTTGAATACCATCAGGGTCGGAATCGACATCACGCCGTACTTGGCCGCCGTCTGCGGGCTCTCGTCGACGTTGAGCTTCACGATCTTGACCTTGTCGCCCATCACGCCGGCAATCTCGTCAAGCGCGGGCGCGATCATGCGGCACGGGCCGCACCATTCCGCCCAGAAATCGACGACCACGGGGCCGCTCGCCTTGAGGACTTCGGTTTCGAAATTGGCATCAGATACTTTGCCGACGGACATGGCGGGAACCTCATGACGGAGAATCGGAGGAAAAGCGTGAGCCGAACCTATGAACGCGGGAGTTACCCGGTCAAGGTACGTCATCACGTTGTGATGCGGGTCAGCTCCGCCTCCAGCGCGGCCTCTGAAATCTCCATGATTTCAGCCGTTTCGGTCCAGACCAGCACCGCCCGGACGGAGCGCTGCGGATAGAGCTTTTTCAAGAGCGCGCGATACAGCGCCATTTGACGCCGATAGGCGTCAGGCGCGGGCTCGCCCGCGCCGGGGGGGTGCCGGTTGGTCTTGAAATCGGCGATCAAAACCGAGGCATCGGTGACGACCAGCCGGTCAATCTGGCCCGAAATATTGACGACCTCGCCGTCCTTTCGCGTCAGCGTGCCGACAAGCGGCACCTCGGCGCGGCTGCCGTCGGCAAACAAGGCCGCAAAGCGCTGATCCGCCAGCAACGCCAGCACGCGACTTTCCAGTGCCTCGCGATCGGCCTGCGTCCAGTCGGCGGCATTGCGTGCCAGAAAAGCTTTTGCAGCCGATGCGCGATGATCTTTGGCGACATCGGGCAGCGATTGCAGCAGACGGTGGACCAGCGTGCCGCGCCGCGCGGCTTGTGCGCGAGAATTCGTGCGGCATCGTTGCGGCTCTCACGCGGCGCGCTGTCGTCGGTGTCGGAGGGCCGCATCCATCGGCGCGGTTCGGTCTCGGGCTTCGCGCGGTGGCGCAGCCATGACGGATCTGCGCTTGCGATGTGCGGTAGCTCGCGGCCGCCGGCACGCGCGGCAAATCGACGTCGCCGCTCTTGCGAAAGCGCCGCACCGGGCCGTCGTCGGTAGCGATGGTCTGGACATCGAGCCCGGAGGCTTCCAGTCCGTCGCGCATCAGCGCGTACCAGGAGTGGGGATCGATCTCGTTGCTGTTGCCCGGCCGGTGGCCGCCGACGATGAGGCGCTGCGCCGCGCGCGTCATCGCGACATAGAGCAGCCGTCGATACTCGTCTTTCGTCTCTTGTGTTGCAGCCTCGCGCGCGGTCGCAAACAAAGCCGTGTCGCCTTTCTTGCTGCCGGCCCAGATCGTGCACACCCTCGCATCCGCAGGTGCGTCAGGCTGCGCGATGCGGATCAGGCTGTCGCGTGCGCGCGGCGGCATCGTCGTGTCGGCGAGATACACGATCGGCGCCTCCAGTCCCTTGGCGCCATGCACCGTCATCACCCGCACCTCGGGCCGCGCCACATCCATGTCGCGCTTGATCTCGATGTCGGCGGCGCGCAGCCAGTTCATGAAGCCCTGCAGCGTCGCCGCCTCGCGCTGCTCGTAAGACAGCGCGAGTTCGAGGAATTCATCCAGCGCGTCGTTGGCCTCAAGTCCAAGTCTGCGCAGCATGCGTGCGCGTCCGCCGTCGCCGCCGAGCAGCCAGGCATAGAACGAGAACGGCTTGTCATGCGCGCGGCGTTCGCAGGCTTCCAGCCGCGCCCAGACGGCGTCGTAGGGCGCCAGATGACTTTGCGCCCGCAGCGCCTCGCGCAGCGTGCCTTTGCGCCCCGGCGCCAGCGCCATCAGATGGCTGTCGTCGAGCCCGAACAGAGGGCTCTTCAACGCAATCGCCAGCGAAAGATCGTCGCGCTGCAGAAGCATTGCGTCGGCCAGCGCCATCAGGTCGGTCACCGCGATGTGCTCGGTCAGCTTCAGCCGGTCGGCGCCGGCGACCTCGACATGCGCCTGCTTCAGCGCCTGAATGACGGATTCGAACAATTCGCCGCGGCGGCGCACCAGAATGAGAATATCGCCGGCACTGACGGGCTGCGGCACGCCATCGCGCAGAATACTGTCGCGTCCGATCATGGCCGCGATGTCGCGGGCGATACGTCTGGCGAGGCGCACTTGCGGGCTTGTTTCGGGCTTCGCATCGAACGGCGCGCGCCAGCCTTCGATTTCCGGGCGATCTTCCGGCTCTTCGAGTTCCCACAGATCCACCGTGCTAGGTGCTGCGTCCTTCAGGGCCTCATGCGCGGCCATGCCTCGCGCGTCGGAGGTGATGCTGCGGAAAATCTCGGCGTCGCGGAAGGTCGCGTCCACGGCATCGAGCACGCCTGCGCCCGAGCGGAACGAATAATTGAAGTTCACGCTCTTGAACGAGAGCTGGGCCGCGCCGAAGCGGCGCTCGAAATCGCGGCGTCTCAGATCGAATTCACGCATCACCGCGCCCTGGAACGAGAAGATCGACTGCTTCTCGTCGCCGACCGCGAACAATGTGCGCACCGCGCCCTGATGCGCGCCTTCGCCGGAGGTGAACTCGCTGACGAGCCTCGTCACGATCTCCCATTGCTGCGGGCTCGTATCCTGCGCCTCGTCGATCAGCACATGGTCGATGCCGCGGTCGAGCTTGTAGTGCACCCAGCTTCCGGGCATGCGCTCCAGCATGGCGAGCGTCTTGCCGATCAGGTCGTCATAGTCGAGCGCGCCGCGGCGATCCTTGGCGCGGCGATAGCGCTTCGCGACTTCCGCCACGATGGTCAGCAGCGCCTCGTTGCGCGCGCGCAGCTGCGCGGCCTTCATGCGCTCGATCATCGGGTCGAGGCGCGAAGCTTCGCTGTCCAGCGCTGCGGCCAATGCAGGCTCGGACTCGCGCAGGCCTTTCGTCAGCAGCGATTTGCGCGGACCGGTCGCGGTCATGAACACCGCAAGATAGTTGTCGAGCCTGTCATCGCCGGTCGCCGCCGCGCGCGCTGCGCAGGCGCGCGCCCTGGTCCTGATCGGTCTTGCTGCCGGTCGCGAAGAGCGCGGCGAAACGTGCCCATTGCGCCATCGGCAAATGCGGCCCGTCGATCATCGCCTGCGCCAGCGTTGCCGGGTCGTCGCCGTCCTGCGCGCCGATGGCGCGCGACAGCTGCGCGACGGCGCGCTCCACGGAGCCTGCCTGCGCCAGCCAGCCGAGCAGGTCGCCGTCGAGGCAGGCGGCTTCCACCGTCTCGCGGAATGTCTGGTCGGCGGCCAGCGTCATCGCATGCGCCAGCGCGCGGCCGATTGGGCTCTCCGGCGTCAGCGCCGCCTGCGTCAGCACGCCGAGCATCGCGTCTTCCATCAGATCGGCGCGGTCGCGGTCGTCGAGCACGGTGAAATGCGCCGCGACATTGGCCTCGAACGGAAATTGCTGCAGCAGTCGCGTGCACAGTGCGTGGATCGTCTGCACCTTGAGTCCGCCCGGCGTCTCCAATGCCTGCGCGAACAATTCGCGTGCGCGGCCGAGCATGCGGCGGTCGGGCGTGCCTGCACCGCTGTCGATAATCTCCGCAGCCAGCGCCTTGTCGTCGAGCGTGATCCAGTGGCCGAGCGTGGTGAAGACGCGCTCCGCCATGTTGGCGGCGGCGGCCTTGGTGAAGGTGATGCAGAGGATTTTCTCCGGCACCGTGCCTGCCAGCATCAGGCGGATGACGCGCTGGACCAGCACATGCGTCTTGCCGGAGCCGGCATTGGCGGCGACGAAGGCCGACAGCGTCGGATCGGAGGCGAGCGCCTGCGCGGCGCTGACTTCGCTCGGGATCGCGCGGCTCATGCGTCGTCTCCCGTGCCGCCGGTCGCCGACCATTCCTTGACGCGGGCGAGATCGTCATAGGCGCCGTAGCGGGTCTTCCACATCGACAGCACCAGCGGCTCATAGGCGCGTGTCTCGTCTTCGAACGCGCGCACCAGTTCCTCGAGCTTGCGCCGCGCCTCGTCGGCGGCGGCATCCGGCGGCAGTGGCGGATCCTTGCGGTCGGTCTTGAGTTCGAGTTCCTTTTCCTCGCCGCCCGGATCGCCGCCGGAGAGCCTGACGTAACAGAGCGCGGCGACGGAGACCCCGGCCGGAATCCGGTCGAAGCCGCCCGCGCGCAGGATCGCGGCTTCCAGCGTCAGCTGTGGCGACAGCCCGATCATCACCTGCTTCGCGGTGGGCACGATGCCCGTCTTGAAATCGAGAATGGCGTAACGCCCGTCGCGCAGTTCCTCGATGCGGTCGGCACGGGCGCTGAGCGTGAATGTGCGCGTGCCGGCATCGATCTGCATGACGCCACGGATTTCGGCGAAGAGATGATTGATGTTGTCGCGCCGCGCGACATCCCATGCCGCGAACCATTTGGCGATGCGTTCGAACCGCGGCCACCACAATGCGCGTGCTTCGGGCTCGTCGATGAAGGGCGCGAACTGCGCGGTGCCGAGCTTGATCAGCTCGTCGTAAGGGTGCGTCGGCGGCGCGTCGGCGAAGCGCTTGGCATAATCGCCGATGGCGCCGTGAATGGCCGAGCCCCGGTCGGCCGCGCCGATGCGCGCGGCGACGGGATCGAGCCGCGCCAGCTTCAGAATGTGCCGGGCATAGATCGTATAAGGGTCGCGCAGCCAGTGTTCGATCTCGGTCACCGACAGCGATGACGGGCGTTGCGCCAGCGGCGGGCGCGGCGCCGGTTTGGCGGCGGGCGCATACTCCGTTGGCTTGTCGAGCGCGCGGGCGAGATCGAGATAACGCTCGCCGTTCCTGATGGCATTCGTCCACGCGGCTTCACCCGCGACCGCTTCCAGCCGGTGCAGAAAGCGTGAGGCGACCGACGGCGCGCCGCCGGATTTTGCCGCGCGCGTCAGGATCACTTCTTTCGCGCCCATCAGTTGCGCGAAGTCATGCGCGGAGCAGACCGATACGCCGCTCCGGCAGATCGAGCCCGAGTTGCGAGCGCATGGCGCGGTTGAGCCACGGATCGGTGCGCGGCTGCGGCGGCCACACGCCTTCGATCAGCCCGCCGAGGATCACGCGGTCGCATTGCGTCAGGCGCGCTTCGAGCGGACCATAGATGCGCAAGCGCAATCCTGCGGTGCTGGCGCGGCGCACCACGCGATCGGCAATCGCCGTCACGAACGCCTCGACATAATCGCCGCGCGGCAGCGAAAGCCCGGCGCTTGGGCCTTGCGCGTCGATATCGTCGAACGCTGTGGCCAGCGCCGTGCCGTCGGCCTCGGCAAATGCCGGAATATCGCCGGACGCATCGACGCCAAGCCGTGCCACCACTTCGCGATGCTGCGCGGCCAGATCCGTCAACGCATGCTCGCCGCGTGGGGGAATCTCATCGAGCGGCGCCAGCGCATGGCACAGCGCGTCGATCAGCGCGCGCGCGTCTGCAATCTCGGCCTCGGTCAACGCGGCGCGCGGCTCGGCCGGATGGATGGAGGAGCTTTCCCGACGCCGCATCCGCTTCATGTCGGCGTCGAACGCCTCGAACGCGCGCTTGAGCCCGATGCAACCGGGGCCGGGCCGCAAGCCGCGCAACAGCGCGAGTTCAAGCGTCGCAATCTCGTTGACGTAGCCGCTGGCGTCGCGTCCCAGCCGCAACAGCGGATGCTTGAGCAAGGCGAGCAGAGTGGCGGGCGCAAGACCTTCCAGCGCAGTCTGCGCAGCAAGCCGCGCGAAGATGCCAGCTTGCGCGTCGGTCAATGCGTCGCCGCCCGAATTGTCGACCGGCAGATTCCAGCGATGGCAGGCTGCCAGCACGCGCCGCGCCAGCGCGCGGTCGGGTGTCACGAGTGCTGCGCTCTTGCCCTCGGTCTCGGCCGCTTCGCGCAGCGCCACGGCAATGGCGAGTGCTTCTTCTTCGGCGTTGGCGGCCTCAATAACGCTGACATCGGTCAAGCCTTGCGCGACGGCGTTTTTGATTGCGGGCTGCGACAGCCGCTCGCGCCATTGCGATGTCGTCGCTGCCGGACGCATCGCTTCCGACAGCAGCACTTCACGGCGATGCGCGCCGTCCAGCGTCACCACGTCAGTACGTGCGATGCCGAAACGCGTCAGCAGCGCCTGCATGGCGAATTGCGGATGCGTCGGTGCGGCTTGCGACGAGAACGCTGCATCGTCGCTGGCGCGCGCAATCGCCTGCCATGACTTGTCGTCCAGATGAGTGTCGAGACCGGGCAGCACCACCGCGCCTTGCGGCAGGCGTGCGACTGCATCGAGGAATTTCGCCGTCGCCGGCATCGAGCCGGTGGAGCCGGCGGCAATCACCGGGCCTTTTGCGTGTGTCTTGAGGCGTTCGGCTTCGGTTGCGATCAGGGCGTCGCGGCGCTCCACCGGTTCCATCGCGCCGAGCAAATTGAGTGCGTCGGGCCACGCCTCGCGTACGATCGCATCGAGAAAGCTGCGCGTCAGCTGCCAGTACTGATCGACATCGGTCGGCACCAGCGTATCGAGCGCGCTCCACGGCACTTGCCGCGTCGCCATGTCATCCATCAGCCGCGCCAGCGAGTTGGCCAGATTGAGCGCCGACACCGGACCCGTGACGACCAGCAGCGGATCGTCGGGGTCCTTCGGCTTGACGCGCTCGGCCCAGGACGCGATCAGCCGCGCCAGCATCAGGCGGCGGCGCAGCGGCTCCAGCGGCGGCAGCAGATCGAGCGCATCGGGTTGCGCGGCCGTGGCGAACGCCAGTTCGTCCTCGTCGATGTCGCCGATGGCGACGATGCGCGGCAGCAGCACGGCGTCGGTTTGCAGCACTTCGAGAAATGTGTCGCGGGCCAGCCGGCAGGCGCGCCGTGTCGGCAGATAGAGCGTGGCATCGCCGAGGCGTTCGGGGTGCTGGCGCGCGTCGAAGCCCGCGATCAGGCGGCCGTCCACCAGCGCGCTGATGAGCGTGCGAAGGAACGGCGCGGAGGCGGGAATGTTGAAAATGCGCATGAGAGCCCGATTCGACAGGCGCTTATCATGGCATGGCTGTGGCGCCAAAAAGAGGCGTCAGATCGCGCTTTCGCGAATGGCGTCCTCGGCCAGCGCAATGGCGTCGGGGGTGCCGACATGCATCCAGGTGCCGTCGAGCCGCAGCCCGAACAGCCGGCCATCGGCTTCGGCCTTGTCGAACATCCGGACCAGGGAGAATTCGCCCTCGGGCGCGTCCTTGAACAGCGCGGGCGTCAGGATCGCGGCCCCGGCATAGACGAACGGCACCACCTCGCGCTCGCGGCGCTTGCGCAGCACGCCGTCGGTCGCCATCGCATAGTCGCCCGAACCCGAATAGCCGATGCTGGTCGCGGTCGGCGCCAGCAGCAGCAGGATATCCATGCGCGTGGAATCGAACGTATCGGCGAGCCGCGAAAGATTCGGCTCGGTGCCGTCGATCCACAGCGTATCGGAATTCAGATGAAAGAACGGCTTGTCGCCGAGATGCTTCAGCGCGCGCACCACGCCGCCGCCGGTGCCCAGGATCGCGTCGCGCTCGTCGGAGATGACGATCTTCGGCGTCTGGCGCGCCGCGACATGCTTTTCGATCTGCTCGGCGAAGTGATGCACGTTGATGACGGCCTGCGCCACGCCGGCCCTCGCCAGCTTGTCGAGCACATGGTCGAGCATCGCCTCACCGGCGACACGCACCAGAGGCTTGGGCATCGTCTCGGTCAAGGGGCGCATGCGGGTGCCGAAACCGGCGGCCAGCACCATCGCGTGTGTCGGAGAAACAGGCATTCGAAACCGTTATCTAGGCGGGCGTTATGACGACAGGGTGACGCGCGGCGGCGGCACATGGGTTTGATACCATGCCTGCAGCGCACCGAGCGAGGGATGCGACAGCGCGCGCTGCAGATAACCATAGGCGCGCGGCTGGTGCCGCAGATAGTGCGGCTTGCCGTCGCGGCGATTCAGCCGCGAGAAAATGCCGAGCACTTTGGTGGCGCGCTGCGCCGCCATCGCGGCGTAGGATTGCGCGAAGGCAGCAATGTCGAACTCCGCATCCGTCTGCCGCCGCGCCGCGATGTAGCGTGCGAACAGCGAAATCTCGATCTGTTCGCTGACATCGACGCGTGCATCCTGCAACAGCGAGGCGACGTCATAGGCGGGCGGACCCATCACGGCATCCTGGAAATCGATGATGCCGACGCGGCCGGTGTCGTGGCGCGTCGGCAGCCAGATCAAATTCGGCGAATGCACGTCGCGCAGCACCCAGCTCTTCGGCCCGTTGATCGGCCCCTGCAGTACCGCGCTCCACAGGGTAAAAAATTCCGCGCGCATCGCGTCGGTGACGACGACATCGTGATCCGGCAGATACCAGTCGAGCAGCAGCGATACTTCGATCAGGAACGCGTCCATGTCGTAGGACGGCAGCGTGTAGTTCGTGCGCGTTCCGACCGCCAGCGTGTCCGGCAGCTTGCGCCAATGCAGCGCCGCCAGCATCTCCACGGCGGCGGCATAGCGCTCGACAATCGGCCGCGGCGGCTCGCCTTCGACGATGATCTCGTGACCGAGATCCTCGATCACCAGAAAGCCTGCTTCGATATCGCCGTTGTAAAGCGCAGGCGCGGAGAACCCTTCCTCGCGCAACGCGCCGGCCATCGCCACGAACGGCCGGACGTCTTCGGCCAGATGCGCAATGGCGCTGTAAGGCTTGCCGTTGTGAACGGCCGGTCCGTCGGGACGGCGCGGCATGTTCATGACGATGGCATGCTGCCCGTCGAGTTCGAGCCGCGCATAGGAGCGCGTCGAGGCATCGCCCGCCATGCGCCGCCGTGTTGCATCGATGAGACCCGCGCGTTCGATCGCCGCGCGCATCGCGCCTAACCGGCGAATCGTTGTGGCGTGGTGGCCATAACCGGTCACGGCGGCCTCGCGCACGTCGTCGCCGTTCTGCGTCAGCAGCGCGAGCGCAATGTCGATACGGTCGCCCGGAAACGCCTGCGGCGCGCGCTCGGGCCATTCGGCGATGACGAGCGCGTCCTCGGGCAATGGCATGAGGCCGAGTTCTTCGAGTTCCTGCGGATCGCCGAGTCGATAGAAATCGGTATGGATCACGCTCATCGCGGCCAGCTCGTAAGGCTGCACCAGCGCAAAGGTCGGGCTCGGCACTTCCAGCGTGTCGTCTTCGGCGAGATAGCGGATCAGCGCACGCGCGGCGACCGTCTTGCCGGCGCCGAGCTCGCCCGTCAGCGTCACCACATCGCCGGCGCGCAGCAACAGGCCGAGATCGCACATCAGCTGCGTGGTCGCCGCCTCGTCGGCCAGCGTCACGCGAAGCGTATGGATGTCGGGCTGCGCCGTGTTCGCCTGCGCCATTATTCCGCGGCCGTGCGATGGGCGTTGCGATCGAGCGGGAAGCTGCAGGTCACGACGGTGCCGTCGCCCGGCGAGGACTGCACGCGCACGCTGCCGCCATGCAGTTCGACGAAGGAGCGCACCAGCGACAAGCCTAAGCCCGCGCCGCGCTGGCCCGAGCGGTTGCCGTGGCTTTCGAACCAGTCGAACATCTTGGCCTGCACTTCAGGCGCGATGCCCGGCCCGCGATCGCGCACGGACAATGTCACCGCGCCTTCGACGAGCCCCGCCGACAGCGTGATGGTGCTGTTCTCGGGCGAGAACCCGGCGGCATTGGCAAGCAGATTGTACAGGATCTGCACGATGCGCCGTTCGTCGGCGGTGAAGGTGCCGACACGCGGATCGATCTCGAGTTCGAGCTTGAGATGCGCGCTCGCAAGCCGGTCCTGGATGCCTTCTGCGGCAGCTTCGATGGCC
The DNA here is from genome assembly GCA_963736355.1 of uncultured Alphaproteobacteria bacterium. GTDB lineage: Bacteria > Pseudomonadota > Alphaproteobacteria > Rhizobiales > Xanthobacteraceae > CAVTOO01. The sequence goes on along the minus strand of CAVTOO010000002.1, from coordinate 672,557 downwards.
TTGCGCACATCGACCGGGCCGAGATTGAGCGTCATCGCGCCGGCATCGAGCGTGGCGAGGTCGAGGATGTTGTTGATGATGGCGAGCAGCGCGTTGGTGGAGGTGGTGATGTAGCCGAGATAGTCGCGCTGCTTCTCGGTCAGCGGGCCGGTCGATGGATCGTTGAGGAAATGCGCGAAGCCGACGATCGTCGTCAGCGGCGAGCGCAGTTCGTACGACACGTTGTGGACGAAATCGACCTTGATCTGTCCCGCCGCTTCCAGCGCCTCGTTGCGCTCGCGCAGCGCGCGCTCGACATTCACGGTGTCGGTGATGTCCTGGAAGGCAAGCAGTGTCGCGCCGTCGGGCAGCGGGATCGTCGCGCAATCGAGCACGCTGCCGTCCTTGCGCTCCATGCGCAGCGTGTCGGGCAGGCGATTGTCGATGCCGGTAATGGCGTGGCGCAGTTTGTCCCAGCCGGCTTCGTCGTCGAACAGCGCGCGGAACCAGCGCTCGACGGTGTCGACATGCGGGCGCTCGTCCAGCGCATTGGCGTCGATATGCCAGAGCTTGGCGAAGGGCGGATTGTGAAGACGCAGCCGTCCGTTGGACCCGAACACGGCGACGGCTTCGCCGAGATTGTCCAGCGTCTCGGTCTGGACGCGAATAAGCTCGTCGAAGCGGCGCTCCAGATCGAGCCGCTCGCTGACGTCGTCATAGAGATAGGTGACGCCGCCTTCGGGATTGGGCGTGGTGACGACGCGCAAGGTGCGGCCGTCCGGCAGATGCCAGGTCACGGTGCGCGCCTCGAGCGCGCGATAGCTTTCGTGCAGTTGCGATTTCCATTGGCGGAAATCCTGCTCTTCGGGCAGGCGGCGGGCGGCGCGCAATTTGTCGAGAATCGCCGAATCGTCGGGCTTGGTGTCGAGGAAGGCGCGGTCGAGATCCCACAGGCGGCGGAAAGCGTCGTTGTAGAAGGCCAGCTGGCGCTTGGCGTCGAAGGTCGCCACCGCCGTCGGCAACTGGTCGAGCATGCGCCGGTGGGCCTGCTCCATCTGCTCGAGCTCGGCGCGCATGTTTGCTGCTTCGCTGATGTCGATGGCGACACCGGCGCCGCCATGTTCGCCGCGCACGACCACCACGTCGCTCAGGCGGCGTTCGCCGGCGGCAATCACGGTGAGGCGTTCATGGGCGCGTCCGCTCTGGGCGAGAGCCGGCAACATGCGCGCACGGTCGCTGGCGTCGATCAGTTCGATGCCGCGCGAAGCGGCCTCGGAGGCGTCGCGTGTTTCCACCGCCCTTGCATACGCCGCGTTGACGAAGCCAAGCCGGCCGTCCTTGTCCCGCGTCCACAGCGGCCAGGGCAGCGCCGAGGCGAGCGCGTGCAGCGCCTGGCTTTCCTCGGCCATCATTTTCTGGCGGATATTCGTCTCGGCCAGTTCGCGGCGGATGCCGGTGATTTCGCGCAGGCGCAGGATCGCCTGACCGCCGATGGCGCGGCCGGATGTTTCCACCGTGCGCCCGGCCAGAGTCGTCAGCGTCATGGTGAAGCTGGTGCCGTCATCGCGCAGCGCCATCACGGCGTGTTCGATCGCCAGCGCCGGCTCGGGCGCGAGCCATGTGCCGAATGCGAGCACGCGCAGCGGCGAACCCGGTTGCGGCAACAGCATGGCGATATCGCCCTGGATATTCGGCAGGTCGTCTCCGGCGCGCCAGGCCACCAGCACCTGCGGTTCGGCCGCAAGCAAAGCGTGGCAGCGGTCGATGTCGCGCCGCGCCGCGCTCAATTCGTGCTGAAGCCGCTGTTCGGTTGTCTCGGCGCGCGTGCGCGTTCGAACCAGAAGGACGGTGATGATGGCGCAGAAGGCGGCGAGCGCGGCGATCGAGTCCGAACGCGGCCAGATCGCTGTGCTCGATGCCGCTGAACATCGCGGGCGAGATCGATGCTTGCGAGATCGATTGCGCGCCGGCGGAGGACAACGGCATCAGCAAAAGCGGCACGCACGGGATCGGCGCCAGCAAAGCCGCGCGCGTGATCCCCCCCTGTGCCATGGACACTCTCCGGCCGAGCCCGGCGGCCGAACTTCGCCCAGTCCGGCACCGTCTCGGATGATTTCATGCGCTCGCAAATACGCACGGCGAGAACGCCGGCGCAGTCTGCGTCGCGAATCGAATCACAATACCCTCAGGGGGAGTCGCGCGGTAAGAGTCCAGATCGTGAACGGTGCGCGTTGAGTTTTCGCCGGTGTCGAAAGGACTGATTTCGGAACCAGGCCGCCTTATTCGGCGGCGCTGATGCCCCCGGCGCGGGCCTTGCTCACCATCGTGGCGATGGTCACGGCGCGGAGCGCGCGCGACATGGTGTTTTCGGCTTCGTCGAGCGCCGGCATGACGATCTGGCCGATCACGGTGGATTTGCGGAATGTCGGCGCGGAGGCGTCTTCCTCCGGTTCCACGGCCGCTTTCAGAATATCGTCGAGGGTCACTTCGGCCGGTGCGCGACCCATTTCGTAGCCGCCGCGCGGGCCGCGAATGCCTTTGAGGATTCCGACATGCACGAGCTTTTGCAGAATCGGCTCAAGATGGCGCGGAGCGAGGTGATATCGCTCGGCCAGCGCTCTGGCGGATGTCGGTCGCTCTCCGGCGCCGAGCGCAATGTCGAGAACCGATGAGATTGCAAGCAGACCGCGACGAGGCACCAAGGACATTCAGCGTCACCATCCAAAAGCCATAATTCGAGGTGGCGTCGGCGGTAATATAGAACCCCTAGATCAATGTCTAGGCACGCGTAAATTTTTAATTGCTCAACCTGCGCTGGTCAACCTCTAGTTGATTTCATGAACTAAATGCCTGTGGACCCGAATCCACCGGCGCCGCGCTGCGTGCTGGCCACCGAATTCAGCGCGGCGCAATTGCACAGACGCAACAGGTGCGATGACGAGTTGAGCGATTCGCTCGCCGCGCCCGATCGTCTGCGGCTGCGATTGCCGAGATTGATCAGGAGCACGCTCACTTCGCCGCGATAATCCGCATCGATGGTGCCGGGCGAGTTGAGCACCGTCAGCCCGCGCTTCACGGCGAGGCCCGAGCGCGGACGCACCTGTCCTTCGGTGCCTTCCGGCAGCGCGAAAATGAGTCCGGTCGGAACCAGTGCGCGCTGCATCGGCGCAAGCGTCAGCGGAGAATCCTCCGGCAGCGCGGCGACAAGATCCATGCCTGCGGCCTGCGCGCTTTGATAGGACGGCAGCGGCAATCCCTCCGCATGCGGCAAGCTGCACCACATCGACAATCCATTCGCTCATATCTTGCTGTCCTTCAGTTCCGCCGCGATTTGCTCGACGAGCTTTGCGGCCACTTGTGTCTTGGTCATCGTCGGCCACGGTTCGACGCCGCTTCGCGTCACGATATGAATGGTGTTGTCGTCGCCGCCCATCACGCCGCTTTGCGGCGAGACATCATTGGCGACGATCCAGTCGCAGCCCTTGCGCGCGAGCTTGGCTTGCGCGTTCTTCAACAGGTCCTGCGTCTCGGCGGCGAAGCCGACGACGAGGCGCGGCCGTGTCGCGCTGTGCGAGATCGTTTTCAGAATGTCGGGATTCTCGACCAGCGCGAGCGCAGGCGGCGTGCCCTCGGCGGTCTTCTTGATTTTCTGATCGGTTTCGCGCGCCACGCGCCAGTCTGCGACGGCGGCGGCAAAAATCGCGATATCGGCCGGCAACGCGGCTTCGACGCTTGCCAGCATGTCGCGCGCCGATTCGATGCGGATCACGTCAACACCGGCCGGATCGGGCAAATCGACCGGGCCCGACACCAGCACGACATGCGCGCCGGCCTCAGCTGCCGCCTGCGCGATGGCGAAGCCTTGCTTGCCCGACGAACGATTCGAGATGTAGCGCACCGGATCGATCGGCTCCTGCGTCGGCCCTGCGGTGATCAGCACGCGCCGCCCCGCGAGTGCGCCGTTGTTCCGCGGCGTCAGCATCGCCTCCGCGCGCGCGGCGATCTCGAGCGGCTCGGCCATGCGGCCCAGGCCCGCTTCATTCTTCTCCGCCATCTCGCCGCGATTGGGTCCGATGAAGGCGATGCCGTCGGCTGCGAGTTGCGCCGCGTTGCGTTTCGTCGCGGCATTGGTCCACATCGCCGGGTTCATCGCAGGCGCGATCAGGATAGTGCGATTGGTCGCGAGCAGAATGGCGCTGGCGAGATCGTTGGCGAGGCCGCCGGCCATCTTCGCCATCAGGTCTGCGGTGGCGGGTGCGACGATGACGAGGTCGCATTCACGCGCCAGGCGAATGTGCCCGGCGTCGAACTCGCTCGCGGCGTCGAACAGATCCGTGTAGCAGCGCTCGTCGGCGAGCGCGGAGACCGCCAGCGGCGTGACGAATTGCTGCGCTCCTTGCGTCAGCACGCAGCGCACGTGACAGCCGCGCTCCTTCAGGCGGCGAATCAGGTCGAGCGATTTGTAGGCGGCGATGCCGCCGCCGATGATCAGCAGCACCCGCCGGTTGCCGGTCGGCGCGGCGCGGCGAATCGGGGTCGGGTTGTCCACAGCCTGTTGATAAGTCGGCGGGGGCGAGGCGGGGACGGGCGAGGCAGGCGAATTCGGCTGTGTCCGCGCTGTCGCGCAGGATCATCCGCACTTCGTCTTCCATGGAGCGGCCGTTCCGCGCCGCCCGCAGCCGCAGACTGGCTTTCACGGCGTCGTCGAGCTGGCGAATGGTCAGGCTGGCCATGCTGAAAGACCTGCAAAATCAATAATCTGGCTCAGATTGCAGGCAATGATATCATTACGATGATTGCAGTGCAATCACAGGCCTTATCAGAGCGTCTTATCTGAGCAGCATGATCAGCAGGGTGACGAGGCTTCCCGCGATCACCCACAGCGCCAGAGTGGCCCAACGCTGGCCTCGCGCCTCGGCCCGGCCGATCTGGGCCACGGTCTCCGGCGCCAGCACCAGGCCGTCGCGCGTGTACAGGTCGAGCTGGGCGATCAGCGACTGCGCGCGATTCGCCAGTTGCGGCACCCCGGCCAGCGCCTTCGCCAGATCTCCGGCGCCGGCCATCGCGCCTTCGATCTTGCCGATCGGTCCCAGATTGCGCTCGATCCATTCGCGCACCACGGGGTCGGCGGTGGTCCACATATCGAGTCGCGGATCGAACGAACGCGCCACGCCCTCGACCACCACCATCGTCTTCTGCAGCAGCAGCAATTCCGGCCGTGTGCGCATGTCGAACAGGCCGGTGACCTCGAACAGCAGTGTCAGCAGCTTCGCCATCGAGATGTCTTCGGCGGGCCGGCTGTGAATCGGTTCGCCGATGGCGCGGATCGCCTGCGCGAACGCATCCACCGAATGCTGCGGCGGAACATAGCCGGCTTCAAAATGCACTTCGGCGACGCGGCGATAATCGCGCGTGATGAAGCCGTAGAGAATTTCGGCGAGGAAGCGGCGCTCCTGCGGCCCGAGCCGGCCCATGATGCCGAAGTCCACCGCCACCAGCCGCCCGCTGGCATCGACGAACAGATTTCCGGGATGCATGTCGGCGTGGAAGAAACCGTCGCGCAGCGCGTGGCGCAGGAAGGTCTGGATCACCTTGCGTCCGAGATCCTTGAGGTCCACGCCCTCGGACTCAAGCTTCGCGCGATCGCTGAGCGCAATGCCGTCGACCCATTCGAGCGTCAGCACTTCGCGGCGCGTGCGGTCCCAGTCGACCGCCGGCACGCGAAAATCGACATCGTCCTTGGCGTTCTCCGTCATCTCGGAGAGCGCGGCGGCTTCCAGCCGCAGATCCATTTCCATCGACACGGAACGCGCCAGCGTGTTCACGACCTCGATGAGGCGCAGGCGTCGCGCCTGTTCGGAAAAGTCTTCCGCCTTCTTTGCGGCGTACAGGAAGGCGCGCAGATCGCGATGGAAACGCGCATCGACATTGGGCCGCAGCACTTTCACGGCGACCTTGCGCCGGATGCCATTGTCCTCGATTTCGGCCGGATGCACCTGCGCGATGGAAGCTGCCGCCACCGGCGTGCCGAAGCTTGCAAACACGGCGTTCAGAGGCTGTTCGAAAGCGCTGGCAATCAGCGCTTCGGCTTCCTTCTGCGGAAACGGCGGCAGCCGGTCCTGCAGGCTTTCGAGGTCTTTCGACAGTCGCAACCCCACCACGTCGGGGCGCGTCGCCAGAAATTGTCCGAGCTTGACATAGGCAGGTCCAAGCCGCGCCAGCGCGCGCGACAATCTGTTGCCCTGAGTCCCGCTGTCGCGTCGCTCGATCAGCCGCGCCAGCCGCAAGGCCGTGCGCGCCGGCGGCGTCAGCGCCACCGGATCGACGATCACGAACACGCCTTCACGCGCCAGCACATAGCCGGCACGCATCAGCCTTGCGATATGCGACAGTGATGCGATCACAAGCGCCAGCCCGAATGCAGCGCGACGATGCCGCCGCTCATCGGTGTGAACTTCACGTTCCGTAGTCCCGCCTCGCGCATCATCGCAGCGAAGGCATCAGGTTTGGGGAAGCGGCGGATCGATTCGACGAGATAGCGATAAGACTCCGCGTCGCCCGTCACCGCGCGTCCGATCGCCGGAATTACGTTGAACGAATAGGCGTCGTAGATCGCGTCCAGTCCCGGCATGTCGACCGCGGAAAACTCGAGGCAAAGAAAATGTCCGCCGACGCGCAGCACGCGGTGCGCCTCGCTCAGCGCCATTGCGATGCGCGGCACGTTGCGAATGCCGAACGCGATGGTCACGGCGTCAAAGCTGGAATCCGGAAAGGCGAGCGTCTCGGCGTTGCCCTCGACGAAGGACACCTGCGCATCGAGGTGCCGCTGCGCGGCGCGCTCGCGGCCGACCGTGAGCATCTCGCCATTGATGTCGCAGACGGTGGCATGAAATCCACGGCCCGAGGCCTGCGCGGCGCGAAACGCGATATCGCCGGTGCCGCCGGCCAGATCGAGCAGCTTGAACGGCGCATCGTCGCGCGGCGGATTGAGCGAGGTGACGAGCGCGTCTTTCCACGCCCGGTGCAGACCGGCCGACATCAGATCGTTCATCAGGTCGTAGCGCTTGGCGACCGAATGAAACACGTCATTGACGCGTCCCTGCTTGTCGCCGAGCGGGATTTCGCTGAAGCCGAAATGCGTTGTATTTTCAGCGCCTTGCGCCATGCTCTGTCTCCGTCGCGGGCCACAATAGCGCGGGCCGCCTTTCGGCGCTATCACCACTCTCCCGCAAGGTGAACATATGCCCGAATTACCCGAGGTCGAGACCGTGCGCCGTGGCCTGATCGGCGCCATGGAAGGTGCGCGGATTATCGCCGTCGAAACGCGCCGCGCCGACCTGCGGTTTCCGTTTCAGAACGACTTCCTGACGCGGCTGCGCGGCCAGACCGTGACCGGGCTCGGCCGCCGCGCCAAATATCTCCTGCTCGATCTCGAATCGGGCGACGTGCTGCTGATGCATCTGGGTATGTCCGGCTCGTTCCGCGTCGGCGCAAGCGAAACCGAAACGCCTGAGACGACAACGCCCGGTCAGTTCCACCACGCCCGCAACGAAGAGCGCGCGCACGATCATGTCGTGTTCCACATGTCGTCGGGCGCGATTGTCACCTTCAACGATCCGCGCCGCTTCGGCTTCATGAAGATCTTCGCCCGCGCGGCGATGGACGATGAGAAGTCGCTCAGCGCGCTCGGGCCCGAGCCGCTCGGCAACGCGTTCGACGCTTTGATGCTCGCGCGTGCCTGCGCCGGCAAAAAGACAAGCCTCAAGGCGGCCTTGCTCGATCAGCGGATCATTGCCGGCATCGGCAACATCTATGCGTGCGAGGCGCTGTATCGCGCGCATTTGTCGCCGAAGCGCAAAGCGTCGGTCCTCGCCACGCGCACCGGCGATCCGACGCCGCAGGCGGTGGCGCTTGTCGAAGCTATTCGCAAAGTTCTCAATGAAGCGATTGAAGCGGGCGGCTCGACGCTGCGCGATCATCGCCGCACCGATGGCGAGCTGGGATATTTCCAGCACGCCTTTCGTGTCTATGATCGCGAAGGTGAAAAATGCCGCACGCGCGGCTGCAGCGGCATCGTCAAGCGCTTCACCCAGAACGGCCGGTCGACGTTCTGGTGTCCGGTGTGTCAGAAATAAGTTCGTCATTGCCGGGCGAAGATGGATGCCCGGATCAAGTCCGGGCATGACGCGGAATTCTGCGTTACCTTCTCACGCAAATCACGCGCACGACCGACGCCTTCGCATTGGCCGCGCCCGAAACACTCGCGATCTTGTTCGCAGTCAGGAACGCGCTGACGGTGTCGGCTGAAATCAATGCGCCTTGCGGCGCGCTGGCCGGTCCGGCCACCACGGCCGGCTTCAGCGTCGCAAGCCCTGCGAACTTGCCGTCGGCATCGAAGGCCGGCGCGCCGGCAAAGCCTTGCGCCGGGATCGTCGCCAGATCGCTGCCGCTGGCTGCCGAGCCGTGTCGCGACAGTGCTCACCGCGTTGCGGCCGTTCTGAAATTGCGGATCGGCAATGCCCGTCAATGTCAGCTCGGGCTTTGCGGCACCGGTGGTCACCGGCATCGGCGTCAATCCGCTCGCGCCATAGATGCGCAGCAAGGTCAGTCCGCTCTTTTCATCCTGGGCGATGCGGTCGGCATTGCCGCGTCCGTCGATGACGAAGCTTTGGCAGCCATCCGTCGCGATGCGGTCCGCGAGGATGGTGCCGTTGGCGGCCACAACGATGCCGGTTGAATATTCCACGGCGCGGCGCGGCGGCGGGGCCGGGTCGAGCGCGCGGAACGGCGCGAACGCGCTCGACATTGCGATCACCACCGGCTCCATCACGCCTTCGGTCGCCTGATCGTAGAGGATCGTCAGGCCGCGCACTTCGCCGTTCTGGAATTGCCCGCGCATGTAGAATTTCTTCAGGCCCTGCTGGCCTGAGAGCACGAAGAAGTCCGGGCGGATCGCGGAGTATTTCACCTCGCGCGGCGGCGGACCCTTCGCGCGCTCGCGCGCGGCGACGGTCGCAATGGTGATGTCGGGCTCGCGCACGCGCCAGGTTTCGATCTGCACCTGGCCCTGCGCCGACGTCCATTTCATGCCGGCGCCGCTCGTCGCCACCTGTGGCGCGAGCTTGGTCGGAATGCCGACCTTGCCGCCGCTGACCATGTCGTCGACGATGCGCCAGCCGGCATTGTCCTGCAGCTTCTTGGAATCGGCGGCGAGCGTCGCGCGCTCCTGCGGGTTGAGAACGCCGGTCTGGCGCGCGCCGGTGCGCTGCTGATAAGCGCGGATCGCGACGATCACGCGATCGTTGAACTCGCCATCGACGACGCCGTTGTAGAGGCTGGCCCAGGCGAGATCGGACTGGATCGCCTGACGTTCCTGCGCGGTCATGGCCCGAAACGTATCGGCGGGCGTTTGCGCGGCCGGGCGGGCAGGGGCCGCAGGCGCCGCCTTCGGCTGCGCGGGCGTTTGCGCCAGCGCGGGTGTCGCCGACGATCAGGGCCGCAACGGCAAGGGCGATTTTCGTCATGGCCGTTCTGTCTTTCATATCTGAGGTCGCTATTGGTCTAGCCTAACGCAGCCAAGGTTCATGGCAACAGGTGTTCCCACCCTTGACCGGCCCGCCTCGAGCGCGCATTTCATGCTTCGATGCTAAAAGACGACGAAATCGAGCGATATGCGCGTCACATTGTGATGCGCGAGGTGGGCGGCGCGGGTCAGGCGAAGCTTAAATCCGCGCGCGTGCTCGTGATCGGCGCGGGCGGGCTCGGCGCGCCGCTCTTGCAATATCTCGCCGCCGCGGGCGTCGGACACCTCACCGTCATCGACGACGATACGGTCTCGCTGTCCAATCTGCAGCGGCAGGTGATCCATTCAACCGCCGATGTCGGTCGTGCCTAAAGGTCGAGAGTGCCGCGCGCGCCATCGCCGCGCTCAATCCGCATGTCGAGGTCACGGCGCTGGCGCAGCGCATCGATGCTGCGAACGCGCTCGATCTGATCGCTGCGCATGACATTGTCGCCGATGGTTCGGATAATTTCGCGACGCGTTATCTCGTCTCCGATGCCTGTTATCTCGCCCGGCGCCCGCTCGTCACCGGCGCGCTCGGTCAGTTCGACGGCTCGGTGACCACCTTGCGTCCGCATGAGCGCGACGCCGACGGCGCGCTCAATCCGACCTATCGCTGTCTGTTTCCCGAGCCGCCGCCGCCCGGCACGGTTCCCACATGCGAGGAAGCCGGCATTCTCGGCGCGCTCGCGGGTCTCGTCGGTTCGATGATGTCGATTGAAGTCATCCGCGCGATTGTCGGGTTCGGCGACGCTCTCGTCGGCCGGCTGGTGATGATCGATTCGCGCGCGATGCGCTTCGAGACGCTGCGCTACAATCGCGATCCGGAAAACCCGCTGAACGGCGACAATCCGACGATCAGGGATTTGTCGATCCACGCTCAGTCGTCATCACCGGGCCTGACCCGGTGATCCATCTTTTCGACTGTCTTCGAAGAAACTGGATGGCCGACGTAGGCGAGCGATCGAGCCGCTTCAACGGCTATGCCCGGATGACGCGGATAGTTACAACATCCCCGGCAACACGCGATCCGGCGGCAAAAGGCCCGCTGTCAGCGGGCCGTCTTCAATCAAAAATCAAGCCGCCGCTTTCGTCACAGCATTCCGGGTAGCACGCGATCCGGCGGCTTGTGCCCGTCGAAGAACGTCTTGATGTTGATGATGACCTTCTCGCCCATGTCGATGCGGCCTTCGATGGTGGCCGATCCCATATGCGGCAGCAGCACCACCTTGCCGGTTTTGGCGAGGCGTACCAGGCGCGGGCTCACCGCGGGCTCGTGCTCGAACACGTCGAGACCGGCGCCTGCGAGTTCGCCCGCTTCCAGCATCTTCACCAGCGCCGCTTCGTCGATGATCTCGCCGCGCGCGGTGTTGACGATGAAGGCTTCCTTGCGCAGCAGCTTCAGCCGCCGCGCCGACAGCAGATGGAACGTCGCCGGCGTATGCGGACAATTCACCGAGACGATGTCCATGCGCGCCAGCATCTGGTCGAGCGAATCCCAATAGGTCGCGCCGAACTCCTGCTCGATCGCGGGCGCGACGCGCTTGCGGTTGTGATAGTGAACCTGCAATCCGAACGCCCGCGCGCGGCGCGCCACCGCCTGGCCGATGCGGCCCATGCCGATAATGCCGAGCGATTTGCCGCCCAGTCGATTGCCGAGCATCCAGGTCGGCGACCAGCCGCTCCATGCGCGGCCCTCGCCGAGCACCGTCGCGCCTTCGATCATCCGCCGCGGCACCGCCAGAATGAGCGCCATCGTCATGTCGGCGGTGTCTTCGGTCAGAACCTTCGGCGTGTTGGTCACCGTGACGCCAAGCGCATGCGCGGCCGCAACGTCGATATTGTCGACGCCATTGCCGAAATGGGCGATCAGCGTCACGCGCCGCCCGTCCTGCCTGAGAATGTTTTCGTTGATGCGGTCGGTCACGGTCGGCACCAGCGCATCGGCCTCGCGCATGGCGGCGGCCAGCGCCTCGGGCGTCATCGGGCGGTCGTCTGCATTGAGGCGCACGTCGAACAGTTCGCGCATGCGGACCTCGACCGGGTCCGGCAATTTACGTGTCACGACGACCAGTGGCTTTTTCTGCGCTGTCATGGCGGGCCCGTGAATCTTGGTCAGATTCCTACGTAGATCCTTGGAACTTTCACCGCTCAACGCTGCTTTAGGCCGAAAAGAGCCGACGGTTTAGCGGTCGTTAACCCGCTCGTTAGAAACTGCCCTTTCGTCCCGCAAGCCCGCCTTGCGAGCCTGTTTCCCACGGAGCCGGCATCAGGACAAGAACCAGAGCAGGTTAAGGGAGGAAAATGACATGGTTTCCCGCCAACTCCTGCCTCACCAGAACAATTAAAAGATCCCCGATCATGCGTTGCAGTGTGTTCTCCGCCCTTGTCTCAAGCCTTGCCTTGATTTGTGTTCTCGCCACGCCCGCTGTCGCCGTCGAAACCGGCTCCGCCAGCGGCTTGCAGATCCCGCGTTTCGTCAGCCTGAAGTCCGATCACGTCAATGTCCGGGGCGGGCCGACCAAGGACCATGATGTGAGCTGGGTCTATACGCGGTCCGGCTTGCCGGTCGAGGTCACGGCCGAATTCGAGAACTGGCGCCGCGTGCGCGATTCCGAAGGCGCCGAAGGCTGGGTCTATCATTCGCTGCTGGCGGGTCGCCGCACCGCCGTCGTCACGATGAAGTCGAAGGACGATCTCGCGCCGCTTTACGATGACGCCGATGTCACGGGCTCGGTCACCGCGCGCCTGCAGCCCGGCGTCACCGCCACGGTCAAGCGCTGCACCGGCACATGGTGCCGCATTGCCGGTCGCGAATTCGATGGCTGGATCGAGCAGCAGCGCCTGTGGGGCGTCTATCCCGGCGAAAAAGTGAACTGACGCGGTTTCCTCATCCTGAGGAGTCCTGCGCAGCAGGGCGTCTCGAAGGATGAAAGCCTCACGCACAATTAAATCACGTCATGGTTCGAGACGCGCAGCATCGCTGGCAAGTGTATGCCGCCAGCGCTTCGGCAAAGTCGCGCTCCTCACCATGAGGCTGCGGATTGTGAAAGTCTGATCAGCTCTTCTTGCGCAGCCGGATCACGAGATCGATCTTGCTGATCTCGTAGCCTTCCGGGACTTCAGGCAATTTGTCGATGACAAGCTGCGGGTCGGGCAGATCGACCAGCGCGTGGTCGTGCTCGACATAGAAATGATGATGCGCGCTGACATTGGTGTCGAAGTAGGTCTTCGCACCGGTCACGCTGACCTGACGCAGCAGGCCGAGCTCGGTGAACTGGTTGAGCGTGTTGTAGACGGTCGCCAGCGACAGCGGCACGCGCGCCTGCAGCGCTTCCTCGAACAGCATTTCGGCGGTCAGGTGACGGTCGCCCTTGCCGAACAGGAGCCAGCCCAGCGCCATGCGCTGGCGGGTCGGACGCAAGCCCACAGATTGCAGCATTTCCCTGACGTCATGCCACGGGCAACCGTTGAGCAGCGGCAACCTGGTCGGCAGGCTGTCGAAACTCTCGGTTTCAATCTGTTCGACGATCTCGATCGGGGTCGTGTCCATATCGTTCTTGGTATCTGGCTTGGTACTGAGTTACGGGTCCAAAACGCAAATTTGACAATATATTGTAATGCCTTGGCCCTGCAGATGCAACTTCGTCGCAACGCATGGCGGCCGACCCACAATAGTGCTTAATGGGCCGCGGCGGGGTTCCGCCGAAGCTTTGCCACGTCGGGTGCCTATGTTACAGACCCCGCGGATTTGGGCCCCATGATTGTCCGGGGGGCCGTGGAGATGGGTGGGTATGCTCGAACGTCGTAGCAGCTATGAATACGAAGACCTGCTGGCCTGCGGACGCGGCGAGCTGTTTGGTCCGGGCAATGCCCAGTTGCCGCTGCCGCCGATGCTCATGTTCGACCGTATCAGCCAGGTCAGCGAGACCGGCGGCGAGAACGGCAAGGGCGTGATCCAGGCGGAACTCGCCATCAAGCCCGACCTCTGGTTTTTTGCCTGCCACTTCAAGGGCGATCCGGTCATGCCGGGCTGCCTGGGCATCGATGCGCTGTGGCAGATGCTGGGCTTCTATCTCGGCTGGCTGGGGGCGCCGGGCAGCGGGCGGGCGCTCGGTCTTGGCGAAGTGAAGCTGTCCGGTCAGGTCCAGCCCAGCGTCAAGAACGTGGTCTATAATGTCGACATCAAGCGCGTGATGCGCTCCAAGCTTGTGCTGGGCATCGCCGATGGCTGGATGTCGGCCGATGGCGAGATTATCTATCGCGTCAAGGATATGAAGGTTGGTCTGTTTCAGCAGGGCACCGCGCCGCAAGCCGCGGGCTGATGATCCAGCCGCCGCGACGAACCGCCGCAGTGCCGGCACATCGAAGCAAATCTTGAATCAAGTGAGGTTGTCATGAGGCGGGTCGTCGTCACGGGGATGGGTATCGTCTCCTCCATCGGCAACAATACCCAGGAAGTGCTGTCGAGCCTGTATGAGGCCAAGTCTGGCATCACGCGTGCCGACAAATACGCCGAGCTTGGCTTTCGCTCGCAGGTTCACGGCAAGCCGACGCTCGATCCGGCCGAGACGGTCGATCGCCGCGCCATGCGCTTCCTCGGCGGCGGCGCTGCGTGGAACCATGTCGCGATGGAGCAGGCGATCCGCGATTCCGGTCTGGAGGAAGGCGACATCTCCAATCCGCGCACCGGCATCATCATGGGCTCGGGCGGTCCCTCGACGCGCACGGTCATCGAAGCCGCCGACATCACGCGCACCAAGGGCCCCAAGCGTGTCGGTCCCTTCGCCGTGCCGAAAGCGATGTCGTCGACCGCGTCCGCGACGCTCGCCACCTGGTTCAAGATCAAGGGCATCAACTATTCGATCTCGTCGGCCTGCGCGACGTCCAATCATTGCATCGGCAATTCCTACGAGATGATCCAGTGGGGCAAGCAGGACGTCATGTTCGCCGGCGGCTGCGAAGAACTCGACTGGTCGCTGTCGGTGCTGTTCGACGCGATGGGTGCGATGTCGTCGAAGTACAACGACACGCCCTCGACCGCCTCGCGCGCCTATGACGTCAACCGCGACGGCTTCGTCATCGCCGGTGGCGCGGGCGTCGTGGTCCTGGAAGAGCTTGAGCATGCGAAAGCGCGCGGCGCGCGCATTTACGGCGAGATCGTCGGCTACGGCGCCACTTCAGACGGCTACGACATGGTTGCGCCGTCGGGCGAGGGCGCCGAGCGCTGCATGCGCATGGCGATGTCCACCGTGAAGACCAAGGTCGATTACATCAACCCGCACGCGACGTCGACGCCGGTCGGCGATCCGCCGGAGATGGAGGCGATGCGCAAGGTGTTCGGCACTGGCGACAAGTGCCCGCCGATCTCGGCGACCAAGTCGCTGACCGGCCATTCGCTCGGTGCCACCGGCGTGCAGGAAGCGATCTACTCGCTCCTGATGATGAATAACGGCTTCCTGTGCGAGAGCGCCCACATTGAGGAACTCGATCCGGCGTTCGCCGATATGCCGATCCTGCGCAAGCGCGTCGACAACGCCAAGGTCGGCACCGTGCTGTCGAACTCCTTCGGCTTTGGCGGCACCAACGCGACGCTGGTGTTCAGCCGGCTGGACGCACAGTAAGACAAAAGGGTTTAGGGCGCTGCGATGACCGAAGGCATCATGAAGGGCAAACGTGGACTGGTCATGGGCGTCGCCAATGACCACTCCATCGCCTGGGGCATCGCCAAGACATTGGCCGCGCACGGCGCTGACCTCGCCTTCACCTATCAGGGCGAAGCGCTCGCCAAGCGCGTGCGGCCGCTGGCCTCGAGCGTCAACTCCGACAAGGTTCTGTCCTGCGACGTCGAGGATCTCGCCAGCGTCGATTCCGTTTTCGATTCGCTCGCCAAGAGCATGGGGCAGCATCGACTTCCTCGTCCACGCCATCGCGTTCTCCGACAAGAACGAGCTGAAGGGCCGTTACGCCGACACCACCCGCGAGAATTTTCAGCGCACCATGCTGATCTCGTGCTTCTCCTTCACCGAGATCGCCAAGCGCGCCGCCGCGCTGATGCCCGATGGCGGCTCGATGGTGACGCTGACCTATGGCGGCTCCACGCGCGTCATGCCCAACTACAACGTCATGGGCGTGGCCAAGGCGGCGCTGGAGGCGTCGGTGCGCTATCTCGCCGCCGATTTCGGTCCGCAGGGCATCCGCGTCAACGCCATCTCGGCCGGACCGGTTCGCACGCTCGCGGGCGCCGGCATCGCCGACGCGCGCATGATGTTCAACTTCCAGCAGCGCCACGCGCCGCTGCGCCGCACGGTGTCGATCGAAGAGGTCGGCGGCGTCGGCGCTCTATCTGCTGTCCGATCTGTCCACCGGCGTCACCGGCGACATTCATTTCGTCGATTCCGGCTACAACATCATCTCGATGCCGCAGCCCGACGCGCTCAAGACGGTGGACGAGGCCGAAATCGCCGCCGAGGAAGCCGCCGCCGCGCGGACGCCGCGCAGTAGCGCACGATCAAAACCAACACAAATAAAAACGGCCGGGATCGCGTGATCCCGGCCGTTTCTGTTTCGGGCTTCGCTCAGGCGAGGTCGAAGCGATCGACGTTCATCACCTTGGTCCAGGCCGCGACGAAGTCCTTCACGAACTTCTCCTTCGCATCCGCACGAGCCATAGACTTCCGCGAACGCGCGCAGCTGCGAGTGCGAGCCGAAGATCAGGTCGACGCGGGTGCCGGTCCACTTGACCGCCTTGGTCTTGCGGTCGCGGCCTTCATAGACGCCTTCGGTGCCGGCGAGCGGCTGCCCACTGCGTGCCCATGTCGAGCAGGTTGACGAAGAAATCGTTCGTCAGCGTGCCGGGCTTCGTCGGTGAAGACGCCGTGCTTCGAACCCGCCGGCATTGGCGCCGAGCACGCGCAGGCCACCGACGAGCACCGTCATTTCCGGCGCCGTCAGCCGCAGCAATTGCGCGCGATCCACCAGCGCCTCCTCGGGCGTCATGAACTGCCGCTTGCTGCCGATGTAGTTGCGGAAGCCGTCGGCGCGCGGCTCGAGCGGCGCGAAGGATTCGCACGTCGGTCTGTTCCTGCGAGGCATCCGTGCGTCCCGGCGTGAACGGCACCTTGACGTTGACGCCGGCATCCTTCGCGGCCTTCTCGACCGCGGCGCTGCCGCCGAGCACGATCAGGTCGGCGAGCGAAACCTTCTTGCCGAAGCTCCTTCTGGATCGCTTCGAGCCTCGCCAGCACCGTCTTGCAGTTGCGCCGGCTGGTTGACCTCCCAGTCCTTCTGCGGCGCGAGGCGGATGCGCGCGCCGTTGGCGCCGCCGCGCTTGTCCGAGCCGCGGAACGTCGAGGCCGACGCCCAGGCCGTCGAGACCAGCTGCGACACCGTCAGGCCGGAGGCGAGGATCTTGGCCTTCAGCGCCGCGATGTCCTTCGTCGTCGATCAGCGGATGATCGACCGCCGGAATCGGGTCCTGCCAGATCAGCGTTTCCTTCGGCACCTGCGGGCCGAGGTAGCGCACGCGTCGGGCCCATGTCGCGATGCGTGAGCTTGAACCACGCGCGCGCGAAGGCGTCGGCGAACTGGTCCGGATGTCTCGAAGAAGCGCCGCGAGATCTTCTCGTAGGCCGGATCGAAGCGCAGCGACAGGTCGGTCGTCAGCATGGTCGGCACATGCTTCTTCGACGGGTCGAACGCATCGGGAATCGTGGCTTCGGCGTTCTTCGCCTTCCACTGCTTGGCGCCGGCCGGGCTCTTCGTCAGCTCCCATTCGTATTTCGAACAGGTTCTCGAAGAAGAAGTTGCTCCATTTGGTCGGCGTCTGGGTCCAGGTCACTTCGGGGCCGCCGGTGATCGCGTCGGCGCCGAAGCCCGTGCCGTACTTGCTCTTCCAGCCGAGGCCCTGATCCTCGATGTCGGCGCCTTCCGGCTCCGCGCCGATCAGCGACGGATCGCCCGCGCCGTGGGTCTTGCCGAAGGTGTGACCGCCGGCAATCAGCGCGACGGTCTCCTCATCGTTCATCGCCATGCGGAAGAACGTCTCGCGGATATCCTTTGCCGCCGCGACCGGATCGGGATTGCCGTTCGGGCCTTCCGGATTCACGTAGATCAGGCCCATCTGCACCGCGCCGAGCGGTTCGGCGAGTTCGCGCTCGCCGCTGTAGCGTTCGTCGCCGAGCCATGAGCCTTCGGGTCCCCAGATAAAGTTCTTCAGGCTCCCACACATCGGCGCGGCCGCCGGCGAAGCCGAAGGTCTTGAAGCCCATCGATTCGAGCGCGACGTTGCCGACGAGGACATAGAGATCGGCCCAGGAAATCTTGCGGCCGTATTTCTGCTTGATCGGCCACAGCAGCCGGCGCGCCTTGTCGAGGTTGGCGTTGTCGGGCCAGGAGTTGAGCGGCGCGAAGCGCTGCTGTCCGGCGCCCGCGCCGCCGCGGCCGTCGGTGATGCGATAGGTGCCCGCGCTGTGCCACGCCAGGCGAATAAACAGGCCGCCATAGTGGCCGAAATCCGCCGGCCACCACTCCTGCGAGTCCGTCATCAGGGCGTGCAGGTCCTTGATCACCGCATCGAGGTCGAGACTCTTGAATTCCTTGGCGTAGTCGAACGCCTTCCCCATCGGATCGGACAGCGGAGAGTGCTGGTGGAGACCCTCCAGGCTCAGTTGGTTCGGCCACCAGTCGCGATTCGCACGCGTCGCCGGGGCTCCATGCGCGACCGGGCATTTGCCGGCGCTGTCGTCAGTCTTTGTGTCCATGTTCTGATCTTCCTGTCGCGGCGGATTGTGTCTCACGCGGCACCGGGGCCGCAATTCTGAGAGGCATTTTGGAAGAAGCGCAGGCGGGCGTCCAGTGACAATCGTGATGCAATTATCATCGTATCCGGCGCGGGGCGCTCGCTTGTTGCGGAAAGTCAGAACAAGTTCAGCAAACAAAAAAGGCGGCCTTTCGGCCGCCTTTTTATTCTTATCGAAATGCAGCGAAGCGATTACTCGCCGGCCTCGCGCGACGGCTCGGCGGCCTTCTGCTTGGCTTCGAGGTCTTCGCCGGTCGTCCTGATCGACGACCTTCATCGACAGGCGCACCTTGCCGCGATCGTCGAAGCCGAGCAGCTTGACCTTGACCTTGTCGCCTTCCTTGACGACGTCGGTGGTCTTCTGCACGCGCTGCGGCGACAGCTGGCTGATGTGGACGAGGCCGTCCTTGGCGCCGAAGAAGTTCACGAAGGCGCCGAAGTCCATGACCTTGACGACGGTGCCGTCATAGATCTGGCCGACTTCCGGATCGGAGGCGATCGACTTGATCCAGTTGATCGCCGCCTTGATCGACTCGCCATTGGCCGACGCGACCTTCACCGTGCCGTCGTCCTCGATGTTGATCTTGGCGCCGGTCTTCTCGACGATCTCGCGGATCACCTTGCCGCCGGTGCCGATCACTTCACGGATCTTGTCGGTCGGGATCTTGAAGATCTCGATGCGCGGCGCGTGTTCGCCGAGTTCGGCGCGGGCGCGTGGTCAGCGCCTTGGCCATCTCGCCGAGGATGTGCAGACGGCCGTCCTTGGCCTGGCCGAGCGCGACCTTCATGATCTCTTCGGTGATGCCGGCGATCTTGATGTCCATCTGCAGCGAGGTGATGCCGTCCTCGGTGCCGGCCACCTTGAAGTCCATGTCGCCGAGATGATCCTCGTCGCCGAGAATGTCGGAGAGCACCGCGTAGCGCTCGTCCTCGAGGATGAGGCCCATGGCGATGCCGGCGGTCGGCGCGCTTCAGCGGCACGCCGGCATCCATCAGCGCGAGCGAGGTGCCGCAGACCGTCGCCATCGACGACGAGCCGTTCGACTCGGTGATCTCCGACACGACGCGGATCGTGTAGGGGAATTCGTCGGCCTTCGGCAGCACCGGATGGATCGCGCGCCAGGCCAGCTTGCCGTGGCCGATTTCGCGACGCTTGGTGCCGCCCATGCGGCCGGTCTCACCGACCGAGAAGGGAGGGAAGTTGTAGTGCAGCAGGAACGATTCCTTGTAGGTGCCCTGCAGCGCGTCGATCCACTGCTCGTCCTCGCCGGTGCCGAGCGTGGTGACGACCAGCGCCTGGGTCTCGCCGCGGGTGAACAGCGCCGAGCCGTGGGTGCGCGGCAGAACGCCGACTTCTGCACGACGATCGGGCGCACGGTCTTGACGATCGCGGCCGTCGATGCGCTTGCTGGTGTCGAGGATGTTCCAGCGAACGATCTTGGCTTCGAGCTCCTTGAACACGCCGGCAGACGCGCTGCTTCGGCGTATTTCGGCTTTCCGCGCCGTCCGGGAAGAAGTGCGCCATCACCTTGGCCTTGACGGCGGCGACGGCGTTCTGGCGCTCCTGCTTGGCCGGGATCGCGTAGGCGGCGCGCAGGTCCTTCTCGACGATGCCGAGCATTTCCTTTTCGAGCGCCGAGTTGTCGGTCGACGCGAATGATCGCGCGGCTCCTTGGCGGCCTTCTCGGCGAGCTGGATGATCGCCTCGATCACCGGCTGGAAGTGGCGGTGGCCGAACATCACGGCGCCGAGCATGACGTCTTCGGTGCAGCTCCTTGGCTTCCGATTCGACCATCAGCACGGCGTCGGCGGTGCCGGCGACGACGAGGTCGAGCTGGCTCTCCGTCATCTCGTCGAGCGTCGGGTTGAGCACGTATTCGTCGTTGACGAAGCCGACGCGCGCGGCGCCGATCGGGCCCATGAAGGGCGCGCCCGACAGCGTCAGCGCGGCGGAGGCGGCGACCATCGCGAGGATGTCGGGATCGTTCTCGAGATCGTGCGACAGAGTGGTGACGATCACCTGCGTCTCGCAGCGCCAGCCATCGGCGAACAGCGGACGGACCGGGCGGTCGATCAGGCGGGAGACCAGCGTCTCCTTTTCGGTCGGACGGCCTTCGCGCTTGAAGTAGCCGCCGGGAATGCGGCCGGCGGCGTAATATTTTTCCTGGTAGTCGACGGTCAGCGGCAGGAAGTCGACGCCTTCGCGCGGCTTCTTGGCGGCGACGACGGTGGCCAGCACGGTGGTCTCGCCGTAGGTGGCGAGCACGGCGCCGTCGGCCTGACGCGCGACCTTGCCGGTTTCGAGGGTGAGCGGTGCGGCCACCCCAATCGAGTTCCACGCGATGAGCATTGAACATTGGTTGCGTCTTTCATCGGTTCACGGACGACCGCAAGCCATGAGCAAGACGGCGAGAGGCTGCAGATTCACGGCCGTGAATTCAGCGTCCGGCGATCCTGCCATGGCGAGAGATCCTCCCTGTAACGCCGTGCTTCCTCGTGAAGCGTTGGCGGACGGGCCTTGTGCCCATAGTGATCCGCCGGCCGTATTGCTGGCGGATCGGGGGGAGCATGATCCCGAAAAGTGGATACCGGTTTTCGGACCAGATCATGCTCATTCGGAAAACGTGATCCCGAAAAGCGATTATCGATTTCGGGTCAGATCACGTTCACTCAATACGACGGGCATTCAATCGCCCGTCTTACAAAGGCACGGCGTCTAACCGTGCCGGCCGCGCGACAAAAAATTCGCACGGCAACCGTACAAACGAGATCGGCGCAGGCCGGTGTGGCCGCGCGCCGTTCTGCATTAGCGACGGATGCCGAGCTTCTCGATCAGGGCCTTGTAGCGGCCTTCGTCGGTCTTCTTCAGATAGTCGAGCAGCGAGCGCCGCTGCGACACGAGCTTCAGCAGGCCGCGCCGCGAATGGTTGTCCTTGGCGTGCGTCTTGAAATGTTCGGTCAGGTTGGTGATGCGTTCGGACAGGATCGCGACCTGCACTTCCGGCGAACCGGTGTCGCCGGCCTTCGTCGCATTGGACTTGATGACTTCGGCCTTGCGTTCGGCCGTAATCGACATCGGTTATCCTTCTCTTGCGGTCCGGCGCTGCCGATCAGGCCGGCCAGGTTGAACACGCGCTTGGGGACGATTTCGCCGCGGTCCACCTCGGCGAGGGCCAAAAGGCGCCTGCCACCGTGACATAGACCGTGCCGCGAAAATGGGAGCGTCCCGTCCGCGCAACAAAACGGCTTGGCCCCTGCTGGAGCCTTGCCGCATCTGCCCGTGCTGACGGCCAGCGCCGGGATGTCGTCCAGCGCGGTCTCAACGGGCAGTGAGTGCGTCGGCGAGGCTTCCCTCGCCGGACGCGGCTCTATTGCACAGTGCCTCCAGTTCTTCCAGTGAAATCATGTCTTCTTCGCGTAAACGGGCCGACCGCGGTCCGGCGCAGCGCGCTGACATGGCCGTGGCAGCCGAGCAGCCGGCCGATGTCGCGGGCCAGCGAGCGCACATAGGTGCCCTTGCCGCATTCGGCCTCGAACACGGCGTGGTCGGCGTCCGGTGATCTACACGATCAGATTCAGGCGATTTGGACTTCGCGGGCGCTGCAGTTCGACGATCTCGCCGTCGCGGGCGAGGTCATAGGCCCGCTCGCCCTCGATCTTGATGGCCGAATAGCGCGGCGGCACCTGCTCGATGGTGCCGATGAAGTGCGGCAGGAGCGGCCTCGATCGCGTCGAGCGTCGGACGGGCGTCGCTGGAGGCGGTCACCCGGCCCTCGGCATCGTCGGTATCGCGCTCCTCGCCCCAGTGCACGGTGAAGCGATAGAGCTTGCGGCCGTCCATGACGAAGGGAACGGTCTTGGTCGCCTCGCCGAGCGCGATCGGCAGGCAGCCGGAGGCGAGCGGATCGAGCGTGCCGGCGTGGCCGGCGCGCTTGGCCGTGAACAGCCGCTTGATGACGCCGACCGCGTGGGTCGAGGTCATGCCGACCGGCTTGTCGAGCACCACCCAGCCGTGCACGTCGCGCTTTCGGCCGCTTGCTTCTGCTTCTGCCCGCCGCGCTGCTGCGAGGAATCGGCGGCAGCGGTCTCGGGCGTCACGTCGATGACGAGCGCCGGACTCGGGATCTGATTCGTTCATTGTCAATTGGTCGTCGTCCGGCTTGGTGGTCGAGATCGCGCTGCACCGCGGGCGTGCGCAGCAGCTTCTCGATGCGCTCGGCTTCGTCGAATCGTTCGTCGATGACGGAAGCGGATGTCGGGGGCGAATTTCAGGTTGACGCGATGGGCGACCTCGCCGCGCAGGAACTTCTTGTTGCGCTCGAGCGCCTGACCACGACTTCCTCGGCGTCGCGGCCGCCGAGCGGCATGACGTAGATGGTCGCGAGCCGCAGGTCGGGCGACATGCGCACTTCGGGCACGGTGATGAGATGGCCTTCGAGCACCGGATCATGCACGTCGCCGCGCGACAGCATCTCGGCGATGGCGTGGCGCACCAGTTCGCCGACGCGCAACTGGCGCTGCGACGGGCCGGGCTGGCTCGCGCGGCTTTCGCGCTTGGCGTGTTCTTGCTTGCCGTGACATCTCCGTTCGTCTCACAGCGCCGGGCCATTGTCTGCGCGGCGTCGTACTTGCCAGCGATGCCGCGCTCCTCGCCATGAGGCTGAGTTCAGTGCTGCATGCCTCGTCCTGAGGAGCGGCTGTGAGCGCGTCTCGAAGGATGAGGCTTGGATCAGAACTGCGCTGTGAGATTTGGACTCACAGCGAGCGCTGAATCGTCTCCACCCGGTAACACTCGATGACGTCGCCGGCGCGCATGTCCTGGTAGTTCTCGAAGGCCATGCCGCATTCCTGGCCGGCGGTCACTTCCTTGGCGTCGTCCTTGAAGCGCTTGAGCTGCGACAGCTTGCCTTCGTGGATGACGACGTTGTCGCGGATCAGGCGCACATTGGCGCCGCGCTCGACATTGCCGTCGGTGACGCGGCAGCCGGCGATCTTGCCGACCTTGGAGACGTTGAAGATCTCCGAGGATCTGCGCATTGCCGAGCATGGTTTCGCGCAGCGTCGGCGCGCAGCAGGCCGGACATCGCCTTCTTCACGTCGTCGACGAGGTCGTAGATGATGTTGTAGTAGCGGATTTCGATGCCGTCGCGCTCGGCCGCCTCGCGCGCTTCCTTGTGGGCGCGCACGTTGAAGCCGATGATCGCGCGCGCCGGAGGCTTCCGCCAGCGTCACGTCGGACTTCCGAGATGCCGCCGACGCCGGCATGCAGCACGCGGGCGGCGACTTCGTCGGTGCCGAGCTTCTCGAGCGAGCCGATGATGGCTTCGAGCGAACCCTGCACGTCGGCCTTGATGACCAGCGGGAATTCCTTGCGGCCGCTGGTCTTGACCTGCGCCATCATCTGCTCGAGCGAGCCGCGCATGCCGGTGGCGCGCGCGGCGGACTTCTCGCGCTTCTGGCGGGCGCGGTAATCGGTGACTTCGCGGGCGCGGGCTTCGTTCTCGACCACCGCGAGGCGATCGCCGGCCTCCGGCGTGCCGGTGAAGCCGAGCACCTCGACCGGCACCGAAGGGCCGGCCTCGTTGACGGTCTCGCCCGTGTCGGAGACGAGCGCGCGCACGCGGCCCCATTCGGCGCCGGCGACGACGATGTCGCCGACATGCAGCGTGCCGCGCTGCACCAGCACGGTGGCGACCGGGCCGCGGCCGCGATCGAGCTTGGCTTCGATCACGGTGCCTTCGGCCGGACGGGTCTGGATTGGCCTTGAGATCGAGGATTTCGGCCTGCAGCGCAGATCATCTCGAGCAGCTTGTCGAGATTGATCTTCTTGGTCGGCCGAGACCTCGACGTCGACGACGTCGCCGCCGAGCGATTCGACCTGCACCTCGTGCTGCAGCAGTTCGGTGCGCACGCGCTCGGGCTTGGCGTCGGGCTTGTCGATCTTGTTGATGGCGACGATCATCGGAACCTTCGCCGCCTTGGCGTGATTGATGGCTTCGACCGTCTGCGGCATGACGCCGTCGTCGGCCGCGACCACCAGCACGACGATGTCGGTGACCTTGGCGCCGCGGGCGCGCATCGCGCGTGAAGGCGGCGTGGCCCGGCGTATCGATGAAGGTGATCTTGCCGCCCGGCGGCGAGGTCACCTGATAGGCGCCGATGTGCTGGGTGATGCCGCCGGCTTCGCCGGAGACGACGTTGGTCGAGCGGATGCGCGTCGAGCAGCGAGGTCTTGCCGTGATCGACGTGGCCCATGACGGTCACGACCGGCGGGCGCGGCACGAGCGTCGGCCGGATCGTCGGCGATGTCGAACAGGCCTTCTTCGACGTCGGACTTCGGCGACGCGGCGAACGGTGTGGCCCATTTCCTCGGCGACGAGCTGGGCGGTGTCGGCGTCGATCACGTCGGTGATCTTCACCATCTGGCCCTGCTTCATCAGCAGGCGGATGACGTCGACCGCGCGCTCGGCCATGCGGTTGGCGAGTTCCTGAATGGTGATCGCTTCCGGGATCGTCACGTCGCGGATCAGCTTTTCCTTCGGCTCGTTCGACGCGTGGCCCTTGAGGCGCTGGGTGCGGCGGCGGAACGAGGCGACCGAGCGCTCGCGCACTTCGTCGGCGCGTGAGCGCGGTGACGAGCGTCAGGCGGCCGCGCTGCTTGGCGGGCGCGGGCTTGGCGGTCGGCTTCGGCGCGATCACGGGGCGCACGGCGCCGCCGGGACCACGGCGCACCTGGCGCGGACCGTCATCTTCATCGGGTTCGGCGGCAACGGCACGGCTCGCGGGCGCGGCGGCGGTCGCCGTCGGTCGTGCGGTGGTGCCCGGGGTCGTCGTTGTCGTTTCACCGAAGCGCTTCTTGGCGACTTCGTCGGCCTTCTCTTGGTCTCGTCGTCGTGGCGGCGGCGCTCGTCCTCCTCGCGCTTGCGCGCTTCGGCGGCGTCGCGCTCGGCCTGCTCGATGCCTTCCTTGCTGGCGCGGTGCTTGGCGTCTGCTTCGGCCTGGCGGCGTTCGTCGGCTTCGCGCACGCGCGAGTCGGCGAGCGCGCTGGCGCGCGCATTGCGCTCTTCGTCGGTCGAGTGTGCGCAGCACGACGCCCGAGGCGCGCGGATCGGCGGCCGGCGGTGCAGGACGCGCACGTGCTGTCGTGGACGCGGCGGGAGCCGCAGTTTTCGCGGTCGTGGCGGGCTTCGCGGGAGCGGCGGCAGGAGCCGCGGCTTTCGCCGCCGGCTTTGCAACAACCTTCTCAACCTCGGGCTTGTCGCCGGGCAGGCGGCGCTTCACCACCTTCTCGACGACGACCTGCTTGGTGCGGCCATGGCTGAAACTCTGCCGCACCGTGCCGGCATCCGTGCGCGGCTTGAGCGACAGGGTCTTGGCGCCAACGCTGATCGTTTTGTCGCCGGGGTTTTTCGTTTCAGCCATTCAGATTCCTAACTCGTCCTATCATGCCCGATTGTGACGCCTCGCCGTCCGGGGTCCGGAACCGGGCGAGACTTTCGCAACGCTTGAGAAACGTATTGCCCGCCGGGCCCGCGAGCAGGGCAGCATGTATCACATTTGACCGGCCCAATGCCAAATCCAATTGCACCGAAGCAAGTTCTGTTACCACCGGCAAATCCCCGGAATGGCTAACGGATTCACGCCGAACCACGGCGTTTAGCTTGCGAACGCCGTCAGGGGCGGCGTCGGAGGCATGGATCAGGGCCACCGCCTCGCCACGCTCCAGGGCCGCCTCGACCTTGGAAAAGCCCGACAGCACCACCCCGGCCTTGCCGGCCATGGCGAGTGAATCGATCAGGCTCCTGATCAGAAGCCGTTCGGTTTCGTCCGCCAAAGACGGCGTCGGCTTTGACCTCGCGCTTGAATCCCTTGGCAAAAACGCCGCGCTTGGCGGCGTCCGTGATGACCTGTCGCGACGCCGTCAGCCACAATCCGCGGCCGGGCAGGCTTCGCTTGAGGTCCGCCACCACCGCGCCGTCGGGCGCGACGACGAAGCGGATCAGTTCCTCGACCGGGCGCACCTGACGCGTTGACGCGCACATCCGCTCGGCCCGCGCCTTCTGGCGCGGTCCGGCATCGGTGTCATCGGTCGTGGCGACAGCGTGCATTCCGATAATGGTCTCCTGAACATGATCCCGAAAGGCGCAAGCCGGTTTCGGAGATCAGGCTCTCGTCAAAAGTTCTCACAGCCCCGTCTGGGGTTCGACTTCAGCCTCGGCCTCGGCCTCGACCGCTTCTTCCTCAGGCTGAGCGAGATCGGCTTCGTTGATCCATCCGGCGGCGACGCGCGCCTGCATGATGATCTGCTCGGCCTCCTCGCGCGACACGGTCGAGCCCATCGAGGAAGCCCGCGTGACGCGTGCTCTCGCCCTCCTTGCGCTCTGTCCAGCCGGCGAGATCGTCGGTGGCGCAGCCGGCGAGATCCTCGATCGTCTTCACGTCGTTTTCGCCGAGCTTGACCAGCATCGGCAGCGTGACGCCCGGCACGGTCTTGAGTGCGTCGTCGACGCCGAGTTCCTGGCGCTTGGCGTCGAGTTCGGCCTCGAGCTTCTCGAGATATTCGCGCGCGCGGCCCTGCAGTTCGGTCGCGGTCTCGTCGTCGAAGCCTTCGATGCCGGCGATTTCCTTCGGATCCACCAGCGACAGTTCCTCGACCGAGGTGAAGCCTTCGGAGGCGAGCAGCTGGCCCACCACTTCGTCGACGTTGAGCGTGTCCATGAACAGACGCGTGCGATTTTCGAACTCGGCCTGGCGGCGCTCGGACTCTTCCTGCTCGGTGAGAATGTCGATATCCCAGCCGGTCAGCTGCGAGGCGAGGCGCACGTTCTGGCCGCGCCGTCCGATGGCCAGCGACAATTGGGTATCGGGCACCACAACTTCAATACGCTCGCGCTCTTCGTCGAGCACGACCTTGGCGACTTCCGCCGGCGCCAGCGCGTTGACGACGAAGGTGGCGATGTCGGGCGACCACGGAATGATGTCGATCTTCTCGCCCTGCAATTCGTTGACCACGGCCTGCACGCGCGAGCCGCGCATGCCGACGCAGGCGCCGACCGGATCGACCGAGGAGTCGCGCGAGATCACGGCGATCTTGGCGCGCGAACCCGGATCGCGGGCGACCGCCTTGATCTCGACGATGCCGTCATAGATTTCCGGCACTTCCTGCGCGAACAGCTTGGCCATGAACTGCGGATGCGTGCGCGACAGGAAGATCTGCGGGCCGCGCGGCTTCGCGGCGCACGTCGTACACATAGGCGCGCACGCGGTCGCCGTTGCGGAACACTTCGCGCGGCAGCATCTCGTCGCGGCGGACGATGGCTTCGCCGCGGCCGAGATCGACGACGACGTTGCCGTATTCGACGCGCTTGACGACGCCGTTGACGATATCGCCGATGCGATCCTTGAATTCCTGATACTGGCGGTCGCGCTCGGCCTCGCGCACCTTCTGCACGATCACCTGCTTGGCCGACTGTGCGGCGATGCGGCCGTATTCGAGCGGCGGCAGCGTGTCGGCGATGGTGTCGCCGACCTGGGCGCCGGGGTTGAGCTTGCGCGCATCGAGCAGCGAAATCTGGTTCGAGGAGTTTTCGACCTGCTCGATCACCAGCATGTGGCGCGACAGCCGAAGCTCGCCCGTCTTGGTGTCGATCTCGGCGTGCACGTCGGTCTCGGAGCCGTAGCGCGAGCGGGCCGCCTTGGCGATGGCGTCTTCCATCGCGGCGATGACGATGCTGCGGTCGATCGATTTCTCGCGCGCGACAGCGTCGGCGATCTGCAGCAGTTCGAGTCTGTTGGCGCTGACAGCCATGTCAGTCTCCTTCAGTTAGGCCTTATTCGATCAAGCCTTGGCCCGCTTGCGCGGGTGGTTTTGTTTGGGCGCGGGATGCGCGCGATGTCCGGATTCGTCGTTCGTCTCGGTGTCGTCCTGCGCGGCTTCGCCCAGCGCTGCGCGCTCGGCCTGTTTGCTCTTGCGCAGCGATTCCGCAATCAGTTCGTCGGTCAGCACCAGTCGCGCCTCGGAAATGTCGTCCATCGGCAGCAGCACGGATTTCTCGTCATCGGCCTTGGCGTCGTCGCGCAGGATCCGCACGGCGTCGCCTTCGATGCCTTCGATGGTGCCGCGGAAACGCTTGCGACCCGCATGCATCTGCGACATCTCGACCTTGACGATGTGGCCGCATGGCACGCTCGAAATCCGAGCGGCGGACCAGCGGCCGGTCGATGCCGGGCGACGAAATTTCCAGCCGGTAGGCGCTGTCGATCGGATCGGCGACATCCATCACCGGCGACAGCGCGCGCGAGATCGCCTCGCAATCTTCGATCAGGATCGTGCCGTCGGGGCGCTCGGCCATGATCTGAACCGTGCAGCCGGCTTCGCCGCTCACCTTCACGCGCACCAGGCGATAGCCCATGCCGCCGAGCACGGGCTCGGCCACGGCGACGACGCGTGCGGCGACCCCCGGTTCGATGACCAGGCGCGGTTCGTTCAAAAGGTCTGAGGTGGTGTCAGCCATTGTAAATCGCGGTTTGTAGATGCGTTTTGCTGCGGGCCCGGGGTGATTTTGGTAATAAAAAAGAGCGGGTCCCGGGGGGGCCCACTCTCAATAGGCGATCGGATCAAACCGACCGTTATGAGAAACCACAAGCAGCCCGGAATATAGCCGCTTACGGCGATTTCGGCAAGGGTGAAGGCGCCCCGGCAGGGCTCAACACGGGCCAAACGGGGCCAAAACGGGCCCCAATGGGGCCTTCGGGCGGGCCCACGGATGGGCCGTGAGCGACCGGGAACCCCCATAACCCTTCTTTCACGCCACTCCCTTACCGTCCGGGGCTGCTGGAAGGGTGCCGATGTCGGCCGCACACGCCTTGATCCCCGAAATTCAGAATGCACTGCGCCGGGCCGCTCCCCAAAAGCGCGGCGAGCTTGCGGCGCATATCGCCAATCTGTTCGCCGCCGGTGCGGATCGCTTCAGCGCCGAGCAGATCGAACTGTTCGATCAGTTGCTGCTCGGCATCGTCGCGGAAACCGAATTGCGCGTTCGCGCCGATCTGGCCGCGCGTCTGGCGCCGATTGCCAACGCACCGCCGACGCTGATCGCCGCGTTCGCGCGCGATGCCGAGATCACGGTCGCAGCACCCGTGCTTCAGCACTCTGCGCACCTCGACGAGGACACGCTGATCGAGATCGCGCGCATGCGTGGACAGCAGCATCTGTTTGCGATCTCCGGCCGTCGCGCGTTGTCGGCGCCGGTGACCGAGGTGATCCTGCGGCGCGGCGATCGTGAAGTGGTGCGCGAACTCGCCGCCAATTCAACCGCCGAATTTTCCGATCACGGCTTCAACACGCTGGTCAAGCGCGCCTCTGCGGATGTTGCGCTTGGGATCGCAGTCGGCCAGCGCACGGATTTGCCGCGTCCCTATCTGCAGCGTCTTCTGATCGCCGCGGTCGATATGGTGCGGCAGGGCGTGCTCGCCGGCATTGCGCCGGAGCGCCGCACCGATGTCGAGGATATCATCGTCGCCGTATCCGGCCCGCCGAAACTCGAGACGGTGGAGCGCGATTTTACGGTCGCGCAACGCATCGTGCTCGATCTGCATGCGTCGGGTGAGCTCAATGAAGCCGTGTTGCAGGGCTTTGCGCGCGAACACAAATATGAGGAGGCCGTCGTGGCGCTGGCCGCCATGACAGGCATGCCGATCGCCAATGCCGATCGCATGATGGCGAATGCACGTCCGGATTCGATTCTGATTTTGTGCAGGGCGCTGGCGTTCGACTGGTCCACGGTGCGCACCCTGTTGGCGTTGCGGCTTGGGCCGATGCGCTCGCCTTCTTCGACGGATATTGCAGAGACGCAGTCGGCGTTCGAGCAAATGGATCTGGTGACGGCGCAGCGCGTGCTCGGCTTCTGGCAGGCGCGGCCGTAGAGGCTTGCTCCTCATGGTGAGGAGCGCGGCAAGGCCGCGCGTCTCGAACCAATGAGGCCTCATCCTTCGAGACGCCATGCGTGCGCATGGCTCCTCAGGATGAGGACGAGTCCACCGCTACACCCTGTCGTACACCAGATACACCGCGCGCCGTCCTTCGCGTTCGGCCTTGCGGCCGTAGCGCGTCATTGTGTAGCCGGGCCAGGGCTTTCGCCAATCGTCTGCGCGCTCCGCGCGCCAGCGAAAACCGTCCGCGCGCGCCAGATGCGCCAGCGTCCAGCCGGCATAGTCGTCGATATCGGTGACGAAGCGGAACGTGCCGCCTTTGCGAATGACGCGCGCCAGTTCTTTCAGCGTTGCGTCCTGCACGAAGCGCCGCTTCCAGTGCCGCCGCTTGGGCCACGGATCGGGATGGATCAGATCGACACGAGCCAGCGATGCATCGGGAAATTTTGCAAGAAGCTCGGCCGCGTCTCCTGCGAACAGGCGAATATTGGCGATGTTGTCTGCTTCGATCAGCGCGAGCGCCTTGGCCATGCCGTTGACGTAAGGCTCGCAGCCGATGAAGCCGGAATGCGGATACGCTTTTGCTTCCGCCGCGAGATGCTCGCCGCCGCCGAAGCCGATCTCGAGACGGAATTCGTTTGTGCCGTCGCTGAACAGCGTCGCGGGATCGGCGACGTCGTCGGCCTGCACCGAGAGATGCGGCAGCAGATTGCCGATCAGGTCGGCCTGATGGCTCCGCAGCGGGTGTCCCTTGCGGCGGCCGTAGAACGACGTCTGGTTGTGAGGAGTGTCTGTCATGCCGCACGCGCTTGAATGATCGCGCATGCATAATGCGGGACGCTGCAACTGGAAATAGAAAGTCGCGGCCGCATATCGATTAGGGTGAGTGAGGCCGCTTCAGGCCTTGGTGTCGGCGCCGTTGGCGCGATGCGTGCTGGCGATCTGTTCGACCAGTTCCACGATTGAGCGCCGCATGCGGCTGTCCTCGATCCGGGTGAAGGCGCGCGTCAGCGCGATACCCTCGGTGGTTGCAAGGAACTCCGACACATAATCCGGCGCGGGCGGTTTGCCGTTGGTGTAATCGACGCCCGATTCAACCGGCGCGCCTTCGAACAGGAACGACACGGGAACCTGGAGGATGTCGGAAATCTGCTGCAACCGGCTGGCGCCAACGCGATTGGTGCCCTTTTCGTACTTCTGCACTTGCTGAAAGGTCAGCCCCAGCGCTTCGCCGAGTTTTTCCTGGCTCATGCCAAGCATGATGCGCCGCATGCGCACGCGGCTGCCGACATACCGGTCGACTGGATTAGGCGCCTTAGTCGACATCGGGGGTCCCCTTCACCTCTGCCGAAAATCAGGAAAAGTAAGCAATGCAAGTTAGCGGATAGGGCGTATTCGCAAATCCGTCAATGGCATCAGTATGACCTAACAGCCTAGGGTTGCCGCCCGCGCCATCTTGCGAACTCGTTCGCAATTTAGCTCGGAACTGTATTCACGCAGGAATCGACTGTAGTGACGCCCGCGGGCGAGAAGATCTCACCTGGAACTCAGCAACGAAGGATTTCCTTCGGCTGAAAATGTCTTTCTAGCGATCAATACTTGATGGGACTCGCTGCAAATACTTTCAAAGACAATCTGAAAAGAGACGATTGCGATTATAACTTTCGGGAAAAGCGCCGCCGTTTCCAAACGAATAGGGTGCAAATCACCATGGCGGCGGCGAGCGGAAAATCACCAAAACGTGTGTACAGTGTCAAGGGTAAGGCTTGAGGCAGGCTCGCGTCCAGCACGCCCTCGGTGCCAAGCGCGATCTGTCCCGTGATCTGTCCGAGCGGATCGATCACCGCCGAGATTCCGGTGTTGGCGGCCCGCACGATCGGCAGCCCTTCCTCGATGGCCCGCAGCCTCGCCTGCTGCAGATGCTGATACGGGCCGGGGCTTATTCCGAACCAGCCGTCATTGGTCAGGTTGACGATCCATCCGGGACGATCGTCGCGCGTCGAGGCTTCGCCGGGAAAGATCACTTCGTAGCAGATCAGCGGCAACACACGCGGTGCGCGCGGCAGCGAAATGGTGCGGCGGCGATCACCGGGAATAAATCCGCCTTGCACTTTGGTCAGTTGCATCAGGCCGATTTTTTCGAGCACCGCCTGGAACGGCAGATACTCGCCGAACGGCACCAGATGCAGCTTGTCGTAAGTCGAGATGATCGTGCCGTCATGATCGATCACGTAAATTGAATTGTAGGCGCGGCTGATCGGCGCACCGGGCGCGCTCGTCGGCGGGCGCACCGCACCGGTGATCAGGATCGTTCCGGTCGGCAACAGGTCGGCGATCTGCGCCAGCGCTTCGGGTTCGCGCGCAAGGAAAAACGGAAACGCGGATTCCGGCCAGATCAGGATGGTCGAGTCGCGCACGCCGCGCGATTGCGGTCCGGTGTCGCGATCCGACAGCGCCAGATATTTCCGCATCACCTCGGCCTTGGCGCCGTAGTTGAATTTCACGTCCTGCTGCAGATTGGGCTGCATGATGCGCAGCTTCACGCCATCGACGGTGCCGATCGGCGTCATGAGAATGCGTTGCGCGCCGAACCCCGCCATGAGCGCGAGCGCGACGAGCGCCAGGCCGAACGGAAGCCAGCGCTGCCGCGTCGTTGCCGTGTCGTCGGCGAGCACAGCCGGGCTCGCGAACACGGCGACCGAAATAAAAGTCAGCCCCCACAGGCCGATGACCGAAGCGCTTTGCGCCATCACCGGCGGCGTCGACAGCGCATGGCCGAGCGCGTTCCAGGGAAAACCCGTGAGGATATGCCCGCGCAGCCACTCAGCTGCCGTCAGCGCGATGGCCAAAGACAGGATTCGCGAGGCGTCGCGGGTCCACAGCGCGCGCGCCAGCGCAAACCCCGCCGCCATGAAGAATGCCAGCCCCGCGGGCAGTGCGGTCACCGCGAACGGCAACAGCCAGCCGAAGATCTGCGCATCGACGAGGAACGCGTTGCCGATCCAGTAGAGGCCGGCGAAAAAATATCCGAATCCGAACCACCAGCCGGTGACGGCCGCGGTCGGCACCGGCCCGAGGCGGCCTGCGCCCGCGCTGTCGATCAGCCACACCACCACAGGGAAGGTGACGAACAGCACCGGCCAGATATTGAACGGCGCCATCGCCAGCACGGAGACGGCGCCCGCCACAAACGCAATAGCCAGACGCCTGAACCCATAAGCCAGCACGACGGCATGGGCGAAGCGCTTCAACGTCATGAACGCTCCGCCGGATTTCCGGACGTCGTCGGTTTGGCGGCGGCGTCGCCAGTCGCGGCTTCGGTCGCAGAGTCGCGACGTCGCGCGCGCGTCGGCGCTTCCTTGCGCTTGGCGATGCGCAGCCGCTTCACCCGGCGCGGATCGGCGTCGAGCACTTCGATGTCGAAGGAGGCGGGTCCGGCGATCACTTCGCCGCGCAACGGCAGCCGCTGCGCCAGCGACACGAGGTAGCCGCCCAGCGTATCGACGTCGCTGGCTTCTTCGCCCGGCGCAAAATCGGGGCCCACCACGGCGGCGACGTCTTCGAGACTCGCGCGCGCATCGGCGATGAACGAGCCGTCGGGTTGCTTGACCACCTGCGGCGCTTCTTCGCTGTCGTGCTCGTCGTCGATCTCGCCGACGACTTCCTCGACGATGTCCTCGATGGAGACGAGGCCGTCGGAGCCGCCATATTCGTCGACAACCAGCGCCAGATGAATGCGCATCGCCTGCATCTTGGCCAGCAGGTCGATCGCCGGCATCGACGGCGGTGCGTAGAGCAGTTTGCGCACGATGCGCGCGTCGTCCAGCGTCTTGGCGAGATCGACGGCGCGCAGATCGAGATCGGCCGGGAACGGCTTCTTGCGCTTGGCGTTGACCTTCGCATCGACGCTGGCGCGCACCGTCATGTAGCCGATGAGGTCGCGGATGTGGACCATGCCCTGCGGGTTGTCGAGCGTGCCTTCATAGACAACGAGGCGCGAATGCTCGGCGCTCTCGAACACGCGGATCAGCTCGCCCAGGGAAATGTCCTGCCGCACGGCGATGATGTCGGCGCGCGGCACCATCAGATCGGAGATGCGGCGTTCTCTCAATGCAAGGATGTTGCGCAGCATGGTGCGCTCGCCGGTGGAGAAGTCCGGCGTCGCCCGGCGTGCTCGCGTCGAGCATCACTTCGAGATTGGCGCGCATCGAGCCCGGCTGCCAGCCGAACAGCGAGCGCAGCGCGCGCGTCAGCCACCGCTCGCGCGTGCCTTGGGGCTCTTCCGGCGTCACCGGCACGGGCAGGTTGGATGAATTCGCGGATAAATCGTCAGAATCGGGCATTGCCGCTGCTTTATAGAGCGTTTTCGAGCGAAGTGGGTACCGGTTCGCATGAAGAAAACGCGTCAAATCAGAAAGTTAGAGCCCCGCTTTGATTCCATCAAAGCGGAAAAGGCTCTGAGCTCAATTGGGACCGTAAGGGTCGCCAACTCCGAGCCCGGCCAGGATTTGGCGCTCAAGCTCTTCCATTGCCTGCGCTTTTTCGTCCGTATCGTGGTCGTGGCCGGCCAGATGGAGGAGGCCGTGGACGGCCAGATGGCTGACATGGTCGGCCAAGGCCTTGCCTTCCTCAGCCGCCTCGCGCTGCACCGTCTCGATGGCCAGCACGATATCGCCGAGGGACGGCTGATCGTCGTTGCCGGGCACGGGCGCGGCGGGAAACGACAGCACATTGGTCGGCTTGTCGAAGCCGCGCCAGTCGCGGTTGAGCGCGCGGATTTCCTCGTCGTCGCTCAGAACCACCGTCACGTCGCCGGCAAGTCCCTGTTGCGCGGCGGCAGCCGCCACGGCGCGATGGATCACGTTCACGGCGTCGGGCAGGGCGTCCCAGCCGTCCGCATTGGTCACGATATCGATGTCGATCATGGTTTTCGCGTCGGCCCGGCCTTGTCATAGGCCGCGACGATGCGCGCCACGAGTTCATGGCGGATCACGTCCTCGGCCGAGAACGTCACCATGCCGATGCCCTCGATATCCTTCAGAAGCCGCGTCGCCTCAACGAGACCGGAGGTCATTCCGTTCGGCAGATCGATCTGGCTCGGATCGCCGGTCACGATCATGCGCGAGTTCTCGCCCAGTCGTGTCAGGAACATCTTCATCTGCATCGCGGTGGTGTTCTGCGCTTCGTCGAGAATGACGGCGGCGTTGGTCAGCGTGCGTCCGCGCATGAAGGCGAGCGGCGCGATTTCGATCTCGCCGGATTGCAGCGCGCGTTCGACGATGCGCGCGTCCATCAGATCGTAGAGCGCGTCGTAGATCGGCCTTAAGTAAGGATCGACCTTCTCGCGCATGTCGCCGGGCAGGAAGCCCAGCCGTTCGCCGGCTTCCACCGCGGGCCGCGACAGGATGATGCGATCGACTTCGCGCCGCTCGAACATCTGCACGGCCTGCGCGACCGCGAGCCATGTTTTGCCGGTGCCGGCGGGGCCGATGCCGAAAGTCAGCGAGTGGCGCTTCAGCGCGCGAATATACGCATCCTGCGCGGCGGTGCGCGCGCGCACGGGGCGTTTGCGCAGCTGCATTTCCTCGAACGCAGCCGGCGCGGTCTTCGGATCGAAGTCGAACAGCGAGCCCTGTGCGATCACGGCGCGGATCGCGCCCTCGACATCGCCGGTCGCCAGTTCCTGGCCGCGCGTGGCCTGTTCGTAAAGCTGCTCCAGCACGCGGCGCGCCGCCTCCGAGCCGTCGCGCGATCCGGCGATGGTCAATTGATTGCCGCGCTGATCGATGACGACGCCCAGACGCCGTTCCACCAGCGCGATGTTCTGGCCGTACTGGCCGAACAGCACCGAGGCCGAACGGTTGTCGTCGAAGTCGAGCATGATCTGCGCTTCGGGCGCATCCTCTTCGCGCACGGCTACGATCGGGGGTTTGGCCTGCTTGATCGACGTGTTGTCCGAACCGGTCTTCGCCAAAGGCTCAGGCTCCTGTCGCAAGGGGTGTGTCGACGCGCGCACGCTTGGGTGCCGAGCCGAACAGGCTGTAGCGATGAATTGTGTCGATGGTGATGGGATGGATTTGTCCGGCGATCTCGTCGCCCGCGTTGATATGCACCGGCTGCAAATAAGGCGAGCGGCCGACCATCTGGCCCGCGTCGCGTCCGGCGCGCTCGAACAGCACGTCGAGCGTGCGTCCGAGACAGGCGTCGTTGAACTTCGCCTGTTCGGCGTCGATAGCGGCCTGCAATCGAATCAGGCGCTCATTCATTACGGCTTTCGTGACCGTCTCCTCCATCTCCGCCGCAGGCGTTCCCGGCCGCGCCGAATAGGCGAACGAATATGCCGAAGCATAACCGATTTGCTGCACCAGCGCGAGCGTCGCTGCGAAGTCTTCTTCACTTTCCGACGGGAACCCGACGATGAAATCGGAGGAAAACGCGATGTCGGGGCGGGCCTTGCGGAATTTGTCGATCACGCGGCGATAATCGGCTGCCGTGTGCTTGCGGTTCATCGCCGACAGGATCCGGTCGGAGCCGGACTGAACGGGCAGATGCACGAACGGCATCAGCGCGGCGAGGTCGCGATGCGCATTCATCAGATCGTCATCCATGTCGTTGGGATGACTTGTGGTGTAGCGCAGTCGCTTTACGCCCGGTATCTCGGCCATGCGATGCAGCAGCTTCGCCAGCGACCATGACCGGCCGTCGGGGCCTTCGCCATGGAACGCGTTGACGTTCTGGCCGATCAGCGTCACCTCGCATACGCCGGCATCCACAAGACGGCGCACATCGGTCTCGATCGTCGTCACGGGCCGCGAGACTTCCGAACCGCGCGTGTAAGGCACCACGCAGAAGGTGCAGAATTTGTCGCAGCCTTCCTGAATGGTGACAAACGCAGAGATGCCGCGCGCGCGGATCGCCTCGCGCTTCGGGGCCGCGAGTTGTTCGAATTTGCTTTCGGCCGGAAATTCGGTGTCGACGGCGCGGCCGTCGCGCTTGGCGCGCGCCAGCAGATCCGGCAGGCGATGATAGCTCTGCGGCCCGACGATCACGTCGACAACCGGCGCGCGGCGCGCGATCTCCTTGCCCTCGGCCTGCGCCACGCAACCGGCGACGGCCACCGTCAGCGTGCGTCCGTGCTTGGCGGCCTCGTCCTTCTGCTTCTTCAGCCGCCCGAGTTCGGAATAGACCTTCTCGGAGGCGCGCTCGCGAATGTGGCAGGTGTTGAGGATGATGAGATCGGCCTCATCGGCGTCGGCGGTCTCGCTGAATCCCTCCGCCGCCAGCGTGTCCACCATGCGTTGCGCATCGTAGACATTCATCTGGCAGCCATAGGACTTGATATGCAGCTTGCGGGGCTGATCCATGGGCGTTGAAATATAGCGGAAAGGCCCGGAAATCCAGCGGTTTGCTGTCATTCCGGGGCGCGCCTTCAGGCGCGAACCCGGAAATCCATAGCCCCTGTGTTCAATTGGGATCGAAACGCAAGCCACTAGCGCCGGGAGTATGGATTCCGGGCTCGCTCGCTTTCGCTCGCGCCCCGGAATGACGGCTTCACGACTTCCCGCCGCCCTTGTCGTCGAGCGGCATGCAATAAAGCTCAAGACGGTGTTCCACCAGCCTGTAGCCGAGCTTGCGGGCGACTTCCGCCTGCAGTTTCTCGATCTCGTCGGAGGTAAATTCGATCACCTCGCCGGTGCGCAGGTTGATCAGATGGTCGTGGTGGTTCTCGGCGATCTGCTCGTAGCGCGCGCGGCCTTCGCGAAAATCGTGGCGCTCGATAATGCCCGCATCCTCGAACAGCTTCACGGTGCGATACACGGTGGAGATCGAAATCTTGTCGTCGACGGCGATGCAGCGCCGGTAGAGTTCTTCGACATCGGGATGGTCGGCGGCATCGGCGAGTACGCGCGCAATGGTGCGGCGCTGCTCGGTCATGCGCATGCCGGCGGCGGCGCACCGCGCTTCGATATCGCTCTTTTCAATGGGCTTCGACATGCTGTTTCGACAGGGCCGTTGTGTCATTTCGGGTCTTGGTCGGTGTCATATCATATAGGCTGGGCGGTCGCGAGCATGATCCCGAAACGTGGGGACCGGTTTTCGGAAAAGATCATGCTCAAACAGTGCCCGCATTATCCAATATCGCGGCGCATCGTAATCGCGGCCGCGCCGCCGGCCTGATAATAGCCCTCGCGCCGTCCGATATCGACAAATCCAGCGCGGCGATAGAGCGCGCGTGCCGGCGCATTGGCTTCTTCCACTTCGAGGAACACCTTGCGCACGCCGCGCGCGGCGAGATAGCCGAGATGCGTCATTACCAGATCGCGCGACAGGCCGCGTCCGCGCGCGGCCTTGGCGATTGCCACCGACAGAATTTCCGCTTCGTCCGCGCCGATCCGCGACACGATGAAGCCGATGATGCTGCGTCCCTGCCGCAGCCGGTGCGCCAGCGTATTGCGCTCGGCGAGCATGCCCTCGAATTCGCCTTGTCCCCATCCGCGCGCGAAGGATGCGCCGTGGATCGCGGCGAAGGCACGCGCATCGCGCATCTGCGCCGGTTCGATCACGGGCGCTGGCTTTGAAAACAGTCGCGCGAGGAATGTCATCATTATTGGTGCGGCAGTGCCGCCAATTCGGGAATCTTGGCGTCGGGCGCCTTCAGATAAAACGGCTTTGCGGGGGCCTTGCCGACAGTCGCGGCCGCGCCCAGCCATGCCACCCAGTTGATGTCGGGCGCCTTGTCGGGCGTGACAGACAAGGGCTGCGGCATATCGTCGGGCCAGCGGTCGGCAAGAATCTGCGCCGCGTTGCCGACGAGATGCGCCGCGCCGAAACGCGTCGTGCGCAGCGCCTCGTCGATCGGCGCCGCGCGCGGGCGGATCAGCATCGCGCCATTGCCGCTCACCGCCTGGAAATAGACGTTGTCGTGTCGCGCATCGATCGCGGCCGACAATCGGCGCATCGTTGCTGGCGGCAACGATCAGCGCCGAATAGGCCGACAGCGTGGTGACGCCGACGACGGGTTTGTTGGCGGCCAGGCCAATGCCGCGCGCGGCCGAGATGCCGACGCGCAGGCCGGTGAAGCTGCCCGGCCCGGTGGTCACGGCGATACGGTCGAGTGCGAAGAAATCCGTTTTGCCTGCGTCCATCACGCGCGCAATCATCGGCATCAGCGCTTCGGCGTGGCCGCGGCTCATCGCCTGCGCTTCCGAGGCGAGAATGGCGGAGCTGTCGGTGTCGAGCAGTGCGACGGCGCAATTCTCGAGCGCGGTATCGATGGCGAGGATCAGCATCTCAATTCTTTCGTCATTCCGGGGCGCGAGTGCAGCGAGCGAACCCGGAATCCATATCCCCTGCGGCCATGAGTCGAAAGACAGGGGTTATCGATTCCGGATCCGACACTTCGTGTCGTCCCGGAATGACAACAATCCTCAGCCCATCGGCCGCACTTCGACCACGTCGGGCACGAAGTGGCGAAGCAGATTCTGAATGCCGTGCTGAAGCGTGGCGGTGGAGGAGGGGCAGCCGGCGCAGGCGCCCTTCATGTCGAGATAGACAATGCCTTCCTTAAATCCGCGGAAGGTGATGTCGCCGCCGTCATTCGCCACAGCCGGGCGCACGCGCGTCTCGATCAGTTCCTTGATGGTCGCGACAGTGTCGGCGTCCTTCTCCTCGAAGAACTCGTCCTCGTCGTCTTCATCGCTCAACTCGCCCGCGAGCAGCGGCGCGCCGGACATATAATGTTCCATGATGGCGCCGAGAATCGCGGCTTGAGAATCTGCCAGTCCTCCTCGCCCTTGCTCACGGCGATGAAGTCGGAGCCGAGGAACACGCCGGTCACACCGTCGATGTCGAACAGGCGCACGGCGAGCGGCGATTGGGCCGCGGCGTCGCGATCGCGCATTTCGAGCGTGCCGGTGCCGAGCACGTCCTTGCCGGGCAGGAACTTGAGGGTCGAGGGATTGGGTGTCGCTTCGGTCTGGATAAACATGGCGTTTCTCCGTCTCATCGCCGGTTCAAGGCCGGCGCGGGCGTGGATGATATGACCCAAGAAATGGCGCTTTTCTTGCGCTGCTTCAAGGCTTGTTTCTCCCTCCCCCTGAAAGGGGGAGGGTCGGGGTGGGGGTCAATCGAAGCGCGGAAGGGTCATCGAAGGCGAGATATCTGCTGTCTGCTACCGAGTGACCCCCACCCGGCGCTTCGCGCCGACCTCCCCCTTTCAGGGGGAGGGTGAAAATCACGTCAGCGCCTCGATGTCCTCATCCGTGAGGTTTCCGGGCACGATGGCGACGGGGATCGGGAAGGCGGCTGCGGTCTTGGACAGGCCGGCAATGATCGGTCCCGGCCCATCCGGGCTCGATCCCGCCGCCAGAACGAGCAAGGTAATGTCCTCGTCCTTGTCGATCACGTCGAGGATCTGCTCGGTCGGGTCGCCCTCGCGCACCGCGCGTTCGGTCGGAACGCCCGCAATCGAGGTGGCGCGCTCGGCGGCATAGTTGAGCGATGCGAACGCTTCTTCCTGCGCTTCGGCCTGCATGATGTCGGCGACACCGAGCCATTGCTGATGACGGTCGGTGATGGCGATGATGCGTAGCAACACCACGCTGGCACCGCTGCGCTTGGCGAAGCGGCTCGCATAATAGAGTGCGCGGTCGCATTCCGGCAAGTCGTCGACAACCACCAGGCATTTCGGCTGGTGGCCGGATTCATATGCGCGGCGTCTGACGCTCATGGGCTCATGCTGCCACGGCGCCACGCCCGCCGACAAGACGGGCGATGCAAAGAATTGCGTTGCAAAGCGTCAACGCTGAGTTCCGTCACTTTATTTGTGAACGAAACCCACGATGTCGCGGACCTTGTTCATCGTTTCCGCCGCGATCGCGCGCGCGCGGTCGGCGCCGTCGATCAGCACGAAGTCGATATAGGCGTCGTCCTGTGTCAGCCGCTTCATCTCGGCGCCGATCGGTCCGAGCTTCTCGACCGACAGATCGACCAGCGCGTTCTTGAAGCTCGAGAACTGTCCGCCGCCGAACTGCGTCAGCACGTCCTGCTTGGTCTTGCCCGACAGCGCGGCATAGATGCCGACAAGATTGTCGGCCTCGGGGCGCGGCTCCAGCCCCTTCTCCTCGCCGGGAAGCGGCTCGGAATCGGTCTTCGCCTTGCGCACCTTCTGCGCGATGGTGTCGGCGTCGTCGGTCAGGTTGATGCGCGAATTGTCGGACGGGTCCGACTTCGACATCTTCTTGGTGCCGTCGCGCAGCGACATGACGCGCGTCGCCGGGCCCGCGATCAGCGGCTCCGGCAAGGGAAAGAAGCTTCTCGTTCTGTCCGGTCGATTTGATCGTGGCCGCGAAGTCGTTGTTGAACTTCTGCGCGATGTCGCGCGCCAGTTCGAGATGCTGCTTCTGGTCTTCGCCGACCGGCACATGCGTGGCGCGATACAGGAGAATGTCGGCCGCCATCAGGTTCGGATAGGCGTAAAGACCGACCGATGCGTTCTCGCGGTCCTTGCCGGCCTTTTCCTTGAACTGGGTCATGCGGTTCAGCCAGCCGAGGCGGGCGACGCAGTTGAAGATCCACGCCAGCTCCGCGTGCTCCATCACCTGGCTCTGGTTGAAGATGATGTTTGTCTTCGGGTCGATGCCCGAGGCGATGAACGCCGCCGTCACTTCGCGCGTCGTGCGGCGCAGCTCCGCCGGGTCCTGCCACACCGTGATGGCATGCATGTCGACGACGCAATAAAGGCAGGAGTACTGGTTCTGCAGTGCGACGAACTTGACGACGGCGCCAAGGTAATTGCCGAGATGCAGATTGCCGGTGGGCTGGACGCCCGAGAAGACGCGTTCCATGGCTGTTTTTCCAGTTGTTTGGACCAACTGATGATCCGGTCAGACAGACGGCTTTTGGACAAAACCGTGGGCGCCAGATGCCACGCCAGGCCGCTGATAGGCAAGCCGCTGTTTTTACCCTCCTCCCGCGCGCGAAGCGCGTGGTGGGGAGGGTCGTCCACCTTAGCCCGTATGGGCGCAGGTGGACGGGGTGGGGGGCCTTTAGCGTTAACCCTCTCGCCTGAACGCCGCCCGCAAATCGTCAACGCT
Source organism: uncultured Alphaproteobacteria bacterium (assembly GCA_963736355.1). Classification (GTDB taxonomy): domain Bacteria; phylum Pseudomonadota; class Alphaproteobacteria; order Rhizobiales; family Xanthobacteraceae; genus CAVTOO01. The sequence continues at coordinate 630,190 of CAVTOO010000002.1, read as the reverse complement.
CACCACACCGAGCGAGCGCAGCAGCGCGCCATAGATCGCAAGCCCGCCCGTGACCAGCACCGCAAGCTGCAACGCGGCCAGCGCAAATCCGGCCTGAGCGCTGAACTGACGCAAGCCCGCGATCAGCGTCGCCGTCATGATGATGCTCGCAAGCCCGATGCGCGAAAGCCGCCGCAGCGTGTCGGCGTCGGCCAGCGTTGCGATTCGCGCGAGGCGCACGCCGAGCCATGCGGCCATCGTCCATGCACCGAGGCTGATGGCGATTGCGATCCCGGCATGACCGAAGCGTCCCCGCAGCGCCAATGCTGCGATCAGCGTCACCGCGATGCCGGCGAGCGTGGCGACAAGCGGCGTCGTCGTGTCGGAGCGCCCGAAGAACGCCGCCGACCATGTCTTGCACAACACCTGCGCCGGCAGTCCGATGGCGAGCAGCGCCAGTGCCAGCGCCGCCTGCGCGCTGTCGTGGGCCGTGAATGCGCCATGCTCGAACAATACGCGCGTGATCGGTGCGGCCAGCACCGCGAGCGCCATCGCTGCGGGCAGCGTCAGTCCGAGCGCGAGTTCGAGCGCGCGCATTTCCGCGCGGCGTGCGCCGTCCTGATCGCGCGCCACGAGCGGCACCAGCACGGTGCCCATCGCCACGCCGACCAGCCCGAGCGGCAGATCGATCAGGCGGTTGGCGACATAGAGCCATGCGACCGCGCCCGTGATGGACGAGGCGAACGCCGCGCCGATCAGCATCAGGAGTTGCGGCGCGGTGGATGCGATCATGCCGGGCAGCGCGTCGCATAGAAATTTCCGCATGCGCGCGTCGAAGCGCGGCGGCTTCAGCCTCACGCCGAGACGGCCTTGCAGCGCCAGCACGCCGGCCTGCATCAATCCCGCGACGCCGATCACGGCGGCGAGCACCTGCATCGCCGCAGCCGGTTCGCGCTTCATCGCCAGCAGCACGACAGCGGCTGCGATCAGCAGCGCGTTGAACAGAAGCGGCGTGAAGGCCGCCAGCGCGAAGCGGCCTTGTGCGTTGAGCCGCGCCATCATCACCGCGACCGGCGCGACGAAAGCAAGATAAGGCAGCATCAAGGTGCCTGACGTCGCGAGGCTGAGGCGCGCATCGGCGTCGAATCCCGGCGCGATGAAAGAGACCAGCACCGGCATTGCCAGGGCGAGCAGCGCCGCGATCACCACAAGCGCAAGCGTCAGCGTCGACAGCACTTCGCTGGCGAACGCCCGCACCGCCGCCATTGCGCTCGTCTTCGCGCAGCAGGGCGGGCACGAGTGCGGCGTTCAGCGCGCCTTCGCCGATCAGCCGGCGCACCACATTGACGAACTGAAACGCGACGAAAAACGCATCCGCCGCCGCGCCCGCGCCAAGCAGCGCCGCGATCAGCGCGTCGCGCACGAAGCCCGTCAGCCGCGAGGCGAGCGTGCCGAGACCGACGGTGGCAAAGGAGCGGATCATGGGGTGGGACGAACCTGGCTTGTTGGATGGGCAGTGTAGCAGGGCAATCATGACGGCCCGTCATTGCCGGGCAATCGTGACCCTGCGCGAAGGCTCCATCTTTCTGTCGTTCCGCGCGGCGTTCAAGGAGGGTGGATCCGGCCGGATCAGTCCGCGCCGTGACGCCGACTATTAGGCCGCGCTAATCTTTGCCCACGCCTTGCTGGCCTTGGCCCGGACATGTTAGGTCGCGGCGACTTTCTCTCACCGGGAACCCGCCTCATGAGCACCGCCTTCGACGTCCTCGGCATCGGCAACGCCATTGTCGACATCATCGCCCGCACCGAGGAAGATTTCCTCGCCAAGCACGGCATGAACAAGGGATCGATGGCGCTGATCGACGAGCCGCGCGCCGAGGCGATTTACGCCGCGATGGGGCCGGTGACTGAAAGCTCCGGCGGGTCGGCGGCGAACACCATCGCCGGCGTGGCGAGCTTCGGCGGCCGCACGGCGTTCGTCGGCAAGGTCAAGGGCGACAAGCTCGGCAAATCCTTCACCCACGACATCCGCGCGGGAGGCGTCGCCTTCACCACGCCGCCCTCGAGCGACGGTCCGGCGACCGCGCGCTGTTTCGTGCTGGTCACGCCCGACGGCGAGCGCACCATGAACACCTATCTCGGCGCGGCGCAGGATCTGCATCCGCGCGATCTCGACGAAGAACAGATTGCATCGGCCGCGATCACCTATCTCGAGGGTTATCTCTGGGATCCGAAGAACGCCAAGGAAGCCTTCCGCAAGGCCGCCACTGTCGCGCACGCAGCCGGCCGCAAGGTGGCGCTGACGCTGTCGGATTCGTTCTGCGTCGGCCGTTACCGCGCCGAGTTTCTCGAACTGATCACGTCGCGCACCGTCGATCTCGTCTTCGCCAACGAGTCCGAATTGCTTGCGCTTTACGAGACGTCGGATTTCGACACCGCACTGGCGCAGTTGCGCAAGGACGCCGCGCTCGCCGCCGTCACGCGCAGCGAGAAGGGCTGTGTCGTGGCGTCCAGCACCGAGGTGGTCGCAGTGCCGGCCTTCCCTGTGGACAAGCTTGTGGATACGACCGGCGCCGGCGACCTGTTTGCCGCGGGATTCCTGTTCGGTCTGGCACGCGGTGCGTCTTACCGTTCCTGTGGAGAACTCGGCGGTCTCGCCGCCAATGAAGTGATCCAGCATCTCGGTGCGCGCCCGGAAACCTCGCTGAAGTCGCTTGCGGCGGCGAGCGGCATCCGCGTTCCGGCCTGATATCGCTGCCCCTTTTTTGCCGCATGGTGAAGGGGTCGTATCCTAAATCTTGATGCAAATTGCAGCGTGGCCTCGATCGAGCCGCGCTGCATCGCTGTTTGGCTCTCTGCTTTTCAATTTGTCCCCAAATTTGAAGCAATCATTGCCAGTTTCGCTCTCGCCGGTCCGCCACGAAAGTTCCACATTCGTGTTGGCATTGTGACTTGAATTGCACGCATCAACTGCGTGATTTCCGGAATGTCAGTTGCCGACGCGTCAGCGTGATCCGACCGGAACTTTCAAACGGTAATTTTGCGCGCGGGATCGTTCGCGCTCACATGAATGCACAGGGACAATTATCGCATGGCCACCTGGTCCAACTGGAAACGTTTTCCGAACCCCGAACGCGGCGGCTATGTCGAAGCGCCCATCGGTCCCGGCCTCTATGAAGTGCGGCGCATCTCCAACGGCTCGCTGTTCGATTTCAATGCGTCGGGCAATGTCGCACTGGCGCTGTCGTCGCTCACGGCGAAGCGCTCGGGTCTGCGCGCGCTGCTCGGTCGCGGCACGCCGCCGCTGCCCTTCGCCGATCTGGAATATCGCACCTGCGCGTCCAACTCGCTCGATCTCGCGCGCACCGCCGCCGATCGCATCGCCGGCCGCCGCGAGGCGTTTGTCCGCGGCGCGGCGTAACACGTCTCGTCATTGTTCTGTGGTTTGTCATCACCGGGCCGGCGCGCGAGCGCCGTGACCCGGTGATCTCGCTTATGGAGGCACTGCCTTCCGTATCGAGAGGCCGCGACCCCGGCCATGACAAGTGTCGGCATGAGATCTCGGCTGATGCGTTTCGCGCTTCTTACGCCGACGCCGCTTCCAGCGCCGTCTCCGCAACATGCGGCTCGCTCTTGTCGACGCTCTCGATCAGCACGCGGCGCGGTCTGCCGGCATCGTCTGTCTCGTCGAGTTCGATCTCGTCGCCTTCCTCGGTACCCAGCACCGCGCGGCCGAGCGGCGAACGCACCGACAGCCGTCCCGCGACGAGGTCGTTGGAGTCCTCGGTCAGCCTGACCGAGATCCGCTTCTGATCGGCTGAGAACTGCAGAACGATCTTGTCGCCGATATCGATGCCGGCTGTCGCCGGGCTCGCGCGGTCGCGCTTTGCCGCGAGGTCGTCCATGTCCGGCGCAATCGAAATGCCGGAGGTGGAAATCTCGGCGTCCGCCGTGCGGTGTTCCGTCAACGCGCCGTGCTTTGGCGCAGCGTCGCCGGCGCGCGCGGGCTCGATGCCCATGCGCGACAGGGTCTCGATGAGGTCGGCCATCACCGCGTCGGCATTGCGCGCGAAGCCGAGCGCGAAGCCGCGCCAGAAAGTCCATCCAGCCCGCTCGAGCGCGCGCTGGCGGCGCATCGCGTCTTGCCAGGAATTGTGGTCGGTGCGCTCGTTGGCGCGGTCGCCATCGCATGCGATGGCGAGCCGTGCGCCGTTTGCGCCTTCCACCACGAGGTCGATGCGATAGCCGTCCGGCCCGGCCTGGCTCTGCGCGCGATAGCCGCGCTTGAGCAATTCTTCCATCAGTTCGCGCTCGAAATCGGTTTCGCATGCGGTGAGCGCGTCCGTCGCCATCACGGCGTCCGGCATCGGATTCTCGAAATGCGCGATGAGCCTTGCCCGCAGATCGCTCGGATCGAGCTGGTCGGCCTGCACCGAGCGCACCAGCACGAGGCGATCCGTCGCGCTCGACACCGCCACGTTGAAGCGCTGCGCGTGATGCGGCATCGTCAGCGTGCTCTGGTGCGCGGCGCCGGTCACCATCGACAGATAGACGATATCGCGCTGATGGCCCTGGAAGGCGGCGCTGTCGCCGCAAAGGATCGCGTGGCTGCGCATCGCATCGGCGCCGATCGCGTCGGTCAGTTTGCTGCGGATCAAGTCGGCCTGCGCCTCGCCCATCAGCGAAATGACGCCGATCGAGCGGCGCGCCATCTCCGGCTGCGCCATGACGGTCTTGATGTCGCCCACGATGACATCGGCTTCGGCTTCGTTGATCCTGCCCGTCTGCACGCCATGCGGCACGTAGATATCGACAAGCGGCGGATCGAGGCGGTCGCGCGCGGTCGGAATGCGCAGCGGCACCAGCGCATCGGAATAGAACTGCGTCGAGAAACGAATGATCGGCTCGACGCTGCGGAAATGTTCTTTCAGCGTCACCGGCGCGGCGGGGAACACCGCCTGCATCAGGCCGAGCAGGCTTTCGCCCGGCTCCAGATGACGCTTGAAGCTCGCCGGCAGCTCGCCCAGAGTGCGGTCGCGCAGCCTGGCGATTTGTTCTTGTGTGACGAAGGGCGCGCGCGGGCCGATCTGCTGGTCGTCGCCGATGACGAGAACTTTCTTCGCCCGCAGCAGCACCGGCAATTCGCTGATGTCCGACTGCGACGCCTCGTCCATGATGACGAGATCGAATTGTCCGAACGCCGCCGGAATCTGTTCGGCCACGCGCCAGGTCGGCATGATCCAGCACGCCACCGCATCGTGACATTTCGCCATCGCCTCGCGCGCCTTGCGGCGATGCGCGGCTGCAAGCTTGCCGCCGCGTTCGGTGCGCTCCAGTGCGCGTACGCTGGCGACGAGCGCTGCCTTGGTCTCGGGCGACAATTTCAGGCCGATTTCATAGAATGTGCGTTCGCGGATGATCGCGCCGAACAGGTCCTGCTGTTCGCGCTCGGCCTCGGTGCGTTCGCGCGACAAGCCGCGTGATCGTGCCCTGCACGTCGATGCGTGCGAGTGCCGCCAGTGCTGCGGCATGATCCCACGCCGCGCGCCAGTCCTGCGGCAACGCCTTGTCGTCGTCGCCGGCTTTCTCTGTGCTGAGTTTTCTGGCCCAGTCGGGCGCGCCGGCTGCGGCAATCGCGCCGGTGACGGTTGCGATGATCTCGAACTCGGCGCTGAGCGCCTTGATCTGGTCGAGGCGTTGCAGCACGCCGCTCCACAACAGCTTGATCCGGCCTTCGGGAATGGCGGGGTTGCCGATGGCTTCGCCGATGAACTGCCGCGTCAAGACCGACATCCGGCCGTCGTCTTCGAACAGATCCTTCAGCCGGCGGCGGTCCTGATCGACGGACGCCAGTCCAATCGTGCCGATGGCGATGCGCAATTGCCGCGCCAGCGCGTCGCACAGCGCGCCGTCTTTCGCGAGGTCTTCGAACTTGACCAAATCCCCGGTGATGGCGGCGAGCAGCTTGCGCAGATTGGGAATCTTCTCGCGCGCATGAACGAGCTTGCGGCCGAGCGCGAGCGTTTCCTGCTCGCGGCCGTCATGCGCAACGCCGATCTCCTTGAGCACGCCGGCCCAGCGCACCGTCATTTCGCGCTCGCGGTCGTCGGCGAGGCTGGTCGGCAATTCGATCGCCCGGCCGCGCAGCGTGGCGCGGCGGCGTTCGATGGCGTCCAGCGCCGAGACGATCTCCTGCAATGTCATCACGGCGGCGTCGCGCGCATCCGTCAGCAGTCCGTCGCGGAAGCGCGCGATCCACGGCTCCTGCGCCACGATCTGTTGCGTCCATGCGAGGTCGTCGAGCGAGCGCGCCAGCAATTCGGCGTCGGCGATGGAATCCTGCGTCACGCGCAGCGACGGCGCGGGGCCGCGCGCGGCCTCCTCGTCATTGCGGCTCGCGGCGATCAGCGCGTTGTGCCACGACACCACCTTGTCGGTGTCGGGCAGATCGGCGGTCGAGGGCAATCTGGCGCCGTTGTGATCCAGCAATTCGCCGGCTTTGGCCCGCGCCGCCGCCAGCGCGGCAAGATCGTCGTCGCCGAAACCGGCGTCAGACGAAAAGTGCAGCGGCCGGTCGGTGAACCACTCATAGGTTTCTTGTTCGGCCGCGATGCGCTGCGCCAGTTCTACCGGCGTCTCGTTGCGCGGGCCGATGCGCGCGACATTCGCCGCGGCGATGGCTTCAAGCTCGCGGTCGATGGTCGCGATGCGATCCTTGTATTGCGACAGCTGCAATTCGAGGCGCGCGATGGCGGCGCGGCGCTTGCCGGGCAGGGTGCCTTCGTCGTCGCTCTGCACTTCGCGAATGGTGGCCTCGAGCTGGCGCAGTCCCTCGCGCTCGCTCGACAACAGCGCAATCGCAAGCGGACGAATCTCGGCCGGCAGCTGCTCGCGCAGGCCCGCCAGCGCCGCATCCTTGTGCGAGACGACCAGCACGCGCTGACCCGTCGCCATGGCGTGGCTGACGAGATTGGCGATGGTGTGCGTCTTGCCGGTGCCCGGAGGTCCCTGCACCACAAGCCCGTCGCTTCTCGCCAGCGCGCGGCAGATCTCGATCTGCGCGTCATTGGAGGGCTTGGGAAAGAACACATCGGGCACGTCGACGCTCACCGCGGCCGGCTGCGCCGCCGCCTGTGTCGGCGCAGCGCTGCGCATGAACTCTTCTTCGTCCCAATCGTCATCGTCGTCGTCGCTGCTGCCGTCATTGTCGTTGGTTTCGCCCCAGTCGATGGGGGAGGCAGGCGGTGCAAGAGGTGTCGCAAGCGCGGCATGGAAGGCCGGCTCAGTCTGGTACGACGGCGCGGCGACCAGTTGTTTTGCGAGGCCCTCGATGGGCTGGCCTTCGTCCAGCGCCGCATCGCGCAGCGCCTCGATGTCCTGCAGCGCCGCCTGTTTCGAACGCGTCCGCGCGAACAGCACGGCTTCGCCGGTGATGACGAGATGGCCGGAATCATGCGGCGCCAGCGGCGGAGATGTCGTGTCGGGCTCGAACGTGCCGCGCGGATCGAGCCGCGTCGCTGCCGCCGTCAAAATCGGCGCGGTGCTGTCGCGCAGGAACGGCGACAGGCCGTCCTTCTTGGCGGCGCGCTGGATCTCGCGGCGGATCAGCGTCGCCAGCGTGGTGAGTTTCGGGCAGCCCAGTTCTTCGTAAGGGCGCAGGTCGAAAGTGGCGTTGGCGTTGGTCGGGCGCAGGCGCAGCGCGCCAGTTGCCTCATCGCGTTCGATCTCCATGCGGCGCTCGAGCAGCGGCCGGTCGATCGTGCGTCCATTTTTCTGCCAGCGCACGAGGCCCATGCCCCAGACCAGCTCGATGCTGCTGTCGCCGGCTTCCATCTTCTGGAAAAGATTGTTCAGCGCCTGATACAGCGCGTGGGTTGGCTTCCGCGAGGAATCCTTCCCGGATTTTCCCTTCGTGGAGGGGCGCGCGACCTCAAGCCACACGGCGCCGTCGGCATCGCTTGAATCGAGCGTCACGCCGGGCGCGTTGAGAAGTTCGGTGTTCGCAACAGCAAACGTCGCGCCGTCCGGCAGGCGATAGTCACGCAGGCTGAACGCCGCTCGCTGGTCGAGCCGCGCAACCTGTTCGACATAGTCGAGCAGGCCGACCAGTCTGTGACGAACGTCTGTCATTGAATCCCCGGTGGACGTCTGCGCGCAATCGTGCGGCAGTGGACCAACTTAAGGACCCTTTGATTGAAGAGCGGTTGATGGTTTGGTGTTCAATGCAGGCGAGAAATTTTAAAGCATAATTTTGTCTTACCCGAATGCAGACAATGCCTTGTTTGCCGGGCTTTTCGGGCTGCCGCCGCGAGCTCGCGACGGATGCTTAACACATCAGAAAAAGGCTCGTCCGCCGATCAGACCGGCGGCAAAACACATCGCAACGACGCAATAAAACCAATATCGCGTCAGCCACGCGCGCCATCGCGGCGTGCCGATGTCCTCGGCAAGCATCTTGAGCTTCTCGCCGGGGTCGCCGTGCTTCAGCGTCCGAAAGCGAAAGATGTTATCGGCCATGCGCTCAGGATGTTGCGGCGACGGTTAAGGCACCGTCAAAATCGGCTCGATGAGTTGAATCGGCGCAGCATCCGGTTCCATTTCGGGACGCTGCTTGGCGGGTGTTTAGGACAAGGCTCCGTCATTCCGGGGCAACGCGAAGCGTTGAGCCCGGAATCCATAGCCCCTGTGCTGGTTGACGTCTCGGCAGAAGTTGCGAGCACTGCGGAGTATGGATTCCGGGTTCGCTCGCAATAGCTCGCGCCCCGGAATGACCGTAAATGCCACCCGATAACGAGAGAGCCCCGGCATCTCTGCGCGAGGCTCTTTCAACGACAAGGGGTACATCCGCCCTCGTCGTTGAGATAACGCGAAACCCTCATTGTCGTTCCGTCACGACGCGATTTTTTTCCGCGACGAGTTTTTCCGCGACACCAGGCCGATCAGGCGACGCCCCTCCCATACCTCGACATCGAACCGCCCATTGATCTGCTGGGCCTTGCGCAGCGCCGCCATGTCGCACGCAAACACGTGCGTCTCCGGCGTGCTGTGAACATGCCCTTCGTCGTCGATAGGAAAAAATCGATAAAGCCTGTCCATCACCTCAACTCCCGTCGGCAGGACAATGCGTGGGGTACGGCGCCGTTCCGTTTGCAGGCGGCGGAAGATTTCGGAACAAAGGCGCGTGCGCCGGTTCATCGCATCGAAGGCGGAGGTGAGGGGCACTGGAATGTAACCCAGTATCAAAAATGTGGCGTCTTGCGGCGCTTGATGCCGCGACCTAGGTGGCGTTGACGCGCATCGTCGCCGCCGCCGGCCGCCATACAAGTCGCAACAGAAAGAGAGCCTTCGAGTGTCCCGCAAGCTTCACGTCATTATCGGCTCGACCCGGCCCGGCCGCGTCGGCCCCGTCATCGCCCGCTGGTTCAGCGATTTCGCCAGAGCGGACGGCGCCTTCGATCCGGTGCTCGTCGACATCGCCGATTTCAAACTGCCGGTCTATGACGAGCCGAAGCATCCGATGATGCAGCAATATGAACACGCGCACACCAAAGCCTGGAGCGCGAGCGTCGCCGCCGCCGATGCCTATGTGTTCGTCACCCCGGAATATGACTACGCGCCGTCGCCGGCGCTCACCAACGCGCTGATCTATCTGCACAGGGAATGGAACTATAAGCCCGCCGGCATTGTCAGCTATGGCGGCGTGTCGGGGGGCCTGCGTGCCGCGCAGGCGCTCAAGGGCCATCTCACCACGCTGCGCATGATGCCGCTGCCGGAAGGCGTGCCGATCCCGAATTATCCGCAATACATGGACGCCGACAAGGGCGCCTTCACATCGCACGAACTGATCGACACCAGCGCCAGGACCATGCTCGGCGAACTCGCGCGCTGGAGCGATGCGCTGAAACCGATGCGCGCGCCGCAGACAATCACCGAGGCGGCGTAGCGCGCAGCGTCATTCCGGGCTCGCTGCGCCTCTTCACCCCTCCCCCTTGTGGGGAGGGGTCGGGGGTGGGGGTCGTTGCAATTGCAATCGTCGTTCCTCATCCTTCGAGACGCCGCTTCGCGGCTCCTCAGGATGAGGCCTCGTCATTCCGGGGCGCGCTGAAAGCGCGAGCCCGGAATCCATAACCCCTGTGGTTGTTGAATTCTCGGCAGGAGTTGCAACTGCCCGCGCGCTGCCTGCGCCTCTGCGATCCCGTTCCGTGCCAAATTGGCACCACTCAGCTTGATTCTGAATCAGTGCGGTGATCGCTGCAGCGGAACATCCTGCCCCGCAAGTGTTAGCCCGACGCCATCCAGCATTTCAGAAGCATGGTGCCCGTGTCCGCATTCCGCGACACGTGTTGGGCGCAGCGTTCGTCAACCGGTCATTTCATGCACAAGCCTTATTGCGACGTTCTTCGTGCGCGCGCACGTCAAATTCTCCGTCTGTCCAGATGGGTCGGCAACGTAAAAACGAGCAGCAATCTGAATGCGCTCGCGGCCACGCTGGTGACCGACGCAAATTTGCTCGACAGCAATCCGGTCATTGCCGCGGTGAACACGATGCCCGACATCGCCAGGCGCTTCGATTTCCCGGACGGTGCGCCCAGTCGGCGCGCGACATCGTCACAGGGGTCCTGCTGAGCGACAGCCAGAGAGCGAATGAGAGCTGTCGATAGTGCTGCAGTTCCGGCGCGCCGAAGCACGCCGGAACAGCAAAGTCCATTTCAGAAAATCTTGTCGATCGGCAGGCCGAGCGCCATCGCGCCGGCGTATTCAGCCTGCGGTCCCGATCTGCAGCGGGTGATAGCGCGCCGCCTGGATGTCGCGGAAGCGCCGCTCAAGCCGGCCGAGCGGTAGAAGCCCGCGCCGCCGGCCAGCTCCATCGCATGCTCGACCGCGGCGATCGCATGACGCGTCACGAGCTGCTTGCCGATCATCACCTGATTGACCGTCGCGGCGGACGGCGCATTGAGGCGCGTTGCCGCCAGCATCGACTCGAGCGCGAGCCGCGCCGCAGTCAGCTCGGTCTCCATGTGGCCGGCGGCGATCAGCAGGTGATGGCCGCCCTGTCGCTTCTTCGCCATGCCGATGGCGATATCGCGCGCGCTTTCGGCGACGCCGACATAGACGGAATAGACCAGCGGAAACGCAATGGTGGCGATGATCTGGAACAGCGGATGCCATTCGCCGGCCTTGCGCTTCAAGCGCGACGCCTGCGTCGGGCACGACATGGCCGTCGATCATGCACGTCGTGCGAGCCGGTGCCGCGCATGCCGAGCGTGCGCCAGGTGTCGAGCATCTTCACCTGCGGTGAATTCATCGGCATGCCGAAATGCAGCACCTGCGGCGGCTCGCCCTCGGTTTCCAGCACCGCGCCGGTCATCAGAAGATCGCCGGCGGGCGCGCCCGACGAAAAGATCTTGCGGCCGGTGATGCGGTAGCCGCCGTCGACCTTCTCGGCCTTGCCCGAGCCGCCGATCCAGTCCGATCCGCCGCTCGACAGCAGCAGGATGCGCTCCTTGGCGATGCGCTTCAGCAAGGGTTCGACCCGGAGCCGCCGCCTTCTGGTGCGTCCAGCGCCAGGCCGGAATGGCGACCTGGTGGGTGTGCATGGAAAACGCCAGCGCGGTCGATCCGCAATGATAGGCGAGCATGCGCAGCATCGTCGCCAGTTCGTCGATTGTCGCGCCGCCGCCGCCAAGCTCCGTGGGCACGCCCGCTTCGACCAGGCCGGAATTTTTCAGCAGCCGCGAAATTCTCCGCGACGAACTGTGTCCTCGTCCGCAGCCTCTGCTGCACGTGTTGCGAAGATCGCCCCGAGGTCGCGGGCGATATCGCTGATGGTTTGGCGCTGGTCGGTGCCGGTCTCGAGTGCCTGGTTCGCGCTCATGATATGTCCTCCGATGGGGTCGGATGTGAGTGTCGCCAGTGTCGGCTCCGGTTCGATCGCCAGCCAGTGCAGGAAGTGTATCGATGCGCGAGGACCGCGCCGGGGACCTCCGCATAACACCCTGCCGATGCTGCATTATTTGAAACGACGCCTGTGTCGCATGGCGTCCGTGCTACAGTTTCTGTACTTGTGGTGCGCAACAAGGTTTCGTCGAGGAGTTTCAGGTGAGCGATCAGACGGAGCAGGGCAGCTACGGACAGTTCTGTCCGGTCGCGATGGCGGCGGAAATCGTCTGTTCGCGATGGACCGCGCTTGTGCTGCGCGAATTGCTGTGCGGCACGACGCGCTTCAACGATCTGCGCCGCGGCGTGCCGCGCATGTCGCCGACACTGCTGTCGAAGCGGCTCAAGGAGCTTGAGCAGGCCGGCGTCATCGTGGTGACGACAAGCAGGCCGACGCCCTCGAATACAGAGCTGACGGAAGCCGGCGAGGACCTGCGCAGGTCGTGCATGTCGCTGGGCTTCTGGGGGCAGCGCTGGGTCGAGTCCTCGCTGTCGCTGAAGAACCTCGATCCGTCGCTGCTGATGTGGGACATGCGCCGGAGCCTCGTCGCATCGTCGCTTCCCGACCGGCGCATGCACGGTCAAGTTCGATCTATCCGGAGCTGACCGTCGGCCGCAACGCCTGCTGGCTGGTGGTCGAGAACGGCGAGGTCGATCTGTGCCAGCGTCGATCCCGGCTCACGACGTCGATCTCTACGTTCGAGCTGCGCTTGCGCAGCATGACCGCGGTGTGGATGGGGATTTCGACCCTGAAGTCCGAGATCGACGGCGGCAACATCACGCTCACCGGCGACAAGGCCATCGTCCGCTCCATTCAGGACTGGCTCGGCTACAGCGTGTTCGCCAAGGAAAAGCGCCGCGTCGGCTAGCGTCTGCGCGCTTGAGCTGATCGGTGCGCGGCGCGGCTAAAACCTCCGCGTCATTCCGGGGCGCGCGAAAGCGGCGAGCCCGGAATCCGATAACCCCTGTAGTGGTTGAAGTCTGGCGGGAGTCGCCATCGCTGCGGAGTATCGATTCCGGGCTCGCTCGCAAAGCTCGCGCCCGGAATGACCGTCCCTTCTCCCTCTGCTTGTCAGAAGGTGTCATGCCCGCGAAGGCGGGCATCCAGTAATCGAGGTGGATGAATACTGGATCACCGGGTCAAGCCCCGTGATGACTCTGAATGTGTGGTGACCTCCGTTCCTCATCCTGAGGAGCGCCTGAAAGGCGCGCTCTAGGCCACCCCCGCCTGAACCGTCCGTTCTTCAGAAAACACACCGTCTGCTCGGCCACGCGTGGATCGAGCACCATCAGCGCATGCGGCACCGGCAGCACGATATGGTCGGCCATGCCGTCGATGCGCGTGGAGGCGACCGAGACCTTGCCGTCATGCGCGCCGCGGATGACAGAGAACGGCAACAGCGACCGGCTTCCCGCGATCACGCCCAGGGAATAGTCGACCGTGCCGAGCAGCGGTTCGAGCGCGGCCTGTGTGGTGAGCTGCTGGCCCGCCGGCCCGAAGACCCCGCGATAAAGCGGATTGTCGCGCAGGAGATCGGCGACCTCGCTGCCGTGGTTCGGCGGCGCCAGCATCACCACGCGGCCGAGATTGCCCGGCCGGTGCCGGGTGAGATAGGCGCGCGCCACCAGCCCGCCCATCGAATGCGTGACGAAGTGAAGGCGTCCGTCGGTCGCCTTCGCAAATTGCGAGATCGCCGGGTGCAGGTATTCGGCGCATCCGCCGATATCCCGCAGCAGCGAGGGATAGCTCAGCGCCAGCGTGCGATAGCCGTGCTTGCGTACGCGCCACGCCATCGGCGCAAATGCCAGCGCGTGAAGCCCGAGACCGTGGAGAAAAACGACGCCGTCCATCGACGCAGTCTGTCATTGCCGGACTTGATCCGGCAATCCATCTTTCTTCTCCCTCTCACCGCTTGCGGGGAGAGGGTCGGGGTGAGGGGCATAGACTTCGACGGTGCCGAGCGAGTGATACGTGACCCTCATCCTGAGGAGCCGCGAAGCGGCGTTCCTTGTCTCCCCTCCCCCTTGTGGGGAGGGGTCGGGGGTGGGGGTCGATGTCGATTCGACAACGTCGCAACATTCTCCGCGTCATTGCCGGGCTTGACCCGGCAACTGAATTTCAGCCAACCCATACGGTGAGTTGAGTTGTTCTCCCTGTACTTCTGCGACATTATCTAGTTGACGCCACAGACCACAAATCGGGCGCGCAATTCGTGCGATGCGCGACTAAAAATAAGGCGAATTTTATTCACAAAATATATTATCGGAGCAGACAATGGCCGGGTCAACGTTCCAGACAAATCCCTATGACCTGAACGACCTACTCGAAGACTGCCACAGCGGAATGCTTCAGTTGCCTGACTTCCAGCGCAGTTGGGTTTGGGATGAAGATCGCATCAAGAGCTTGATTGCATCGGTATCTCGAGCATTTCCCGTCGGCGCGCTGATGTCGCTTGATCACAGGCGGCCCCGTGAACTTCAAACCTCGGCCGATAGAGGGTGCGCCCGCTGAAGCCGGCAGGTCGTACCACAGTCGTTGCTTTTGGACGGACAGCAGCGAATGACGTCACTCTATCAAGTAACTTTGCGCGGGAAGGTCGTGGAGACGGTTACGCCGAAAAAGAAGAAAGTGAAACGCTGGTTCTACATCGACATACGAAAAGCTCGATCCAACGGTTGATCGCGAAGAAGCGACATCGTAGGTGTCCCAGAAGATCGAATCGAACGCACGGAGTTCGGTCGGACGGTAAAGCTCGACTTATCGACTTCTGGCAGCCGGAGTACACGAGTCGATGTATCCTGTTTCGCAGGTTTTTGACTGGGACAGGTGGCAAGATGGTTTTGATGATTATTGGCGCGGTGACCAAAACGATGAGACCGGCGCAGTTTCGGGCGTTCAACGCGCAATTTTCGAAAACTTCAAATACTATCGAGTGCCAGTCATCGCTGGATCGATCACCTCAAAAGAGGCCGTATGCGTCGTTTTGAGAAGGTGAACACTGGAGGAAAGCCGCTGGATGCGTTTGAGCTCGTCACCGCGATGTATGCTGCGTCAGGACATGAACTTCGCAAAGATTGGTATGGTGAAGGGTATAGTAAAGGCCGCCTCGACGATTGGCAGAAGCGTTGCGACCGGCAGAGGAGCCTCGGGATCCTTGCGGGCGTAGCCAATACGGATTTTCTACAAGCTATTTCGCTCTTCTATACTCGTGACCGTCGCCGTGGGCGGAAGCCCGGGCAAGCAAGGGAAAGAGCTGCCCGCCGTCTCAGGTAACCGACAAATGCTATGAATCTCCCGCTCGAGGAATACAAAAAGTACGAGACGAAGTTGAACGTGGTTTTGTGCAGGCCGCAAAGTTCCTGCACATGCTCCACATCTACCGCATTTTTGATCTGCCGTATCAATCCAGATCGTGCCGCTTGCAGCGATTCTCGCCGATATTGGGGACGCTTGGGAGCACGAAGCGAATCGAGCAAGCTCGTTCGTTGGTATTGGAACGGAGTATTCGGTGAACTGTATGGATCCGCCGTCGAAACCCGAATAGCGCGAGATTTCATGGAAGTGCCAGCCTGGCTTGACGGCGGACCGGAGCCGTCGACAGTAAGCGAGACCATGTTTCGGGCTGACAGTCTGAAAACGATGCGAATGCGATTGTCAGCCGCGTACAAGGGCGTAAATGCACTCTTGATGAAGAAGGAGCCCAGGATTTCCGATCGGGTCAGAAATTTGACCACACGGTGTTCTTCGGCGAGAACGTCGATATTCACCAATCTTCCCGAAGAAGTGGTGTAAGTCGACAGGCATAAAGCCTCCGATGTCTATGATTCGATCATTAATAAGACGCCGCTCTCGTATCGAACGAATCGGATCATCGGTGGTGTCGCTCCGTCCGAATATCTAGCAAAACTAGAGCGGGGTAGTGATAAAACCGCTGCCATCGATGCGACAAAGTTAAATTCATTCTTGGAATTGCATTTGATCGATCCATCCTCGTTCGAAGTGATCGCTTCGACGCGTTTATGGAGGATCGACAAAAAAAGCTTCTCGCCTTGATCGAACGAGCTACTGGAAAGGCTGCGTATACCGGCAGCATTCCCGAGGAGGGTACCGATGTTGAAGATGATGAGGATGTTGAAGCAAAATTAACAACTGCAGCCGTTTAGAGCGGAACACCTATTGCGTCTCGATCACACATCCACGACTCGCCGCCAGCGCGTTGTCCTGAATGAACTCGCGGCGCGGCTCCACCACGTCGCCCATCAGCTTGGTGAACAGGTCGTCGGCTTCGTCCACTTCCTTGACCTTCACCTGCAACAGCGTGCGCGCATTGGTGTCGAGCGTCGTCTCCCACAGCTGGCCGGGGTTCATTTCGCCGAGGCCTTTGTAGCGCTGCAGCGTCAGGCCCTTGCGGCCGACATCGGTGATCGCCTCGAACAGCGACACCGGGCCGTAGATGGCCGTCTCGATATCCTTGCGGCGCAGCGTGCCGGGGCGCGGATAGGCCTCCTGCAGGCGGGTCGCGTATTCGTCGAGCTTGCGCGCGTCGGCGGAGCCGAGCAGCGCCTGGTCGATCACGGCGACATCCTTCACGCCGCGCACCGTGCGCTCGAACGAGAAGCCTTCGCCCTCGGTGAAGGTGCCGACCCAGCCGCGCTCGATCTCGTCGGCGAGGGAGTCGAGCCGGCGGGCGATGTAGGCCGCCGCTTCATTGGCGGTCGCGAGGTCGGAGGTGATGGACGGGCGCAGCACGCCGGCAATCGCCGCCTGCTCGATCACGGATTGGTTGTAGCGCGGGTGCAGTCCGTTGAGCACGGCGCGCACCGAGCGCGCCTCTTCCACCTGCAGCAGCAGATCGGCGCCGGCGCGCACTTCGCCGGAGGCGAGCAGCAGCGTGGTGTCGTCGAGGCCGGTCTCGATCAGGTAATCTTCCAGCGTGCGCTCGTCCTTGAGGTATTGCTCGGACTTGCCGCGCGTCACCTTGTAGAGCGGCGGCTGCGCGATATAGAGGTAGCCCGCCTCGATCAGCGACGGCATCTGGCGGAAGAAGAACGTCAGCAAGCAGCGTGCGAATATGCGCGCCGTCGACGTCGGCGTCGGTCATCACGATGATCTTGTGATAGCGCAGCTTGTTGAGGTCGAAATCGTCGCGGCCGATGCCGGTGCCCAATGCAGTGATCAGCGTGCCGATCTGCTCGGAGCCCAGCATCTTGTCGAAGCGGGCGCGCTCGACGTTCAGGATCTTGCCGCGCAGCGGCAGCACGGCCTGGAATTCGCGGTTGCGGCCCTGCTTGGCGGAGCCGCCGGCGGAGTCACCCTCGACGATGAACAGCTCGGACTTGGCCGGGTCCTTTTCCTGGCAGTCGGCGAGCTTGCCGGGCAGCGAGGAGACACTCGAGCGGATTCTTGCGGGTCAGTTCGCGCGCCTTGCGCGCGGCTTCGCGGGCGGCGGCCGCCTGGATCACCTTGGCGACGATGGCCTTGGCCTCGGTCGGGTGCTCCTCGAACCACGAGGCGAGTGCGGCGTTGATGGCGTTCTCCACCACCGGGCGCACTTCGGACGACACCAGCTTGTCCTTCGTCTGCGACGAGAACTTCGGGTCGGGCACTTTCACCGAGAGCACGGCGGTCAGGCCTTCGCGGCAATCGTCGCCGGTCAGCGCCACCTTCTCGCGCTTGAGAATGCCGCTGGATTCCGCGTAGCCCGTCACCTGGCGCGTCAGCGCGCCGCGGAAACCGGCGAGATGCGTGCCGCCGTCGCGCTGCGGGATGTTGTTGGTAAAGCACAGCACGTTCTCGTGGTAGCTGTCGTTCCACCACAGTGCCGCTTCGACGCCGATGCCGTTCAGTTCGGTGCGGATCGAGATCGGGTTGGGAATGCCGGCCTGCTTGTTGCGGTCGAGATATTTGACGAACGCTTCGATGCCGCCGTCATAGTGCAGTTCTTCGCGCTTCTCGACCGCGTGGCGCATGTCGGACAGCACGATGTAGACGCCGGAATTGAGAAACGCCAGTTCGCGCAGGCGATGTTCGAGCGTGGCGAAATCGAACTCGATCATCGTGAAGGTTTCGGTCGAGGGCAAAAACGTCACTTCCGTGCCGCGCTTGCCGTCGGGGGCGTCGCCGACCACCGCGAGCGGGGCGACCGCGTCGCCATGGCGGAATTCCATGGCGTGCTCCTTGCCGTTGCGCCAGATGCGCAGCTTCAGCGAGCTTGAAAGGGCATTGACCACCGAGACGCCGACGCCGTGGAGGCCGCCGGAGACCTTGTAGGAGTTCTGGTCGAATTTACCGCCGGCATGGAGCTGGGTCATGATGACCTCGGCCGCCGAGATGCCTTCGCCCTTGTGGATGTCGGTCGGGATGCCGCGCCCGTCGTCGCGCACCGTCACCGAGCCGTCCGGGTTCAGCGTCACCGAGACCTGCTTGGCGTGGCCTGCGAGCGCCTCGTCGATGGCGTTGTCGACCACCTCATAGACCATGTGGTGCAGGCCGGAGCCGTCGTCGGTGTCGCCGATATACATGCCCGGCCGCTTGCGCACGGCATCCAGGCCCTTCAGCACCTTGATCGATTCCGCGCCGTATTCGGGCTGCATGGCGGTGGCTTCAGGGGCGGGAGGAACGACCGTCTGACGGGCCGGTTCGGTCATGGGGGTAGCCTTCACTGCGACTAGAAGCGCGCGGACATCGAGGGTTGAAACGGGTGCTTGGAGGGCGGCTTTGAAGCGGTCCTTCAGCGACGCAAATCAGTTGTCATTTTTCGCATGAAAAGCCCATGCACGTACAGCATAAAGTGATGCATCGTATGCTGTTGAAAATATGATGCTATTTTGCGTTTTTCAAGGGCCTGAAAAGCGCTTTTTCGAGGCTTTGAAATTCACTGATTCTGAAAGCTTCAAACCGCCCAAAAACACCCAATTTTCGGGGCCGGTTTTTTGGCTTTTTACGCGCTTTCGTTTTTTCACCGTTCCGGATGCGACTTCCAGCACGCACGCGTGATGTTCGATGCTTGCAAATTGCGCGGCATCCGCACCCGTCATCCACACCTGCGCGCCAAGCTTTTTCAGTTCGTCGAATAACGAATTTCTGCGGCCGGGATCGAGATGCGCCACCACTTCGTCGAGCAACAGAAGCGGCGTGATACCAGTCATTTCCGCGACCAGCCCCGCATGCGCGATCACCAATCCGATCAGCAGCGCTTTCTGTTCGCCGGTTGATGCATCGCGCGCAGCAATGGATTTCGGCGCGTAACCGACCAGCAGATCCGTCAGATGCACGCCGTCCAATGTTCGCCCGGCAGCCGCGTCGCTCACGCGGTTTTCGCGCAGCTTCTCGCGATAGCGATCTTCCACTTGTCTTGCAGGCTCGCTCAGCAGCGCGTTTTCAATCCAGCCATCGAGCGCAAGCGTTGCCGTGGGAAACGCCGATGTCGCAGCGCGTGCTGCAATCGCGCCCTGCAATCGCTTCACGGTTTCCGCGCGCATCGCGCCGACCGCAATCGCGAGTTCGGCAGTTTCATGTTCGATGGCGCTGAGCCAATGCGGATCGGGGCGCGGCTCTTCGAGCAGACGATTGCGCGAGCGCAGCGAACGCTCCAGCGCCGAGGCGCGGCCGGTGTGTTCTGAGTCGATCGCGAGCACCAGACGATCGAGAAAGCGCCGGCGTTCAGAGGCAGGCCCGAGAAACAATCCATCCATCGTCGGCGTCAGCCACACCATCCGCAGATGGTCGCCGAAGGCGGACGGGGATGCGACGCTCTCGCGGTCGATGCGGTATTTGCGCGTGATGCTCGCGCCTTCAACCGGCGGCTCGATGCCGGTGCCGAGCGTCGCCAGACCCAGTGCGCCTTCGACTTCCGCCGAGACGGCCCAGGAGCCGTCGCCCTGATTGTCGGCGACGTCTTCCAGCGTCGCGCGGCGCAAGCCCCGGCCCGGCGTCAGGAACGACAGCGCTTCAAGCAGATTGGTTTTGCCGGCGCCATTGGCGCCGACCAGCACAACGAGATCGCCGTCCGCCGCAATGCTCATGCTGCGGTAGGAGCGGAAATGCGTCAGCGCAATGCGGTTGATGCGGACGGGCAGGGCCATAACAGGACCTTCGTTCCTCATCCTGAGGAGCCGCGCAAGCGGCGTCTCGAAGGATGAGGCCTCAATGGCTCGAGACGCGCTACGCGCTCCTCACCATGAGGGTCTGGCTCAAACGAGCGACGTTTCTCAAACCCGCATCGGCATCAGGACGTAAAGCGCGTCCTGCGTGGCCTTGTCCTGGATCAGCGTCGGCGAGCCCGGATCGGCGAGCTTGAGCACGGCTGTCTCGCCATCGATCTGCGAGGCGATGTCGAGCAGATAGCGCGAGTTGAAACCGATATCGAGCGGTTCGGCGGCGTAATCGACTTCCAATTCTTCGGTCGCGCTACCGGAATCCGGATTGGTCACCGACAGAACAAGCTTGCCGGGTGACAGTGCGAGCTTCACGGCCCGGCCGCGCTCGCTCGAAATGGTGGAGACGCGATCGACGGCGGCCTCGAAGTCTTTCTTGTCGACGATGAGCGTCTTATCGTTGTTGGCCGGGATCACGCGACCATAATCGGGGAAGGTGCCGTCGATCAGCTTCGAGGTGAGCACGACATCGCCGATGGTGAAGCGGATTTTCGTCTGCGACAATTCGATGCCGATTTCGGCCTCGGAATCCTCGATCAGGCGCTGCACTTCGCCGACGGTCTTGCGCGGTACGATGACGCCGGGCATGCCGTCTGCGCCCTTCGGCAACGGCAATTCGACCTGCGCCAGGCGATGTCCGTCGGTGGCGACCGCACGCAGCGTCGCGGCCTTCGCGGTTCCAGCCGCGTGCAGATAAATGCCGTTGAGGTAGTAGCGCGTTTCCTCGGTCGAGATCGCGAACTGCGTGCGATCGATCAGGCGCTTCAGATCGGCGGCGGCGACCTTGAAGGAATGCGTCATGTCGCCGGCGGCGAGGTCGGGGAAATCGCTTTCCGGCAGCGTCTGCAGGGTGAAGCGCGAACGCCCGGCGCGGATGGCGAGCACGGCGCGGTCGCCGGAGGCTTCCAGCACGATCTGCGAGCCGTCGGGCAACTTGCGCACGATGTCGTAGAGCATATGCGCCGGCACGGTGGTGGAGGCGCCAAGGGACACTTCGGCCGCAAGCGTTTCGGTGACCTCGAGATCGAGGTCGGTCGCCTTGAGGCTGAGCCTGGCGTTCTCGCCCCGGATCAGCACGTTGCCGAGAATAGGGATGGTGTTGCGCCGTTCGACGACGCGATGGACATGGCCCAGCGATTTCAGAAGCTGCGCGCGCTCGACCGTGACCTTCATGACTCTACTCGCCCCTTGCCATCCCCTCGGAGAATGCCGCACGGCCGGACGCCGCGGACAGGCCGCCGGAAGCGGCCAAATGGCCTGCCGCCGGGGGTCGTCAGGGTGCCGTGGATAGCCGCTTTTCGCAAGCCTGCCGGCCGGTTCCGGGGGTATTTCCCCCAGCCCATATTAACGGCAGTTGAGGCGTTCCAATTAGTCCTGAAGCTGGCGCTTGAGGGCGTCGATTTCGCTGGCGAGCGCCGCGTCATTCGTCTGCAGAGCCTCGATCTTGCGCACGGCATGCAGGACGGTCGTGTGATCGCGGCCGCCGAACCGGCGCCCGATCTCCGGCAGGGAGCGCAGCGTCAGGGTCTTGGCCAGATACATCGCAACCTGACGGGGCCGCACCACATTGGCGGTGCGCCGCGACGACAAGAGGTCGGACCGGCTGACGTTGTATTGCCGCGCCACGATGCGCTGAATGTCCTCGATCTTGACGCGCTTGGGTTCCTGCGGACGGATCAGGTCGCGGATTTCGCGCTCGACCATCTCCAGCGTGACGGGCGTGTTCGACAATTTGCTGTGCGCCAGCAGCTTGTTGATCGCGCCCTCGAGATCGCGGCCATTATGCGTGATGGCGTTGGCCAGGAATTCAAGCACCGGCAGCGGCACATCGAAATCGGCGTGATGCTGGCGGGCGGCGGCGACGCGAACTCTTGAGAATCTCAAGCCGCAGTTCTTCGCCGAGCGAACCCATCTCGACCACGAGGCCGCCGGCCAGACGCGAGCGGACGCGGTCGTCGAGGCTTTCGAGATCCGAGGGCGGACGGTCGGCCGCGATCACCACCTGGCGGCCGGCGTCGATGAGAGCGTTGAGCGTGTGGCAGAATTCCGCCTGCGTGGTCTTGCCCTGCAGGAACTGAAGATCGTCGATCACGAGGATGTCGATGCCGCGGAGCGCTTCCTTGAAGGCCAGCGCTGTCTGGTTCTTCAGCGCTGCGACGAAGCCGTACATGAACTTCTCGGCCGTCAGATACATTGCCTTGCGATCGGGGGCCGCATTGCCGGCCCACGTCACCGCCTGAAGCAGATGTGTTTTGCCCAGCCCGACGCCCGCATGGATATAGAGCGGGTTGAACATGACGGCATCGCCGCGCCGTCCATCGACGACCTGCTTGGCCGCCGCGTGCGCCAGGGTGTTGGAGCGGCCGACAACGAATGTCTCGAAGGTCAGCCGCTGATCGAGCGGCGAGCCGCCGAGCTGGTCATGGACACCGGCCGACGCGAACTGACCGTTGCCCCTCATCTTCGGCATTTCGCGCGGCTCGACCTTGGAGTCGCCGGTCACGGGGCGCTTGTCCTTGGTGATCGCGGTCGCGCGCACGGCGGTACGGACAGTCAGCTCGACGCGGCTGATCGCTTCTTCCTCAGCCTGCCAGCAGGTGAGCACGCGGTCACTATAATGCGTAGAGACCCAGCTCTTGAGAAAACGCGTCGGAACCGACACGCGCACCGCGTCACCATCGACCGCTTCAAGCTCCATGCTTGCGAACCAGCTTGAATAGACGGCTTCGCCGACATTCGCCCGCAGACGAGCCTTCACGCGCGACCAGATTTCGTTTTGATGATGTTCCATTGCAGTTCATTCCAAATTCGATGCCAGAGGTCGGCATCAATGGCGGTCTTTCATCGACACGCCGAAAAAATGTTGATCACGATATTTGCTGACGGCTTATCGGACGCCGATGCGCCGGAAGCCCTTGCTGGTGATGTTGGAGCTGCCCGCCGATGGACGGGCCTAGGTACTTTGGGGGAACCAGTTGGACGGCGGCGACGTCGGCCGCAGCAATGGTGATCCGGTGATCACAAACCCCGAGGCCAAACGGCGCTCATTGGCTGAAAACTAAGTCATAAGTACCCCCGCCTGTCGCGGTGCGACAAGTGTATTCAATTCGCCCAGAATTTTTAGGAACCCGATTGCCGGTGTCGGAAGACGCTTACAAAACCGACCGATCCAGCTTCAACGCGCTACGCTCTAACGCCCACAAAATTCAAACGTACTCTGGTTGACGAAACTCGATACATCCCTCATTCCCTCCCGCGCCTTCTGGCGTCTTTAGGCAAAGCAATGCCGTTCCTGCCTTGCGACAAGTTTGGCCTGCTTAACACCCGTGGAGGTCGCGGCCGACCCACACACCCGATAATCCGCAGTCAGTTGAACGAGAGAACGTATGATCACGCATCGTCTCGCATCACCAACTCTTGCGATGTTTCGTTCTTCGAACGATCCGATCTGCAAGTCCGCTTTGCAACGTCGGCTCTTTCAGAACCGTTGTTCGCTCAGCGCCGCGACGATTGAAAGAAACACAAGGGCGGCTTCCGCGCAATCAAATTCATCGCCGCGTCAGTTGCCGACGATGCCCGTTGATCGCGCATCAGGTTGCCTGCCGAATGCCAACGGTTTGAATCTTCACTCTGAATCGTTGGGGTGACACCACCTGTTGCGCGAAAGCACAGCTCGTCAGGAATTTTTAATTTTTTCTTACGCCGCGTCGCAATCACGGGCGATTTCAAACTGATCGGCGGTGCTATTCGCGTAAGTAGTTATCGCGACGAATTTTTTCTTGCGCGATCAGCAAGGGTAACCCGCGCGACGGCACAGGCGGGCGGCGGTCGAGATAACCAGCCGGCATGCGGGTTGAATGTCGGTGCATGAACTTTTGCGTCAAGCGACGTGCGCGATCGGTCTGTGACGCCAACGACTGCAATGGCTTGGCTCGATCTTGGCTAGAACCCGACAATATCCTGGCTCGGTTCCGTAGCAGCGCGCGCATCGCGCGGCGTCCGTGGCTGGTTGCGCGCAATAAAAAAGCCCGGCTCTGCCGGGCTTCCTAGTTCCGCATTGCGGAGCGTCTCACCGACGCACCGCAACTATTTTCATAAACTTATTTGCCGAGTGCGGCGATGCGATGCGCCAGACGCGACACCTTGCGGCTCGCCGACTGCTTGCTGACGATGCCACGCTGAGCAGCGCGCATCAGATCCGGCTCCGCAGCCTTGAACGCAGCGAGCGCTGCCTTCTGGTCGCCCTTGGTGATGGCTTCCTCAACCGAGCGCACCGAATTGCGAACGCGCGTGCGGCGGGACTTGTTGATTTCGGTACGCTTCGCAATCTTGCGGGCGGCTTTCCTGGCGGACGTCGTATTAGCCATTGTCTCTCAATCCTTCGGCGGACTGAACGCGTTCAAGCGTTGCTGCCCGGTGCCTGAGCTGGAGGCGACCTTCCGCGCTGTGGCGATCGGTCTTGTCTCTTTGCTGGCTGTTGGAATTCCGTTCTTATAAAGAACAGCGGCGGCGGTATAACCCGCCGCCATTTGGCGGACCTTATAGATGGGGGCCCCGGCAGCGTCAACGGCTGGGGTGCCGGGTTGGGGCGCCTTCGGGTTGAACTTGCCCGTTTGGGCCGCTATTTGGCTGGGCAGGAGAGGGTGAATCATGATCCGCGGGCTGTTTCGTCTGGCCGGGCTATTATTGCTGGCGGCAGGGTTCATTTTCCTCGTCTATGACGGGGCGCGCTCGATTGCCGACCAGACGGCCCGCCTGACCAGCCTTGAGCAGACCTGGTCGGATATCCACCAGGCCAGCCTGGCCGCCTTTCAGCCCATGATCGAAAGCAATCTCGGGGCCTGGAGCTGGGCGTATGTTTTCGCGCCGGTGCTGCAGAAGCCGACATGGCTGGTGCTGGGTGTCGTCGGGATCTTGCTGTTGTTGCTGTTCCGGCCCCGCAAGCGCCTGATCGGTTACGCCCGCGACTGAAGACAGCCTCTCAATCGCTCGTTTGTGATCATTGCGATGGGATCTGCGGCAAAAGCCGACGGCTGTGCCGTAACGCAACCGCCGTTCCATACGATATGGTAGGTAAAGCAGCAGGAGAGATCACATGTTCTTTCTGAAGAAGTCGACCGAGATGCCGACGCGCGAGACTGCGTTGCCGGGACGCGATACGCCGGTTCGGACCGCCGAAAAGCACTTCATCAACGGCCACGCGCTGAAGCCGCCCTATCCGGCGGGCTTTGAGACGGCGATGTTCGGGCTCGGCTGTTTCTGGGGCGCGGAGCGCAAATTCTGGGAACTGGGCGACGGCGTTTACGCCACCGCAGTCGGCTATGCCGGCGGCCTCACGTCCAACCCGACCTACGAAGAAGTTTGCTCGGGCCGCACCGGGCATAATGAGGTCGTGCTGGTCGTGTTCGATCCCAAGCGCATCAGCTACGAGCAACTCCTGAAGGCGTTCTGGGAAAATCACGACCCGACCCAGGGCATGCGTCAGGGCAATGACGTCGGTACGCAGTATCGCTCGGGCATCTATGTGTTCGGCGAGGCGCAGAAGACGGCCGCCACAGCGTCCAAGGCGATGTACGCCAAGGCGCTCGCGGCGCAGGGCTTCAGGGCGATCACGACCGAGATCGTCGACGCGCCGACGTTCTATTTCGCCGAGGACTACCACCAGCAGTACCTCGCCAAGAATCCGGCCGGCTATTGCGGTCTCGGTGGAACCGGCGTGTCCTGCCCCATTGGGGTTGGCGTGAAAGTCGGGCGCAACGGTCTGAAGACGGTTCCGTCGTACGCGATGGACACCAATTGTTAACCATAAGAGGCGCAAATCGAACGAGAGTTTCTCGTTCGGAAGGGTCCGATGCGAACGGCCCGCGCCTTTGTCATGACTATGTTGGTGCTGGCGGCGCCGGTGCTGGGATCGTGCAATCACCGGCCGGTCGCCGCTACGCCTGCAATCGTCAATGATCTGGATGCGGTGGCGTATCGTGGCGCACCGCTCGCACCTGTTCCCGCTCCCGCCATTGTCTACGCCGCGCAGCCCATCGCAGCCGGGGGAGCCTATCGGCTCGATGCCGGCGACAGATTGCGCATCGTGGTCTACGGCCAGGACGGCCTGACCAACTCCTATTCCGTCGATGCCTCGGGCTCGATCACCATGCCGCTGATCGGCGCGGTGAAGGCGCGTGGATTGACCCCGGCCGAACTT
Source organism: uncultured Alphaproteobacteria bacterium (assembly GCA_963736355.1). GTDB lineage: Bacteria > Pseudomonadota > Alphaproteobacteria > Rhizobiales > Xanthobacteraceae > CAVTOO01. The sequence goes on along the minus strand of CAVTOO010000002.1, from coordinate 603,918 downwards.
TCACGCGCGGTCGCCGCGCGCCTGCGCGAAGGTTTCATCCGCGAGCCGTTTGTCGCCGCGGAAGTCGAAGCCTACCGTCCGTTCTTTATCCTCGGCGAAGTCGCAGCTCCCGGACAATATCCGTTCGTTCCCAATCTGACGGCCGAGGCGGCCGTCGCGATTGCCGGCGGGTTCACGCCGCGCGCACAAAAGAACGCCGTCAATCTCAGCCGCAACACGCCGGCAGGCCCGCTCACCGAAACGGTGCCGTTGACGACGCCGATCGCGCCGGGCGACACGCTGACCGTGCGCGAACGCTGGTTCTAGGTAAATTGCAGACCGTCATGCCTCGACGTGAGCCGGGCTCGCAAGCCGCGTCTCGAAGGATGAGGACTCTGTGACTTCCGCAGGTCTCGAGACGCGCAGCACGCTGCGCTCCTCACCATGAGCAGACAGGTATTCCGCGACGACTACTTCAAATGCTTTGTGAAGAACGCCAGCGCCCTCGGCCACGCTGTGTCCGCGCTGTCCTTGTGATAGCTGCCGCGCTCGTCGCAGTGAAAGCCGTGTCCGGCGCCCTTGTAGACGAAGACCTCGACCTCGGGCCGCTTGGCCTTGATGGTCTCGACGTCGGCCATCGGAATGCCGTGGTCCTCTTCGCCGAAATGCAGCTGCACGGGAATGTGCGGCTTGGCGTCGGCATTCTTGGCGACCATGCCGCCATAATAGCCGACGGCGGCCTTGAGCCCGTCAAGTTTGGCGGCGGCGAGATAGGCGATGCTGCCGCCGAGACAGAAGCCGACAATGCCGATGGGCCCGATGGTCTTCACCGCGTTGATCGCCGTCTGCGTATCGGCGAGCATGGCGTCCATCGGGATCGCGCCGATGAACTTGCGGGCCTCGGCCACCTCATCGGCCGAATAGCCTGACTGGAAATCGCGCTTGGCGCGGTCGAACAGCGCGGGGGCTATCGCGACATAACCTTCTTGCGCGAAGCGATCGGTCACCGCGCGAATGTGCGAGTTGACGCCAAAAATTTCCTGAATGACGACGATGGCACCCTTCGGCGTGCCTGCGGGGTCGGCGCGATAGGCGCTGAAGGAATGACCATCCGGCGAAGTCAGCGTGAGGTTCTGCCCCATAACGTATCCTCTTGTTGTGATCTGGCGTTTCTATTTGTGCGCCACGGGCGGCGTGCCGTGGGTATGGAAGGATTCGATGGTCTTCATGCCCCAGGCCTGGCCTTTTTTACGGTCGGTTTCGGTCCATGTCACCGGCTGCCAGTCGGGCTGCAAGATGAGACGTGCGCCGGAATTGGCGACCTCGATGCGGTTGCCTGCAGGCTCGTAGACATAGAGGAAGAACGTGCCCTGGATGGCGTGCTTGTGCGGGCCGGATTCGATGTAGACGCCGTTCTCCAGAAAGATATCGGCGGCGCGCAGAATATCCTCGCGCTGGTCGACCGCGTAGGTGACGTGGTGGAAGCGCCCGTGCGCGCCGGTGGCGTCGCGCGAATAGGCGATGTCGTAGGTCTTGTTGTTGACCGTGAACCAGCAGCCGCCAACAGTGCCGTCGTCGAGCACGATCTGTTCGGTGACGCGGCTGCCGAGCGCCTTCGGGAGAAAGTCGCGAATAGCCGCGACATCGGCCGCGAGAAGATTGATGTGGTCGATGCGGCGCACGCACACGCCGCGGCCGTGATAACGCTGCGCCAGATTTTTCAGCGCGGGCTTCTCGGTGTCCGGCGCGACATATTTCACGGTGTCGTAGTAAACCTCGAACACGTGCCCGTCGGGGTCGCGAAAGCGGTAGGCGCGACCGTGGCCCTTGTCGCCCTCGTGCCAGCCGATGCCGGCGCCGAGTTTCTCGATCGCGGCAACGCGTCGATCCAGTGCCGCCTGTGACGCGCAGCGATAGCCGATATGGCCGACGCCGGTGGTTTTCGCCGCCGTCAGCTTCAGCGAATGAAATTCGTAGTCGTCGAAGCCGCGCAGATAGACGCTGTCGCCGTCGCGGCCGCTTTCGGTCATGCCGAACACGCGCACGAAGAAGTCGAGGCTCTGTTCGGGCTTATCGGTCAGAAGCTCGACATGCCCCAAATGCGCAACGTCGAAGCAGGGCTCGGATGCGGTCGTCATCGTGTCACCAGGGAATGTTTCACCAGAAGGATGCGGCCAGACGGCGATCGACCTTCCAGCCGGTCAGACGGCCTTTGCGAAACTGCAGGAAGATCGCGTCCTGGCGCGGAAAGTAATGCCCGCCTGCCGCCACAGCGAGAAAAATCTCGTTGCCTGGGCGGCCCGACACATGGGCGAGCGGAACACCGAGCGCCTGAGAGGTCTGCTCCGCCGTCAGCCCGAATTGCAGCGGCGCCGTGTTGGACAGCGTCATGACAAAGGGCGGGGAGGCCGGCCCGTGCGGTTCGGCGTGAGCGGCCGTGCCGGCAAGGGAGAGCCCGAGTGCGATCAGGAGAAGTCGGATCATAGGTTGCATTGTTGGTCGAACTCTCGCGCTTCGCAAGGCCTTGGCCGTTGTTCGCAGGGGCATAGTCAGGAAGTCTTAGGCATGGGGCGGGAAAGGGCGGTCCAATGCGCCGATGGAACGACCGTTTAACCGTTTGTTCGCCGTGGGACTGCTTGGGTGCGGTCCCCCGGGGCATCCAGAATGATTGCTGCTGACAACAAAAACGCCTTTCGCGACATGATGGCCGATGCCGGTGCCAATGGCACCGACAAGGTGGCTCTGCGCGCGCTTCAGGCTGTTCGTGCTCATCTCGGCATGGAGGTGGCCTACGTCTCCGAATTCGTGGGCGACCAATCGGTCTTTCGCGAGGTCGATGCGCCGGGTCTCGAGCAGATGATCAAGCCGGGCGATTCCCAGTCGCTTGACGATGTCTATTGCCGCCACATCCTTGCAGGCCGCCTGCCGGAAATCATTCCCGACACGTCGGCCGAGCCGCTGGCGATGTCGCTGGCGATTACGTCTGCCGTTCCCATCCGCTCTCACATGAGCGTGCCGATCCGCCTGCGCGATGGCCGTGTGCACGGCATGTTCTGCTGCCTCGGCTTTCAGCCCAATTCGTCGCTGAACACGCGCGACCTGCAAATGATGAAAGTGTTCGCCGACCTGACGGCATTCGAGATCGACCGCGATCTCGAAGTGCAGAAGGTCGTGGCGGACAAAACCACCCGCATTCAAAACGTGATGGCGCAAAAAGATATCGCTATTCACTATCAGCCGATCTTCGGCATCACCTCAAATCGCGTGGTGGGATTTGAATCCCTGTCGCGGTTCACCGCCGAACCGAAACGCCCTCCGAATGAATGGTTCGCGGAAGCGGCCGAGGTGGGGCTCGCAATCGAACTTGAAATGACGGCGATCCGCCTGGCGCTGTCGGCGCTGCCGTCGCTGCCGGACGATATCTATCTGGCGATCAATGTATCGCCCGAAACGGTTCTCAGCGGCGTGCTGGCGAGAGACCTTCAGACGGCTGCCCTGCCGCGCATCATGCTGGAAATCACCGAGCATGCCGCGGTGTCCTGCTATGATAGTCTTCTCGCTGAGTTGCGGCCGCTGCGCGAACGCGGCATGCGGCTCGCGGTCGATGACGCCGGCGCGGGCTATTCCGGCCTGCAGCATATTCTTCAGCTGCAACCCGATCTTATCAAACTCGACATGGCGCTGACGCGGCATGTCGACCTCGACCCCGCGCGCAAGGCGCTGGCCGCGGCCCTGATTTCGTTCGCGCGCGATACCAATTGCACGATCGTTGCCGAAGGCGTGGAAACCGCGTCGGAATTGTCCGCACTGCGCGCGATCGGTGCCAGTGCCGCACAGGGCTATTTCCTCGGCCGGCCGATGCCGCTCGACAGCGCCATGGCCTTGCTCGCAGCGGCTGACGATTCCCGCCTCCGGGCATAAAGCCGCACTGCGCTGCAGCGTGGCGTCTCATTGACAACAGGGTTGGGTATTCGGCAGGTTGGCGCTGCAGAGCGGCCGCATGTCTTTTTGGATTGTGCGGCGCTCCACTCAACAGAATCGGGAGATGAAACGGTGAGACAGGGTTCCTTTGCGCTCGTTCTGGCGGCTTCAATGCTGGCGTTGCCGGGTGTCGCGGCCGCCGCGAGCTGCCCCGCCGGTTTCCCCGGCAGCAAGCCTATCCGCATCGTCGTCGGCTTTGGCGCCGGCGGCGGCACCGACCTCGTCGCGCGCGCCTGGGCGTCCGGCTTCGAGAAGATGTTCAAGTGGACGGCGATCGTCGAGAATCGCCCGGGCGCCGGCGGCGGCGTGATGATGGCGTGGCTGAAGACGCAAGCACCCGACGGTTACATCCTCGGCGGAGCGGTCACCGATTCCGTCACCATTTCGCCGGCGCAGGGCGACGTCGGATACACCTGGGAAGACTTCGCTTATCTCGGCTCCGGGATGCAGAACTGGTTCGGCCTCGTCGCGCTCAAGGACAAGCCGTTCAACAATCTCAAGGAATTCATCGCCTACGCCAAGCGAGAAGGGCCGCGCGTCGATCTCGGTGACGGGCGTCAATCAGGAGATTCTCACCAAGCAGCTCGCGGAAGAGTACAAGGTCAATCTCGTCGCGGTGCCGGGCACCGGTGCGGCCGAAGCGATGCAGAGCGCGCTCGGCGGTCATGTCGATGCGTCGATGCAGGGCACGCTGCATGTCGCGCAGATCAAGTCCGGCAACATGAAACAGCTCGCCTCGCTCATCAATCGCCGCGTGCCTTACGCGGCAGATAGCGCAACATTGGCCGAGCAGGGCTCGTCCGCGTCGCCGGTGAATTCCTATGCGCTGCTGGTCGCGCCGAAGGCGGTGCCGGCTGCGATCAAGACCTGCATCCGCGAGGCGCTCGACGAGGTGGTGAAATCCGCCGACTACAAGGCGTTCATGGTGAAGTTCGAGAACGAGCCGCTCAATCTCGGCGAAGAGAACGCCACCGCGCTCGTCGGCCGTTCGGCTGCGTTCTACAAGGACGCGATCGCGAAGATGGGCCTCAAGAAATAGGCGCGGCGCCGGTTGCGACGCGTTTCGCGACGGCGACGTTCAGCGTCGTCCTGATCCGAAAGCCGATCGACTCGTAGAGGGCGATGGCGTCGGCATTGGTGGCGTAGGAATGCAGGTAAGGCATTTCTCCGCGCGCGGCGATCTGGTTGGCGACGAAGACCGACAGTGTTCGACCGAGCCCGCGCCCGCGAAAGTCGGGATGCGTGCAGACGCCGCTGAGTTCGGTGAATCCCGGCTGCTTCAGGCGCTCGCCGGCCATCGCAATCAGCCGTCCGTTGCTCTTGACGCCCCAGAATGTGCCGAGCGCCTGCGCGTGCAGCGTAAACGGCCCAGGCTTCGTCATCTCGGCCAATGCCAGCATCTCGGCCGCGTCATCCTGCGTCAGCGTTTCGATGCGCGCGGGCGCGACCGTCGGCAGCGGCAGGGACTCCGCGACCATCTGCACGACGCTCGCGGTCGTGACCGGCACGAATGTTTCGCTCAGCCCGATGGGCGTCGTTTGCACGATGAGGGCCGTGTCATCAACGCCGACAAGAGCTTCGAGCGCGCGCAGGCTTGCAGGACCATCATCGGCCATGGCCGTGAAGGGATGGATCGATGGATGGTATCGCCTGGCGAGATCGCCGCCTTCGGCCAGCGTTGCATGCCGCGTGGTCAGCGCGCTCCAGATCGGACGGTCGAGCATATGCGCCATGATGCGCTGCGGCTCCAGTGGAGCACACATGATATTGTCAACGGCTTGCCGTCGCCAGCGCTCGCTTGAATTTTAAACGCATGTGGTCGATACCTCGGCCCCGCTCAATCATCGTCACTGCGTGAGGCGCACATGCTGGCTGTCAATTTCATCGCCTTCGGCGATCCCGAGGTGATCCACATCGTCGAGCGGCCGATTCCGGTTCCCGGTGCGGGGGAGGTGGTTGTCAAGGTTGCGGCCTCAACCGTCAATCCGACAGACCTCGGCATGCGGTCCGGCCGTCAGGCGCCGATCATGACCGATATCAAGCCGCCTTATTGCACGGGTGTCGAGTTCGGCGGCCATGTGCATGCGCTGGGCCAAGGTGTTGCGGGATTTACCGTCGGGCAGGCCGTGATGGGCATCGTCAATTCGCGGCGTCAGGAGGGAGGCTCCCACGCGCAATATGTCTGCGTGCCGGCCGCCTCGCTGGCGCGGCTTGCGCCCAATGTCGATGTGGTCGAGGCGGCGACCATTCCGATGAACGGCCTCACCGCCAAGATGGTTCTCGAATTGCTGGATATTCCGCGCGGCGGCAGTGTGCTCGTCACCGGCGGTCCGGGCGCGACCGGCGGCTATGCGATCGAATTGGCCAAGGTTATGGGGCTGACGGTCGTCGCCGACGCCAAAGAGGCTGACGTTGCATTGCTGCGCAAACTGGGTGCGGATCACATCGTGCCGCGCGGCGACGCGGCCGCACCGGCGGTGCGCAAGATATTTCCCAATGGCGTCGATGGCCTGATCGATGCGGCGATCATCGGCAACACCGTCTCCGCCGCGGTGCGCGACGGCGGCGGCGCGGTGACGCTGCGTCGGGCTTTTCCGATCACCGATCCGCGGCTTGCCGCGCACACGGTTCACGTGTTCGATCAGGACACCAATGCCGCAGCGCTCGCCTGGCTGGCCGATCTCGCGCGCGACGGCAAACTGACTCCGCGTGTCGCCATGCGGCTGCCGCTCTCGCAGGCGGTGGAAGCCAACCGGATCGTGGAGCGCGGAGGCTTGCGCGGGCGCGTCGTTCTGACGATGTTCGCGTAACGGTCCGTGCCCGATTGCGCTGTGATGCAAGAACGCATAACTGTGGCGGAGACCTGACATCAGTGAGACAGTCATGAGCGCAAACCAGACCAGTCCTTCAGCCGGCATGTCGCCGCCCGAGCCCCCGGCCGATGGCATCAAGTTGCATATCGGTGGTCAGGAGAAGCGCGAAGGCTGGGCGATCCTCGACGCCTTGCCGGGGCCCATCGTCGACTATGTCGGCAATTGCAACGATCTGTCGTTTCTCCCGGACGAAAGTTGTTCCGAGGTCTACGCGTCGCATGTCCTGGAGCATCTGGCCTACAATGGTGAAATCCAGAAGACCCTGAAGGGCATTCATCGCGTTCTGAAGCCCGGCGGACGCTTGCGCGCATCGGTCCCCGATCTTGAGATTCTCTGCAAACTGTTCCTGCACCCGAACAACACGGGCGAAGGCCGCTTTCATATCATGCGCATGATGTTCGGCGGCCGCATGACCGCCTTTGACGTGCACCACACCGGGCTGAGCTTCGAATTTCTTGGTTCGTATCTGGATGAGGCCGGCTTTCGCGACATTATGCGCGTGCCGGAATTCGGTGTGTTCAAGGACACCAGCACATTGAAGTTCGGCGATACGCCGATCAGCCTGAATGTTGAAGCGCGAAAATAAACGCGGCGCGCCAGAGGCCTGATCTCGCAATCGGCAATGTCCAGTAGATGGAGCCGCGTGCGAGCGACACCAGCACCTCGTCGCCATCACGGATGGGCGAGCCGCCGGCCACCACGCCTGTCAGGCCGCCCTGCGGCACGACCTTCAGATTGTTGGCGTTGCAGAATCTGACGACGGCTGCGACCTCGTCGGTCGTCGCCGGCTTGACCAGGGCGGCTGCGCGGCCGCGCGCCACGCCAGTCGTCGCTGTGAAATTTGACCGCTGCAGCGTCAGGGACGAGGCCTTTGTCACCGACGATCGCGTGCAGGCCCTTGATGATGTCGGATGCTGTCGGTGCCGTCATTTCCAAGCAGCGCCCGCATGCACAAAAGCGATGAGGCCGCTTGACGCGGCCTCATCTGTTTATTCCGGCTGAATGCCGAGCTTCTTGAAGTCGTCCCTGTATTGATCGGATTGCCGTCGAATATCGGCGTCGAATTGCTGAGGCGTGCCGCGGTACAGGAGATTGCCGGTTCCTTCGATCAGTCCCTTGAGATCCGGTGATTTCATCGCCTCAGCCATGGCGCCGCGAAGTTTGTCGAGGATCGGCTTCGGCGTGCCGGCCGGCGCCCAGATTCCCGAGAGCGCGCCGTCATTGACGGGGTATCCGGCCTCCAAGAACGTCGGAACATTCGGGATGGTGTCGATACGTTGCTTGTCTGCCACGGCCAGGATCGCAATGTTGGGTTGGCCGACGACCGAATTCGCAAAGACAGAAAACCCGAAATATCCGTCAACGTTTCCATTGATGAGATCGGGCGCCACCTGGGCCCCGCCCTTATACGGGACGCCGCGCCAGCCAATGCCGGACAGCTCGTTCAGGCGTTGTGCGATGACGTTCTGAATGCTCTGCGGGCCGAACGATCCGAACGTCAGCTTGCCGGGATTGGCCTTTCCGAACGCGACAAACTCTTGCAGCGTTTTCGCCTTGCTGGACGCCGTATTCGCGACCAGCACCATCGGCCCATACGACAAGCCGCCGATAATGTCGAAGTCGTTCCATTGATATCCCGGCTCCTTCAACCCGTGCAGATTGGTCGCCATATTCGACGAGTTGAAAATCAGCGTGTATCCATCAGCCGGAGATTTCGCGACCGCGCGGGTTGCGGTTGCACCATTCACTCCGGCTCTGTTCTCGATAATCACGCGCTGTCCGAGAGCATTCGACATTCGATCGCCGATGACGCGCGCCAGCCCATCCATCGGGCCGCCTGCGGTATAGCCAACGATGAGTCTCACTTCACGGTTTGGAAAATTTTGCTCCTGAGCAAGAGCTGCATTCGTTATCGTCAACGATGTGGCGACGAGGCCGGCAAGAACGAAGGACGGTTTCATCAGTCTCTCCCGATCAAAAGCGTGGCGCTGCAGTCGAGATGAAAGGTTCGCACTGACTGTGTGGAAATGTCCATTCGCAATGCGTGTCGTCAAAGCGACACTTGTGGCGCTCAGCAATTGCATGCGCTGCAACACGATTCGAACAAGGCCGCGAATGATCTGAACAAGCTGATCTCGCGCCGCACCAATGGCGGTGACGGACGTGCGAACGGCACAACGAGTTTATTTGTCGATGCGCATGCGGGTCTGCGGACTTGGCAGTGCCCTTGAGCGTCAAAACGTGTGTTTGATTTTATTGGCGCGCCCGACAGGAGTCGAACCTGTGACCTTTGCCTTCGGAGGGCAACGCTCTATCCAGCTGAGCTACGGGCGCCTGACCCTTCGTTTACTCGATCGGGCAGGGGCGGGCAACGCCCTCGCCGGGGCCGATTATGGCCCGAACATCGCCGCGTGCATGATGCGGCCGGGGACAAAGGTGAACAGTCCGGCGATGATAAGTCCGCCGATGAAAATCCCGATCATGGTCATGCGGTGTCCCGCCACGCGATGGTTCCGCGCGCGCCACACGCCCCATGGCAGCAGGATCAGCACCGCAATGGCGATGAGGTGGATCGGGCTCCACGGCCCCCACAACCGTAATTCATGAATGAAGAAGGCGGTCACCGAGACGATCGCCATCAGGGCGACCCAAATCCAGCCAAGCGTGCGGTGGGGGAGCGTGCCCTTGGGCGCCGTGAATTGCACGAGGCCCAGGAGGAACGCGGCTGTGGCGGCAGCCGCATGAAGCTGGATGGCAGGGCTTGCGGTCAGCAGCGGCGCGAGCGTCATGGGAGATTCTGCTCCTGTTCGGCGAAAACTAGCAAAGCCCGGCTTGCGCCGAAAGCGATGCAAAAGCCGCTTCACATGTTTCGGCATCATGCTCTAGCATGGCGCCATGCCTGACCCTTCGATGCAAAAGATCCTGGCGCCGACCGGCGTGTTGCGGGCGGCGCTTTATCCCGGCACGCCGACATCGGTCCTCGAGCCGCAGGCGCGCGAGCCGCGCGGTGTCGGCTATGAACTGGGCCGGGAGCTGGCGCTCCAGCTGGGCGTTGCTTACGAGCCGGTGATCTATGCCAAGAATGCCGACGTGCAGGACGCGATGAAAGCGGCCAAGGCGGATGTCGCGTTCACCAACGCCTCGCCCGCGCGGCAGCAATTGATGGATTTCGGCCCGCCTTATCTGCTGATCGAACTCGGCTATCTGGTGCAGGCGACATCGAGAATTGCAGCGGCCGCCGATATCGACCGCACCAGCATTCGTGTCGGCGCGGCGTCCGGCAGCACATCCGAGAAGACCCTGTCGCAGCTCCTGACAAAGGCGCAAGTCGTCAGCGTCCCGACCAATCAGGCCGGCGCCGAGCTTCTCAGCGCGGGAGAGATCGAAGCCTTCGCCACCAACAAGGCGACCTTGTTCGAATTGTCTGCGAGGCTACCCGGCTTGCGCGTGCTGCCGGAGCGGTGGGGCGAGGAGCGTCACGCGATTGCGATTCCGAAGGGCCGCGCGGAGGGTCTCGCCTTCATCACGCTGTTCACCACGGATATTCTGCGGCGCGGATTGGTGACGGATGCGATGGAGCGCGCAGGGCTGCGCGGCGCGGTCGCGGCGGACGCGCCGTAGGCCGCAGTTTACGTGAATTGCAGCCGGATGCCTTGAAGGGCTGTGCCGTCGAGCGCCGTCTCCCAGACCTCGCCGGGCGAGACCGGAAACGCATTCGTCAGCGTGCCGGTGGAGATAATGTCGCCCGCCGCGACCGGCGGATTGATCGGATCGTTCTTAAGCGCCGCCACGAGATGCTTCAGCGCGGAGAGTGGACCGCCGAGCACATTGGCCGATTGACCACGGTCTATTGCCTGCCCGTTGCAACGCAGTTCGATGCTGAAGCCGGAGAGTTCCTTCAGCCAGTCTGCCGCGCGCGGGCCGGCCTTGTGGCGCGGCCCGATCAGCAGCGCGCCGTGCAGCGCATTGGTCGCCACGGTATCGGCGGCCTGAAATTGCCATTTTGGATACAGCGACTGGACGATCTCGAATCCATGCGCGATCCAGTCGATGCACGTCAGAAGCGCCGCCTCGTCCATATCGACATCGGGTGCGCGCGACATGCCGAACATGATTTCGGGTTCGATGCGCGGTTCGGCGAGGCCGGTCAGGGATAGCGATGTGGTGGATGCGAGATCATGGCAGGCCACGTCATAGACGTAGCCCCAGATCGGCGCATAGACATTGTATTGCTGCCAGATCGTCTTGTTGGTGAAGCCGATCTTGCGTCCGACCACCTTCTGCCCGGCCGCCTCACGCGCCTTGCGGATCAGCGCCGTCACCCGATAGGCGTCGTCGAGGCTGAGCCCGCCGGGCCGCGATGTGAAAGTCGGAATCTGGCGGCCTGTTCCGGCCGTTGCCAGCATCTCGTCGGCGATGGCTTGAAGATCGACCGGCATTTACTGCTGAATCTCGTCGAGATAGATGCGCACGGAGCGTGCGTCGCTGCGATTGAAGCGGAACGTCGGCATGCCGCTATGCATGGAGGACAGGCCGCCACGCATGCGTCGTTCCAGATCGGCCATGTCGAGACGGTCGGCGAGCTTTCGAAACTGAGGCGCATGCGGCAGCGGACTGGATCCGGTACTGCCGACGGCATGGCAGCTTGAACATAGCCTGGTCACGATCTGTCGCCCGCGCTCTGCGGTCTCGGCTGCAGCCGGACCCGCAAGCGTTATGGTCGCAAGCGCGATCGCGCCATAGACGATGGCCGGGAACAACTTTGGATTGCCGGTTCGTGAAGTCATCGCTGCATCCATTCTGAATGCGGCAGGATGGACATATCCGCGGACGAATATCAATCGCCGGCCACTGGCGCGGTCTGCCGCTTGCGCCGCCAGCCGCACCACAAGCCAGATTCCCAGAACGAGACCGATGAGCCCGCCGACCGGGCCAATGAAGAAGATTGCGCCCATGGCGAAGGCGCCTTCGGCATTTGACACTCCCGTAGCGCTGCCGATGATCAGCGCGGTCGCTGCCGCGGCGATCCACCCGAAGATCAGGCCAAGCAGTCCGCCGAGAATCGCCAGGAAAAAAGTCACGTCGATAGCTCCAATCATGCTGCGTCTCGATGGGGCAGTCTATCAATCGCGGCGTTGGGACAGAAGCCGAAATCAACATCGGCGCTTGCCAGTGCGCCCGCGTTGGCTAAGCTTCCCGTGAACGACAGGGCTGCGCTGTCGATTGCGTCAAGACAATCGCGCAGGGGCATTGACTCAAGGATCGACCAAAGAATTTACCCAAGAATTGACCCAGGGGAGGCATCGCGATGATGACCGCGGTTTTTGCAGCAATGTCGCTTGCGCTGGTGATCGGATGGTTCGGCCGCCGTTCGCTCGCGATCGTCTGTCTCGGTGTGTGCCTGGTTCTCGCGGTGAAGCTCTTCCTGTGGGAGATTTACAGCCCTGAATATGGCTTCCGCATGCCGTGGATTCAAACCGAGCTGGGCATTCCGCCGGCGCAGGGCGAGGGCTGAGCGATGACCGATCACACGCTTCCGTGGCGGCGGGAACTGCCCGTGCTGCTCAACGATCTCTTCCTGCTGGGAATGATGGTCGTCATCGCCGGAATTCTCACCGCCGCGATGGTGATGCAATATGCCTATGGCGAGTTGCCGTGTCCGCTCTGCCTGCTGCAGCGCGTGGCGATGCTCGGCGTATGCTTCGGCCTGATGCAGAATTTTCGCAACGGTTTCTCCTACCAGAACACCGGGTTCAGTCTGTTGTTCACGGTGTTTCTGCTGGTGGTGTCCGTGCGCCAGACGCTGCTCGACATCTATCCGCGGCCCGGCCACGAATATATCGGCAGCGCCGTGCTCGGCCTGCATATGCCGGTGTGGTCGATCCTGATCGCGGTCGCGATCATCACTGCCTTCGCGCTGAAGCTCGTCGTGCTGGGGAGCGACGAGTATCTGCAGGGCGCCGACGTCCGGCGTCACCCGCTGGTCCGCAATGTCGCGGTGGCGCTGAGCCTGTTTGTCATCGCCATCGCGGTGATCAATTTCGGCTCGGTCGTCGTTCAGTGCGGCCTTGGCGAGTGCCACACCACCGGCTACGCGCTTTTGAAATAGCGCTCAGACCAGAAACGGATTGCCGCGGCGCTCATCGCCGATGGTGGAGCCCGGGCCGTGGCCGCAGATGAATCCGACCTCATCGCCGAGCGGCAGGAGCTTGGTGCGGATCGAGTTGAGTAGCGCCTCGTGATTGCCGCCGGGCAAGTCGGTGCGGCCGATGGAGCCGTTGAACAGCACGTCGCCGACGATGGCGAAGTGCATCTCGTCGTTAAAGAAGACGACGCTGCCGGGCGAATGGCCGGGACAGTGCATGACACTGAACTTAAGTGTGCCGATATTCACAGTGTCGCCGTCGGTCAGCCAGCGGTCGGGTGTGACGTTGCGCGCCCCGGCCATGCCGTAAGTCATGCCCTGCGCGGCGAGATTGTCGAGCAGCAACTTGTCGGCCAGATGCGGGCCTTCGATCGGAACATTGAGGCGCTCCTTCAACTCGGCTGCGCCTGCGGCGTGGTCGATATGGCCGTGTGTCAGGAGGATGCGCTCCACCGTCGCGCCCGCCTTCTCGATGGTCTGCAGGATCAGCTCGATATCGCCGCCCGGATCGATCACGACGCCGCGCTTGTCCGGTTCGCTCCAGATCAGCGTGCAATTCTGCTGAAATGCGGTGACCGGAATGATCGCCGCTCCGGCCTTGTGCTGCTCGTCCGCCATCACCGCATCCTTTAAATCTGCTGCCTGAACAGATAGACTGACCAAAGGCCGCCCTCAAGAGGCGCTCAGAAGGCCGCAAGCGCGAAACGTCATGACCATTTCACTTGAACGCATCGCCATCGCGTTCCCCGTCGATGGAAGGCAGTCGGAAACCGCGCTTCTGGTGGCGCGTGGCACGATGCGCCTGATGCACACGCTCGGGCGCACCTGTGTCGCCGAATTGCCGCTGCCGTCAGGCCGTCGCGCCGACCTCGTCGCGCTTGGCCCCGACGGTGAAATCTGGATCGTGGAGATCAAATCGTCGCTGGCCGATCTGCGCGCCGACGACAAATGGCAGGACTACCGGATGCATTGCGACCGGCTGTTTTTTGCCTTCACGCAGGACATGCCGTGCGAGGTGTTTCCGCAAGACACCGGGCATATCGTCGCCGATGGCTATGGTGCGCAGATCGTGTGCGAGGCGCCCGAGCACCGCCTGCCGGCGCCGACGCGCAAGGCGATGCTGTTGCGCTTCGCGCAAACGGCGGCGCTGCGCCTGGCGCGCATCGCCGACCCGCAAGGGTTTGCTGAAATCTAGAGAGGCTTACTTCGGCGCGCGCTTTATTTGGGAGCGCGCTTGGCGAGAATGCGCTGCAATGTGCGCCGATGCATGTTGAGACGGCGCGCCGTCTCCGACACGTTGCGCTCGCACATCTCATAGACGCGCTGGATATGCTCCCAGCGCACACGGTCCGCCGACATCAGCCGCTCGGGCGGCTGCGCCTTGCCGGCGCCGGTCGACAGCAGCGCTGCGACCACATCCTCGGCTTCGACCGGCTTGGCGAGATAATCGATCGCCCCGAGCTTCACCGCAGTCACGGCGGTGGCGATATTGCCGTAGCCGGTGAGAACGATGGCGCGTGCATCGGGCCGCTGGCGCTTCAACGCCGAGACAACATCGAGGCCGTTGCCGTCACCGAGTCGGAGATCGACCACGGCGAAGGCGGGCGCCTGGCGTCCGATCTCCTGCAATCCTTCCGCGACGCTGCTGGAGGTGCGCACGGAAAAACCGCGCGCTTCCATGGCGCGCGACAGGCGCTCCTGGAATGGCTTGTCGTCCTCGACGATGAGGAGTGTGGGATCCGGCAGGCTCAGCACGGCGGCTGCGTCGGGTGCGGGTTTGGTATCTGTCATCATCATGGCCTTGAATATGGCGATGGGAGCTGCGGACTTCCAGCGCTCAAATCGTCGCGGGTTCGTCGACTTCGGTCTGATTCCGGGTGTTTTTCCGGTCGAAATCCTCGCGTCTCCATTTCACGGTGACAACCGCGCCGTGATCGGGGAACTTGCGGTTGGTGAATGAAACCGTCGCGCCGGACCTCTCAAGCAGCGTTTTGGCGATAAAAACGCCCAGGCCCAACCCACGCTGCCCCTGCCGCCGTGACAAATAGGGCTCGCCGATGCGGCTCAGAACTTCCGGCGGAATGCCCGGGCCATCGTCGGCGATCACAATTTCGACCTTGTCGGCATCTGCGCGCGCGATCACCTCGACGCGGTCGCGGCTGAAATCGACGGCGTTCTCCAGGATGTTGCCAAGCCCGTAAAGAATTCCCGCGTTGCGGGTGCCGGTCGGCTCCGGCCCGTCATGCGGCGAAATCGTCACGCCGATGGCGATGCCGAAATCGCGATGCGGAGCGACGACCTCTTCGATCAGCGAGGACAAAGGCATGGTGTCGAACGGTGCGCCGGTCGACGACAACTTGCGTCAGCTTGCCGAGAATTTCGCGGCAGCGCTTTGTCTGCTCGCGCAGGATGCGCACATCGGTCGCCATTGCCGAGTCATGCGGCAGGGAATTTTCAAGTTCGCCTGCGATCAATGTGATGGTGGCCAGCGGCGTGCCGAGTTCATGCGCCGCTGCCGCCGCCAGCCCGTCGAGTTGCGTCAGCATCTGCTCGCGCGCAAGCACGAGTTCGGTGGCGGCGAGGGCGTCAGATAATTTGCGTCCCTGCTCGGTGACCTGAAACGCGTAGAGGCTTGTCACGCCGATGGCGAGCAGGATCGAGATCCAGACGCCGACCATGTAGGTCAGGGGCAGGATGACCGGCTCGTCGCCGCTCCATGGCAATGGCAGATGGACGAAGACAAGTGCGGTCGCGCACGCCATTGCCAGCGCGCCGAGCGATAGCGTCATGCGCGGCGGCAGCGCCGTCGATGAAATCAGCACCGGGACAAGCAGCAGGAACGCGAAAGGATTCTGCAATCCGCCGGTCAGGTACAGAAGCGCCGCCAGCTCCACGATGTTGAGCGCCAGCAGCCCCGCTGCATGCAGCGGCTTCAGCCGGTGCATCGGATGCACCATGATCTGGAGCGCAAGGTTGACGGCGCTCTCGATGACGATCACGAGGAGGCACAGCCTGACCTCGACATCGAACTCGAAGCCATAGGCTACCACGACGATGGCGACCAGCTGGCCGAGCACGGCAAGCCAGCGCAACCGCACAATGGCGTCGATCTGAATATTGTGGCGCGGGTCGCGAGCCAGCGGTGTTTCGGAGAGAAAGTCCGTCATGCTTTCAGTATAGCAGGTTGCGCGCAGGGTTTGTCTGCGAATTCCCCAGCGACATCGCGGCACATCGGTGAGCGGTTCCGGAAGCTCTGCCGGGGTGACACTGCCGCGCGGCCTCCTGTATAAAGACGCGCATGCACGCCGCCGCGCCCGCCATCGAACTGGAGAATCTCGTCAAGCAATATCCGCGCTCGCGCGCCGTGGACGGCATTTCCTTTCGTATTCCGGCGGGCTCCGTGACCGGTCTGCTCGGCGGCAACGGCGCCGGCAAGACCACCACCATCGCCATGATCATGGGGCTTGTGCAGCCGACCTCCGGGCGCGTCGAGGTCTTCGGCGCGCGGATGCCGAGCGAGCGTATGCGCGTGCTGCACCGGATGAATTTCGAGAGCCCCTATGTCGATATGCCGATGCGATTGACTGTGCGGCAAAATCTGCGTGTGTTCGGCAAGCTTTACGGTGTCGAGAATCTCGAGGCGCGCATCTTACAGCTCGCGGCGGATTTCGAGCTGGATGAGTTTCTCGACCGCAAGACCGGCAGCCTGTCGGCCGGCCAGAAGACGCGCGTGTCGCTGGCCAAGTCTCTCATCAATCAGCCGGAATTGCTGCTGCTCGACGAGCCGACGGCCTCGCTCGACCCGGATACAGCCGACTGGGTGCGCGCGCATCTGCAAACTTACGTGCGCGAACGTGGCGCGACCATTCTCTTGGCATCGCACAACATGCTCGAGGTCGAACGGCTGTGCGACCGAGTCATCATCATGAAGCGCGGCGCCGTCGTCGATGACGACACGCCGACCGCCATCCTGGAGCGCTACAACCGCGACACGCTCGAAGAGGTTTTTCTCGATGTGGCGCGCGGGCGCACCGAGGCGGTGCGCGCATGACCGCCTATCATCCACATTTCTCCTTTGCGCGCGTCGGCGCGATGATTCTGCGCTACTGGTATCTCCTGACTTCGTCCTGGCCGCGGCTTCTGGAAATTCTGTACTGGCCGGCGCTGCAGCTGATCTCGTGGGGTTTTCTGCAGACTTACATTTCGCAGAACTCCGGCTTCTTCGCCCGCGCCGGCGGCACGCTGATCGGCGCGGTGCTGTTGTGGGATATTCTGTTTCGCGGGCAGCTCGGCTTCTCCATTTCCTTTCTTGAGGAAATGTGGGCGCGCAATATGGGCAACCTGATGATGAGCCCGCTGCGGCCGATCGAGTTTCTCGCCTCGCTGATGGTGATGAGCGTCGTGCGGCTCGCCATCGGCATCGTGCCGGCGACGCTGATGGCGATCGCATTCTTCGGCTTCAACCTTTACGGCTTCGGCTTCGCGCTCATCGCGTTCTTCTGCAACCTGATCTTCACAAGCTGGTCGGTGGGCATCGTGGTGTCGGGTCTTGTGCTCCGCCACGGGCTCGGCGCGGAGACGCTGGCCTGGACGGTGATGTTCATTATCCTGCCGCTCACCTGCGTTTATTATCCGGTCGAGACGTTGCCGCACTGGCTGCAGATCGTGTCGTGGATGCTGCCGCCGACCTATGTGTTCGAGGGCATGCGGGCGTTGCTGGTTAATCAGGTGTTCCGTGCCGACCTGATGATGCAGGCCCTGGCGCTTAACGCTGTGCTGCTGTGCGCCTCCGTTGGGGCCTTTCTTGCGCTGTTGCGCAGCGCCCGGGTTCACGGCTCATTGATGCAGAGCGGCGAATGAGCATGATCCGGAAAGTGGGCATCGGTTTTTCGATAAGATCATCCTCACGGTAAAAGGCTCGAAATCGGCCGATTCCGCCCTTAAGGCCTCCGTAACGATCCCCTTTATTATTCGGCTATTTCGGCATGCGCATTGACGGATTGGCCGCCAATTCCCATTATATTGCATCGCAATAGCGCCGTGCCGGCGTTTCAAGGATCAACATATGCCAATCGGCGAATTCGGCGTTGCGCCGCCTGTTGCGGCGGACGACAGCCTCAAACTGACGACGCCGCTTTACTGGATGTATGAGCTCGCCCAGGCATCGCTCAATCCGGCGCGCGCCATGGCTGACGCAACGCGTTTGTTTTATCAGAACCAGGCCAATCCGCTCGCGCACACGCCCTTCGGCAAACAGATGGCGGCCGCGGCTGAGCTGTTCGAGCGCACGACGCGCCGCTACGGCAAGCCGGAATGGCCGATCACCGAAACCACCGTCGGCGGCATGCGCGTGCCCGTCTATCCGCGCGTCGTCTGGGAAAAGCCGTTCTGCCGCCTTTTGCATTTTGAACGCGCGTTCGCGCGTCCGCCGCGCGATCATCATCCGCGCGTTCTGATCGTCGCCCCGATGTCGGGCCACTACGCCACGCTGCTCAAGGGCACGGTCGAGGCGTTTCTGCCCTCGCACGAAGTCTATATCACCGACTGGGCCGATGCGCGCATGGTGCCGCTGACCGAAGGCCGGTTCGATCTCGACGACTACATCGACTACGTCATCGAGATGCTGACGGCGCTCGGCACCAACATCCATGTCGTCGCGGTCTGCCAGCCTTCCGTGCCGGTGATGGCCGCCGTCTCGGTGATGTCGGCGTGCAACGATCCGCATGTTCCGGTATCGATGACGCTGATGGGTGGGCCGATCGATACCCGCAGCAATCCCACCGCCGTGAACCGCGTGGCTGAGAACAACGGCATCGACTGGTTCCGCAGCCATGTCATCACCCGGGTGCCGTTCCCGCATCCCGGCTTCGGCCGCGAGGTCTATCCGGGCTTCCTGCAGCTCAACGGCTTCGTCAGCATGAACCTCGACCGGCATGTCGAGGCGCATCGCAATCTGTTCACGCATCTGGTCGATGGTGACGGCGATTCGGCGCAGAAGCACCGCGAGTTCTACGACGAGTATCTGGCCGTGATGGATCTCACCGCCGAATTCTATCTGCAGACGGTCGAGACGGTGTTCATCCGCCATTCTCTGCCCAAGGGCGAGATGACGCATCGGGGCATGCTGATCGATCCGGGCGCGATCACGCGCACGGCGCTGATGACGGTCGAAGGCGAGAAGGACGATATTTCCGGCGTCGGCCAGACCGAGGCCTCGCATCGGCTTTGCGTCAACATTCCGTCCGAGCGGCGCGTGCACTACCTGCAGCCCGGCGTCGGCCATTATGGCGTGTTCAACGGATCGCGGTTCCGCTCCGAAATCCAGCCGCGCATTGCCGATTTCATGCGGTCCGCCGCCGCCGATAATGTCGTGCGCATGAGCGTGGTGCGCTAGAGCATGATCCCGAAAAGTGGATACCGGTTTTCGGATAAGATCATGCTCGCAAACTAGTATTCCTCACTACGGCCGAAGAATCGGCTAGACTGTCGCGCATGGTTTGCCTTGCGCGCGCTCCCTTTCCCTGGCGACTCTGGACGTCAACGGCCTCCGGCTTGAATCGCAAGCCGGTATCGCCGCGTCGCGTCGATCCGCCGGTGATCGAGCTCAATGTCGGCGATGAAATCTATGCGGTGAGGCTGCGACGTATCCGCACCGCGCGGCGCTTCACGCTGCAGGTCCACGGCACGCGCCGCGAGGCGGTGCTGACACTGCCGGTGCGGGGTTCGCTCGCTCAGGCAAGAGCCTTCGCAGAAGGACATGGCGCGTGGCTGGCCGAACGGCTGCGCCGGCTGCCGCAAGCCGTTCCGTTTGTGGACGGCGCCATCGTTCCCCTGCGCGGCATCGATCATCGCATTGCTCATCGGCCGTCGTCGCGCGGGACGGTGTGGGTGGAAGCCGGTGCGGATGGCGAGCGGCTTCTCTGCGTTGCCGGCGGCGAAAGCCATATGGCGCGGCGCATCGGTGATTTTCTCAAACGTGAAGCGCGGCGCGATCTCGCTGCGGCCGTTACCCGCCATGCGACAGCGCTGAATGTGAAGTATGCGCGCCTGAGCGTGCGCGATACGTCAAGCCGCTGGGGTTCGTGCTCGTCCACCGGCACGCTGTCATTTTCATGGCGGCTCATTCTGGCGCCGGCGCATGTGCTGGATTATCTCGCCGCGCATGAAGTCGCCCATCTCGTCGAGATGAATCATTCGCGACGCTTCTGGCGGATTGTGTTCGGCCTCTGTCCCGATCTGCGCGAGGTCAAGGACTGGCTCAACGCCTATGGCAACGATCTGCACCGTTACGGGGCGGATGAAAACAGGGCAGACGCGTCCTGACGCGACGTGCCGCTAGCGCCGCCCGAAAATCTTGTCCATGAACCAGCCGTCGATGCCACCCATGGGTGGAAGGCCGGGTTCGGGCCGCGTGCCGGATTGCGCCGCCGCATTGCCGCGCGGTGGCGCGCTGGCAGGTGTCGGCGCTGGCTGAACAACCGCGCCATTGTCCGTCAGCATACGGTCGAACAATCCGCCGCCGCTGCCGCGTTCGGTCGGCAGGCTTGCGATCGGCACGCTCTGATGCGCGACACGCATGAAACGCGTCCATACTTCGACAGGCAATCCGCCGCCGGTGGTCTTGCGCGTCGGTGAGTTGTCGTCGTTGCCGAGCCAGACGCCGGTGACGAGATGCGCGGTGTAGCCGACGAACCAGGCATCGCGGAAATCCTGGCTGGTGCCGGTCTTGCCTGCGGCCGGCCAGCCCGGAATTTCGGCCTTGCTTGCCGTGCCGGTCAGCAGCGTTTCCTGCATCATGGTGTTCATCATGCCGACATAGCGCGGTTCGACCACCTGACCGAGGCTCTCGGCGTTGCGCTTGTACAACGTCTTGCCGGCTTCGTTCTTGATGCGCTCGATGACATAAGGCGCGACCGCCTGGCCGTTGTTGGCGAAGGTCGCATAGGCGCCGACCAGTTCCACCATCGACACTTCCGATGTGCCGAGCGCAATCGAGGCGTTGGGCTCGAGCTTGGACGCAATGCCGAGGCGATGCGCGGTGCGCACCACGGCCTTCGGCGTTACTTCGAGTCCGAGGCGGACGGCGACGGTGTTCAATGACATCGCCAGCGCCTGCGTCAGCGTGACATTGCCGTAATATTCGCGGCTGTAATTCTCCGGCGTCCAGCCCTTGATGTTGACCGGCGCATCCTGACGCACGGTGTCGGGCGTCAGGCCTTGTTCGAGGGCGGTGAGATAGACGAACGGCTTGAAGGCCGAGCCTGGCTGACGCTTGGCGGTGACGGCGCGGTTGAACTGACTGTCGCCGTAGTTGCGTCCGCCGATCATGGCGCGCACCGCGCCGGCCGGCGTCATCGCCACAAGCGCGCCTTGAGAGACGTTGAACTTCACGCTCTTGGCCGCCAGCTCGTCGATGATGGCGGCTTCCGCCACGCTCTGAAGCTTCGGATCGATGGTTGTTTCAACGAGGATGTCGTCTTCGATGCCGCCGACCAGATCGTCGAGGACTTCGGCGATCCAGTCCGCGACATAGTTGATGGTGGCGGCCCCGATGGCTGAACCGTATAGGCCGGATGTCCGATAGTGGCCTGCGCCTGGGTCTGCGTGATTGCGCCCATCTCCGCCATGGCGCCGAGCACGACCTTCGCGCGTGCTTCGGCTGCGTCCTGATTGCGATTGGGTGCGAGACGCGACGGCGATTTGACGAGGCCGGCGAGCATCGCGGCCTCGGACAGCGTCACCTTGCGCGCGGACTTGCCGAAATAGCGCTGCGCGGCGGCTTCGACGCCGTAGGCGCCGGAGCCGAAATAGACACGGTTGAGATAGAGTTCGAGAATCTGTTTCTTCGAATATTTGTGTTCGAGCCACAGCGCGAGTTCCACTTCCTGCAGTTTGCGCCACATCGTGCGCTCCTGCGTCAGGAAGAGATTCTTGGCGAGCTGCTGCGTGATGGTGGAGCCGCCCTGCGACAGGCCGCGGCGCGTGACATTGGCGACGATGGCGCGACCGATGCCTTGCGGATCGATGCCGTAATGCGAATAGAAGCGCCGGTCCTCGATGGCGATGAAGGCCTGCGGCAGATGCGGCGGCAATTCAGAGATCGACACATTGGTGCCGGCCTGCTCGCCGCGTGTCGCCAGGATGCTGCCGTCCAGGCCCGCGATGCGGATGGTCGGCGGGCGCTTGGGCACTTCAAGCGCATGGATGGGCGGCAGATGCGCGCTGACCCAGACGGCGACGCCGAAAACGGCGATGCCGGCCCAAAGTCCGGCGACCACGCCCCAATAGGCGATGCGGCCAATGACGCTGCGCCGTTTCGCGGCCGGTTGTTTCTTCTTCGAGGAATTCTTCGAAGAATCCCGGGACGAGGATTTTTCGCGCGAATTGTCGTCGCGGGCTTTCTTTTTCGGGGCCACGGGCTCGTCGTCGTCGCTTACGCCGACACGGTCGCGCGGACCGGGACGCAGATCGTCCAGCGACGGACCCAGCCCGAATTGCGGCTCGCGCCGATCGCCCTTCTTCTTGCCGCCGCGCCCCATACGCCGTCCCAAGCCTGCCTTTGTCCCATGGCCAACTTTTAGGCCGCCGGGGTTTAAGGGCAGGTTAAGCGGAGGTTAATGGCAAAGACGGGGCAGGTTTTCTGCACCGACCGGCACGCATGGTGATTCCCGCATCAGGCCTGCGTTATCTTGGCCGGAGCAGGGCGGTTTGGCCGACGCTTTTCTCCTGCTGCGAGGGATGCTACGAGGCGCCTGACCGGGCGGATGATAATGGCGACGACGCGATCAGGATGGCAGCGATGGGTGGCTCTTGCCGCAGCCTATCTGTTTGCGATCCATGCGGTTTTGGTCGTCGCCGCGCCGGCGCTCAGTGCCGATACCGCCAACCCCCTGCATGTTCTGTGTTATGGCGCCGGCTCCGCGCCTGCTGATGCCCAGAACAATCCGCAAGACAATCAACAGTCCCCGCACGAGACCTGCTGCAGCCTCGCCTGCACCATGTTCGGGTCGGCGATTGCACCTCCGGGTGAAGCGGCGCTGCCGCTCATCGTCTCGGCCGTTTCGGTCGCGCCATCGTCGTCCTGGAACGACGTGCGGATCGATGCCCGCGGCTGGAATCCCGGTAATCCGCGCGCGCCGCCGCTCGCCGCGTAGCCGCGACATTTTCTGACATCCAAACCTGAAGGATTGCGAACGGCCGCACTGTGTGCGCCGCGCGCGATCGGAATCAATCGGCCTGCCGGTCCCAACGGGATTCGGGCCAATGGAGACATCTTATGAAGAAACTCGTTTTGTCCGTCATCACGTCGTCGGTGCTCGCAAGCTCGGCGGCCTTCGCTCACGTCACGCTTGAAAATCAGCAGGCCGTTGTCGGCTCAACCTACAAGGCCACCTTGCGCGTTCCGCATGGTTGCGCCGGCAAGCCGACCAATGTCGTGCGCGTGCAGATTCCGGCAGGCGTTACCGGCGTCAAGGCGATGCCGAAGCCCGGCTGGAAGCTGGAGATGATCAAGGACACGTCTGCACCCGCAAAGAAGGACGATCACGGCGCGGACATCGTCGTCGTCAAGGAAGTTGTCTGGAGCGGCGGCAATCTGCTCGATGAGAACTATGACGAGTTCGTGTTCCGTGGCGCGCTGTCGAAGGATCTCGCGCCCAACACGACGATGTACTTCCCCGTGGTGCAGGAGTGCCCCGACAAGGCGTTCGAGCGCTGGATCGAGATTCCGGCGGAAGGCAAGACGTCGGCCGACTACAAGAAGCCCGCGCCCGGCCTGAAGCTGCTGCCGAAGCCCTGAGCATGAGCGAGCAGGTGAGCGGTCGATCTGCATCCAGTGTCCTCGGCGCCGTCGTCGCGGCGGCGCTGGCGCTGCTGTTTGCGTTGAGTGCCGTCTCACCGGCTGCGGCCCATGCCCAGCTTGTACGGGCGGAACCTTCCGACGGCGCGGTCCTGCAGGCCACGCCGTCGAATTTCATTCTGACATTCAATGAACCGGTCTCGCCGTTGGTTCTGACGCTGATTGGCCCCTCCGGGCAGGTGTCGCCGTTGTCCGCGGAAAGCCACGGCAACAGCGTCGTCATGACAGCGCCGCCGCTCGATCGCGGCACGCATGTCCTGAGCTGGCGCGTCGTATCAGGCGACGGTCATCCGGTTGCGGGATCGGTTCTGTTCTCGATGGGTGTCGTCACCAACAGCGGCAATGTGCCGCCGGATTCGGCGAGCCGCGCGACTTCGGTTCTGCTGTGGCTGGCAAAGCTCGTTCTTTATGCCGGATTGTTCTTCGGCATTGGCGGCGTTTTCTTTGGCGCGTGGGTTGCCGACGCGCAGCGAGCCTTACGCGCACGCTCACGATGCGTTGCTCGCCGCCGGAATGGCAGCGGCCATCGGCGCAGCCGGATTGCAGGGGCTCGACGCGCTGGGCCTTGCGCCGGATGCTTTCGCCAATCCGGTGGTCTGGCACACCGGCTTCTCGACCAGTTTCGGCCTGACGGTCATCGTCGCCCTCGGTGCATTAGCGCTGGCGATAATCGCCTTGCATCTGCCGCGACGGACTGCGGCGCGCGTTCTTTCGGCTCTCGCTCTGTGCGGTGCAGGTGTGGCGCTGGCGGCGAGCGGTCATGCCAGCGCGGCGTCGCCGCAAGGGCTGATGCGGCCTGCGGTGTTTGTTCATACTGTCGGCGTGACGTTCTGGGCCGGCGCGCTGCTGCCGCTGATAACGCTTCTGCGCAATGGCGATCCTGGCGCGGCATCCGCGCTTCGCCGCTTCTCCACAGCCATTCCGTTTGTCGTTGCGCTGATGGTTGCCGCGGGACTGATTCTCGCTGTCGTTCAGGTCGAGATCCCTTCCGCAATTCTGTCCACGAACTATGGACTCGTTCTGTCGGCCAAGCTTGTTGCGGTTCTTGTCATCTTTCTGCTGGCCGCGGCCAATCGCTGGCGGTTCACCGATGGCGCGCTCGGGGGTGACCGCACGACCGCACACAGGCTCGCCCGGCTCGTTCTGGTTGAGACTTTTTTGTTCATGGCCGTGCTGGGGATCGCTGCGCTGTGGCGCTTCACGCCGCCGCCACGCGCGCTGGCGCAGACCGTGGCCAGTGTTCACATCCATACTGAAAAGCTGATGGGGGAACTGACCGTCACGCCGGATGCGGCCGGGCCTGTGCGCATGTCGGTCATGATCATGACGGGAGATTTCCAGCCGCTGGTGCCCAAGGAGGTCGAGGTGATCCTGTCGCTGCCCGAGAGCGGCATCGAGGAGATCCGCCGTCCGGCGGAGCTTGGCTCTGACGGCCTGTGGCATGTCCGTGGGCTCGTGATCCCGGTGCCAGGAAGATGGACCGCGGTAGTCGACGTCCTGGTGACGGATTTTGAGAGCGTTCAGATCAAGGACAATATCGCCATCGGCGTGGTGCGCCGAAACTAGACCGCGTGATTGAATCTCACGTTGTCGGCAGGGTGGTCTGGACGTCTTCGGTGAAAAGATGGACCAGCGCGCGCCTGATCGCGGCCTGGCGGGTCGGCGCCGTCACCTGCGCGCCGAGCAGATCGGTGACGTAGAACACGTCGCGGACGCGCTCGCCGAAAGTCGCGACATGGGCCGATGCGATGTTGAGGTTGAGCTTCGAAAGCGTCGTCGTCATCTGGTACAGCAGGCCCGGCCTGTCGAGGCCCGAGACCTCGATCACGGTGTAGCGATCCGACCACTGGTTGTTGATGACGACTTCCGGCTCGATGGTGAACGCCTTGAGCTTGTTCTTGCCGGCGATGCGGCGGGCCACGACCTCGGGCAATTTGAGCTTGCCTTCGAGCGCCTGCTCGATGGTCTCGCCGATGCGCATGGCGCGCCGGCCTTCATCCTCATCGCGGTCGTATTCGCGCGAAATCGAGATGGTGTCGAGCGCAAGGCCGTCGGTGGTGGTGTAGATCTGCGCATCGACGATGTTGGCGCCCGCCGAGGCGCAGGCGCCGGCGACAATCGACAACAGCCAGGGATGATCGGGCGCGAGGATCGTCAGTTCGGTGACGCCGCGTGTCTCGTCGAAGCCGACATTGACCGCAAGCTTGTGGCCTTCCTTTTCGCTCGCGCGCACGAAACGCGCATGACGAAGCTTGCGCGGCAGATCGACCTTGAGCCAGTAGGCCGGATAGTGCCGCGAGATATACCCTTCGAGTTCGCGCTCCGGCCATTCGGTGAAGGCGAGACGAAATTCTTCCTGCGCGGCCTTGATGCGCTGGCTGCGGTTGACCTCGGAGAAGCCGCCGGTGAGCACGGGTTCGGTTTCGTAATAAAGCGTGCGCAGCAATTGGGCTTTCCAGCCGTTCCAGACGCCGGGGCCGACAGCGCGGATGTCGGCGGTGGTGAGGATGGTGAGAAGCTTCAATTGCTCCAGCGACTGCACGACGGCGGCGAAATTCTCGATGGTCTTGCGGTCGGAGAGGTCGCGCGACTGCGCCACCGTGGACATGGTGAGATGCTGCTCGACCAGCCATGCCACGAGTTCGGTATCGGCGGCGCTCAGGCCCAGCCGAGGGCATAGCCGCCTCGCCACCTTGGCGCCGGCGATGGAATGGTCCTCGGGGCGGCCCTTGGCGATGTCGTGCAGGAGCGTCGCGACGTAAAGCACGACGCGATGGCCGGGCTGAATCTTTCGCATCAGATCACTGGCGAATGCGATCTCGTCATTGCCGCCGCGTTCGATGTCCTGGACGATGCCGATGGCGCGCAAGAGATGCTCGTCCACCGTGTAGTGATGATACATGTTGAACTGCATCATCGAGACGATCTGGCCGAAGGCGCGAATGAAGCGGCCGAGCACGCCGGTCTCGTTCATGCGGCGCAGAATCGTCTCGGCGTCGTTCGAAATGAGAATTTCGAGAAACAGCCTGTTGGCCTCAGCGTCGTCGCGCAGCTTCTGGTTGATCAGCGAGAGCGAGGCGCTGACGGAACGCATCGCGTCGGGATGCAGCACCAGCGAGTGCTTCTGCGCCAGGCGAAACAGGCGAATGAAATTGACCGGATCGGTGCGAAACACGTCCGGAGCGGCGATGGTGATGCGATTATTGTCGACCAGGAAATCGTCGGATTCCGGCAGCCGTCGCCGGCCGCGCGGCTTCAGCTTCGCCATCATGCGGCTCAGGACCGGCGCGGGCTTGGCCTGCTCGTCCTCAAGATGCGCGCACAGGATCGCGGTGAGGTTGCCGACATCCTTGGCGATCAGGAAGTAGTGCTTCATGAAGCGCTCGACATCCTGCATGCCCGGATGTTCGGTGTAGCCGAGCCGCTGCGCGATCTCGCGCTGGATGTCGAAGGCCAGTCGCTCCTCGGCGCGGCCCGTGTAGAAGTGGATGTTGCAGCGGACCGACCACAGGAAGTCTTCGCAGCGGCGGAAGGTGAGATATTCCTTCTGGTCGAACACGCCGCGCGCGACGAGTTCGCTGCCGTCGCGCACGCGATAGACATACTTGGCGATCCAGAACAGCGTGTGCAGGTCGCGCAACCCGCCCTTGCCGTCCTTGACGTTGGGTTCGACCAGATAGCGCGATTGCCCGGCGCGGCGATGCCGCTCCTCGCGCTCGGTCAGTTTCGCGGCCACGAATTCCGGTGCGGTGCCCTGCACCACGTCCTTGTCGAAGCGTGTCACCAGATTGTCGAACAGCGTGCGCTCGCCGACGAGGAAGCGCGCTTCCAGCACGGACGTGCGGATCGTCATGTCGGCGCGCGACTGGCGAATACATTCGTCGATGGAGCGGGTGGCGTGCCCGACCTTCAGCCCCATGTCCCAGAGGCAGTACAGAATAGCTTCCGCGACCTGTTCGCCGCGGGCGGTCTGTTTGTAGGGCAGCAGGAACAACAGATCGATGTCGGACTCCGGCGCCATCAGCCCGCGGCCATAGCCGCCGGTCGCGACCACCGTCATGCGTTCGGCTTCCGAGAGCACGGTCGATGAGTAGAGATGACGTGTCGCGGTATCGAAGATGAGGCGGATGATTTCATCCATGACGAAACACAGGCGCTCGGCACAGCGGCGGCCGTGACGGTCAACGAGCAGGGCCTGTTCGGCCTTCTTGCGCGCAGTGGCGAGTTCCGCTTTCAGATATTGCGCAAGCGACGTCCGCAGCATGTCGGTCTGGCCGGCATGCTTTTCGGCGAGGCGGTCGATCTCCACGCCGATCCGGACGGCATCGAAGATGTCGTCGGCGGGTACGAGCTGAGCGGTCTTTTCGTCCATGACATAAGGGGGATAGCGCAATGCCACCGGCCTGTCACCGGCCGGTTTGGCCGCGCGGGCACCCCGGCCGCCGGCCGCGCATGGAGCCATGTGCGCCGCGACCTTGTCCATGCCGCTGATATTCCTCTAAAGCCTCGCCATGACCCCTGACACGATGTTCTGGATATTGCTGGCGCTGAAGGCAGGCCTGACGGCGCTTGTCGTCATTGCCGTTACCGTCGCGGCCGAGCGCGGCGGCCCGCTCGCGGGCGCATTTCTGGCGACCCTGCCGATCGTGCCGGGGCCGGTTTTCGCCATTCTGGCGCTCGAGCATTCGCCGTCGTTCATCTCCGACAGCGCCATGTTCGCCATCGCCGGCAACACCATGTCGGCAATATTCGCCGCTTGCTATGTCCTGCTGGCGCAGCGCACGTCGCTGTGGACGAGTATCGCAATTTCGGTGGTCGTCTGGTTTATGGGCGCGAGCGTCATCAGCCAGTTGCCTCTGACGCAATTGACCGCGCCGCTCATGACCTTCCTGGTGCTGGCGGTGTGCTACGTTGTTGTGCGGCCCTATCGCGAGGCCGTGATGCCGCGGGTTCCGCTGCGCTTCGCCGACGTCGTGTTGCGTGGCTTGTTCGCGGCCACGGTGGCGACGCTGATCTTCATCTCCAGCACCTTCTTCGGTCCATCATGGACCGGCGTGCTGGCAGTCTTCCCGGTGATGTTCGGTTCGATCATTATTCTCTTGCACCCGCGTGTCGGCGGCCACGCGTCGGCGTCGGTGATCGCCAGCGCCAATATCGGCATGTGGGGGTTCACGTTCGGCGCGCTCGTGGTGACGCTTCTGGCCGTGCCGCTCGGCTCATGGCCGGCGATGGGGCTCGGCCTGCTGACATCGATCAGCTGGAATTTGACGGTGTACAGCCTGCGTCACCGCAAGCTCAAAGCGGCACGCGCTTAATTTTTCCTGGTCGCTTTTGTCTTTAATGCGTAAAGCGCTTCCAGCGCTTCGCGCGGCGTCAGGTCGTCGGGATTGATCGCGGCAAGCGCTGCGCTGAGTTCATCGCTCACTGAGGGCGCCTGCGGGGTTTCGCGCGCGGTGATCGCGAACAGCGGCAGATCGTCCATCATTGCGCGGGACTGCGAGCCGCGATCTTCCGCCTCCAGCTTTGTCAGCACGAGCCGCGCGCGTTCGATCACCGGCATCGGAAGCCCCGCGAGCTTGGCGACCTGAATGCCGTAGGAGCGGTCGGCGGACCCCGGCATCACCTCGTGGAGAAACACGACATCGCCCTGCCACTCCTTGACGCGCACGGTGGCGTTGAACAAACGCGGCAGCCGCGCCGAGAGCGCGGTCAGCTCATGATAATGCGTGGCGAACAGCGCGCGGCATCTGTTGCTCTCGTGCAGATGCTCGACGCTCGCCCAGGCGATCGACAGGCCGTCGAAGGTCGCGGTGCCGCGTCCGATCTCGTCGAGGATCACCAGCGAGCGCGTCGCCGGCCTGATTGAGAATGGCGGCGGTCTCGACCATCTCGACCATGAAGGTCGAGCGGCCGCGTGCCAGATCGTCAGCCGCGCCGACGCGCGAGAACAGCCGGTCGACGACGCCGATGCGTGCGCGGCTCGCCGGCACGAAGCTGCCGGTCTGTGCGATCAGTGCGATCAGCGCGTTCTGGCGCAGAAACGTGCTCTTGCCGGCCATGTTCGGTCCGGTCAGCAACCAGATGCGGCCGTGCTCCATCGTTGGCGCGGGCGACAAATCGCAGGCATTGGCGATGAAGCTCTCGCCGTTGCGCTTGAGCGCCTGTTCGACGACCGGATGGCGGCCGCCTTCGACCTGAAAGGCCAGCGAGCCATCGACCACGGGCCGCACATAATTCTCGTCGGTCGCAAGCCAGGCCAGCGCCGAGGCGACATCGAGCACCGCAAATGCGTGCGCGGCTGCGCGCAGCGCTTCGCCGGCCGCAACGGCGCGCGCCGCCAAGCGCTCGAAGATCTCAAGCTCCATGCCCAGCGCGCGTTCGCCGGCGCTGGCGATTTTCGCCTCGGTCTCGCCAAGCTCGGTGGTGGTGAAGCGCACTTGTCCGGCGAGCGTCTGGCGATGGATGAATTGCGCGTTGAAGGGCGCGGCCATCAGCTTCTCGCCGTGCTGCGCGGTGACTTCGACGAAATAGCCCAGCACGTTGTTGTGCTTGATCTTGAGAATCTTGATGCCGGTGTCGTCGGCGTAGCGCGCCTGCATCGCGGCGACGACGCGACGGGATTCGTCGCGCAGCGCGCGGAATTCGTCGAGTGCGGCGTCGTAGCCGGATCGCACGAAGCCACCGTCGCGGCGCTGGAGCGGCGGCTCGTCGGCCAGTGCTGCCGAGAGTTCCGCGGCCAGATCGCGCGACGGTTGCCGCAGCGCATCGACCGCCGCCTGCAATTCACTCGGAACGGTCTTCAGTCGCGCCAGCAATTCGAGCGCAGCATCCGCTGCCGCGGTGCCGTCGCGCAAGGCGGCCAGATCGCGCGGGCCGCCGCGTCCGACCGTCAGTCGCGCCAGCGCGCGCGCCATATCGGGCGCATGACGCAGAACTTTTCGGATGTCCTCGCGCAACGCGCCATCGGTGACGAACGCTTCGACCGCGTCGAGCCGCGCGGCAATGGCCTCGACATCGGTGAGGGGTGCGGCGAGGCGTTGCGCCAGAAGACGCGAGCCGACGGCCGATACGGTGCGGTCGATGGCGTGCAGCAGAGAGCCGCGCCGCTCGCCGGCGAGCGTGCGCGTCAGTTCAAGATTGGCGCGTGTTGCGCCGTCGATCATCATCGCGGTGCCATGCGCGTCGCGTTGCGGCGGCGAGAGCGCCGCATGCTGACCCACTTGCGTGCGCTCGACATAAGTCACGCAAGCCGCCGCCGCCGTGGCCTCCAGCCGCGACAGAACGCCGAACGCTTCCATCGTCGCAACCGCAAAGTAATCGCACAGGCGCCGCTCGGCGCTGGCGCCGTCGAACACATCGCGTGTCAGGGGCGTCACCGCGGACAGTTCGCGCAGCACGGGCGCGAACTCCGGGTCGTTGTACAAATTGTCGGAGACGATCACTTCGCCGGGATTGATGCGCGCCAGTTGTGCTGGCAATTCGCCGGCCGCGCACTCCGCGATCTGGAATTCCGACGTCGACATGTCGATCCAGGCGAGCCCGAGCCGGTCTTGTCCGTCCGAGGATTTCGCCCGCGCAATCGCGAGCAGATAATTGTTGGCGTTGGCGTCGAGCAGCGTGTCTTCGGTCAGCGTGCCGGGCGTGACGAGGCGCACGACGCCGCGCTTGACCACACTCTTCGAGCCGCGCTTGCGCGCCGCCGCCGGGTCTTCCATCTGCTCGCACACCGCGACGCGAAAGCCCTTGGCGATCAGACGGTGCAAATACTCCTCCGAGCGCTCCACCGGCACGCCGCACATCGGGATGTCATTGCCCAGATACTTACCGCGCTTAGTCAGCACGATGCCGAGCGCGCGCGAGGCGGCTTCGGCGTCGTCGAAGAACAGTTCGTAAAAGTCGCCCATCCGGTAAAACAGCAGCAGACCGGGATGACCGGCCTTGATCTCGATGTACTGTTCCATCATCGGCGAAACCCGGCCCGCCTCCTCGGGCGTGACGGCGGGGTCTGAGACGGCTTGCGGGTTCACCTGATCCATGGGCGATTTCTAGCAAATAAGCCCCCGCGAAACATGGTGTGAGGGCCCGCCATCCACGGTCTTCACCTGTTTTCCGGCATGGTGGCGGGCATTGCACACGGGCCTTGCGCGGAACGCCGGTTGACGCCGCCAAGGCGGTTGCTCATAGAACGTGCCGAACCGGAATTCAGGCGGGAGCAGACCATGCGTGACGTTTTCCTGTGCGATGCGGCGCGGACGGCCATCGGCCGCTACGGCGGGGCGCTGGCCAAGGTGCGCGCCGACGATCTCGCCACGGTGCCGCTCAAGGCGCTGATGGCGCGTCACCCCAAGATCGACTGGGGTGCCGCGGTCGATGAAGTCTATTCTCGGCTGCGCCAATCAGGCCGGTGAAGACAACCGCAACGTCGCGCGCATGGCGCTGTTGCTGGCGGGACTGCCGGATTCCGTGCCCGGTATCACGGTCAATCGCCTGTGCGCCTCCGGCCTCGATGCCATCGGCGCGGCCGCGCGCGCCATTCGGTCCGGCGAAATCGACCTCGCGATTGCCGGCGGCGTCGAATCGATGACGCGCGCGCCGCTCGTGATGGGCAAGGCGGAGGACGCGTTTCAGCGCTCGGCCGAGATCTTCGATACCACCATTGGCTGGCGCTTCATCAATCCGCTGATGAAGCAGCAATACGGCGTCGATTCGATGCCGGAGACCGGCGAGAACGTCGCCGAGGATTTCCAGGTGACGCGCGCCGATCAGGATGCATTCGCGATGCGCTCGCAACAGCGCGCCGGCACAAGCCATCGCGTCGGGCTACTTCGCGCAGGAGATCGTTCCGGTGACGGTGCCCGGCGGCAAGGCCGGGCCTGTCGTGGTGGACAAGGACGAGCACCCGCGCCCGCAGACGACGCTGGAAGATCTCGCCAAGCTCAAGACGCCGTTCCGCACGCCCGGCACCGTGACGGCCGGCAATGCCTCCGGCGTCAATGACGGCGCGGCGGCGGTGATCGTTGCGTCTGAAGAGGCCGTGAAGAAGTACGGCCTGACGCCGCGTGCGCGCATCCTCGGCATCGCCTCGGCCGGCGTGCCGCCGCGCATCATGGGAATCGGTCCCGTGCCGGCGACGCAGCGGCTGATGGCGCGGCTCGGCATCAAGATCAGCGATTTCGATTTGATCGAGATCAATGAAGCCTTCGCGTCGCAGGGATTGGCTTCGATGCGTCAGCTGGGCGTTGCCGACGATGCCGATTTCGTCAATCCGCATGGCGGCGCGATTGCGCTCGGCCATCCGCTTGGCATGAGCGGCGCGCGCATCGCGATGACCGCGGTGCACGGGCTTGAAGTGCGCGGCGGCAAGCTGGCGCTGGCGACGATGTGCGTCGGCGTCGGTCAGGGCGTGGCGATGGCGCTCGAGCGGGTGAACTGACGTCTGGTCAAGGGCGGCCGTCTTGATCCAAAGTCTGACGACAATGAGCGTTCAGTAAGGACGCCACGCAGGCTATATAAGTCACGTTCCGATCGGGAGGATCAGCGGCGATGACTCTTGTATTCCCACGGGGCAGCATGGCCGCGCATCCGCCGCGGCTGCGCCTGAATATAAATCGACGATCAAGCGCTCGCCGACGCGGCCGCTGATCATTCTGCCGCACACGCTGTCGGAACTGACCGGGCCCGTTTACGGGCACGACATCGTCGGATCGAACGATCATGATCTGACGACGCAGCATAAGGGCGAGCCGCTCGGCGAGCGCATCATCGTTCATGGCCGCGTGCTCGACGAAGACGGTCGCGGCGTGCCGAATACGCTGATCGAAGTGTGGCAGGCGAATGCGGCGGGTCGCTACATTCACGTCAACGAAATCCATCCTGCGCCGCTCGATCCGAACTTCACGGGAGCCGGCCGTACGATGTCCGGGGCGGACGGTTCCTACAAGCTCATCACCATCAAGCCCGGCGCCTATCCATGGGGCAACCATCACAACGCCTGGCGTCCGGCGCATATCCATTTCTCGGTGTTCGGTCACGCCTTCGTCTCGCGTCTCGTGACACAGATGTATTTTCCCGGCGATCCGCTGTTCAAGTTCGATCCGATCTTCAATTCGAATCCGGACGAGAAGGCGCGCGCGCGCATGATCTCGTCGTTCGATCTCGATGCGACCGTGCCGGAATGGGCGCTGGCATTTAAATTCGACATCGTGCTGCGCGGGCGCCTGCAGACACCGCTGGACAATGATGATGACTAAAAAGCCGGAAATCACGCCATCGCAGACCGTCGGCCCTTATTACGCTTACGGCCTGACGCCGAAGCGCAGCGGTCACAATTACGACTGGTCGGAGCGGATCGTCGAAAATCTCGTGACGTCCGACACGGCCGGCGACCGCGTCCATATCGAGGGTGTCGTCTATGACGGCGATGGCCAGTTCATCAATGACGCCATGATCGAGATCTGGCAGGCCGATGCGCAGGGCCGCTACGCGCACCCGCGCGATCCGCGCATGTCGAACGCCTCGTTCAAGGGCTTCGGCCGCTGCTCCACCGACAAGGATGGCAAGTTTGTCTTCGACACCATCAAGCCGGGGCAGGTGCCTGGGCCTGGCGGCAAGACGCAGGCGCCGCACATCGCCGTTATTGTGTTCATGCGCGGTCTGCTGACGCATGTGTTCACGCGCATTTATTTCGAAGGCGAGGCGGCCAACGCCTCCGACCCGATGCTGGCGCTTGTGCCGGCCGATCGCCGTGACACGCTCATCGCCAAAAAATCCGGCGACAAGTGGATCTTCGATATCCACATGCAGGGCGATAAGGAAACGGTTTTCTTTGACCTCTAGAGCGTCATGCCCGCGAAGGCGGGCATCCAGTATCCACGAGCCTCGATATCAAACGCGCTTTGTGTTTACTGGATCATCCGCTTTCGCGGATGATGACACGCGCGTTCCCGTTCTACTATGAGTATGCATGCCCCACGCCCATCCCGAATTCCTGATTTCCGCCGCTGATCTCGCCGCCTCGCTGAGCGATCCCGATCTCGTCGTGTTCGATTGCACCTCGGCGATTGCGCCTGCGGATGACGCCAGCACCTTCAGGCTGGTCACCGGCGAAGACGCGTTCCGCGAAGGGCATATACCGGCTGCGCAGTTCGTCGATGTCGAGCGCGACATCTCGCTGCCCGCGAAGGGGCTGTTGTTCACGTTCCCGCCGGTCGAACTGTTCGCGGCGGCAATGGCGCGCTTCGGCGTCGGCGCGCAAAGTCGCGTCGTGGTCTATTCGACGGCGCAGCCCGGCTGGGCGGCGCGCGTGTGGCTGATGCTGCGCGCGTTCGGCTTCGACCATGCCGCCGTGCTCGATGGCGGGCTCAGTGCATGGAAGCAGGCGGGTCTGCCGGTGGAGCAGGGCAATGCGCGACCGCGTGCGGCGGCGAAGCAGCCGTTTACATGGTCGCTACGGCCGGATCTCTTCGTGTCGCTTGCCAAGGTAGAGGATCGCGGCAACGCTGTTCTCGTCAATGCGCTGGGCTCGGATTCGTTTCGCGGTGAATCCAATATCGCCTATGGCCGCCCCGGACATATCCCCGGCAGCGTGAACGTGCCGACCGCGTCGCTGGTCGATCCGGCGACGGGGCGTTATTTCGATCAACGGACAATCGAGGCAATTTTCGCCGGAAGTGGCGTGAAGCCCAATGATGAAATCATCGCCTATTGCGGCGCGGGCATTGCGGCGAGCAATGTCGTCTTCGCCCGATTGCTGACGGGCGCCAAAGCGCCCGCCGCAGTGTTCGACGGATCGCTGCTCGAATGGTCGGCCGATCCGAAGCGCCCGCTGGTGGTCGGAAAGTAAGTTCTGCCTCATGGTGAGGAGCGCAGCCAACGGGTCCGCGCAAAGCGCGGCCCGATGACAGGCTCCACTGCGCGTCTCGTACCTTTGCCGCCGGTCATGCGATGCATGGCCAGCAGCATTGGCGCCAGTTCGATGACGTTGCGTACGCTTGGCGACGCAGCCCCGCGACTACTCGATGAACTTGAGAATTTCCGCGATAGCTTCCCGCCGGCCGCGCTCGGGGCGGTCAACGATCAGGTAATGCGTGGTGTTCTTCGGCGCATAGACATGCACCGTCTCCGCATTGACGAGGTCTGACTTCAGTGCTTCGACTTCCGCCGGGCGGCACAGGAAATCCAGTTCCGGCCGAATGATCATGGTGCGCGCGTAAACCTGGTTGGCGTGCACGAGTTTGTGCCCCTTGCCCATGAAATAGCTGTCGACAAGCATGCCATTGGGCGAACGGTAAGCGGGCGGGTCCTGCTTCAGCGTATCGGGATCGCCTGCGATGAGAGCCTGCTCGAAGGCCTTGACCATCGCGGGATCGCGCCACGAATCCTTGTCTTCGATGGGAATGTAGTTGTCCCACATGTCGACAAGCATATCGAGCTTGTTGAAATTGTAGCCGCCGAAGCGGGCGTCGTCGAAATGGCCGGGACGTTTCGGATCTTCGAAACCCAGCGAGTTGAATCGCGGGTGGTCGGTCGGACCGCCATAGACAACGTTGTAGACGATCAGGTCGCGAATGAATTCAGGCCACATCGCCGAGTACATCAGGCAGGCCGTTCCGCCGACGCCCCACCCAAACAGGCCGACGCGGTCATGGCCTGTAATGGAGCGCAGTTCGCGCGCCGCTGCATCGAGATCTCGCGTCATCTCGATCGCACGCACCAGCGGCTTCGATTGAAGGCGGGGCTGCGACATTGCTTTGGGCCGGTCTGATCCGCCGAAGCCGCGCGCGTCGACAATGAAAGTGACGTGGCCTGCTTGCGCCAGCTCCTCGGCAAGAGAACCGCCGGGCACCGGCAGATCAAATTCGCTGATTCCCGGCACACGCGTGCCGTGCAGCAAGATCATCGGAATCTTTGTATTGCCCGCCTCTCCCGGCAGCCGCACTTCACGAATGGCAATATTGTAATCGTCACGTGTCTTGATTTTGAAATCACGACGCTGAACCGTTTTCATGAGGACCTCGGGTTTCGTGCTGAACAATCGACCGGTGGGGTGGCTCGCTCGGTCGGCGCAAGAATTCACAACTGAGCGCAATGCTCCCGATGGTCCAGCCGCTTTGCAGGCGGAAAGCGCGACTTTCCACGCCTCGGAAACGTCGCATGAGCGGCTTGGTCCGCTTCACGGAACGGGCTTAGGAACGCCAACCTGTAGCCAATTCCGGAGGCCGAAATGCGCATGATCGACAAAATCTATATCGATGGAGAATTCGTCGTGCCGCATGGTGAAGAGCTGTACGATCTCTTCAATCCGGTTCTGGGAACCGTATTCGGCCGTGTCCGGCTCGGTGATGTCGAAGATACGCGACGCGCGATCGCCGCGGCGAAACGAGCATTTCCGTCGTTCTCCAGAACCTCGAAGAGCGAAAGACTAGCCATGCTCGGTCGGCTGCACGATGCCGTTGCCGGTGCGTCCGGCGCGTTGACCGTGGCCATCATCGGGGAGTACGGCGCGCCGTTTGATCGTTCGGCCTACATGGCAAAGTATGCAGCCAATGCGTTCGCAAATGCTGCCAGGACTCTGGCGGACTACGACTTCACGCGACGCATCGGCATCGCTGAAGTGATCATGGAGCCGCTTGGCGTCGTGGGGTTGATTACGCCGTGGAACAGCAGCGCGGGTTTCGTCTGCAACAAGCTTGCGATGGCGATTGCCGCCGGATGCACGACCGTGATCAAGCCAAGCGAAATGAGCGCATTGCAAACTCAGGCTCTGCTTGAGGCGCTTCATGCCGCCGGCCTGCCTCGCGGCGTCATCAACATCGTCAATGGACGAGGCGACGTGGTCGGCGCCGAAATCAGCGCACATCCCGATATTGCGAAGATTTCCTTCACGGGATCGACGGCTGTCGGCAAAGCGATTTTCCGAGCCAGTGCGGAGACGATGAAACGCTTGACGCTGGAGCTCGGCGGAAAGTCGCCGACCGTCATCCTTGACGACGCTGAACTTTCCAAGGCTGTTCCGGTGGCCATCGCCGCGGGGTTTCAGAACAGCGGTCAGGCCTGCTTGGCCGGCACGCGTATTCTCGTGCCGGAAACGCGACTCGACGAGGTGGCCGCGCTCGTGAAGGCTGCCGTCGCGACGTACAAGGTCGGCAGGCCTCACGACCCCGATGCGAAGATCGGCCCCATGGTCAGCGCGCGCCAATGGGAGCGCGTGCAGCGATATATTCACATCGGGATCAGCGAAGGAGCTGAAATCATCACCGGCGGCCCCGGAAAGCCCGAGGGGTTGGACGACGGCTTCTTCGTTCGCCCCACCGTCTTCGCCAAGGTCACAAGCAAAATGACCATCGCGCAGGAAGAGATCTTCGGACCGGTGCTTTCCATTCTCACCTATCGCGACGAGGACGAGGCAGTCGCAATCGCCAATGACACCGTCTACGGACTCCAGGCATACGTCTTGTCGTCCGATGTCCCCCGGGCACGCGCCTTTGCAGAGCGGCTGGTTTCCGGCCGCGTGCTGATCAACGGCCTGCCTTACGAACCGTTGGCTCCGTTCGGTGGGTTCAAGATGTCAGGCATCGGCCGTGAATTCGGCGTCTTTGGTCTTGAAGCGCATCTGGAACCTAAATCTGTGCTCGGCGGAGACGTCGCGGCTTGACTGCGCAGACAACTATCAAGCCGTATAGCCCGCTCACGACACCAGCGGTTCTCTCGCCTCGACGAACTTCATCACATTTTCGATGTTCGTTATCGTGGATTTCAGCGGCTCTACGATCTGTTGTTGCACTTGCTCGTCAGCAACGGCCGATGTGAAAAACGTCACGCTGATGGAAGCAAGCACGGTGCTGTCGCGTCGCAGAGGCATCGCAAGCGTCGTTTTGCGACGCGGGCCCGTTTCCGGCGCGCGCATCGCATAACCGCTTTTCCGGATGTCCTCGAGAAGAGAACGTAATCTGCGCTCTGCATCCGTGGTGAAATCGTGATCGGGCTTGTGACGCAGCTGGTCCAGTATCTCTTCAAGCTCTGAGTTGTCGCAAAACGCCAGGTATGAGCGACCCATCGCGGAGCTGACAAGATCGGGTCTTCTGCGGACAAGTGAGCCGTCAGTCGCATGCGGGCTGATCGTTCCGGTCCAGAAATGAACCAGCATGGCGTCGCCATCGAATGTTCCGATACTGACCGGCCACTTGATCTGATTGGTAAGCGCAATCGCAAACAGTCGCGACGCCTCGATGATCTCGCCTATTCCCGCGTAGCCGGAATCGAGTTCGCGCACCTGGTTTCTGACGCGATAGCCTCTGCACATATTGTCGCGAAAAACATATCCATCGAGAATCAACGTGTCGAGTATGCGGACGATTGTCGGTTTCGGAATGTTGGTCTCAGCATGCAAGTCATGCAGGGTGGCGATGCGCAGACGATTCAGCGCGCGAAGCACCTGCAGCGCTTTTCGTACGGCTTTGATCGGCGGCGACGGTAGCCTCGCCTCGTCGGTCGCACCGTGCCGGGAGTTTACTCTAACGTTTATGATTCTGTTCGACATCTGCACCGTGGCGCATCAACGAAAGAATGCTGCTGATGATCGAATGATCGTATATGCGGCACTAACCACCCGTCAAATGCAGAAATCGCGACTTAGGCCGACGATTCTCACCGATGCACCTTGGAAGCGCGCATCATGGCGTCAACGACAGCGGCTCCGGCTTTCCGTCTGGTAGTCGCCCGGTTGCTGATGGCTGCCAAAGCACCGGCGGCGGTGTTCGACGGATCGCTGCTCGAATGGTCGGCCGATCCGAAGCGCCGCTGGTGACGGGATAAATAAGGCAAAGTTACCGGCCCTGCAATTCGCCGCCCATCAATTCGAAGCTTCCGCAAGCCTCGTATGTGCCGTAGAAATTTCGGCGTTCGTCGCCTTGCTTCACCGTGAATTGCACGACCGCAAACTTTGGATTTGAGTAGTCGAAACGAAAGTCGAAGAAATCTTTGGACGCGGGAACGTACGGTCCGAACCATTTCTCGGCGCGCTTCACAATGAGCTTTTCATAGTCGCTCTTTATTCCGCTCTCGTCATACGTTCCCGGGCATTCTGATTCTTTTCGTATAATCCAAAAAGCTGCCGTCACGACAAGCACGGCACAAGCTGCAAGAATAAGTTTGGTGGATCGTTTCAAATCGTCACCGCAATCCGTGTCTGCAATCTGCCTATAGTAATTGCATACTGGCCGGCTTTTGCTAACTCCCCGCCGGAAAATCCGCGGCCTTTGTCGTCTCCGCCCAGTCTTCCAGTTCGCGCAGCCGCGTTTCGAGTTCGGCGCGCACGCCGGTCAGTGCCGCCGCGCCGAGCAGGAGATGCAGCGGCGGCTTGTCCATCTGCGCGATGTCGATGATCGTCTGCGCCGCGCGCGCCGGATCGCCGTCCTGCTTGCCATGGCGGCTTGAGAAGAACGCGCGTGTCTTGCCCGCCGTCTCGGCATAATCGGCAATGGGATTGGCCGGATCGCGGATCGAGCGCCCGCCGAAATCCGTGCGAAACGGTCCCGGCTCGATGATCGTCACCTTGATGCCGAGCGGGCCGACTTCCTTGGCAAGACCGTCCGACAATCCGTTGACCGCGAATTTCGACGCCGCATAGTAGCTCGTGCCCGCGGCCGAGAGCCGGCCGGCGACCGAAGAGATGTTGATGATGTGTCCGCTGCGCCGCGTGCGCATGCCGGGCAGCACGGCCTTGGTCATGTTGATCAGGCCGAACAGATTGGTTTCGAACATCCGCCGCACCTCGGCGTCGTCGCCTTCCTCCACCGCCGCGCGGTAGCTGTATCCGGCATTGTTCACCAGCACGTCGATGCCGCCGAATTTCTGTTGGGCTGCCGTTACGGCCGCCGCGATCTGCGCAGCATCTGTCACGTCGAGTTTCTGCGTCAGCGCCGTGCTCTCATGATTCCGCCCGAGGTCCGCGACGGTCGCCGGGTCGCGCGCGGTGATGACCGCGTTCCAGCCCTTTGCGAGAACCGCCTTGGCAATCTCGCGGCCGATGCCACTGGAACAGCCGGTGATGAGCCATGTCGGCATGACGAACCCCTCAAGAGAGCATGATCCCGAAAAGTGGAAGCCGGTTTTCGGATAAGATCATGCTCAGATAAAAAAAGGCCGCGCGCCGATGATCGACGCGCGGCCCAATGAATTCCGACGGACCGAAATTACTTCGGATCGTCGATCGCGCCCTTGCCGGCGAGCCATTCGTCCTCGCGCTTGTGGAAGGCGACGAGCTCGTCCCAGCGGTCGTCGCCGAGCAGGTTCATGTTGAGGTTCACGCCCTTGGTGAGCTGGTAGTAGCCGAGGAAGCGGTACGACGGGCGGACCTTCGCCAGAATCTTCTCGTCGAGCTTCGGCACCTGGCCGGCAAACACCGGGCGCAGCTCGTCCTTCTCGAAGAACACGTGGAAGGTCAGCAGCTTCCACTGTCCGTTTTCGCGCACCGCGCGTGAGTAGAAACGGGTGTAGGCGTGGAAGTCGGCTTCGATGCCGCCGATCTCGATGCGGTTGAAGATCTTGGCCGGGCTTTCCACGGTGGCGCGGTCGCCGTTGATGCGGGCATAGGCCGGGAACACCCAGTGCTTGCTGAAGTCGGTCGGGCCCATCTTGTCGCGCGACGCATCGCAATAAGCCTGGCCGCCAAGGCCGTCATAC
Source organism: uncultured Alphaproteobacteria bacterium (assembly GCA_963736355.1). GTDB lineage: Bacteria > Pseudomonadota > Alphaproteobacteria > Rhizobiales > Xanthobacteraceae > CAVTOO01. The sequence goes on along the minus strand of CAVTOO010000002.1, from coordinate 562,400 downwards.
CATGTCGTGCGCACCCAGGCGTTCTTGTGGAAGCACTCGGCCATGACGTCGAAGCGGCGCTGATCGCGGGCGAAGCGCTCTTTGCGCACGAGGTCGAACAGATTCTCGCGATCGACGAACTCGCTGGAGAGAATGGGCTGCACAGTCATGAATGATCCTTCCTGTTTACTGAGCGTGATTGAGAATAAAAGGTGGTTGTTATCGCCTGCCGCCTAGCCTGCGAAAGGCCGGCTGCCGTGATAGGCCGCCATGCGCCACGATCCGCCTTGGCGGACCCACACCTGCGTGACGTTGCAGGGCACGGTGATGGGGTCGGGTTTGCTTGAGACCTTCAGCAGGAATTTTGCCGGTCCGGTCATGACCGCCGTGTCGCCGAACACGCGGACGCTGAGTTCGCCGCGCTCGCTCTCGAGATAGGAGTAATCCTTCCCGATGCTGGCGAGCAGCGTCGCCTTGGTGTCGAGCTTGCCGCTGGCATGCACGTAAGTCAGGTCGTCGGTCAGCATCGTGCCGAGCAACGTCATGTCGTTGGCGACGAGCGCTGTGTTGCGGCGCTGTTCGAGATCGATCAATTCCTTGATGGTGTCGGCCATTGTCTCCCCCTATAGCGTTTTCAAGCGAAGTGGAAACCGGTTCGCGTGAAGAAAACGCGTCAAAACAAAAAAGTCCTTAGCGCTTCGCCGCCCAGGCGGTGCCTTCGACGGGTGCGCGGTTCTGTTCGAGCTGCGCGGCGGACTCCTTCAACCGCTGATGCCATGCCGGATCGCCGGCTGCCTCAACCAGTCGCTTCGTCCAGTCGGCGAGATAGGCTTCGCGATCCTTTTGTTCCACGCGCGGCGCGGCATAGGCCACGAACGGATCGAGCACGTCGAGACCGAGATATTCCAGCATGCAGCGCTGCGTCGGATAGAGCACGCGCTTGATGTCGCCATAGGCATCGCCGTCCGAGAAGCGCTGCGGCGTGCCGCCGGTCGGTACTCCGATGATGGCGCGGCGGCCGAAGAAGTATCCGCTGTTGAAGCGCTTGCCGTCGGCATAGGCGACGCCATAGGAACAGACGCGGTCGAACCATCCCTTCAGGATCGCCGGCAGGCCGCCCCACCAGATCGGGAAAATGAAAATGAAGAAGTCGGCCTTGTTGAGCCGTGCCTGCTCGCGCGCGAGTTCGGCGCTATAGCCGCCGTTCTTCGCCGCGTGCATCTGTTCGGACTGATAGTGAAAGCGGGACTTCATCGGCCACGGTCGTGAAATCGTGCCGGCCGGCGACGGGATTGAACCCCTCCGCATAGAGGTCCGAGACTTCCACGTGGTGCCCGGCGGCGGTCAGCGCATCCCGCGCCGCGTTCTTCATCGCGGCCGAAAACGATGTCGGCTCAGGATGGGCGTAGATAATCAGGACGTTCATGGATGGGGCCCCAGGGTCGAATTCGGGGCCATTGATAGTGGGATAAGGGCGCGACGCCAACTGTTTCAGAGTGCCGCGGCGCTTACTCCATCACCTCGGTCGGCGGCGGTGCCTTGCGCATGGCCTGCATGGTTTTGCGGCTCGAACCGATTACCGCCGCCAGGGGCAGCGAGGCCAGCGTCAGGACCATAATCAGCCAGAAATCGGCGCTGTAGGCCAGAATCTGCGCCTGGAGCGAGACCATCTGTTCGGCCAGCGCCCGCCCGGCATCGGTCGACAGATCGAGGATGCCGCTGACATTCGGGAACTGCAGCGCAAAATTGAACGGATTGATGTGCTCGCTGAGGCGCGCGTGATTGGCCGTGGTGTTGCGCGTCAATTCGGCAATCACCGCCGAGATGCCGATGGCGGAGGCGATGTTCCGGATCAGGGTCAGGATCGAGGCGCCGTCGGTGCGAAGATGCTGCGGCAGCGTCAAAAACGACACGGTATTGAGCGGCACGAACACCAGGCCGAAGCCGAAGCCCTGCAGCATCGAGTAGAAAACGATCGTCTGCGACGAGGTGTCGTTGGTGAAAGACGTCATGCCCCACAGCGTGTAGGCCGTCAGCGACAGCCCGACGATGATCAGCGTACGTGCCTCGACATAGAACAGAATGCGCCGCACGCTGGTCATGGCGATGAGCGTGCCGGCGCCGCGTGCGGCCAACAGCAATCCCGCCGCCATCACCGGATAGCCGGCGACCTGCTGCAGGAACGGCGACACCAGCGCCAGCGTCGAGAACAGCACGCCGCCCATCACCGCCATGAAGATGCAGCCGCCGACGAAATTGCGGTCCTTGAAGACATCGAAGCGGACGAAGGGCTCGTCCGTCGTCAGCGAGTGCGCGAAGAAATAATAAAGGCCGAACGCTGAGACGATCGCCCACATCACGATCTCGGGCGACGAGAACCAGCCGAGCTGCTCGCCGCGGTCGAGCATCATCTGCAATCCGCCGATGCCGGTTGCGAGCGCGACGAACCCGAACCAGTCGAAGCGCAGTTTCTCGTTGACCGGGGTTTCGTCCATGAACAGCGACAGGCCGATCACGGTGATGATGCCGAAGGGCAGGTTGATGAAGAAGGCCCAGTGCCAGCTATAGGTCTCGGTGATCCACGCGCCGAGCGTCGGGCCCATGATCGGTCCCAGCATCACGCCCATGCCCCAGATCGACATTGCGGTGGTGCGCTCGTGCGGCGCATAGGCGTCGAGCATCAGTGACTGCGACAGCGGCACCAGCGCCGCGCCGAACATGCCCTGCAGGAACCGCGACATGACCATCTGGCTGATATCCTGCGACGCGCCGCACATCACCGAAGCAATGGTGAAGCCGGTCGCGCACAGGATGAAAAGCTTCTTGCGGCCGAAGCGGCTTGCGAGCCAGCCGATCGGCGCGGTCATGATCGCGGATGCGACGATATAGGACGTCAGTACCCAGCTGACCTGATCGAGCGAGGCCGAGAGACTGCCCTGCATGTAGGGCAACGCGACGTTCGCCACCGTAGTGTCGAGCGCCTGCATGATGGTGGCCGTCATCGCGCAGATCGTCACCATGGTTCGGCGCGGTCCGGGCGGGAGCGGCTGGACCGTCATGGCGTGTTACTTCGTATCCGCCGTGGCGGAAGACAATCCGACCAGTGTTGCGAGCGAGCGCCGGCGTCCGGTGTCGATCGAGACATTTGCGCTCATGCCCGCGCGCAGATTTTGCGTTTGCTCGTCCGCGTCGAAAGCGACGCGGATCGGCACGCGTTGCACCACCTTGATCCAATTGCCGCTGGCGTTTTGCGGCGGCAGGATTGCGAATTGCGCGCCGGTGCCGGGGCTCAGCGAGACAACCGTGCCGCGGAAGCTGTGATTGGGGAACGCATCGACATCGATGGTCACCTTCTGGCCTTCACGCAGCCAGGTGAACTCGGTTTCCTTCGGATTGGCATCGATCCACGGCCGGCCATCGTCGACCACGGCGAAGATCGGCGTGCCGGCGGTCACGTAGCGGCCGATCTGGATATTGTCGACCTGTGTGGCGCGGCCGGCAATCGGTGCGCGCACAACGGTGTGGTTGAGGTCGCGCGTCGCCTGGTCGAGCGCCGCCCGCGCCTGCATGAAGGCCGGGAACTTGTCGATCGGCAGATCGGGCTGGCCAAGCAATTGATTGCGCAGATTGGCGCGCTGCTGGCGCAGCAATTCCAGTTGGTTCTGCGCGGTGTTGAGCGCGGCGGCGCTGGCGTCGAGATTGATCTCGGAGCCGGCCTTGTTCTGGATCAGGGTCGATTTGCGCTCGACGTCTTTCTGCTTGAGATCGACGTTCTGTTCGCCGAGTTCGATCAGCTTCGTCAAGGCGCCATCATTGCTTTTGAGATTGGCGAAATCGCTGCGCACGGTCTCAAGACGCGCCTGCGCCTGCTGAACCGCGAGGCGGAACGGTTCGGCGTCGAATTCGAACAGCACATCGTCGACGGAGACGCGCTGGCCTTCGCGAACGGTGACCTTGCTGACCTTGCCGGCGATGTCGGAGGCGATCAGCACTTTCTGCGCGCCGACATAGGCGTTGTCGGTCGTCACGTAACGGCCGCCCATCAGATAGACGGCCACACCGACGACAACGGCGATCAGCGGCACGACGACGAGCAGCAATGTACGCCTGCGCTCGCTGACGCGCTGCATCAGCGTCTTTGTGCCGGCGCCTGCCGGCGCCTTCTCGCCCTTCGGAAATTTCAGAACAGGATCAGCCATGACGGCGCGCCTTGGTCTCTTCCTGGTCGGTGGTCATCGCCACGCGGACATTGTCGCGAATGGTTTCGAGTTGTTGCGCGAGTCTGGAAATATCTTCGCCGCTGAAGCCTTGCAGTGCGGAGTCGGTGATCTCCGAGCGCAGCGCGTGAAGCTGCTTGAGCACCGGCGCCGCAGCCGGCGTCAGATAAAGCCGCTTGGCGCGGCGGTCTTCGGTGTCGGCGCGGCGTTCGATCAGACCATTGTCGCAGAGCCGATCGATCAATCGTGTCAGCGTGATCGGCTGCACGTCGAGCAGTTCGGCGAGTTCGGTCTGCTTCAGACCCTCGGTGCGTTCGACCTTGGCCAGAACCGCCCATTGCGCCCGCGTCATGCCAAAGCGCGACGCCTTCTGGTCGGCATGGAGCCGAATCGTGCGCGCGAGGTCGTGGAGGGCAAACAGGAAACTTTCGCTTGAGGTGGGCATGGGGCTCCAATCCTTAAGCGACCGATATTATAAGCTAGCGTACTAAGTGGTAGATATTGTCCTGGAGCCCAGCATTGCGGATTCCGCATGGCGCCGAACAACCTCGCGTCAGGCCCATTCCACCCCGGCCTCGGTGGCCAGATCGAGCGTCGAGCGCTGGCCGATGTCGTCGTAATGCTGGTCGAGGAACCGCCTTGCGGCCCGCTGGCCTGCCCGGAACAGCAGCGCGAAGAACTCATAGTCCGTCTGCATCCGGCTCGCCGCAGTGAGCCGCCGGCCGAAGCCGCCGAGTTCGATGCGATGGACCTTGAGGCGGCGATAGTCGTTGTCGCCGGTGCCGCGCGGCAGCCGGCCGTCGTCGATCAGCTGCGTGGCGAAGTCGATCGCGCGCAATTCGGAGATGAGCGCGGAGTTGAACGTGATCTCGTTCAGCCGGTTGACGATCTCGCGCGTCGTGCGCGGCGTGCCCTCGCGCAGCGTCGGATTGATCTGCACCACCAGCACGTCTTCGGATTCGGTGTTGCGCAGGAACGGAAAGATCGCCGGATTGCCGAGATAGCCGCCATCCCAATAAGGCACGCCGTCGATCTCCACCGCCTGAAACAGAAACGGCAGCGCGGCCGAGGCCATCACCACATCGGCCGTGATCTTTTCGCGCGGGAAAATGCGCAGACGCCCGGTGTGGACGTTGGTTGTGGAAACGAACAGCGCCAGTTCGCTCTGCCGCACAGCGTCGAAATCGACGAAGCGATTGATCAGGTCACGCAGCGGATTGATGTTGAGCGGGTTGAGTTCGTAAGGAGAGGCGAATTTCGACAGCGCATCGAACCAGGCTTCGATCGGCTTGGTGGCGAGGGGAAAGAACGAGATCAGCCGGTCGGCCACGGCGCGCTGCAGCGGCGGCAGATCGCCATTGGAGGAGACCGCGCGCCAGAACGCCGCGAGGCGCTTGCGCGCTTCCTCGGGTCCGCCGCGCGCGAGTCCGTCGGCCACCATCACGGCATTGATCGCGCCGGCCGAAGCGCCGGAAATTCCGCTGATCGTCAGCCGTCCGTCCGCGAGCAGATGATCGAGCACGCCCCAGGTGAACGCGCCATGCGCGCCACCGCCCTGCAAGGCAAGGTTGATGGTCTTGGTTTTCGGCTGCGTGATCGTATCTGAACGTGACCAGGCCGTCAGACCGTCAAGATAGCGTGTGAGTTGATTGGCCAATGTGCTGCCTCTGTCTGGCGCAGCCCCATAGCGCCGCACCTCATATGGGCACGATTATATTGCGTTGCAATATGGTAATATTGCAACGCACAATATATGCACATCGGCCACGAACCGGTTACAAGACATCCCGACCACGGATTTGAAATTAACCATGAAGCACCACGCCTTTCCGTCCCCCGATCATGACCATGACCGCTGCGCGGCCGATGCGATCGGCCATGCGGAAGAGGTGTGCAAGACGCGTGGCCAGAGGCTCACGCCGATCCGGCGTCATGTGCTCGAAACGCTGCTCGCGTCGCATCAGCCGCTCGGCGCCTATGAAATCATCGGCGTGCTCGCGCGCACCATGCCGGCGCCTGCACCCATTACCGTCTATCGCGCGCTCGATTTCCTCATCGCCAACGGCCTCGTGCATCGCATCGAAAGCCGCAACGCATTTCTCGCCTGCGTGCATGACCATGATGACACGGGTCTCGTGGCGTTTCTGATTTGCGAGAGCTGCGGCTCTGTCGGCGAGGTCGAGGCGACAGCGCTGGCGCGCACGCTGAAGGATGTCGGCCGTGACGCCGGCTTCACGCCGCGCATGTCGGTGGTCGAGATTTCCGGCATGTGCAGCAATTGCGCCGCCAAGAGCGCCGCATGAACGCGCCCATCTCCGATATCGCGTCCGCTGCGCCGCGCCACCAGACGGTTGCGGTCAATGTCGGCGGTGTCGTCGTCGGCGGCGGTGCGCCGATCGTCGTGCAGTCGATGACCAACACCGACACCGCGGACATCAAGGGGACGATCGATCAGGTTGCAGCACTGGCGCGCGCCGGGTCCGAGCTCGTTCGCATCACGGTGGATCGCGACGAGGCGGCGGCTGCCGTGCCGCATATCCGCGACGGTCTCGCCAAGCGCGGCGTCAAGGTGCCGCTGATCGGCGACTTTCACTACATCGGCCACAAGCTGCTCGCCGATCATCCGGCCTGCGCCGAGGCGCTCGACAAATATCGCATCAATCCGGGCAATGTCGGCTTCAAGAACAAGCGCGACATTCAGTTTTCCGCCATCGTCGAAATGGCGATCCGTTATGGCAAGACAGTGCGCATCGGCGCCAACTGGGGTTCGCTCGATCAGGAACTGCTGACGACGCTGATGGAAGACAACGCCAAGCTCGCCGCGCCGCGCGACGCCCGCGCCGTGACGCGCGAGGCGATGGTGCAGTCGGCGCTGCTCTCGGCGCAACGCGCCGAGGAAATCGGGCTCGGCCGCGACCGCATCATTCTGTCGGCGAAAGTGTCCGCGGTGCAGGATCTCATCGCCGTCTATCTCGATCTTGCCGCGCGTTCCGACTACGCGCTGCATCTCGGCCTTACCGAAGCGGGCATGGGCTCCAAGGGTATCGTTGCCTCGTCGGCCGCAATGAGCGTGCTGCTGCAACAGGGCATCGGCGACACTGTTCGCGTCTCGTTGACGCCGGAGCCCAATGGCGACCGCACGCTCGAGGTTCAGGTGGCGCAGGAATTGTTGCAGACCATGGGCTTCCGCACCTTCGTGCCGTTGGTCGCGGCATGCCCCGGTTGCGGCCGTACCACGTCGACGACTTTCCAGGAGCTGGCGCGCGAGATTCAGGATTTCATCCGCGACGAGATGCCGGGCTGGAAGACGCGCTATCCGGGTGTGGAAACTCTGAACGTCGCGGTGATGGGTTGCATCGTCAACGGCCCCGGCGAATCCAAGCACGCGGACATCGGTATTTCTCTGCCGGGCACCGGCGAAGCAGCCGACGGCGCCTGTGTTTGTCGACGGCAAGAAGGTCGCGACACTGCGCGGCCCGACACTGGCGCAGGATTTCAAGACGATGGTGATCGATTACATCGAGCGCCGTTTCGGCGTTGGCGGCCGCACGGCGGCGGAATAGCTGCGCGTCTCGAACCATGAGGCCTCATCCTTCGAGACGCCGCTTCGCGGCTCCTCAGGATGAGGAAATCTCACAACGGCGAACTGTGTTCCCGGTTGCCGAGACTGACTTCTTCAAGGTCCAGATCGCGCTCCAGCCGCCGGCGTGTTTCGTCGGTGATGCGACCTTCCTTCAGCAGCGAATAGAGAAACGCGCGTTCGGTCTCGATCAGTTCGCGCTGCAGGCGAACGCTGAGCGACATTTCGTCGTCCGTGATCTGGCCGGTTTCGTCGGGCAGCTGGCGCAGTCGCGCCGCATGGCGCGCCTTCAAGTGATCGACGACGCTTTGAGCGAGCTTGCGTTCTTCGGTCAGTGTTTCGAGCGACTTGAGTGCAGCGTCCAGCGCATCGCGCCGCGCGATCGTCTCAAAGTGACGCTCGCGCAGAATCTCCGCATGGCCGACATGGCTGATGCCCAGCATCTTCACCACGGCCGGCAGGCTGAGGCCGAGTCCGATCACCGTCACCAGGATGACGCCGAACGACACGAACAGGATCAGGTCTCGATGAGGAAAGGCCTCGCCGCCCGGCAATGTGAGCGGCAAAGCCAGCGCGGCGGCGAGCGACACTGCGCCGCGCACGCCGGTGAAGGCGAGCACGAAGATAATACGCCATGACGGCGGCGGATCTCTCTCGCGTATGCGTTTGCTGAAAAACCGGGGAAGGTAGGTCGCCGGAAACACCCAGGCGAAGCGCGCGACGATCACAATTGCAGAGACAAGCGCGACAGCGGCGAGGATTTCCGCAAACGATGAACCGTTCGCCTTTTGCAGCAGCACCCTCAGCTCGAAGCCGACCAGCAGAAACAGCAAGCCCTCGATCAGATAAATCACCAGATCCCAGAAGAAGATGCCCTGCACGCGTGTCGCCGATGAAATCAGCAGCGGTCCGTTCCAGCTGACATAGAGGCCGGTCGCCACTGTCGCGAGCACGCCCGAGCCGCCGAAATGCTCCGGCACCCAGAAGGCGAGATAAGGTGTCAGCAATGACAGCGTGATTTCGACCTGCGGGTCGCGCGCCCAGCGGCGCAGGCGCAACGAGAGCCAGCCGACTGCGATGCCGAACACGATCTCGCCGACGAAGATCAGCGCGAAATTTCCCGCTGCCACCGGCAGCGAGAACAATCCCGTCGCCACCGCCGCCACGGCGTAACGATAAAGCACGAGCGCGGTGGCGTCGTTGGCGAGGCCTTCGCCTTCGAGAATCACCAGCAGCCGTCGCGGCAGGCGCAGCCGCCGCGCGACAGCAAGCGGCGCCACGACATCCGGCGGCGAGACGATGGCGCCGAGCACGAAGCCGACGCCCCATGGCAAACCGAGAAGATAATGCGCCGCCAGTGCCACCGCGCAGGTGGTGAAGACGACGCAGCCGATGGCGAGCAGCGCGATCGGACGCAGATTGTTGCGGAATTCGCGCCAGCTCATGGCGACGCCGGCGGAGTAGATGAGCGGCGGAAGAACGATCAGCAGCACGAGATCCGGCGCCAGCTCGATGGCCGGCACCCCCGGCACAAAGGCGAGACCACCGCCTGCGACCATCATCAGAATGGCCGGCGCGATGTTCAGCCGTCGCGCCAGCAACGCAACGATGGCCAGCGCACTCAGCAGGATCAGAACGGTCTGAAAAAGAAATTCCACGAGGGCTTTCCGGAGGAACTCCCCCGACGTCGCACGGCACGGCGGGTTGCGTCAAAGGCCGGATTTCACGGCGGCCGGGAACGGTTCGGGCACCCAGGCGTTATGATTGGAACGGTTCTAAAGACTTTGACTTCACTCTAGAACCATTCTAATCTGTTTCAGGCCATTAGCCCCATCGCCAGGGCCAATCATCAATCTACCAATCGACGGAGAACTCCCATGGCCAGCGCTTCCTGCAATTCCTGCCACTATTTTGACGACCACCACGCCAACGGGCAGAAGCCGAGCAAGAACGAAGGTCTCTGCCGCTTCAATCCGCCCGTCAGCCAGCCGGAGCCGTCGACGCATGGCTTGTGGCCGATCGTCGCCAACAAGGATTGGTGCGGTCATTTTCAGCCCGAGCAACTCGGCCGCTAAGTCCGACTTTCAGTTTCACGGCAAAAGACCGGCGCTTGCGCCGGTCTTTTTGTTTGTTTGAACGCAAGTTGTTCAGGCCAGCTAGATCGCGGTCGCCGCAATGCTCACCATCAGCGCCAGGAATGCGGTGTTGAACAAAAACGACACCAGCCCGTGCGCGGTAACGGTGCGTCGGATGATGCGGCTGGTGATGCCGACGTCGGATGTCTGCGCTGTCGTGCCGATCACGAACGCCAGATAGACGAAATCCCAGTAGTCGGGCGCCTCGCCGCCGGGGAAATCGAGACCGCCCGGCTTGTTGCCGCGATAGTAGTCGTGCGCGTAGTGCAGCGCGAACGTCGTGTGAATCACGGCCCATGACAGCACGATCGTCAGCGCTGCGAATCCCAGTTCGGCGCCGCTGCGCCCGTCACCGCCGATCAGTACGATGATTGCGACCAGTGAGGCAAAGGATGCAACGCCGATCAGGATCAGGATCGCAAATCGTCCGTCGTCCTGGATCAGCGCGTTGAGACGAATATGCGACCGGTCAGTGCTCACGAACACGCCCAGCGCGAAAATGATGTCGAGCGCGATGACGATGTCCCAGCTTGCCAGAAGCCGGGTGACGAGCCGCCAGGATTGTGGCCACAGAAACAGTGCGATCAGGCCGATAGCGATCGAAACGATCAGGCGTCGGCGGGCAATGACAAGCCGCACCGGACGAGGTTTTTTGGAAAAGCGCTCGAGGATTTTGTCGTTTGATGTGTCGTCGCTCTTGGCCATGCGGCTCAGCTCTTGCGTTCGGCGACGAAGCGCGCCGTGGTGCGCAGGGTCGCCGCCTTGGCGCCAAATAGCACAAGCGCCGCATCCGCTTCCGCAATCAGATTTTTGAGTCGCGTGCGAGCGCCTTCAACCCCGAGCAGCGTGACGAACGTGGTCTTGCCGGCGGCCGCATCCTGGCCGGTATTCTTGCCGAGCGCTGTGGCGTCGCCTTCGATATCGAGCAGGTCGTCGGCGATCTGAAAGGCCTCGCCGAGCGCGCGGCCGTAAGCATCGAGCGCCTTGAATTGCGCGGGCGTCGCGCGTCCCAGAAGCGCTCCGGCAATACAAGCGAAGCGCAACAGCGCGCCGGTTTTCATTTGTTGCAGCCGTGCGACGTCGACAGGCCCGCTCTCGCCGAAACGGCCTTCGCCTTCGAGATCGAGCATCTGTCCGCCGGCCATTCCGCCGATACCGGCAGCGCGGGCGAGTGCGCGCGACAACTGCACGCGGATTTCGGCGTCGGCATGGACCTCGTCGCGAGTGACGATATCGAAGGCGATGGTGAGGAGCGCATCGCCCGCGAGCACGGCGGTCGCCTCGTCGAACGCCTTGTGAACCGTCGGCCGGCCGCGCCGCAAATCGCTGTTGTCCATAGCCGGCAGGTCGTCATGGGCGAGCGAATAGCAATGAATGCATTCCAGAGCTGCGCCGGTCATCAATGCTGCTTGCGCGGGTACGCCGAACAGCGCCGCGCTCTCGGTGACCAGAAAAGGCCGCAGGCGTTTGCCACCGCCGAGCGCAGCGTGACGCATCGCCGCAAGCAGCCTCGCGGGACGGATCACTTCGCCGTCTGGTGCGTTATCCGACAGGAGCGCCGCAAGCAGCCGCTCCGTCTCACGCGCGCAATCGTCGAGCCTCTGCGAGAAGGTGTCCGTTGCGAAATTATGTATTGCCTCAGTCATGGTCTGCCGACAATCTTCCAAGGATGCGACCTCGTCAATTGCGCTCATGGATTCGTCTTGCCGTTTTCGCGGTGCTGCTCGCTCTCGCGCTGCCTTATCTGCTGACGCTGGTCTATCGCAGCGGTGAGCCTGCGTCCGCGCTGATGCTGTGGCGCCGACTGACGGGCGCGCCGGTCGAACGCAGCTGGGTGTCGATCGATAGCGTGTCGCCGGCGGTGCTGCGCGCCGTCGTCGCCTCGGAAGATGCAAAATTCTGCGATCATCGCGGTATCGACTGGGGCTCGCTCAACGAGGCCATCGCTGACGCGCAGGATGGAGAAGTCTCCGGTGGCGGTTCGACCATCACCCAGCAGGTCGCCAAAAACCTGTTCCTGTGGCCGGGGCGAAGTTACGTGCGCAAGGCGCTGGAAGCCCCGCTCGCGATGTGGATCGATATGGTCCTGCCCAAGCGGCGCGTGATGGAGCTTTATCTGAACGTCGCCGAATGGGGGCCGTCCGGGCAGTTCGGCATCGAGGCGGGCGCGGGCCATGCTTTTGGCAAGCCGGCGGCCCAATTGTCGGCCGCGGAGGCCGCCCGGCTGGCTGCCATCCTGCCCAATCCCGTCACCCGCAGCGCCAGGGCGCCAGGTCCCGGCGTTCGACGGATTTCGGCCACGGTGGCCGCGCGTGCCCCTCAGGCCGATATAAGCTGCATTCGGGCGGGCTTTCGGGCCGGACCCGGAGGCAATTCCGGCAACCAAACGGGCAATTTGGCCTAGATTTGGGCCCCGCCTTCCTCTATACACCCGGCCTTCGGAGCATGATCCCGAAAACTGGGTACCGGTTTTCGGTCAAGATCAGGCTCGGCAACAGCTTCAATTGCATCGACCGCCCCGGGCGGAATGCTGACAAGGACGACGACCTATGGCCGTTCCACGCAGAAAAACTTCGCCCTCGCGCCGCGGCATGCGCCGCTCTGCCGACGCCATCAAGGCGCCGACCTATGTCGAGGACAAGGATTCGGGCGAACTGCGCCGCCCCCATCACCTCGATCTCAAGACCGGCATGTACAAGGGTCGTCAGATCCTGAAGCCGAAGAAGGACGCCTGATCGCCGGCGGCGCCGCATCTCATGCGGCGCGCCTCGCTCTGACAGGTCATCTGGGATAGCGACGTGTTCCTGATCGGTTTCCCACTTCTTCTGATCCCCTTCACGATCCTCAACATCATCGTTTTTATTATGCCGGTGGATCTCAAATCCACCGTCGCCGTTTTGCCGTTGATGTCCGGCAAGCTTCTGAGCCTGACGCTCGGCGATGCGCTGATCCTGCTGTCGATCTTTCTCCTGCTCATTGAAATGGTGAAGGCCGCGCGTCCGGGCGCGAAATTCGCCATGGATCATATTTTGTCGCTGATCCTGGCGGGATGCGCTGCGGCGGAGCTTGTGTTGCTGCCGCACGAACAGTTCGTCAGCACCGCGTTTCTGTTTCTCGTGGCGCTGATGTTCGTCGATGCGATCGCGGGTATTGCGATCAACTGGCGCTTCCGGAGATATCGCCGGTGGGCGACCGCCGAAGTCGAACGCGCAAAACAAATTGAACGTCAGGCCGAACGTCAGCTTGAGCGTCAGGCCGAACGCCAGCCCGAGCGTCAGGTCGAAATCCCCGCCGCCCGCGCCGCAACAGCCCGCACCGATGCAATCATCGGGCCCGCCGCCGGCGGCGAATGAGCAGACGACGAGCTGACGCTCGTTTTTCAAAACAGTTTTAGATTTTCAGGAGAGCCGCGACAGTCGTGCACTGCCCGGCAGTCGGCGCGGTGGCAGTGTTGTGCCGTAGGCGCTGGCGGCTTCCTCCGGCGCTGCGCGTCGCGCTGCGCGGGTCTGCGGCGAGCCTGCCGCGGTGGCAATTAACTGAGTCACGAAAGCTGCGTCGGGACGAACCGTGCGCTTTATGGTTACCGGATCGTTTCCGGCATCGAATATTTCTGCAACGAGTTCACGCGAACCTTCCTTAACGGAAACCGATACGGTTTCCGCTTCCGGCACATCGAAGCCCTTATCACCCTCAATACGTCCCATCGCTGGGGCTTCCTGTATCGTTTCAGGACAAATTCTTTGTCGCTCTTCCTCCTGTGGCAATGCGCGTGCCAATGCGCATAACGATCCTGCGCCTTGGTTGGTTGCATGAAGTCTTCGGTCGTTTGACGAATGTTTAGAAAACTTCGCTAGAACGGACACCCAAAGAGACAATCAAAAAGGTCCCGTTGAACGGACCGATCGGCGCGTCGCTGCACGGCGGTGCACCGGTGACCGTATGGAGGCCGTGCGTGGCTCAAGACGGTACGACAGCACAGCATGTCGGCGCGCAAGCGCTTGCGCTGACGGCTGACAGCATTCTGGCGTCGATCGACCAGGCGTCCTTCGTCTGGGATATCGCCGGCGACGCGATGCGATGGAGCGACAACGTCTCCACGCTCATGCCCGATATTCCATCCGCCGCGCTCGCGAACGCGAGCGAATCAACCGCTGCATCGATGTTGCAAGCCGCAGCCTGCGTCTCGACGCGGTGTTTGCGAGTTCGCGCGCCGACAAGGGCGAGGGCGTTGCCTATCAGGTGCAGTATGCGCTCGGCGGCGGCGATCGGTCCTCATCGGTGTGGGTCGAGGAAACAGGGCGCTGGTTCGCGGGCGCGGACGGCAAGCCCGTCCATGCTCATGGCGTCGTGCGCATCGTCACGGAAAGACATCTGCGCGAGGCGCAGCTCACCCTTCTGTCGTATCACGATCCGCTGACCGGCGAACTCAATCGCCACAGCCTGACGGAAGCGCTCGGCCACGCACTCGAAGACGCCGGAAAATTCCGCAATTCGTTCTGTCTTCTGATCGTTGCCATCGACGATCTCGCCCGCCTCAACGAAGCATTCGGCTTCGATGTGGCCGATGAAGTCATCAAGGTTGTCGCCCAGCGCGTGCATGCGCGCATGCGCGGCGGTGACGTGCTCGGCCGATTGTCGGGCAACAAGTTCGGCGTCATCCTGAAGAATTGCTCGATGGACGACATGAATGTCGCAGCAGGCCGTCTGCTCGCAGGCATCCGCGACGAGGTGGTTCCGACCAGCTCCGGCGCGGTCGCGATCTCGGCGTCGATCGGCGGCATTCTTGCGCCGCGACATGCGCAGTCGGCGGATCAGGCAGTCAGCCGTGCGCTGGAAGCTCTTGAACAGACGCGCCGACGTCGCGGCACGTTCGCGGTCTGGCGTCCGAGTGTCGAGCGTGAAGCCCAGCGTCGCGCCAATATCCGGGTCACCGATGAACTCGTCACCGCGTTGAACGATCGCCGCGCCGCGATTGTGTTCGAGCCGGTGATGACCACTCACTCACGTGAACTGGCGTTTCACGAATGCCTGGTGCGTATCCTTTCCGATGACGGCCAGTTGATGCTGGCGCCGGACGTGGTGCCCATCGCCGAAAAGCTGGGCTTGATCCGGCTGATCGACCATCGTGTGCTCGAGCTTGTGATGGCCGAACTCGCAGCCTCTCCCGATGTCCACCTCAGTCTCAACGTCTCTCCGGCGACAACCGGCGATGGCGACTGGTGGATGAACCTGGAAGCGGCGCTGCGCACCCATCCGGGCGCCGCCGAGCGGCTGATCGTTGAAATCACCGAGACCGCCGCGATCCAGGATATCGATCAGGCGCGTGGATTTGTGTCGCGTGTCAGAAATCTCGGCAGCCGCATCGCCATCGACGATTTCGGTGCGGGCTACAC
Organism: uncultured Alphaproteobacteria bacterium; assembly: GCA_963736355.1. Lineage (GTDB taxonomy): Bacteria > Pseudomonadota > Alphaproteobacteria > Rhizobiales > Xanthobacteraceae > CAVTOO01. Next base: position 547,096 of record CAVTOO010000002.1, on the reverse strand, counting down.
GTCGTTCCGCAATCTGCGCAAACTCGGCGTCGATCTCGTCAAGATCGACGGCGCCTATGTTCAAAACATTCTCCATTCGGCCGACGATCGCGCCTTCGTGCAGACGCTGATCGATCTCGCTCGCCGTCTCAAGATCAAGACGGTTGCCGAATGGGTGCAGAACGCCAAATCGGCGGCCCTGCTGGAGAGCTGGGGATGTGACTATCTGCAGGGCCGCCTGATCGGGCCCGCAACGGCGTCGCCGCCCTGGCGGCGTGTGAATCTGCGGCAGGTCGCCGCCGAATAGAAAAAGCCGCGGCTGCCAGGCAGACCGCGGCTTTAAAATCTTCCGTCAGAAATTATTCGGGCTTCTTGCCGGAGAGCTGTTCGAGACGGCTCTGCATTTCCTGCATCTGCCGACGCAACGCGTCGATATCGTCAGCCTCCGCCGCTTCGGGTGCCGGCTCGCCCGGCTTCGCGTCGGGTGTCGCAGTCTCGCTGCCTTTGTGCGGCGGCTTGAACGGCTGGAACATCGAGAAGGTCCGCTCAAACATTTCCATGTTGCGGCGGACTTGTTCCTCGACGGCGCCAAAGGGCGTGCCGGCGAACGGCGTCGCGCCAAAGGCCGACGACATCTGCTTGCGGAATTTGTCCTGATCGCGCGTGAAGGTGTCGATCGACGCTTCGAGGAATCGCGGCACCAGCATCTGCATGCTGTCGCCGTAGAAGCGGATGAGCTGGCGCAGGAATGTCGTCGGCAGAAGATTCTGCCCCTGCTTGTTTTCCTGCTCGAAGATAATCTGCGCGAGAACGGAGCGCGTGATGTCTTCACCGCTCTTTGCGTCATAAACGATGAAGTCTTCGCCTTCCTTAACCATGGAGGCGAGGTCTTCAAGCGTGACGTAAGTTGAAGTGCCGGTATTGTAGAGACGCCGGTTGGCGTACTTCTTGATGGTGACGGGCTCGTCGGACTTCGCCATGGGCACCCTACGCTTGCACTGGAGCTTTGAAACTGACGTCTGCTCGTCGCGAAATGCCGCGACTGCACAAGACGCAACGCAACAAAGGTAAGCACTTTCGCCCCGGCTCGGCTACCGTTTTGTGCAGGGCGGAGGAGCCCTTCTCGTCACCGTCGTTAATTCCGCGCTCCGGACCGCGTCAGGCATGGATTTTCGTCGGATTCCACCATTGACACTGCATTGCGGGATAATGAGGATGCCCCCAAATGAGGCGCCTGTCCTTACGGCAACGCAGCATCCGCAACCCCAGATTCCACGGAGATGTCCATGAAAGACGATGTCGTCATCGTCAGCGCCGTCCGCACACCGGTTGGCGCTTTTAACGGTGTTTTCGGCACCATGCCCGCCCATCAGCTCGGGGCCGTGGCCATCAAATCCGCACTGGAACGCGCAGGCGTGGACAGTGCCCGCGTCAGCGAGATCATCATGGGTCAGATCCTGACCGCCGCTCAGGGCCAGAACCCGGCGCGTCAGGCTGCCATTGCTGCCGGTATCCCGGTTGAGAGCCCCGCCTGGATTGTGAACCAGCTCTGCGGTTCCGGCCTGCGCGCGGTCGCGCTGGGCTATCAGGCCATCCTCAATGGCGATGCCGAGGTGGTTGTCGCCGGCGGTCAGGAATCCATGAGCATGGCGCCGCATGCCGCGCATTTGCGCAGCGGTACAAAAATGGGCGGTCTCGAGCTGATCGACACCATGCTCAAGGACGGCCTGATGGATGCCTTCAACGGCTACCACATGGGTAATACGGCGGAGAACGTCGCCAAGCAGTGGCAGATCACGCGCGCCCAGCAGGACGAATTCGCTGTCGCCTCGCAGAACAAGGCCGAAGCGGCGCAGAAGGCCGGCAAGTTCAAGGACGAGATCGTTCCCGTCACCATCAAGTCGCGCAAGGGCGATATCATCGTCGACACCGATGAGTATCCGCGTCACGGCACGACAATGGAGACCATGGGCAAGTTGCGTCCGGCGTTCGAGAAGGACGGCTCGGTGACGGCCGGCAACGCCTCGGGCATCAATGACGGCGCCGCGGCGCTGGTGCTGATGAGCGCGAGTCAGGCGGCGAAAGAAGGCAAGACGCCGCTCGCACGCATCGTGTCCTGGGCGCATGCCGGCGTCGATCCCTCGATCATGGGAACCGGGCCGATCCCGGCGTCGCGCAACGCGCTCAAGAAGGCCGGCTGGAAGCATCGAGGATCTCGATCTGATCGAGGCCAATGAGGCTTTCGCGGCGCAGGCCTGCGCGGTGAACAAGGATCTCGGCTGGGACCCGGCCAAGGTCAACGTCAATGGCGGCGCCATCGCCATTGGCCATCCGGTCGGGGCGTCCGGCGCGCGCGTCCTCACCACGCTGTTGTTCGAAATGCAGAAGCGCAACGCGAAGAAAGGCCTTGCCACGCTGTGCATCGGCGGCGGCATGGGCATCGCAATGTGCGTGGAGCGATAACTTCACCTATTGCACTGCAGCGCGAATCCGAACGGCGGCCTCAACAGGCCGCCGTTTTTTTATGCATGATGACCGCGTTACGACACTTGAATGAGGCGGAGCTGTTTGCAGTTCGCATCTGCGTCATCGTTGCAAAGTCGAACAACCAATTGATGGATTGAATTGCGTCGATAAACGCGCGAGTTTCAACCCGACAGTTCAGGAGGACTCTATGTCGCGTGTTGCTTTGGTCACCGGCGGAACGCGTGGAATCGGCCACGCCATCTGCGCCCAGCTCAAGAAGGACGGCTACAAGGTCGCCGCGGGCTATTCCGGCAATGAAGAGGCCGCCAAGGCCACCGCCAAGGAACTCGGCGTCATGATCGTCAAGGGCAATGTCGGCGAGTTCGCCGATTGCAGCCGCGCCGCCGCCGCCGTCGCCAACGAGCTCGGTCCGATCGACATCCTCATCAACAACGCCGGCATCACGCGCGACGGCATGTTCCACAAGATGGCGCCGGAAGAGTGGTACGACGTCATCCGCGTCAACATGCACAGCGTCTTCAACATGACGCGGCAGGTGATCGACGGCATGCGCGACCGCAGCTGGGGCCGCATCATCAACATCTCTTCCATCAACGGCCAGAAGGGCCAGATGGGTCAGACCAATTATTCCGCGGCCAAGGCCGGCATGATCGGCTTCACCAAGGCGCTCGCGCTCGAGAACGCGCGCAAGGGCGTCACCGTGAACTGTATCGCGCCTGGCTACACCGACACCGAGATGGTGCACGGCGTGCCGCCGAAGGTGCTGGAAAGCATCATCGCCGGAATTCCGATCGGCCGTCTCGGCAAGCCCGAAGAAATTGCCGGTGCGGTATCGTTCCTCGCAAGCGAGCAGGGCGCCTGGATCACCGGCTCAACGATTGCGATCAATGGCGGGCAATACATGCCGTGACGTTTTTCGTCGCTTTGCGTTTCTGATATACGGCCTGCGCGATCCGCGCGGGCCGTCTTTTTTTGTCACGGGAATAGGAATGACCACCAAGACAGCCACGCTGATCGGTTTCACCGCTATCGCCATGTGGGCGTTGCTGGCTGCGCTGACGGTCGCGACCGGAAAGATTCCTGCATTTCAACTTGCGGCGATGACATTTGCGATCGGCGCCGCGGTCGGAATCATCGTCTCGCTTGTACGAGGGAGGGTCGGTGTCATCTTTCGTCAACCGGCCGTCGCATGGGCCGTCGGCGTCAGCGGATTGTTCGGCTATCACGCGTTGTATTTTCTCTCGCTGCGGCTCGCGCCGCCGGCCGAGGCCGGTTTGATCAATTATCTCTGGCCGCTTTTGATCGTCGTGTTCTCGGCGTTTCTGCCCCATGAACGGCTGCACTGGCATCATCTTGCCGGTGCGCTTCTGGGACTCGCGGGAACCATCACGCTGTTCGTCGGATCGGGCTCGTCCGGATTCATGATGGACTATGCGCCGGGCTTCGCCGCTGCCTTTGTCGCGGCGTTTATCTGGGCGGCTTACTCAGTGTTGTCACGGCGTCTCGCCGATGTGCCGACCGACGCGGTCGCGGGCTTCTGTCTCGCAACGGCGCTGCTGGCCACGCTGTTTCATTTTGTTTTTGAAGAGACGGTGTTGCCGACGCTGGCGACGCAGTGGCTGGCAATCGTGGCGCTGGGAGCGGGACCTGTCGGTGCGGCGTTCTATGCCTGGGACATCGGCATGAAGCGTGGCGATATTCGCATCGTGGGAGCGGCGTCCTATGCGACGCCGCTGCTGTCGACCGGATTGCTTGTCATTGCAGGGTACACGCAGCCAACCGCTTCGCTGGCGCTTGCGGCGGTGTTGATTGCCGGCGGCGGATTGCTGGCCGCGAAGGATCTGCTGCTGAGGAAAGCCTCATCCTGAGGAGCGCCCGTAAGGCGCGTCTCGAAGGATGAAGGCCGCCTCATGGTTCGAGACGCGCAGCACTGCTGCGCTCCTCACCATGAGGTCTATGGCGTCCATCCCGGCGGAGCCAATTCGAATCCCGCGAAATCGAAACCGGGTGCGACCGTGCACCCGACCAGCGTCCAGTCACCAAGGCTCTCGGCCGCCTGCCAGGCGTGCGTCGGCACAATGCCCTGAGGCCGTTCGCCCGCCGCGAGGTTCGGCCCGACGACGATGCTCTCGCGCCGTTCACCATCGGCAATATCAAGCCGCAGCGGCGCGCCCGCATGGTAGTGCCAGATCTCGACCGCATCGACGCGGTGCCAGTGCGAACGCTCGCCGCGCTTGAGCAGAAAATAGATCGCAGTGGACGCCGCGCGTCCGCCGTCTGGCGTGGCATCGCGAAACGTCTCGCGGTAATGCCCGCCTTCCGGATGCGGCGTGAGCCCGAGGCGGGCGATGATGTCGTCGGCCTCGCTCACGTTTAAAACTTGTTCTTGCGTTCACGGATTTCGCCGAACACGTCGGCCGCAGGGCGGCCGGCCATGCCGAGCGCAACTGCAACCTCCGGGACATCGGCGCGCAGGAACGGGTTCTCTGCCTTCTCTGCGCCGAGCAGTGTCGGGATCGTCGGCTCACCCGCCTTCACCTGACGCTCGGCTTCTTGCGCGCGCGCCTTCAGCGCGGCGTTGTTGGGCTCGATCGTCAGTGCGAATTTGATGTTGCTCATGGTGTACTCGTGGCCGCAGAAAATTCGCGTGTCGTCCGGTAGCGCGCGCAGCTTGAGCATGGACTGCCACATCATCGGGTAGGTGCCCTCGATGACGCGACCGCAGCCAATCGAGAAAATCGTATCGCCGACAAAGGCCGCGCTTTCGCTCTCGAACCAGTAGCTGATGTGACCGTTGGTGTGGCCCGGCGTTTCAATCACCTTGGCGGTCAGCGCCCCGACCTTGACGGTGTCGCCCTCGCTGACGGCTTCGTTGACGTTCGCGATTTTGTCGATTTCGGCGCGCGGCGCGACCACGCGGCAATTATATTCCTTGATCAGTTCGGCAATTCCATCGGTGTGGTCAGCATGATGATGGGTGACGAGAATATCGGTCAGCAGCCAGCCGTTTTCGCGCAGCACAGCCAGAATGGGCCCGGCCTCCGCGGCGTCGATCGTTGCCGTTGCCTTGGTTTGCGGGTCGTGAATCAGGACCCCGTAATTGTCGGACAGGATCTTGAACAGGCGGATTTCGGCGGCCATGACATCTCCGGGAACAGGCAGGTGTAATCTGAAACGGAAGTTAGCACGCACCCCGGCCTGAGCGAAATGCGATGTTCACCCTGTGGCGAAGCGGCCGATTCCGGTTTGTGATGCGCCGTGCTAGGGTTCCGGCATGTCCATCGATGTCGTCACTCTGCGCCGCTTTTATTCCCAACGCTTAGGGATGGTGACGCGTCGCCTGATCAATGTCGCAATCCGCAAGCATTGGCCGATGACGCGTTCCGAGCGCGTGCTCGGCATCGGTTACACCACACCCTATCTCGGCCTGTTCCGCGAGACGGCGGAACGCTGCCTGGCTTTCATGCCGGCCGAGCAGGGCGTGCTGAAATGGCCGACGGCGCGACCGACCTTGTCGGCGCTTGTCGAAGAGCACGCGTTGCCGCTGCCCGATTCCGCCATGGACCGCATCCTTCTGGTTCATTCGCTGGAGATGTCGCACGATCCGGCGGCGCTGCTGCGCGAGGTCTGGCGTGTGCTGGCGCCCGGCGGCCGGATCATGATCGTGATCCCGAACCGCACCGGCCTGTGGGTGCGCAGCGACGTCACGCCGTTCGGTCACGGGCGTCCTTACTCGCGCGGACAGATCAACGAATTGTTGCGCCAGACCTGGTTTACGCCGTCGGGCTGGAGCGAGGCGCTCTACGTGCCGCCGATCGACCGGTCATGGTTCCTGCGCTCTTCGATCGCCTGGGAGCGCGCGGGCTCGGTGCTCTCCGCGCCGTTCGCCGGCGTGCGTCTCGTCGAAGCCAGCAAGCAGGTTGCGCGTCCAACCCCGGTGCGCCGCGAGCGGCAGCGCCTCATCCCCGCGCTTGAGCCGGCGCTGGCGCCGTCGCCGATGAAATACGATCCGCGGAAATCGTCGGACTGTTGAACATCGTCCTTAAAACGAAATCACCGGGCGCGATGGCCCGGTGATGACGACAATCAATCGTTGAAGTTTATTCGTTGCCGGGGCTGAAGTCTTCGCCGCCCTGGCCACCTTGGCCGCCCTGCGTTTCGTTGCGCGGGCCGTTATTGTGGCGGCGACGGCGGCGATGCGAGAAGCGATCATTGCGTTCGCCGCGGTCTTGCTGCGGCGGGCGCTCATATCCGCCATTCTGACCGCCAGCGGGTTCGCCCTGCACCGGCTGGCCGCCTGTGATGAAGGACGGCAGGCGCTCGATGTCGCCGTCGTTTCCGACCTGCGGCTGGGGCTGCGGTTGCGGCTGATATTGCGGCTGCGGACGATGGTTCTGCTGAGGGCGGTGCTGCTGCTGAGGGCGATGCTGCTGCGGCTGCGCCTCTCGCGGCTGATACTGCGGCTGCGGCGAGAAGGGCTCGCCGTAGGGCTGGAAACCGTCATCGCCATCATCGCCGTCGTCACCGTTATCGCCGGCGTCGTCTTGTCCGCCGCCCTCACCGCGGAAGGGTTGGGTCTGGCGGAACTGCTCCTGCGCTGCCGCGATGATGCGGAAATAGTGCTCGGCGTGCTGGTAGAAGTTTTCGGCGCCGACCGGATCACCGGATCCTTGCGCGTCGCGCGCCAGTTGCAGGTATTTCTCGGCAACGTGAGAGGCAGTGCCTCGGATCTTCACCTCTGGTCCATTCGACTCGTAGACCCGGGTGATCGGATTCTGACTCTTGCGATTGCGGTTACGCATACGTTTGTTCTGACCGTTTCTCATCGTGTGCCTTTTTGCCAACCAACTTGTCACGCCGTGTCTTGTTCGACGCGGACATGTTTTAAACTGACGCCTGCTTCACTCGTCCAATCGCAACGCGCGATTGTCTTGAAGACTTCGATTCGCGGCCCTGCGGCGCGATCTCGTCAAAGCATCTCATCAAGACGCTTCGCTGTGACGATGCCGTGAACGCAATAAGCCGTAGCGTGCGCGCGCACAGAGAGGCGCTGCGCTCGAACAATTTCAGCTATGCGACACGATAGTGATGATTCGCCTCAATCCCGGGGCTTTCGTTCGCTGCAGGACACGAAGAGCAGACTGTTAAGCCTCTCGACGTCTTCTAGATCCCGCGCTTGGAACCGTTCAGCCGGGGGTCTCAAATGCCCGCAAAACCTGCGGTGCCAGTCCACCCGTCGCCGATATCTGGTCGGAACCTAGTCGCTCCGGGGCGATATTCCAAGCGGTTTTTTTAGGCCCTTCCCCGCTGCTTCAGGGCGGGATTCGGCTGCTTTTTCCAAGGTTAAGGATCAACCTTTGCGGCGCGCGCGAATCACCCGTTCGATGCCTGCCAGATCGCGCCGGTGGGGCTGCGTCACGCTCAGGCCGACCTCCGTCATCAGCCGGCTCACCCCTTCGGCCTGGCCCTGGCCAATCTCCACGATCAGCGCGCCGCCCCGCACCAGCCGCAGGCCGGCCTGCGGAATCAGCGCGCGATAGGCGGCAAGACCATCGGGGCCGCCGTCGAGCGCGCGGGCGGGATCGTGGTCGCGCACTTCGACCGGTAATGAGGCGAGATCGGCGCGCGCGATGTAGGGCGGGTTGGAGACGATCACGTCGAATTCGCCGCTCAAGCCCGCCGCGTAGTCGCATTGTACGAACGACACGCGGCGTTCGAGGCCATGCGCCAGCGCGTTGACCTGTGCCGCGCGCAGCGCGTCGGCATCGATGTCGGTGGCGACGCCGGTCGCATCGGGCCGCTCGTGTAGCAGTGCGAGCAGGATCGCGCCTGTCCCGGTGCCGAGATCGGCGATGCGCGGCGCGTCGATTTCCATCTCGTTGATGAAGGCCAGCGTTTCTTCGACGACGGATTCGGTTTCCGGGCGCGGCACCAGCGTTGCAGGTGCAAGTTCGAAACGCAGCCCCCAGAATTCGCGGTAGCCGAGAATGCGCGAGATCGGCTCGCCCGAGAGTCTGCGTTGCGCCAGCACATCAATGCGGCCGAGTTCTTCCGTGGTGAGCGTGCGCCGCGCGGATGCGATCTGCTGGTTGAGATCGAGGTCGAGCGCGACACCGACGAGAATGCGCGAATCAAGCTCCGGCGAATCCATGCCGGCTTCGCGCAGCATCGCCGCCAGCGTCCGGCGAACCTGATCGACCGTGGCGGTGATCGCGGCACCGCTCACGCGAAGCCCTCCGTCGCCAGCAGCGCGGCCTGATGCTCGGTGATCAGCGGATCGATGATCTCGCCGAGCGCCTCGCCGGTCATGACCTGCGGCAGCTTGTAGATCGTCAAATTGATGCGGTGGTCGGTGACGCGCGCCTGCGGAAAATTGTAAGTGCGGATGCGCTCGGAGCGATCACCGGAGCCGACCTGGCCGCGCCGTGCGGCGGAGCGCTCCGCGTCGAGGCGCTGGCGTTCAGCCTCATACATGCGAGAGCGCAGAACGGTCATCGCCTTGGCGCGGTTGCGGTGCTGCGACCGGTCTTCCTGCACAAAGACAACGATGCCGGTTGGCAGATGCGTAATGCGGATGGCCGATTCGGTCTTGTTGACGTGCTGGCCGCCGGCGCCTTGCGCGCGCATGGTGTCGATCTTGAGGTCCGACTCCTTGAGCGCGATGTCGACATCTTCGGCCTCCGGCAGCACCGCGACGGTCGCCGCCGAGGTGTGAATGCGGCCTTGCGTCTCGGTGTCGGGCACGCGCTGCACGCGGTGCACGCCGGATTCGAATTTCAGTTTGGCGAAGGCGCCGCGTCCCTTGATCTCTGCGATGATTTCCTTGAAGCCGCCCATGGTGCCTTCGCTCGCCGAGATCACTTCGACTTTCCAGCCCTGCAGCGCGGCAAAGCCCTCATACATGCGGAAGAGGTCGCCGGCGAACAGCGAGGCTTCATCGCCGCCGGTGCCGGCGCGGATTTCGAGCACGACGTTGCGCTCGTCCATCGCGTCCTTCGGCAGCAGCGCGACGCGAATATGCTGTTCGAGCGTGACCAGCTTTTCGATCAGGGCGGGCTTTTCGCTTTCGGCGATGGCCCGCATATCGGCATCGGTTGCGCCATCCGAGATCATCGCATCGAGGTCGGCGATCTCGCTCTGTGCCGCGCGCCAGGTCTTCACAGCCTCGACGACGGGCGTGAGTTCGGAAAGCTCCCGCGTCAGCTTCACATAGGTCTCGCCGTCGAGCTGTCCGAGCAGCTCGGATTCGAGTGCGGCATGGCGCGCCAGCAGGGTGTCGAGTTTGGCTTCAGGGAGCATGATTTATCGCAGACAGGGTTTTGAGCGTGATCCCGAAAAGAGGGAACCGGTATTCGGCCAAGTGCCTCGCTACAACGGCAGGCCTTCGGCCTCGGCGAATTCGCGCAGCTTGTCGCGAATGATGATCGATCCCGCAGGCGCTTCGAGCAGCGGCTTCATCAGATGCTCCGCCTTGGCGAGATCGAGCTCCAGTATCATGGCCTTGACCGGGCCGTGCGCGGTCGGCGACAGCGACAGCGAACGATAGCCCAGCGACAACAGCGCCAGCGCGCCCAGCGGCTGTGACGCCAGCTCGCCGCAGAGCGACACGGGCTTGCCGTGCATCTGCGCGCTCATGGCGATGCCGCGCAACGCGCGCAGTACCGGCACCGACAGCGGATCGAAGCGGTCGGAGACCTTGGCGTTGCCGCGATCCACCGCGAACAGGAACTGGAACAGATCGTTGGTGCCGACCGACAGGAAATCGACGCGCTCCAGCAATTCGTCGAGCTGGTAGAGCAGCGCCGGCACCTCGATCATCGAGCCGACATCGACCCGTTCGGGCAGCGTGTGGCTGTGCTGCCGTAGATAGGTCAGTTCGCGCTCAATGATCTCCTTGGCCTGATCGAATTCCTCGACCGCGGAGATCATCGGGAACATCACTTTCAGCGAACGGCCGGCCGCGGCGCGCAGCATCGCGCGCAGCTGACTGCGCAGCAGGCCGGGACGATCGAGCCCCAGGCGAATGGCGCGCCAGCCGAGCGCGGGATTCTCTTCAGTGATCGTTTCGAGATAGGGCAGCGCCTTGTCGCCGCCGATATCGAGCGTGCGGAAGGTCACGGGCTTCGGTCCGGCTGCATCGAGCACGGCGCGATAGAGCGTGAACTGCTCCTCGGTCTTGGGAAGCGAGGTGCCGACCATGAACTGCAATTCGGTCCGGAACAGCCCGATGCCCGAGCAGGCGGTGTCCTCGATATGCGGCAGATCGATCATCAGGCCGGCATTGATCATCAGATCGATCGGCTGGCCGTCCTTGGTGACGCAGGGCCGTTCCCGCAAAGCGCGATACTGCGCCTGACGCCGCGCGCGGAAGCGCACGCGCTCGGCAAAGGCCGACTGAACCTCGGTCGATGGGCGCACATAGATCTCGCCGGCAATGCCGTCGACGATGATGGCGTCGCCGGACTCGGCCAGGCCCGTCGCATTGGCAATCTCGCCGACGGCGGCGATTCCGAGTGCACGGGCGACGATGGCGACGTGCGAGTTCGGGCCGCCTTCCTCGAGCACGAGACCGCGCAGGCGCTTGCGGTCGTAGTCGAGCAGTGCGGCGGGGCCCATGGCGCGCGCGACGAGAATGGCGTTTTCCGGCAATTGCTCGCGCGCGGGCGCGTGATCATGGCCCATCAATTGCCGCATCAGGCGATGGCCGAGATCGTCGAGATCGTGCAGGCGTTCGCGCAAATAGGGATCGGTGGAGCGCAGCATGCGCGCGCGCGTGTTCGACTGCACGCGTTCGACCGCGGCTTCGGCGGTGAGGCCGGTGGCGACAGCTTCACGCAGCTTGTGCTGCCAGCCATGGTCGTTGGCGAACATGCGATAGGCTTCGAGCACGTCGCGATGCTCGCCGCCGTCGGCGACGTCGCCGCGTTCCAGCATGCGGTCGAGATCGGTCCGCAGCTTCACCAGCGCGGTTTCGAGACGCTTCAGTTCGCCCGGTACGTCGTCGGCGATGTAATTGGTGATGACGATGCGCGGCTCGTGCAGCACCACATGGCCCATGGCGATGCCGTCGGAGAGCGCGGCGCCCTGAACATGCTGGGTGTGTCGCGCGGCCGGTTCGGCGCCGGGCTTGGCGAGCGAGGCCAGTTCGCCCGAGGCGATCATCTCGGCGAGCACCATCGCCGTGGTCTGCAGCGCCTCGACCTCTTCCTCGATATAGGCGCGGTGCGCGCGGTTCTGCACCACGAGCACGCCGAGCGTGTTGCCGGCGCGCAGGATCGGCACGCCGAGGAAGGAGTGGTAGACTTCTTCGCCGGTTTCCGGGCGGTAGGAGAAGGCCGGGTGGCTTTGCGCGTCCGACAGGTTCAGCGCACTCGCTTCGCTGGCAACGAGGCCGACAAGGCCCTCATGCGCGCTCAGGACGGTCAAATGGACGGCGTCGCGCTTCAGACCTTCGGTGGCGTAGAGCTCCAGCGTATTGTCGACGCGCAGCACATAGACCGAGCAGACCTCGGCCACCATATTGGCCGCGATCATCACCACGATCTTGTCGAGACGCTCCTGCGCGCTGACAGGCTCCGCCATCACTTCGCGGAGTTGTCTCAGCAAGACGCGGGGGCCTCCTAGCGCAGTGCGCATCGGTTGCCTTCCTCAGGGCTCGGGCCGGGCCGGCGTCTCCACAGCTAAGCCATTGTGATTAAAAGACTTAATCGAGTATCGGAGGGGCCCCGGAAGATACGGAATTGACCGCAAACCCCTCTTAGGCCCTATAGCGAATAAGGCCGACGATTGCCAAGCAAAACGCCTGCCAATTGGGCATGGCGTCAGGACAATCAGTCGTCACGGCCACTCAATGCCGCTCTGTGCTGGAGTTCCGCTGTCCGGGGCCCGGACTGGAAGGGCTCTAGGCTTTGTCGAGCCCGTACAGCGTGTGCAGGGTTCGCACCGCAAGCTCGGTATAGGCGGCGTCGATCAGCAGCGAGAACTTGATCTCGGAGGTGGTGATGGCGCGGATGTTGATGTTTTTCGACGCCAGCGCGCCGAATGCTTCGGCGGCGACGCCGGCATGGCTGCGCATGCCGATGCCGATCACCGACACCTTGGCGACATCCTTGGCGCTGTCGAGATGCTCGTAGCCGATCTTGCCCTGCGCCTTCTGGATGGTGTCGAGCGCACGCGTGTAGTCGGCGGCCGTCACGGTGAAGGTGAGGTCGGTCTTCTTGCCGTCGGGCGAGATGTTCTGGACGATCATGTCGACATTGATGCCGGCTTCGGACAACGGGCCGAAGATCGCCGCAGCGACGCCGGGCTTGTCGGGCACGTCGCGAATTGAGATTTGGGCTTCGTCCTTGGAAAAGGCGATGCCGGTGACGACCTGCTGTTCCACGATCTCCTCCTCGCCGCAAATGAGCGTGCCGGGCGGCTGGTTTGAATGGGCATCGATGTCTTCGGGCTTGTCGAAGCTCGAGCGCACGAAGGTGCGCACATTGTGCACCATGGCGAGTTCGACCGAGCGGACCTGCAGCACCTTGGCGCCAAGAGACGCCATTTCCAGCATCTCTTCGAACGCGACCTTATCGAGGCGCTTGGCCTTGGGCACGATGCGCGGATCGGTGGTGTAGACGCCGTCGACGTCGGTGTAGATGTCGCAGCGATCGGCATGGATCGCCGCCGCGATTGCGACCGCAGAGGTGTCCGACCCGCCGCGTCCCAACGTGGTGAGCCGTCCGGTTTCCTTGTGGATGCCCTGGAAGCCGGCAATGACTGCAACTTCCTTGCGCTCCTTGAAACGCTTGATCAGCTCTGTGCCGTCGATGTCGAGGATGCGCGCCGAGCCGTGGACGTTGCTGGTCAGGATCGGAATCTGCCAGCCCTGCCAGGAGCGCGCCTCGATGCCAAGCGACTGCAGCGTGATCGCCAGAAGGCCGGCGGTCACCTGTTCGCCCGAGGCGACGACAGCGTCGTATTCGCGGGTGTCGTGCATGGGCGAGGCCTGCGTGCACCAGCCGACCAGCTCATTGGTCTTGCCGGACATGGCGGAGACCACGACGGCGACCTCATGGCCAGCGTCGACCTCGCGCTTGACGTGGCGCGCCACGTTGCGAATGCGATCAATATCGGCGACGGAAGTGCCGCCGAATTTCATGACTAGCCGGGCCATTGGAAAATCAGAAACCCTTGATTTAACTTGCCTTTATGGCCGGTCCATGAGCATTGAGGCTCCTGGCCGCCACGGGGCGGCTATACATACCGGGGGGTCGGCGGGATCGCAACTCGCTTGCGTTATCCCGGGTCATGGTCCGGGCCGCATGGCGAGGCTTGCCTCGGCGCGCGATCCGGGGATCATGGCACGATGGTGATGACCGGTTGAGGAGCCTATGGGCCGCTACATCGACGAAATCCTGCAGCCCGACGAGAAGCTGCTCTATTCGACCACCGTTCACTGGATCATCTACCTGCCGGGCCTGCTGGCTCTTGCGGTGGCGCTGGCGTCGGCCATCTATGCAACCCGTGTGGAGAACTACGCCGGCATGCTCAGCCTTCTGGCTCTCGCCATATTCTCGGGTCTCTATGGCCTCATTGACGTCGCGCGCGCCTGGTTTCGCCGCTGGACGACCGAGTTCGACGTCACCGACCGGCGTGTCGTGCACAAGTCAGGATTTATTCAGCGGCGCACCATCGAGATGAACATGGACAAGATCGAGAGTGTCGACGTCAACCAGACGCTGCTCGGCCGTATCTTCGACTATGGCGAAGTTGTCGTGCGTGGCGTCGGCGAAAGCTGGGAGCCCATTTTCACGATCGGTTCGCCCCTGAAATTCCGTAACCACATCACTGCGCGATAGGTTCAATGGTTCAGTCTGCGTCGTCTCCCAGCGTCGATCCGGCCGAGGTCGCCAAGTTCTCGCGGCTGGCGGAAGAATGGTGGGATCCAAACGGCAAAATGGCCGTGTTGCATAAATTCAATCCGATCCGGCTCGCCTATATCCGCGACGCCGCCTGCCGCAAATTCAATCGCAGCGCCAAGAGCCTCACCTGCCTTCAGGGCCTGCGTGTGCTCGATATCGGTTGCGGCGCCGGGCTTTTGTGCGAGCCGCTGACGCGGCTGGGCGCCAATGTCGTCGGCATCGATCCGTCGGCGCAGAACATTGCGGTCGCGAAGATGCACGCTGATCGCGCGCATCTCATCGTCGACTATCGCTGCACCACCGTCGAGGAGATGGACGGTCGCGAGCGCTTCGATGTCGTGCTGGCGATGGAGGTCGTCGAGCATGTCGTCGATCTCGAAGCCTTTATCGCGCGATGCGCCGCGTTGATGAAACCGTCCGGGCTGATGACGGTCGCCACGCTCAACCGCACATGGAAGAGCTTCGCGCTGGCCATTGTCGGCGCCGAATATGTCCTGCGCTGGCTGCCGCGCGGCACGCATCAATGGGACAAGTTCGTCACGCCCGACGAGTTGACCAATCACCTGTCGCGCAATGGCCTGGAGATCACCGAGCAGAGCGGCGTGATCTATTCGCCCTTCTCCGACAAGTGGTCGCTCTCCTCCGACATGGACGTCAACTACATGGTGGTGGCCGAGACGGCGCCGCGGTAACGCGCGCTGCATGCGTCCGCATCGCAGTCATGCCGGCCCCGGCGATTGACCGTTCCGGTGGCGCGGGGCACAGAGATGGCCCGAACCGCCGCATGTGACCCCGCCGATGTTTTCCCTGCTCTGGATTCCCTTCACCTTGATTGCGTCGGCCCTGCAGGTCGCGCGCAACACCATGCAACGCAGCCTGACCGCCTCGCTCGGCACGGTCGGGGCCACGCATGTGCGTTTTCTGTTCGGCTTTCCGTTCTCGCTGATCTTCCTCGCCGTCACGCTTGCCGTCACCGGCGCGCCGCTGCCGAAGGCGGGTCTTGATTTCGTGCTCTGGCTTCTGCTCGGCGGTCTGACGCAGATCGCCGGCACGGCGCTGATGCTGGCGGCGATGGAAGAGCGCTCCTTCGTGGTGGCGACGGCTTATGTGAAGACCGAGCCGATTCAGGTCGCGGTGTTCGGGCTGGTGTTCCTCGGCGACGCGCTGACAGTGTTGAACTTCGTTGCCATTGCGATGGCGACCGCCGGCGTCGTCATCATGGCGATTCGTCCGGGCAAGGCGCAGGATCTCGGCGGGCTGAAGCCGATGCTGCTTGGTCTGGGCTCGGCGGCCTTCTTCGCGCTATCAGCCATCGGCTATCGCGGCGCGCTGCTGTCGCTGGCCGCGCCGTCCTTCATCGTCGGCGCAAGCTTTACCCTCGTGCTGACATTGCTGATGCAGACGATCGTGCTCACGGTGTGGCTGTGGTTTCGCGACCGTGCCGTGCTGTTTGAGATTTTCCGCTTGTGGCGGCCGTCGATGAAGGCGGGCTTCTTCGGCGCGCTGTCGTCGCAGTTCTGGTTCATGAGCTTTGCGCTGACATCGGCCGCCAATGTGCGCACGCTGGCGCTGGTTGAGGTGCTGTTCGCGCAGGCCGTGACGTATTTCAAGTTCCGTCAGAAGGTCTCGCTGCGCGAGATGCTGGGCATTGCGCTGATCGTGCTCGGCGTCGGCATGCTGGTCGCCGTGCACTGACGCCGACAGCTGTCAGTTTCTGTCGTCCGGCAGCACCGGCAGCGGAAAAATCTCCACGCCTTCCTCGATCAGTGCCTTGGCGTCGTCGGGCGCTGCCTGACCATAGATCGCCCGCTGGTCGGTCTCGCCATAGTGCATCTTGCGCGCTTCCTCGACGAACTTCTCGCCGACATTGTCCGCCTTGCTGGTGACGGCGTCGTGCAGTTCCTTCAGCTTGGCGCGCAGTTCGCGCTCCTGATCCGAGATCAGCGCGACCTGCTGCTGTGCCGGTGCGTTTGCCACTGGCGCATCCGGCGCGCTCTTGCCGGAACGTGTCTTGCTCGAGACGCGCGGCGCCATGATGCTCTTTTCGATGTCGGTCGAGCCGCAGACGGGGCAGGTCACAAGCCCGCGCTTGGCCTGCTTGTCATAAGCGGCCGAATCCTGAAACCAGCTCTCGAATGCGTGCGCCTTGTCGCAGCGTAGCGTGTAGCGGATCATGCCGGCCCCTTTACGAGGCGCAGATAATCAGGGCCCTTGCCGGGGTCGGCGAGCGCAAAGCGTCGCCCATGCTGCAGCGACGGAATGCGCTTGCGCGCGTCCGTGACCTTCGCCGGATCGATCAGCGCCGTAATGACGCCGGGCTCGGTGCCGCCTTCGGCAATAATCTCGCCCCATGGATCGACGATCAGCGAATGGCCATAGGTCTCGCGTCCGTTCTCATGCTTGCCGCCTTGCGCGGCCGCCAGCACGAAGCAGGTGTTCTCGATGGCGCGGGCGCGCAGCAATGTGTGCCAGTGCGCCTCGCCCGTCGGTTTGGTGAAGGCCGACGGCACCGCGAGATAGGAGGCGCCGGATTCGGCGAGCGCACGGAACAGTGCCGGGAAGCGCAGATCGTAGCAGATCGTCAGGCCGAGCCGGCCAAACGGCAGATCGGCGGTGGCTGCATTTTCGCCCGGCTGATAGCTCGCGGATTCACGATAGGTCTCGCCATTGCCGAGATCGACGTCGAACATATGAATCTTGTCATAGCGCGCGACGATCGCACCGGTCGGATCGATCAGAAAGCCGCGGTTGGCGGCGCGGTCGTGCGAGGCCTGCACTGCGAGCGATCCGATATGAAGATAAATCCTGAGGTCGCGCGCGAGCGTGCGGAACGCAGTGAGCGCAATATCGCTCTCTTCAGGCGCAATCGCGGCGAATAATCCTTCGCGCTTCGCCTCCATGATGTTGGTCATCTCGGGCGTCTGGATATAGATCGCGCCGCCGGCCGCGGCTTGCCGAATCATGCGGCTTGCTTCGGCGATGTTGTCATCGACCTTGCGCGTCGATCGCATCTGGATCAGCGCGGCGGTGAACGGAGCGTGTGTCGGCGCGGGCGCGTCGCTCATGACGCCGCCTGACCTTCGAGCAAGGCGTCGAGTTTGCCGGCACGTTCCAGCGCATGCAGTTCATCACTGCCGCCGACATGCACGCTGCCGATGAAAATCTGAGGCACGCTGGTGCGCCCACCTGCGCGTTCCGTCATGGCGTCGCGCAGCGAGAAGTCGCCGCCAACGTCGATTTCCGTGAACGGAATATTCTTGCGGGTCAGCAGCGCCTTGGCGGCGCGGCAATAGCCGCAATAGGACGTGGTGTAGATTTCAACGGGGGCCATGGATCATGCTCTGGTCGAACCATTGATTTATATAGGTATTTCGCCGCCAGCGACAACCCGTGCAAAAACAAGCACATCGACGCGGGCGGCACCCGCGCGCAGCAGCGCCGCCGTACAGGCCTCGGCGGTGGCGCCGGTGGTCAGCACGTCGTCGACCAGGATCAGGCGCTTGCCGGTCACGGCAGTGGGATCGGCCGCTCTGAACGCGCCGCGCACATTGGTGGTCCGCTCCGTGCGGCTCAGGCCCATCTGCTGCAGCGTGCGCCGGTTGCGGCGGAGCGCGCGATGCAGCACCGGGAGATTCCTCTCCGCGCCGATCACTTTGGCCAGACTGCCGGATTGATTGTAGCGGCGGCTCCAGCCGCGCCGCCAATGCAGCGGCACTGGGATCAGCGCGTCGGCCTCGTCGAACAGGTCCGCGCCGGCGCGCGCCATCCAGTGGCCCATGGTCGGCGCCAGATCCATGCGGTCATGATATTTCAGCGCATGGATGAGCGCGCGGGCGATGTCATCGTAGCGCATGACGGCACGGGCACGGTGATAGGCGGGTGGATGGGCGACGGCCTCCATCGAAAGCTGGCCGTTGCCGCCGTCGATCGTGAACGGCGTGCCGAGGCGTTCGCAATAGGGCCGGGCGATGAATGACGCCTGCGCCCAGCAAACGGCGCAAAGACCTTCTCCGGCGACCGGCGCGCGACAGGACAGGCACAGCGTTGGCAGCGCGACATCGCGCGCGAGCCGGACCGTGGCGCGCGCCGCATGGGCCAGACCATGAGACCAGCGACGTAAAACGCCGTTCGGAACCGGAAATATGTCCCCATCCATGCTTTAGCGTAGTGGCGTGGGTGAGGCACCTCAACCGGATTGTGATGGAGCTTGTGACGCGTTTTCTTGACGCGAACCGGTGCCACTTCGCTTGAAAACGCTATAGAAGACCGGCATGACCGACGCCCCGCAGATTTTCGATCGTGACCTCCTCAACCGCCGCCTTGCGCGCGCGGCGCGGGTGGGTGCGGCGACTTTTCTGCTCGATCGCGTGGCCGAAGATCTCGTCGAGCGCCTCGGCGCGGTGTTGCGCGATTTCAGCGCGGCGGCGGATATCGCCACGCCCACGGATGTGCTCCGTCGGGCATTGGCCGATCGCGTTGCCTCGATCGAAGCCGTCGGTTTCGGTTCGCGCGAGACGCTGGCGCTCAAGGAAAATTCATTCGACCTTGCGGTCTCGGCGCTGGCGCTGCAATTCGTCAATGATCTTCCCGGCGCACTGACGCAGATTCGTCTTGCCTTGAAGCCGGACGGTTTGCTGCTCGCCGCGCTTCTGGGCGGCGATACGCTCACCGAACTGAGGCAGTCTTTCGCGCAGGCGGAATCCGATATCGAGGGTGGCGTGTCGCCGCGCGTTGCGCCCTTTGCCGATCTGCGCGACATGGGCAATCTGCTCCAGCGCGCGGGCTTTGCGCTGCCGGTTATCGATGTCGATCGCATCACCGTGCGCTACGACAGTGCCTTTGCGCTGATGCGGGATCTGCGCGGCATGGGCGCGACCAATATCCTGAATGAGCGCAGGCGTGTGCCGTTGCGGAGGGCGACCTTGATGCGCATGGCGCAGATCTATGCCGAGCGTTTCGCCGATGCCGATGGCCGCATTCGCGCGACATTCGATGTCGTGTGGATCTCGGGCTGGGCGCCGCATGCGAGCCAGCAGGTGCCGTTGAAGCCGGGTTCGGCGAAGGCGCGGCTGGCGGACGCGCTCAGCACCAAAGAGCAATCGGCGGGGGAGAAGCCGAAATAACAACGCGTCGAAAATAGACTTGAACTAGCCGTTCACCAGATGCGCGAATTCCTCGACGACGCGCTCATAGACCGGCCGCTTGAACGGCACGATCAGACCGGGGAGATTCTTCATCGGCTCCCAGCGCCAGGTCGAGAACTCCTGCTTGTGGCCACCCGGGCTCTCGACGTTGATGTCCGTGTCCGCTCCCGTGAAGCGGGCGGCGAACCATTTCTGCTTCTGGCCGCGATAGCGCCCCTTCCATGATCGGCCGGCGACGGTGCGCGGGATGTCATAGATCAGCCAGTCGGCAACTTCGCCGAGCCGTTCGATCGAGCGGATATTGGTTTCCTCGAACAATTCACGCTGCGCCGCCGCCCAGGTTTCCTCGCCGGGATCGATGCCGCCCTGCGGCATCTGCCAGACATGCTCGGCATCGACATGCTCGGGGCCGCCGATCCGGCGGCCGAGAAAAACCAGCCCGTCCTTGTTGAGCAACATGATGCCGACACAAGGGCGATAGGGCAGATCGTCATAGCGCGCACGATCGCGCTTCTTGTCGGAACTCATTACGCGTATCCGGTATGAGACGTGAAGCGTAAGATATGGGGCCGTGGGGCGAGCCTGCGGCGTTTCAGCTTGATTTTGCCTTTGGCAGCGCCGCCGTCAACGGGACAAGCGCGATGCCGCGGCTCTCCAGCGCCTTGGCCCATGCCGCGATCCGGTCGATGGAGGCGGGCAGCCCCGACGCGACGCCGATGGCGACGCCGCGCTGCTTGGCGATGGCCTCAAGCTTGCCCAGTGCCTTGTCGATTTCGGCCGCCGAGGGGACGGCGTCGATGCTGAGATCGGCGCTTGCGAAGGGGACCGTCATGCCTTCGGCGACCTGCCGGGTGACGCTGCGTTGGGTGGCGCCGTCGTCGAAATAAATCAGCCCGCGCTTGGCGGCTTCCTGCATGAGCGGCTTCAGCGCGGATTCCATTGTCGAGAAGCGCGCGCCCATGAAATTGGCGAGCCCGACATAGCCCTGAAAGCGGCTCATGTGGAATTGCAGGCGTTCGAGGTTCTGCTCCGCCGTCGAGGCGGCCAGCAGCGTTTGCGGTCCCGGATCGTTGTCGGGATAGTCGAACGGCTCCATCGGGATCTGCATCAAAACTTCATGACCCTGCGCGCGCGCGCGTGCGATCGCGGCGGCTGGCTCTGTGCCGTAGGGCGTGAACGAGAGTGTCACGGCCGGGGGCAGTTTCATGATCGCGTCGGTTGTGCGCGCGGCTCCGATGCCCAGCCCGGTGACGACGATCGCGACGCTCGGTGCGTTGGCGGCGGCAGCGCTGCGTGCGGCATAGGCCTTTGACGGGCGGATGCCGCCGGGGCCGATGATTGGCAATGCGCCATAGCGCGAATTTTCCAGCAAGCTCGGATCGCCGCCCTTGTCGCTTCCTTTGGCGCCAGCCGCAGCCGGGTCTTCGCCGCCGCCGGCGGGGATGGTCACTTCCTGACGCTTGCCGCTCGATCCGTCGATGATGGTGATGGTGCGACGGTCGCCCGATGCAGCCGGAGTCTTGGCCGGAGCCGCCGCCGATTTGGCCGCAGGCGCGGCCGGAGCGGTCTCGTCCGCGGGCGGCGAGACCGCGATGCGCGCCACCGGTTCGCCCCCGAGCGGATCGGTGTTGAGGGCGGCAACCGCAACGAAGGCGAGCAGGAACAGCGCCAGCACAGCCACGATCACGTGTCCCGGACGGACCGGGATACGGAATTTTGGCTTTGCCGGCGTTTGGCCCAGCGGGGAATTGAGGTCGTCCATCGCCACCGGTCTCCGGTCCGCGAATCAGTTTGGCCGACCTTATCACGGCCGGCTTTATCGTTTTCCAGGCCACGACGCTGTCTTGGGACCGGCTGCTGCGGGACAACAAAAAAGGGCGGCCGAAGCCGCCCTTTTCGATGGAATTCGGTCGAGCCGCCTTAGTTGGCTTTCGGCGCCGCAGGCGTCGTCGGTGTCGCGGCGTTGACCTTGATGCCGTGGAGGAGGTCGGCGGCCATCTTGAGCGCCTTGTCGTCCTTCGGATCGGGCGGCACGTAGGACTGCGAGCCGGTCTGCTCGTCGCCCTCGGACTTCAGGTGACCGCGCAGCGAGGCTTCGCCCTTGCTGTCGGTGCGGGCCTTCAGTTCGTCCGGCACGTCCTGCAGGACTTCGATATCCGGCACGATGCCCTTGGCCTGAATCGAGCGGCCCGACGGCGTGAAGTAGCGCGCCGTGGTGAGCCGCAGCGCGCCGGCACCCGAGCCGAGCGGGATGATGGTCTGCACCGAACCCTTGCCGAACGAGCGCGTGCCGATGACGGTGCCGCGCTTGTGGTCCTGCAGGGCGCCGGCGACGATTTCCGACGCCGAGGCCGAGCCGCCATTGACGAGGATGATGATCGGCTTGCCCTTGGTAAGGTCGCCCGAGCGCGCATTGAAGCGCTGGGTTTCCTCGGTGTTGCGTCCGCGCGTCGAGACGATCTCGCCGCGCTCAAGGAACGCATCCGACACCGAGATCGCCTGATCGAGCAGGCCGCCCGGATTGTTGCGCAGGTCGAGGATGAAGCCCTTCAGCTTGTCGCCCGACTGGGTCTGGATGTCGGTGATGGCGCGGCGCAGATTTTCGGTGGTCTGCTCGTTGAACTGCGTCACGCGCAGCACGCCGATATCCTCGCCTTCGAGACGGCCGCGCGCCGAGCGAACGCGAATGTTGTCGCGCGTCACGGCGATTTCGAGCGGCTTGTCCTGACCCTTGCGCATGATGCGCAGCTTGATCTTGGTGTTGACCGGGCCGCGCATCTTTTCGACGGCCTGGTTGAGCGTGAGGCCCTGAATGGCTTCATCGTCGAGATGCGTGATGATGTCGTTCGACAGGATGCCGGCCTTGGCGGCGGGCGTCTCGTCGATCGGGGCGACAACCTTGATGAGGCCGTCTTCCATCGTGACTTCGATGCCGAGGCCGCCGAACTCGCCGCGCGTCTGCACCTGCATGTCGCGGAAGTTCTTCGGGTCCATGTAGCTCGAATGCGGATCGAGACCCTGCAGCATGCCGTTGATCGCCGTCTCGACAAGCTTGCCGTCGTCGGGCTTCTCGACATAGTCGGAGCGGACGCGCTCGAAGACATCGCCGAACAGGTTGAGCTGGCGGTAGGTGTCGGCGGCCGCTGCGCGCGCGCTCGATGAGATAAGCTTCATCGGCGGCTGGGTGACCAGAAGTGTCACAGCCGCGCCTGCCGCCGCACTGAAGAGGATGAGGGACGTCTTGCGCATTATCCGCGGACCTTTTCACCTTCGCCTGAAGCCCACCATGGGCTCGGGTCTATTGGAGTGCCGTCTTTTCGAAACTCAATATAGAGAACCGGCTGACTTGGCGCAGTCGCCAAAATCGCCGCCACCTGAGAGATACTCCCCATCGTGGCGACCGGTTCTCCTGCCAGCACAAACTGGCCGATATTAACCGAAATACGCTCCATGCCGGCGATGAGCACATGATACCCGCCGCCAGCGTTCAGGATCAAGAGTTGTCCATAGCTGCGGAACGGTCCTGCATACACAACCCACCCGTCACACGGGGTTGTGACCTGGGCACCGGCCCGCGTTGCCACGGAAAGGCCCTTTTCCAGACCGCCGGAGCCGTCGGACGCACCGAAATTGCGCAAACGCACGCCGCTGGCGGGCATTGGCAATAGACCTTTGGCGGAAGCAAAGGCGATCGCCGGGCTCATCCGGCCTGCATCCTTGAGCGCGCCCAGATTGGGCCGGCCGTTAACCGTCGCAGGAGATCCTTTGAGATTCGCGGCGGCGGCGGCCTTGGCAGCGCTCTTGAGGTCGAGCTCCATTTTGGCGATCAGGTCCTGGAGATTGTCGACCTGCTTGGAGAGCGATGTGGCGCGTGTGCGCTCGCTTTCAAGTTCCTTCTCGGTATCGGTCTGCTTTTTCTGGCGTTCCTCGACGAGCAGCGAGACGCGCTTCTGGTCGGCGGAAAGACTGTCGCGATCCGCGCCAAGCCGCGCCTTTTCCTGGGCGATCTCCGTGCGCAGCCGCAGAAGTTCGCCGAGGTCGGTCGACAGTTTCTCGGCGCGTCCGCGCATATCGGGCACGACGGCGCCGAGCAGCATCGCCGTGCGCAGCGATTGCAACGCATCCTCGGGGCGCACCAGAAGCGCCGGCGGCGGTCGTCGTCCGGCGCGCTGCAGGGCTGCGAGCACTTCGGCGATTTCATCGCGCCGCGCCTCGAGCGACTGGCGGATCGTGACTTCGCGGTCGTCGAGCGCGACGATGCGCTTTTCTGCGTCGCCGATCTTGGTCTCGATCGTGCGCACATTGGTTGCAGAGTTCGATCAGCTGACGATTGAGCTGGGTGCGATCGGCGCCGAGTGCGGCGACTTCGTCGCGCAGTTTCTTTTCGCGCTCGGCCGCGTTGCGCTGTTCGGTCCGCGCGGCTTCGAGTTCCTGCTCGCGCCGTTTGATGGCCTCGGAGCGCGCCGCTTCCGCGGCTGCGGGATCGACGCCTTGCGTCTGCGCGCGGGCCGTCTGCGTCAAGAACTCACCCGATGCGAACAGGCTTGCCGCTGCGAGCAGCGCGAAAGCCATCGCGCGCGGCAGCTTGCCCGCGTCCATCCGCAAGTTCGGATTCAGATTCATTCCGAGATCACGCCCGATGATAGGGATGGCCCGACAAAATGGTCGCGGCCCGGTAAAGCTGTTCCAGAAGCAAGACGCGAACCATTTGATGCGGCCAGGTCGCGGCGCCGAAGGCCACCGCCAGTTTCACCTTGCGGCGCAATTCGGGCGAAAGTCCGTCCGCACCGCCGATAACAAAAACGGCATCACCCGCTCCGTCATCGCGCCAGCGGCCAAGATGGCCCGCGAAGGTCTCGCTGTCGAGGTTCTTGCCGCGCTCGTCCAGCGCAACCACGATGGCTTTATCCGGAATCAGCGCTTCGATGGCGCGGCCTTCTTCGGCCATGCGCGTCGCCGCATCGCGGGCGCGGCTTTCGGGAATTTCATGAATATCGAGGCCGCGCAGGCCCAGTTTGCGGCAGGCATCGGTGTAGCGCTCCCGATAGCGCTCGGCGAGGTCGCGCTCGGGACCCTGCTTGAGGCGGCCGACGGCAATGACGAGCACGCGCATGCGCAGGACCTTGAAACGTGAGAACCGGTTTTTGGGCCAGGCCGCGCATAAGAGGTGCGCACCCGATTCAGTCCGAATCGGGGCTCACTTGACGGAAGCCAGCCTCAGTTCGCCCGCTTCGCTGCCGTTCGGCCGGGGGTCCACATCTTCTCGAGATTGTAGAAGTCGCGGACTTCAGGCCTGAACACGTGCACCACCACGTCGCCGGCATCGAGGAGGACCCAATCGCAATTGGGCATGCCCTCGACATGGACGCTTTTGACCCCCGATGCGTGCAGCTCCTTCACGAGATTATCCGCGATCGCGCCGACATGCCGGTTCACCCGGCCTGTGGTGACGACCATGTAATCGGCGATGGAGGATTTGCCGTGGAGGTCGATGGTGACGCTCTCCTCCGCCTTCATGTCGTCAAGGCAGGAGAGGACCAGCTTGAGCGTGTCCTCGGCGGCAGGCCGCTTGGAGGGCTTCGCTACGCGGGACTTCGCAGCAGCTGACTTCGCAGCGGGTGACTTTGCAGCCGAAGCCGGTGACTTGCGTACCCGGGACAATACAGGTGTGGACAGGGACTTTCCTTTCATCCTGGCACTGTATCGCAGGCTCCGAATCTCTCCAGAGCCGAATGCGATTGTAGCCATGTGGGGTTAAGATTTTCAATCCGCCAGATCATCGGTCAGGACTTTGACGAGTCGGTGGAAGATTTGCTTGCTCTTTTTTCTCGCAGCAATGTCGAAGATACGGGCGATTTCACGCCGTGCAGGAAGGTCCAGGCGGGCGGGCGGGCTCCGGCGAGTGTGGCGGCCTTATGTTCGGGCCTGCGGAACCGGGAGAGTGCGACCGCCGCCGGCGCGCCAAGGGCCTTGAGGCTCGCAGCCGGCCGGTCGATCACGGCAAAGGGAAGACTGTGCGCGACGGTGCGCCAGTTCCGCCAACGATGGAATTGCGCCAGATTGTCTGCGCCCATGAGCCAGACGAAATGTACGCCGGGACAGTGACGGCGCAGATAAGAAATGGTGTCATCTGTGTAACGCGTGCCGGCGGTGGCTTCGATGCCGGTGACCACGATGCGCGGATCGGCGGCGACATTGCGCGCCGCCTCGATACGGGTTTCAAGCGTGGGAAGCGCGCTTGTGTCCTTCAGCGGATTGCCCGGCGACACCAGCCACCACACCCGGTCGAGTTCGAGCTTCTTCAGTGCCAGCAGGCTCGCTGCGCGATGAGCCTCATGCGGCGGATTGAACGAGCCGCCGAACAGGCCGATGCGGGAACCTTTGGCGTGAGGCGGCAGCGCAAGGTTCACGGGCGAATCTGGCCCGAGCCCAGAATGCGATATTTGAAGCTCGTGAGTTGTTCGGCGCCGACAGGGCCGCGCGCGTGAAACTTGCCGGTGGCGATGCCGATTTCGGCGCCGAAGCCGAACTCGCCGCCGTCGGCGAATTGCGTCGAGGCGTTGTGCAGCACGATCGCCGAGTCGACTTCGTCGAGGAAACGTCTCGCCGTCTCGGCGTCCTCGGTGATGATCGAATCGGTGTGATGAGAACCGTGATGCGTGATGTGCGCAATTGCATCGTCGACACCGTCGACGAGTTTCACCGAGATGATGGAGTCGAGATATTCGGTATCCCAGTCAGCCTCGGTCGCAGGGATCACGCGCTTGTCCACGGCCTGCGTGGCGGTATCGCCGCGCACTTCGCAACCGGCGTCGAGCAGCATGGTGACAAGGGGCTTCAAATTTTTTGCCGCGCCGTCGCGATCCACGAGCAGCGTTTCGGCCGCGCCGCAGACGCCCGTGCGCCGCATCTTGGCGTTGAGCACGATTGTCTTTGCCATCTGCGGATCGGCAGCGCGATCGACATAGACGTGACAGAGACCTTCCAGATGCGCGAACACCGGCACGCGCGCTTCGTCCTGCACGCGCGCAACAAGACTCTTGCCGCCGCGCGGGACGATGACGTCGATCGAACCGTCGAGGCCGGCCAGCATCATGCCGACGGCAGCGCGGTCGCGCGTCGGAACAAGCGAAATTGAATCTTCAGACAATCCGGCTTCGCGCAAACCCGCCGTCAGGCAGTCGTGAATGGCGCGACAGGTGCGGAAGCTCTCGGAGCCGCCGCGCAGGATGGCGGCGTTGCCTGCCTTGAGCGCCAGCGCGCCGGCATCGGCCGTGACATTGGGGCGGCTTTCGTAAATGACGCCGATGACTCCGAGCGGCACGCGGACGCGTTCGATGGTCATGCCGTTCGGCCGCGTCCAGCGTTCGGTGACGACGCCGACGGGATCGGGAATGTCGCGCACCACGTCGAGACCGTCGGCCATCGCCGCGACGCGTTTGGCGTCGAGCGAGAGACGATCGAGGAAGGCGGCGTTGGCGCCGTGCGATTTCGCTTCCGCCACGTCCTCGGCATTGGCCGCGAGAATCGCCGCCTGCGACGCGCGGATGGCGCGAGCCATCGCGCCGAGCGCCGCGGTCTTCGTCTCCGCCGGGGCCAGCGCCAGAGCACGCGCAGCTTTTCGCGCGCGGCGGCCGAGGTCGGCCATCAGCACGGCGAGGTCGTCGGAGGTCTCGAGGGCCTTGAGCGGGGCGGTCATGTCAGTTTCCGATTAAGGCTATGCTTTATCATAGAAATCAGGCGTGAGCGAGGGTGCAGGAGCGGGCCGGAAAGGGCCGGTGGCAGCTTAAATGGGGCGGCGCAGCCGCTCCCGCCATGCCTTCAGGCCTTGCCGATCACCAGGTCGTCGCGGTGGATCATCTCGGCGCGGCCTTCGATGCCCAGAACCAGCGCGACATCGGAGGAAGTGCGGCCCTTGATGCGCTCGGCGTCCTCCAAATCGTAGGCGACGAGCCCGCGTCCGATTTCGTGGCCGTCCGGCCCGCGCACCACCACGGCATCGCCGCGCGCGAACGTGCCTTCGATCTTGATCACACCCGCTGGCAACAGGCTGCGTCCGCGACGAAGCGCTGCGACAGCGCCGGCATCGATGATCACCACACCGCGCGGCTCGAGCGATCCGGCGATCCAGCGCTTGCGTGCGGTCACCGGATTGGCCGGCGTCACGAACCACGTGCAGCGCGCGCCCTCAGTGATGGCTTTCAGCGGATGTTCGATCAGTCCGGAGCCGATGACCATATGCGTGCCGCCGGTGATGGCGATACGGCCGGCTTCAATCTTGGTGCGCATGCCGCCGCGCGACAATTCGGAGCCGGCGTCACCGGCCATCGCTTCGATCTGCGGTGTGATGGCGCTCACGACGGGGATCAGTTTTGCGTCGGGGTTGTTCGACGGCGGCGCGTCGTAAAGTCCGTCGATATCCGACAACAGCACGAGAAGATCGGCGCTCGCCATGGTCGCGACACGCGCGGCGAGGCGGTCATTGTCGCCGTAACGGATTTCGTTGGTGGCGACGGTGTCGTTCTCGTTGATCACCGGCAGCGCGCGCAATTCGAGCAGTCGCCCGAGCGTCGAGCGCGCATTGAGATAACGCCTGCGCTCTTCGGTGTCCTGCAACGTCAGAAGAATTTGCCCGGCGCGAATATCATGGCGGCCAAGCATCTCCGACCAGATGCGCGCGAGTTCGATCTGTCCGACGGCGGCTGCCGCCTGGCTGTCTTCGAGCTTGAGCGGGCCTGAAGGCAATTTGAGTCGTCCGCGTCCGAGTGCGATCGCGCCGGACGACACCACGAGCATCTCGCGGCCTTCGCCATGGAGCTTGGCAATGTCCTCGCACAGCGCCGTGAGCCATTGCTCGCGCACGCGGCCGGATTCGACAAGCAGCGACGAGCCGACCTTGACGACGATGCGTCGGAAGTCGGTCAGCGCAGGTGTCGCAAGCGCGGTGGTGGTGGCGGTCGGCATCGTCGAAATCCCGTAAAACTGCGGGTTTCTCTCCCACAGGGAACACGTTTTGGCAATCGGTCCCGTGTGGCGTGGTCAATGCGGCCTATCGGCCTGCGATGCCCTTGATCTTGTCCCGAACCAGCGAGATCCCATTGAGCAGCGGCCTTGCTGCAAGACCGCCCATCACCGCGCCGACGATGAGGGACGTCCAGATATCGTTTGGCCCGTAAACCCCAAAAAGGATCATCCCCACGGCGATGCAAGTGAGCGCGAAATACCCTTTCGTCCGGAGCGATGGAAACTCGTCGTGCGCTGGAGTCATGCGTGGCGCTTCGTCCGACGTCACGGCGTCCACGCTTTCTCCGGCACAGCTTCCGACGCGCCCTCGATCGTCATGCGCAACGCGCGCAGCGCCTCGGGCATGCCCTGGCCGGTCGCGGCCGACAACAACATCGGCGTTTGTTTCGCGGCACGCTTCAGTCGGGCGGACTGTTCCTTGATCTGTTCGGGTGTCGCCGCATCGATCTTCGACAGCGCGACAATTTCCTTCTTCTCAGCGAGCACGCTGCCATAAGCGTTGAGTTCGGCGCGCACGGTCTTGTAGGCCTGACCCGCGTGCTCGCAGGTCACGTCGACAAGATGCAGCAGCACGCGGCAGCGTTCGATATGACCGAGGAAGCGGTCGCCGAGGCCGGTGCCTTCATGCGCACCTTCGATCAGACCTGGAATATCGGCCAGCACGAACTCGCGGCCGTCACCGCCGACCACGCCGAGCTGCGGATGCAGCGTCGTGAACGGATAATCCGCGATCTTCGGCTTGGCGCCGCTGACGGCGGCAAGGAAAGTGGATTTGCCGGCATTCGGCAGGCCGACGAGACCGGCATCGGCGATCAGCTTCAGGCGCAGCCAGATCCAGCGCTCCTCGCCGAGCTGACCGGGATTGGCGTTGCGCGGTGCGCGATTGGTCGATGATTTGAAATGCGCGTTGCCGAAGCCGCCATTGCCGCCTTCGGCAAGCACGATCCTCTGTCCGATCTCAGTCATGTCGGCGAGCATGGTTTCCTTGTCGTTGTCGAAAATCTGCGTGCCGACAGGAACCTTTAAAACGATATCGTCGCCACCTGCGCCGTGACGATCCTTGCCCATGCCATTGCCGCCGCGCACGGCCTTGAAATGCTGCTGATAGCGATAGTCGATCAGCGTGTTGAGGCCGTCGACGGCTTCGACGATGACATCGCCGCCGCGGCCGCCATTGCCGCCGCTCGGTCCACCGAATTCGATGAACTTCTCGCGCCGGAACGCAACGGCACCGTTGCCGCCGTCACCGGAGCGGATATAGACCTTGGCTTCGTCGAGGAATTTCATGGGCTATCCGTAACGCGCCAGCCCCGCCGCCGCAACCGCAGGTGACGATTTCATGATGCTTCGGTTACCGCCGATGGGCGCGACAGCGCGCTCCGCACGGATCGCCGGAATAGGCCTGATGCTGGCCTCGATCGCGCTGTTTTCGCTTGGCGACGCCATCGGCAAGTTCCTGGTTGCCGACTACCCGGTTGGCCAGTTCATGATGCTGCGTGGCATTGCCTCGCTGCTGCTGCTGGCTCCGTTTATCTGGCGCACCGGATTACAGCCCTTTCTGACGATGCCGCGCCCCGGTCTGCAATGCCTGCGCATGACGCTCTCGGTCGGCGACATCGGTCTGTTCTTCTGGGCTGCGTCGCTGATGCCGCTGGCGGATGTGATCACATTCTATCTGGCGGGGCCGATCTACGTCACCGCAATCTCGGCGTTGTTTCTTGGCGAGAAGGTCGGCTGGCGGCGCTGGAGTGCGGTGGTCGTCGGATTCGTCGGCGTCCTTGTCGCCATGCAGCCATCGGCTGCGACATTGACCGGTCCGGCGCTGATTGCGTTCGCCGGGTCGCTCTGCTTCACGGGCTTCATGCTGATGACGCGCGCCGTGCGCGGCACAACCGATCTCGTGCTGACAGCGACGCATCTTGGCGCAACGATGCTGTTCGGTGCGGCGCTTTCGGTGACGAATTTCGTGATGCCCGCGCCGCGCGATGCGTTGCTTTATCTCGCTGGCGGCCTCGTCTCGATCGGCGCGCTGTTGTGTCTCAATCGTTCGCTGAAGCTGGCAAGTGCCGGAGTCGTCGTGCCGTACCAGTATACGATGATCCTGTGGGCGATTTTGTTCGGATACGCTGTGTTCGGCGACATCCCCACCATCGCGACATTGACCGGCGCGGCCATCATCGCCGCCGCCGGGCTCTATATCTTCTTGCGTGAACGGGCCGTCGGACAGCAAACGGCGGCCGAGACGATCTCGCCACCGCCATGAGCGTTGTTGAGACGCCGCGTAAAGCGAGGCTCTTTGCTTATTTCGGCGATCGCCGCTTCTTGATATTGTTACGAAATTGCGTGACCATCCGTCATTGATTTGAAGACCTGCGTGTTTGAGAGCCATTTGATGACATTTCGCATCGGGCGATATTCCGAGGTCGTGCCAACGATTGCCGCGACGCTTTTTGCCCTGCTCGGTTTCGCGACAACGCCGCTCTTTGCCGTCACCATCAATGGCGAAAGCCGTCTCACGCAGGAGCAGTTTGCCGCCAGGAACGGGCAATCGCTCTCCGGAGTGAAGAGCACCTTTGCGGCATCCGGCAGGCTCGAATGTAAGAACGGCCGTATGCGCTATCGATCGACGGCTCAGCTCGTCGGAAGAAACGATATCGTCGTCACCGTGGCGCATGCGTTCATTAATACGGACACATGCAGGAAGATCGTTCGCCCCGATCAATGCACATTCACAACGCATGATGGACGACGAAGCGTTGTGCGTGCGTTTGACCTTGTTGCTATCGGTCAGTGTCCCGCGCCGGGTGCAAAAGGTGATGCTGATTGGGCGGTGTTGAAGCTGCGCGCATCGATTCCCACCGTCGTTCCATATGAAATCGGCGAGTGGTCGCAGGCCGCGGATGGTGCGCGTGTGCTGTCGGTGTCGGCTCAATCGCAGGATTTTTATCTTAACGGCGCGCTCAGGAATGAGGTCAAGACGATTGACGACTGCTCGATCAGGCGCGTGCTTGTGTCTGGACTGAGCGGACGGCTGTTGACGGATTGCGATGTCGCGCCGGGAAATTCCGGCGGGGCGCTGTTGGCGAAAGATCCATCTGGCGTGCACCGTGTGCTCGGCATTTCGATAGGTTCGACGGTGCTTGGCGGCGGCAAGAAGTCGCGAAACGCCCCGCGGGATGCGGTCTATCAGGAGCGGGCCTGGAGTGCTCATGCCGTGGCGCTTGTCGGCCCATTCCGTCATGCGCTTGAACTGGCCACAGGACGTCCGATCTCGAAGTCTTCGGTTTTTGTCGGCTATCCCGCGGCAACGTCCCGAATTGCGCCGATCATTCCCGAGGCGAAAGGCGGTACATTTTTGCCGTTCACGAGGATCAACACACCCTTCCCGCCGATACCCCGGGCGCCGCAACTTTGCGACGAGCGCGTTGCTCTCGACGAATGCTGGACGGTCGGCGCGCCCGCGCAATAAAGCACTGATAAAGAAAAACGGCGGCGGAGACTGTGTCTCCGCCGCCGGAATGCGTCGCGTCAGAATTGCTGCGTCAGATGTTGAGAGCCGTCCTCATGAACGGCAACACTTCATGGGTGCCGCGCCAGATCATGTCGATGGCGACATAGAGAATGACGGCGAGGCCGACATAGGCGATCCAGCGGTGCTTGCCGAGCAGCTTGGCGATCATCGCGGCCGCAATGCCCATCAGCGCGATGGAAAGGCCGAGGCCGACCACGAGCACCCAGGGATGCTCGCGCGATGCGCCGGCAACGGCCAGCACGTTGTCGAGCGACATGGTGACGTCGGCGATCAGGATCTGTATCGACGCCTGCAGCAGCGTCTTGCGCGGTGCGGTGTCGGCGATGCCACCGCTTCGGTCCAGGTCTTCGCCAGCGAGAGCTTCCTGTCCCGCATGCGCTTCGCCGTGCGACGTGCGCAGTTCGCGCCACATCTTCCAGCACACCCACAGCAGCAGGATGCCACCCGCCAGCAGCAGGCCGATGACGGCCAGCAATTGGACGGTAATGGCCGCAAAGCCGATACGCATGACAGTGGCGGCGGCAATGCCGATCAGAATCGCTTTCTTGCGCTGATCCGGCGCGAGACCTGCGGCAGCGAGGCCGATGACGATGGCATTGTCGCCGGCGAGAACGAGATCGATGACGATAACCTTAGCCAGCGCGGCGAGCGCTTCGGCGGTCAGGTGACTGAGGAGGAAGTCCATTTTGGCGTGCCCTTGGTTGTGTTGAAAAACACGGCAGCGGCCAGCTCTGCGCAGCGAAGCGCAGGTTGAAGACTATGCGATGGGAAATTCATCGTTCGCAGGCCGCTTCCGTTTGATGCCAGTCCGACATCACAGCCGCGTGCGGCTGCCAGAGGGGCCCGGTCCTGGTTCGCGCAATTTAGCGCGTTCCAGGGGCTTCTTCATTGGCCATTTTGTCGCAGCTAGTTTCAGGGCTACGAAACGATGAAAAAGCGGCCTTTTGGCCGCTTGCCGGCCTGCGGGGCCGCCGTCGCGCGCGATGCTCACGCCACGCGGCGGGTCGGGCCCCAGTTCTTCAGGGAACTCCAGACATGGCGATCCAGCCGGAAGCGGTCGACCGGGGTCGAGGAGCCGAGCGCGAGCATGCGAAAGAGCGCAACGCCCTGCCACTGGAAGCCGCACTTTTCGAGGATGCGCCGCGACGCGGGATTGGTCACGCGCGCCGCCGACAACAGTCGCTCGGTCTCCAGTGTCTCGAAGGCATAGTCGATCACCGCGCGGGCGGCTTCGGTGCCATAGCCCTGCTTCCAGAAATCGACGCCGAGCCAGTAACCGAGTTCCGGCGCGTCGCCTGAGCCGGCGTCGAGTCCGACCATGCCGATCGGCGTGCCGTCATGAAGCGTAATCAGGAAAACGGTTTCGTGGCTCTCCTGCGCGAGGCCCGTCACGAAATCTTCCGCGTCCGCGAGCGCATAGGGGTGCGGCAGACGGCGGGTGTTCTCGGCAATGCGGATGTCGTTAGCGAGCACCGCAATGGCTTTTACGTCCGCGAGCGTCGGCCTGCGCAACATCAGGCGTGTCGTCTCGAGGACGACGGGACTGTGCTCATGCAATGGCGTGGTCGGGATATCTTGCAGCATGTTGGGCTCCAGTTTTTGGTCTGACGCGTTTTCTTGATGCGAACCGGTACCCACTTCGCTGGAAAACGCTTTAGTCCGCCTGTGTGGCGCGACGATGAACGCACAGAGGCAAAACAGCACAGAGGCAAAAAGCAAAAAGGGGAACCGGTTTCCCGTTTCCCCTTCAGAACCCAACTTGGGTCTGCCGGGTTAACGTGAACCGGCGGACCCAATTATGTGTCCACCTGTTACTCGGCCGCAGCTTCCATCATCGGAACAACCGATACGTAGACGCGGCCCTTGGCTTTGGTACGGAACGACACGTGACCTTCGGTCAGTGCGAAAAGGGTATGATCCGTGCCCATGCCGACATTGGTGCCGGGATGCCACTGGGTACCGCGCTGGCGCACGATAATGTTGCCGGCAAGCACGGCCTCGCCGCCAAACGCCTTGACGCCAAGACGCTTGCCAGCCGAGTCGCGCCCGTTGCGCGATGAACCGCCTGCTTTTTTATGAGCCATGGTGCTCTCCGAAACTCGTTGTCGTTAAATAACCGGATTCCGTGAAGGAATCATCTCACTTCTTCTTGTCGGCCTTCGGCTTAGCCGGGGCTTTGGCCTTCGGCTTGGCCGGAGCCTTTGCCTTGGCGGCGGCGGGCTTCTTGGCGGCCGTCTTCTTGGCTGCCTTCGGAGCCTCTTCGTCGCCCTCGACCGCCGGAGCGGGGGCTGCCTTGACCCTCTTGGGCCGCGGCTGCACCGTGGGCGTCTTGCCGTCGGTCAGGATCTCGGTGATGCGGATCACCGTGATCTCGTCGCGATAGCCGCGCTTGCGGCGCGAATTCTTGCGGCGGCGCTTCTTGAAGGCAATGACCTTCGGGCCGCGCTTGTGATCCAGCACTTCGGCTGCGACGCTTGCGCCCGCAACGGTCGGAAAACCGAGCGTCGGCGTGTCGCCGCCAACCAAAAGCACTTCACCAAGCTGCACGATCGTGCCGACATCGCCGGCGATCTTGCCAATCTCGAGTACATCTTCCGGGACGACGCGGTATTGCCGGCCGCCGGTTTTGATGACTGCGAACATCGTTTTCATCCTTCGTGTTCGATCCCGGCGCTCGGATGAATCCGGGCCGGCTTTTTCTTCAGTCGGTGTGGGTATTTGTTTGTGGCTTTCAGTCTGGCGGGCTGCGAACAGCCCAAGCCGAAACAAACGCCAAAACAAAAGGCGCGAAAACAGGCCGCGCCTTGGCCGGGGTTATAGCGCCGGCTGACGATGAGTCAAGGTAAAGTGGCCCGAAAAGCCGCCATTTATGAAGGATTTGGCCGGTTTCTGGCGTTCCTCGCGCCAAATCCGGCCTCTCAACTCCCCATGAAACCATCCGGGTTCCAAACGGTTGTCGTCCGTCGAAGGGAAGGCTGGCATGGCTGAGGCAAAAGTAATGGGGCTGCACGGCGCGCGGGTGCTCCCCGCCGTCGAGGTGGACGACTACAACATCGAACTCAAGGATGAGGACGGCTTTCTCGGCGACCGCGCCAACCGCGACGCCTTTCACAGCATTCTGGAGGCGTGGCGCAAGCCGCTGCGCAAGGCCGGCGACGATCCCTTCGGCAACAAATCGTCCGAAGAAATCGGCAAATCCAAACTGGATGAGATTCTCGTCGGCGAAGACGTGATGGCGGCGGCTGTCGTGCATAGCGCCGTGGAGCAGTTCGCGCAGGAATTGTCGGCGGTCACAGCCCGCTTTCTGAAGACCAAAGCCTGGGCCGGCACCGAGTGCATCGTCGTCGGCGGCGGATTTCGCCAGAGCCGGATCGGCGAACTTGCCATTGCGCGGGCGGACATCGTGCTCAAGTCCGACGGCCACAAGATCGATCTGGTGCCGATCCGGTTTCATCCCGATGAAGCAGGGCTGATCGGCTGCATCCACCTCGCGCCGTCGTGGATTTTCGAAGCGTATGACAGCATTCTCGCGGTCGATATCGGCGGCACCAATATCCGCGCCGGCGTGGTCGAAACGCGCCAGAAGAAGGCGCCGGATCTATCGAAAGCTGCGGTCTGGAAGTCGGAGATCTGGCGTCATGCCGATGATGAGCCGACGCGCGAGGGCGCGGTCAAGCGGCTCGCCAAGATGCTCAAGACCATGATCGAGAAGGCCGAGGACGAGGGATTCAAGCTTGCGCCCTTCATCGGCATTTCGTGTCCGGGCGCAATCGCGTCCGATGGCAGCATCGAGAAGGGTGCGCAGAACCTGCCCGGCAACTGGGAGAGCAGCCGCTTCAATCTGGCGGAAGCGCTGACCGAAGCCATCCCCGAGATCGGCGGCCACGACACGGTCATCATGATGCACAATGACGGCGTCGCGCAGGGGCTGAGCGAGGTGCCCTTCATGCAGGATTACCGGCGGTGGGGGGTGCTGACGATCGGGACCGGGCTCGGCAACGCCCGATTCACCAATCGCAATGCCAGGGAGACCAAGGAGGGCAAGGAGAAAGAGCCCAAAGAGGCCAAGGAATCCAGTAAGGAATCCAGCAAGGAGTTCCAGCAAGGCCAAGGCGTCCTGAGCTTGCTTCTTGTCTCCGCCAGCGTCCTCCCTTAAGACTGCCGCGCTCGACCGAGACCCCTTCCGGAGAGGTGGCAGAGTGGTCGAATGCACCGCACTCGAAATGCGGCATACGGGCAACCGTATCGGGGGTTCGAATCCCTCCCTCTCCGCCATAAATTCCCCTCGAAACAAAAACAGCCCGCCAATCGGCGGGCTGTTTTGGTTCAATCGCGCTCAGCAATTATTCGACCCGCACATTGTACTTGGTGATGACGGGCCCCCACCTGGCGATGGACTTAAGGAGAGCGTTATTTACTGCGTCTCTTTCACCGCCAGCTTGTCATGGCGGCGAACGAAGCCGGTGAGAATCTTCACAATGACAGGTTCTTTCGCCTGCCATTCCGCCTGATCGGACTGGTCGAGCAAATCTGTCTCGTCGCGCTTTGAGACGACATCGTCGAACAATTCGCTGCCGGCCAGCGCGTCGTGCAAATTGCGGGCGGCCTGCGGCGTATGAACTTTATCGTTGCCTGCGATGATGCAGGCTGGCGCGGTG
Source organism: uncultured Alphaproteobacteria bacterium (assembly GCA_963736355.1). Classification (GTDB taxonomy): domain Bacteria; phylum Pseudomonadota; class Alphaproteobacteria; order Rhizobiales; family Xanthobacteraceae; genus CAVTOO01. The sequence goes on along the minus strand of CAVTOO010000002.1, from coordinate 510,366 downwards.
ATGCCGAGCAATTCTTTCTCGGTTGCCCCGATGACAGGGAGCGAGGCCGATTGGAGAAATGTGGTTTGCCATTGCTGCATGACACCGATGAAGAACTGGGAATCGAGCGCCATGAGTCGCGCGCGATTGTCGGGGCGCGATTCAATGCAGGCTTTGAAATGTTCCGAGTCGCAAATAGCGGCCATTCCGCCCTGTTTGGCCAGCGCGATGAATGATCCGTAATAGGCTTCCGCGAGATTGGTCGTGGCATATGCGCCGCCGGTGATCTTCCAGACGAGCAATCCGCTGAGTTTATCCGGGTGTCTGATCGCAAATGCGATCGAAAGACGCGCGCCGGAGGATGCGCCGCCAACATAGAGAGATTTGATTCCCAGTTGATCTGTCAGCTCGCGCAGATCGTCGGCCCAGATTTCATGCTCGGCCGCCGTCGCATCAAACGCAACCTCTGACGCCCCGCAATTGCGTCGATCATGCAGCAGCACACGGAAGCCGTTGGCGGCCAGAGATGTCGCGATCGGGACAATATCCGCGAGGCCTTTCCGGCTGCCCGGGCTCAATGAAATCCAGGGTCCGTCGATCCCAAAGGTTTCGAAATTGATGCGAGCGCCCCGTACAATCGCTTCTTTCATCAGTGCCCCGGATTGGCTGGAAGTTTTCTTTGATCATAGGCTGCAATTGCGCCGCCGCAAATTGGTTGACGTGGAAGGGTGGCTTTATCTGTTGCGATTTTTGTTTTCCCAGCCAACACTCGCGGCCCGGCTGGCGCTTGATCGCGCGTTGAAGGCAATTCACCAACTTAAGGCTCTGGATCATTCAGGACACAAAGGCATCGCTGCAATGATGATTATCGATTCCCAGGTCCACGCCTATGACGCGAACACCCCGAAGCGGCCGTGGCATGGCGTGCCGAACTGGCCCGCGCATGTGACGGGCGACGAGATGGTCGCGGCGATGGACGCAGTCGGCGTTCATGGCGCGATCTTCGTCTCTGCTTTCACCATGTATCGCTATGACGCGAGCTACGCGATGGAAGTGCAGCAGGCCCATCCCGGCCGGTTCGCCCTGGTCAAGCCGGTCAATCCGGACGATCCGGCGGTCGGCGATGTTATCGCGGAATGGAAAAAGGTTCCGGCCGCGGTCGGCATTCGCGTCATGATGCAGAAGTCGGCGAAGATTGCACCGGACGGCGAGGGTCTGGATCGTGTCATGCGCGCCGCCGCGCGCCACGATATGCCGGTCAATCTGATGATCTGGGACAATCTGGATGACGGCATCAAGGTCGTCGATCGCAATCCTGACGTGCGATTTGCCATCGATCACCTTGGCATTCGCCAACCGCACGATCCGCCCGCACCACCGGAGCCGTGGGCCGAGTTGCCGAAAGTGCTCGATCTCGCCAAACGCCAGAACGCCGTCATCAAGGTCTCCGGCGCCTGCACCATGTCGCACAAGCCCTATCCGTACTCGGATATCTGGGATCCGTTGGCGCGCGTGTTCGATGCCTGGGGCATCGATCGCTGCCTGTGGGGCACGGACTGGACGCGCGCCTTCGCAGTCATCAATTACCAGCAGGGCGTCGGTCCCTTCCTCGAGACCGATCGCCTCAACGAGACCGAACGCGCAACGCTGATGGGCGGCGCCTGCGCGAAGTTTTATGGCTGGTCGCCAAAGCTCTGATCGGCGAGAGGACTCTCACCGACCGGTGCCTCCTACTCCTTCTCGATCCCCGCGGATTTGATCATGCCTTCCCAGCGGGCGATTTCCGAGCGGACGAATTCATCGGCCTGATCCAGCGTACGGATGGTCGAGCCCATGGACTGACGCGTCAGACGCGCCAGGACCTCCGGCTTCTGGATGATTTTGTTCAGCTCGGTATTCAGTTTCTGCCTGACTTCGCGGGACGTTTTGGCGGGCACGAAAACGACGTTCGTTGAGCCCGTATCGACCTGCGGATAGCCGGCCTCGGCAAAGGTCGGCACGCTGGGAAAATGCGATGCACGCGCCGGTGCGGTTACCGCAAGAGGGCGCATCGCGCCCGAATTGATGTGGCCTTGCCCCGTGCCCATATCGATGAACAGCAGATTGATGCGTTCACCGAGCAGGTCGGCAATGGCTTCCGTGGCGCCCTTGTACGGCACTTTTCTCAGAGAAATTCCGGCGAACTTGCCGAACATCTCGCCGGTGACGAGCGTCGAGCTTTGCCAGAAACCGAACGTCAGCTTTCCGGGATTGGCCTTGCCGTAATTGACCACGTCGGCGACGCTGTGGAATTCGCTCTTGGGACTGACGACGAGAATCCATGGTGTGTAGCCGACGGTCACCAGCGCAGCGAGATCGCGCACCTGATCGTAGGGCATCGATTTCATCAGGTTGGGATTGAGCGCGTAGGTCGAGCTCGAGGTCATCAGAATGGTGTGTCCATCCGGTTCTGCCTTCGCGACAATGGCAGAGCCGATCACGCCGTTGGCGCCGGGGCGATTGTCGGCAATGACAGGCTGGCCCAGTGCCTTGGACAGTTCGTCCGCCAGCACCCGGCCAGTGGTATCCGCGCCTCCGCCTGCGGCGAAGGGGATGACCATGTTGATGGATTTGGTCGGATAATTCTGCTGCGCGACGGCGCCGGTCAATGACGATGAAAATGAAATTGTTGCAGCGCTGATCGTGATTGCAAAAGTCCGGAATTTCATAACGTTCCTCCCACTTTTCTATCAACAGTGATCGCGGAAAATTAATCGTCGATGTGAGCGCCCTTTATCCGTTGCGTCATCGGAGAAGGTCTTGCTGAAAGAAAAATAAAATGGCTTGCGGCTGACAATCGCCGCGAGACAGATCGCGCTGCGGCGCAATCATGCGTTTCGTCTCCCCTTCGTCCGGATCTTAAGTCCGGTACGCGTCGATTGAATTGAAGCCGGTGCACGATGTCAATCTCGCTGCGGCCAGTCTTCTCTCAATATGAGCATTTCACACGTGCCCGACAAGTGCTGACGCAGATCGTTCCAGGACGGACTTCTATTTCGCAATCACCCGGCAAGGGGCTGACGAGTTTGAAGATGCTCGCACGACAGCCTCAGGACCGCGCAGATTACTCAGCTTACGCGATCAGCGTCCGTTCGTGCCCGCCAGCGGCCAGACGCCGGTGCATGTCCATGAGCTGCCGGACCGCAGTCGGAATGGGCTCGATGACCGCGGCGCCAAATCGTTTCGATAGAGCCGCGGCCGCGCCGCCGAGCGGTCCGCCGCCGATGATCGCCGTCTCTGCCTTGTCGTCGTTCAGGCAGCGCTCGACCGCGCGTCCGAGTTCTTCCGCAAGCCGTTCGGGTTCCGCGGCAAGCGCGCGCGGGTCGCCCTCGGTCAGCTGGATGCCGGTGAACAGGTGGCCGACGCCAAGATCCTTTGCCTTCTGCGTCAGGATGCCGACGAGCCCTGGCGTCACGGTTGCGACCCCGAAGCGCCGCTGGCCGAATGACGCTTTCAGGTAGCTTGCCTCGCAAAGCCCGGCGACCGGCCAGTCGACGGTGGCGCGAAGCTCCGCCATGCCGGGATCGCCGAATGCGCTGACAATCGCGCCGATGCAATCGGCCGGCATCTCGCGACCCATCTCGACGACTTCCGCACCCGCCGCCAGTAACTGGTCTTCTTCCAGAATCATCGGGACGCTGCGGCGCGCGGTGCGACCGATGACGCCGAATTCCGCGGGCAGGCTGAGCCGCGCAATATCCATCATCATCGCGGTCGTCGCCTGCGAGGTGTTGGGGTTGATGATCAGGATGGAGGGCATGGTTCTTTTTCTGGTTGATGGATCAATCCGGGTGAAAGCACGCCGCGCTCGTGGCGGCGCCGAGGCCGTTGAGTTCGGGCGCCGTCATGCGGCAGATGTCGGAGACCTTCCCGCAGCGCGGCGCGAAGGCGCAGCCGGGCGGCAGGTCGGAGAGGTCGGGCGGCGTGCCGGGAATGGTCACCAGCCTGTCGCGGCCATTGGCGAGTTCGACGCGCGAGCCAAGCAGGCCGTGCGTATAGGGATGACGCGGCGTGCGGATGACGTCGGCAACGCTGCCTTCCTCGACGATTCGCCCGGCATACATCACGGCGATGCGGTCGGCGACCTCGACGGCGACGCCGATGTCGTGCGTGACGAAGATCACCGAGAGACCGAGTTCGCGCTGCAGCTCGCGCAGCAGCAGCAGGATCTGGATCTGCACCGTGGCATCGAGCGCCGTCGTCGGCTCGTCGGCCAGCAGCACCTTGGGACGGCAGGCCAGCGCCAGGGCGATCATCGCGCGCTGCCGCATGCCGCCGGACATCTCGTGCGGATAATTGGCGAGCCGGCGCTCCGGCGAGGGAATGCGCACGCGCTCGAACAGGCTCAGCGCGCGTGCCGCGGCTTCGCTGCGGCCGATCTTCTCGTGGCGCCGGATCGTCTCGGCGATCTGGTCGCCGAGGCTGATAGACCGGATCGAGCGCGAGCCGCGGCTCCTGGAAGATCATCGAGACGAGCCGGCCGCGAAAATCGGCCAGTGCCTTGCCGTGAAGCGACAGCACGTCGTGGCCGGCGACAGCGATCCGGCCGCTGATGTCGGATGTCGGTGGATGGAGCCGCAGCAGCGAGCGCAGCGTCACGCTCTTGCCGGAGCCGGATTCGCCGAGCAGTGCGACGACTTCGCCGGGCTTGAGGGTGAGATTGACGCCATTGACGGCGCGCACGCGCCGCGCGCCGCTGACGAAAGTCACGGTGAGATTGTCGATCTCGACGATGGGCGCTTGCGTCGTCATGCGGCGGCCTCCGCGGCCAGCGGCGCTGCGCTGTGGCCGGAGCCCGGGACTGGCATGAGACAGGCGACGGCATGGTTGCCGGTGACCTCGAACAGCGGCGGCACGGACCTGCTGCAAACGCCTTCGGCCTTGACGCAGCGGGTGTGGAAGCGGCAGCCGGGCGGCGGATTGATCGGGTTCGGCGGATCGCCGGTGAGCGGCGGCTCATGCGTGCGCTCGTCCGGATCCATCGCGGCATCGAGGCGAGCAGCGCCGTCGTATAGGGATGCCGGGTTGTCGAAGATCGCCTCTGCTGCGCCGATCTCGGCGACCTTGCCGAGATACATCACCATGACGCGGTCGGCCATGAAGCGCACGACGTTGAGATCGTGCGAGATGAAAATGTAGGTCAGGCCGAACTCGCGCTTGAGGTCGAGCAGCAGATTGAGCACCTGCGCCTCGACCGATTTGTCGAGCGCCGACACGGCCTCGTCGAGGATCAGCAGCCGCGGATCGAGCGCCAGCGCGCGCGCGATGTTGACGCGCTGGCGCTGGCCGCCGGAAAGCTCGTGCGGATAGCGCCCGGCGAAGCGGCGCGGCTCGAGCCCGACGCGGTGCAGCAGATCGTGCGCGCGGGCGAGTGCGGCTGCTGGCCGCGACGCCGTGCACGCGCGGCCCGAAGGCGATCGGAGTCCTCGATGGTCAGGCGCGGATTGAGCGAGGCGTAGCTGTCCTGGAACACCATCTGCACCTGCCGGCGAAAGTCCGGCGAGTCGAGCAGAGCGTGCCCGACGCTTTCGCCGTCGAACAGCAGGTCGCCGCTGTCCGGCGTGATGAGCTGCATGAGCAGCCGCGCCGTCGTCGACTTGCCGCAGCCGCTCTCGCCGACGATGCCGAGCGTCTCGCCCTTGCACGACGTCGAAGTCGACGCCGTCGACCGCGCGCACCACGGCCTGGCGCTTGGTCCGAACAGACCTGCCTCTTGGCCGGAAAGTGCTTGACAGCCCGTTGCGGACCGAGCAGCAGCGGTTGCGCCGGGCCGCCGCGGTCATCCCGATCTCGGGCATCGGCCTGAGGCGGGATGCGCCGATCATGACTTCGACGTCCATGGCGGAGCGCAGCCCGTCGGAGAACAGGTTGAACGCAGATCGAGGTGATGAAGATCATCACGCCCGGCAGCGCCGCGACCAACGGCTGGCTGTAGATCGCCGTGCGCAACGTGTTGAGCATCAGGCCCCATTCGGCGCTCGGGCGGCTTGCACGCCGAGGCCGAGGAAGGACAGGCCGGAGGCCAGGATCATCGACACGCGAGATCAGGCTGGTCGCGTAGACGAAGATCGGTCCGAGCACGTTGCCGAGCACATGCACGCGACGATGATCGTGAACGCGCCGGCGCCGGAGGCGCGCGCCGCCTCGACATAGTCGCGTGTGCGGATCTGCGTCGTCACGCTTTCGGCGACGCGCGCGATCTGCGGCACGAAGACGATGGTCAGCGACACGAGCGCGTTGGTGAGTCCCGGCGCCGAGCGCGCCGGACAGCGCGACCGCCAGCAGCACGGACGGGAAGGCGAAGAACACGTCGATCGTCGCGCATGATCGACGGTGTTGACGAGCCGCCGACATAGCCGGCGATGATGCCGATGGCCGAGCCGATGACGAAGGCGATCGGCACCGGCGTCACGCCCATGAAGAGCGACAGCCGCGCGCCGTAGATCAGGCGGGAGAGCATGTCGCGGCCGAGTTCGTCGGCGCCGAGCGGATAGCCCGGCGTGCCGATCGGGCGCAGGCGGCGGAGCATCGAGCCGCGCAGCGGATCGGCCGGCGCGATGTAGGGCGCGAAGATCGCCACCAGCACGATCAGCAAGATGATGCCGAGCGCGATCATCGCCACCGGGTCGCGTGATCAGGCGCGACCAGACGCTGGCCCAATAGCCCTGCCGGCCTGTGGCCGGGACGAGCGGATGGTCGCGACGGGCTGCGAAGATTCGACCGACAGTCATCGGTCAGCTCCGCTGGATGCGCGGATCGAGCGCGGTCTGCAGGACGTCGACCAGCAGATTGAGCACGACGAAGAACATCGCGAGCACCAGGATCGTGCCCTGCAGCAGCGGCAGGTCGCGCTGGAAGATCGCGGCGTTGAGCAGGAAGCCGGTGCCCGGCCAGGAGAACACCGTCTCGATCAGGATCGAGCCGCCGAGCAGATAGCCGAGCTGCAGGCCCATCACCGCGAGCGCGGTCGGCGCGGCGTTGCGTGACGACGTGCCTGAACACGCCGCACTCGGCAAGGCCCTTGGCGCGCAAGCGCCTGCACGAATTCCTGCGACAGGATGTCGGCGACCAGCGCGCGCACCGTGCGCGCGATGATGCCCATCGGGATCACCGACATCGTGATCGCCGGCAGGATGAGGTAGCGCAGATGCTCCCAGTCGCGGCCGCCAGCTGCCGGAGCCGCCCGGCCCGGCGCCGGTCGGCGGCAGCCAGTTCGAGCTGCACCGAGAAGACGATGACCAGCACCATGCCGAGCCAGTAATGCGGCACGCTGACGCCGAACACCGAGATGCGCGGAGGCGAGCTTGTCGAGCCAGCGGTCGCGGAAATAGCCGGCGACGAAGCCGAACAAGGTGCCGAAGCGTGAAGCCGATCAGCGTCGCGACCGACGCCAGGATCAGCGAGTTGGTCGACGGCGCGCGACACCTCGCTCAGCACCGGGCGGCCGGTGGCGATGGAGTTGCCGAGATCGCCCTGCAGCACCTTCCAGAGCCAGAGGCCGTATTGGACGGGCAGCGGCCGGTCGAAGCCGTAGACCGCGCGCATCTCCTGCCTGCTGCTCGGCGGTCGCGTCGATCGGCAGCACGGCCGTCAGCGGATCGCCGGGCGCGAGGTGCACCAGCAGGAAGCAGACGATGCTCACGCCGAGCGCGACGGGCGTGACATAGAGCGATGCGCTTGACGAGTGTAGAGCGAGCATGGCATCTGTCTCCCGTGAGCCGGTGCGCGCGGTGTGCGCGCTCCGGCTCGTCGTCAGCGACGTTCTCACTTAGTCCATCGTGATCGGCGAGAAGTCCTGGAACCAGTTCTGCGCCTGGACGAAGCCCTTCACCTTCGGGCTCATCGCGCGCGGCGTTGACGTCGTGCGTGACCATCAGGAACAGCGCGTCGTCGACGATACTTCTCGTGGACCTTCTGCAGCACCGCGTCCTGCTCCTTCGGGTCGAAGGTGTTGCGGACCTTCGTCGAACAGCTTGTCCATCTCCGGGTCGCAGTAGTGGCCCCAGTTGGTGCCGGTCGGCGGCTTCAGGTTGCACTGCAGATGGCGGATGAAGCCGGTGAACGGATCCTGGATGAAGTAGGTGTAGTTCATGCCGGTGGCGCCGCGCAGCTCGGATCGTTGGCGCCGGCGCGCCAGATGTTGATCAGCGTGTTCCACTCGACCACCTCGAACTCGACCTTGATGCCGACCTCGGCGAGGTTCTGCTGGATGAACTCGTTCATCGGCAGCGGCTGCATCTGGCCCGAGCCCGAGGGCGAGATCAGGATCTTGGTCGTCAGCGGCTTGTCCGGGCTGAAGCCGGCCTCCGCCAGCAGCTTCTTGGCCGCGGCGATGTCGATACTTCACCTTGAAGGTCGGGTTGCCGAACCACTGGTGGCCGGGCGGGAAGAAGCCCTTGGCCGGGATCATCAGGCCGCCGAGCAGTTCCTTCATGCCCTCGCGGTCGACGGCGAGATTGGCCGCCTTGCGCACGCGGATGTCGTTCCAGGGCGAGCCCTCGACGCGCGAGAGATGCCAGGTCCAGTTGTGCGGATAGGCGTTGGTGACGATCGTGAAGCCGGCCGCCTTCAGCGAGGCGACCGCGTCGGGCGCGGGCGCCTCGATCCAGTCGACCTGGCCGGAGCGCAGCGCCGCGACGCGGGCATTGGCCTCCGGCAGCGGCAGCAGCACCAGCTTGTCGAGCTTCGGCACGCGCGCCTTGTCCCAGTAGTCCTTGTTCGGCGACCAGCTCGGCGCGTTCGCGCGGCGCGAACGTCGTCAGCTTCCACGGGCCGGTGCCGGACGGCGTCTTGGCGAACTCGTCCCAGCTCTTGCCGAGCTTCTCCCACTGCGCCGGCGACGACATCATGATCCAGGCGAGCTGGTAGGGCAGCGTCGCGTCGGGCGTCTTGGTGATGATCTCGACCGTCTAGTTGTCGATCGACCTTGTAGCAGGCGACGGCGGGAATGCGCGAGCGGCCCTGCGCCGCCTGGCGCGGGTCGAACTGCGGCGCTGTCGTTCTTCAGGAGCTTGTCGAGGTTCCAGACCACGGCGTCGGCGTTGAACGTCGCTGCCGTCGTGGAACTTCACGCCCTCGCGCAGCTTGAAGATCCACTTGTTCTTGGTCGGCCGGCGATCGACCGTCCAAGCTGTCGGCGAGGCCCGGGCACGAGGTCGGACGGCTTGTCGGAGCTCGACAGGTCCCAGTTGATCAGCGCGTCATAGACCGTGTAGCCCATGAAGCGCATGCCCTCGCCGCCCTGGTCGGTCTGGCCGGTGGTGAGCGGAATGTCGGACGCGGTCATGCCGATGCGCAGGATTCCGGCTGCATCGGCCGGGACGGCTGGCAGGCCGACCGCTGCGGCGGCCATAAGACCGAAAAAATGCCTTCTGAACATGTGACGCTCCGTTTGGTCGCCGGTGCCACGCTCATCCGGTGAGCATGTCGGTGCCGCCACCGCAGGCGCGGCAGGCGGGCGTGGACCCCTTGCGGCATGTTCAGCATTTTTCATGCCAACTGCTTATGAAAAGAATTTTTCAAATGAATCAACGAAGCCACAATTGGTGCCGATGTCGAAGTCTCAAGCTCTGAGCGTGTTTTGAGCGCGCTGTGCCGCAGAAAGCGGCATGGCGTAAATCGCCTAAAGTTCAGACAGGCCTTCGTGCAGGGTTTCGATGGTCGCGAGCCTGCGGCGGCCGGCCGCACCGGACATCTCGAGAATCCGCGTCGCGAGCAGGTGGCAGAACGCCATCACCGCGACGTGGTTGTCGAGCGGTCCGGGTGCCTGCGAGTCGCAGCGGAAATGCCAGGTCGCGGGCAGCTTGTCCGTGGATGGATTGTTGGAAATCAGCGCGACTTTCACGCCGGCCTGCATCGCCTGCTCGATGAAAGCCTTGAGCACCGCCACGCGACGACGCAGGGCAAACACGACAACCACATCCGATTTCGTCATGCTGGCAATCGTCTCGGCGAGCGTCTCGCCCGCACCCGGCAGCAGCAGCGCATTTTCGACGACCTGCACGATCTGCCAGCGCAGGTAATAGGCGAGGCCGTGGCTCGCGCGATAGCCGACGATCCAGACCTTGCGCGCTTTGATGATCTCCCGCGCCAACGCCATGATTTCCTGATCGGTGATGCGCCGGAACGTACCTTCGAGGTTTGCAAAGCCCTGCTGAAGATGTGCGACCTGCGACCCGACCGGCGCTTCCTGGCCCGCGCCCGCGAGAAACAGCGGCGAGCCGGCGCTATGTTCCGTCCGGACGCTCTTGCGCGCGTCGTCATAGCCCTCATAGCCGAGCCGCCGGATGAAGCGCGTGACGGTCGCGTTCGAGACATTGGCGAGCTTGGCGAGCTCGGAGGCCGAATAGCTTGCGATGTTTCCCGGGAAATCGAGGATGACGTCCGCAAGGCGCCGTTCCGACACCGAGAGCGAATCCAGCACGCGGCGGATTCGTCCGATCAGGGATTGAGGGGCAGAGCGGGGCATGCCGCCAGTGTGGCATGAAAAATGATTTTCATGAAGGGAAACAACAAAAACGAGGCGCCGGTGATACCGGCGCCTCGTTCATATGCTGATTATCTGTGCGAAGGACGTGCGCGCGTCAGCCCGCGATTTCCTTGCGCACGATATCGGCGCCCGCGACCATGGCGCGCAGCTTTCCGTAAGCGATGTCGTGCGGAATGTACTTCATGCCGCAATCGGGCGCGACGACGAGCCGGTCCGCATCGATATGCTTGAGCGCTGTGCGCAAGCGCGTGGCGACGGCGTCCGGTGTTTCCACCGTACGATCCTTGAGATCGAGTACGCCATACATCACCTGCTTCTTTGACAGGAGCTTGAGCATCGTGGGATCGAGCCGGGGCTGCGCCGCTTCGATCGAGATCTGCGTCGCGGCGCATTCGTTGAGCGGCGCAAGGAAACGATAGGCGTTCGGCTTTTCGTTTTTGACGTAGTGGCCGTAGCCGAAGCACACATGGATCACCGTCGTGCCTTCGATGCCTTTGAGTGAAGCGGCGATGCCATCGAGCGCGAATTCGGCGGCTTCCTCGACGAAGGATTCCACGAACGGTTCGTCGAGCTGGATGACGTCGGCGCCGGCCTTCTTCAGATCGTGCGCTTCTTCGTTCACGGCTTTGGCGTAAGCCATCAGCAGCGCACGCTTGTCGTTGTAGAATTCATCCTTCGCCAGCCGCATCATCGTGAACGGGCCGGGCATGGTGATCTTGATCGGCTTCTTCGTCAGCGCGCGCATGTGCTCGACGTCGCGAACCTGCACGGGTGTCGTGCGGCGGATTTCGCTGATGACGCGCGGCACGATCTGACGCGTATTGTTGCGTCCCTCGACTTCGGCGGGATTGTCGATGTCGATGCCGCCGAGCGCGTTGGCGAAGCGGTTGAAATAGCTTTCGCGGCGGATTTCACCATCGCAGAGGATATCGAGGCCGGAGGCTTCCTGCTCGCGCAGCGCCTTGAAGGTCGCGTCGTCCTGCGCTTCCTCGAGGAACTGGTCTTCGACGCGCCAGATGGTTTTGAGGCGGACACGCGGCGGCTGGTGCGCCAGCATGATGTCCTTGTTCACGAGCCAATCGGGTTGCGGCAGGCTTCCGACGATCGTCGTCGGCAACAACTTGGTCATTCTTCGTCCTTCTGGGCTTTTTGTTTCCTCGAGCCGCGGACGATATCCAAAGTGTATGCCGCCGTCATTTGCAATTATTTGCGGCGTGCACATACGCCAACGTGGGCCAAGGCCCAGTTGTCCGACAAATGACGATTGTTACGGCTTGCGCGCGACGAATGTCGCGTTGGTGTGCAGCGGGAAGAGCGGCGCGCTGCGGCGGACAACCGAGACGCGATAGCCGATGGCTTCCAGCAAGTCGACGATGTCGGCGCCCCAATCCGTGACGACGAGTGAACGGCTGCCGTCGCCGGCGACGTGATATTGCGGCGGCAGAAGATGCTTTTCCTCGCCGTTGATTTCGGCGGCGCGGGTCTCGCTCTTGGCAGCAACCGGCCAGTGATAGGGGATCGAGAAGATATGCATCCCGCCCCGGCGCAGCACGCGGAAGATATCTTCGAAGGCCCGTTCCGGCTCGAAAATATGCTCGAACACGTCGGACGAAACGATGAGATCGAAGGAATTGTCGTCGTAGGTGAGCGCCCGCAAATCCTCGCACTGGACGCCGTTGCGGCTGTCGCCGAAGGCAACATCGGGCCAGAAATAGGATTGGGTGTATTTGGGTATTTTGTTGAAGTGCTTGACGAAGGGGCCCTTCAAGGAAGGTTCGTAAATCCGGGTGGTCTGGAAACGGGCGTCGCGCACAAGATGTGAAATGGTTGTGAACAGGCCGCGGCCGAATTCGTCAAGAATCACAGCGGCGAGGTCGCGGTGGCGCAGATCGGCGCCGCAGGACGCGCAGATATAGTCGCTGCGCACGGACTGGCGGTTCTCGAAGCCGAAAATGCCGCGATACCCGCACAGCGAGCAGGTGCCGAGCAGTTCGTGATTGACGTCGTGTTCCGCGAGAGATGCTTTCATGCGCGGCATCTCACACGCAGCCCGCGCGACGCGGCAACGCGATTTGGCCCGCGTGGTTGACCGCCGTTAAAGGAATTCCCGACAACCTCGTGATGGTTATGATTTGGGCAGCTCGGAAAATCCGAGAATCAGTCGGATATTTTTAAAACGGACCTTTATTTCGCAAGGTTTTCTCGCTCAAAATCGAAAAACATACGGTGTTCAACTTGACAGGGCGGGGGTCGCGGATATCGTGCGTCCCAACAATTTAAAACAACAATCAAGGCAGGGAACACATGGCCGCGGCAGCGGACTCGAAGACGGGCTGGCAGGATGATCTCTATGCCTTGCTGCGCAAACACAATGTCACCCAATTCTCGCACGTCCCGGATGCCGGTCACGCGCGCCTGATTGCGCTGTCGCTGGCCGACCCCGGTGTCTCGTCTGTCGCGCTGACGACAGAAGAGGAGGGCATCGCCATGCTGGCGGGCTCCGATCTCGGCGGCGCGCGCGGCGTGCTGCTGATGCAATCGAGCGGCGTCGGCAACTGCATCAACATGCTGTCGCTGTCCAAGGGCGGCGCATTCCCCATGCTGATGATCGTCTCGATGCGCGGGGATCACGGCGAGGGCAACGCCTGGCAATATCCGATGGGTCAGGCGGTCGAGCCGACGCTGAAGGCCATGGGCGTGATCTGCGAACGCGTCGATAGCCCCGAAGACGTCGTGCCGGTGACGACGGCGGCGATCTCGTCGGTGTTCACGGCCGGGTATTCGGTCGCCGTTCTGCTGACGCAGAAGCTCATTAAAGCAAAACCTTTTTGATTTGACGCGTTTTCTGACGCGAACCGGTACCCACTTCGCTTGAAAACGCTACGCTAAGGGCGCTGTCCATGACCAATTCCAAGACCATTGCCGCCTCCATCGCCGCCAAGTTCGTTCTCGACCGCAAGACGGCCGTGACCAAGCTGCTCGGCCGTCACGAGGACTTTCTGATCGTCGCAGGGCTCGGCTCGACACAGGAAGTCAGCCACATCACGGGCGAGGGCGCGCATGCCTATTGTCTCGGCGGCGCCATGGGCGCGGCCTGCATGATGGGCTTCGGGCTCGCGCTGGCGCGTCCGGACAAGCACATCCTTGTCGTCACCGGCGACGGCGAATTACTGATGAATCTCGGCTCGCTCGCCAATATCGCGGTGTTCAATCCGAGCAATCTGTCGATTGTCTGCGTCGATAACGGCCATTACGGCGAGACCGGCTACCAGAAGAGCCACACGAGTCTGGGCGTCGATCTCGAACGCATCGCATCAGGCTCCGGCATCAGCCGCACCATGACGGTCGGCGAAGAAGGCCAGATTGACGCGGCGAGCAAGATGATCCGCGAGAAGAACGGCACGTCGTTCGTGCTGCTGCGCGTGAAGCCGGAAGATTCGTTCCGCATGAAGCCCAATCTCGACGGGCCGGTGGCGCGGGCGAAATTCCGCCGGGCGTTGCTGGGGACGGTCTGAGGCACGGTCATTCCGGAAGCCGGCAACGGGTCCGCGCAAAGCGCAGCCCGTGACAGGCTCCGTCGCACCCGGAATCTATCCCCTGCATCATTGATGCGGACAGACCGGGGATATGGATTCCGGATCAGTCGCTACGCGACGTCCCGGAATGACGACGAGGTGTGGATCGCCTCCTCGGCTTAACCCTTCGGCCCGGTCCTGCAAAATCATCTGCGCGCCCTTCTCGGCGATCATGAAGGTCGGCGCGTTGGTGTTGCCCGACGTGATCGTCGGCATGATCGAGGCATCGACCACGCGCAGTCCCTCGATGCCGTGAACGCGCAGGCGTTCGTCGACGACCGCCGTCGAGCCCGAGCCCATCATGCAGGTGCCGACGGGGTGAAACACCGTCGAGGCATTGGCGCGCGCGAAGGCGCGAATCTGCTCCTCGGTCTGAACCTTGCTCGTCGGCTGAATCTCGTCGGGTGCGTATTTCGCCATGGCCGGGCTCGCCATGATCCTGCGCACCACGGCCAATCCATCGGCGGCGATGCGGCGATCCTGCTCGGTGCCGAAGAAATTGTTCACGACAGCAGGCGCGACCGCGGGATCGGCGCTCTTGATGCGCAGATGGCCGCGGCTGGTCGGCCGGCAGATGCAGATCGAGGAGCCGATTCCGGGGAAGGGATGCAGCGGTCCGCCGACGCGCTCATAGCTCGCAATCGAAATCTGCAGCTGGATATCGGGCGCATCGACATCGGGGCGTGATTTCGCAAACGCCGTCATCAACGAGACTGGCGCCGCGAGAGGGCCGCCGCGCGTCAGGATATAGCGCATGCCTGCCAGCGCCTTTCGCCACGTCGTATCGACGGTCTGATTAAAAGTTTTGGTGTTCTGGACCCGATGCAACACGCGCAGCATCCAGTGATCCTGCAAATTCTCGCCGACGCCGGGCAGTTCATGCGTGACGGCGATGCCGTGTTCCCGCAACAATGCGCCGGGACCGACGCCCGACACCTGCAGCAATTGCGGCGAACCGAATGCGCCGGCGGCGAGGATGACTTCGCCGCTTGCACGCGCGACGCGCGGCACCCCGTTCTCGGTGTAGGCGACGCCGACGGCCTTCTTGCCTTCGAACAGAATGCGCGAAGCCTGCGCGCGTGTCGCGATTTTCAGGTTGCGGCGGTTCTTGGCGGGATTGAGAAAGCCGCGCGCCGACGACCAGCGAAAGCCCTTGTTGACGGTGAGTTCGAACAACGCCGTGCCTTCGCGTCCGCCGCCGCCATTGTAATCCTTGAGGGGCGGCAGACCGCTCTGGGCTGCCGCATCGCGATAGGCGTCGAGAATTTCCCAGCGCTGGCCCGGCATCGAGAGCTTGATGCCGCCGCCCGCGCCATGGGTTTCGCTGGCGCCGCCGTGGTGGTCTTCGACCTTGCGGAAGTAGGGCAGCACATCGTCCCAGCCCCAGCCGGTGTTTCCCATCTGCCGCCACTGGTCGTAATCGCTGGCGTGGCCGCGCACATACACCATGCCGTTGATCGACGACGATCCGCCGAGCGTCTTGCCCCGCGGCATGCGGATGCGGCGATTGTCGAGATGCGGCTCCGGCTCGCTCTCGTAGCACCAGTCGACGCGCGGATTGTTGTGGATGTAGGCGAGGCCGACCGGGACATGAATCCACAGATAGTTGTCGGGCCCACCGGCCTCCAGCAGCAACACGCGATTGGCGGGATCGGCCGACAGACGATTAGCCAGCAGGCAACCTGCAGAGCCCGCGCCGACGATGATGTAATCGAAAGTGTCGCCTGATGATGCTGAGGAGAAATCCGAGATTGTCATACGACTTGCCACCGCTCCCTGCGCCGCATCCGTGTGTCCTTTGGACGACACTCGACCACTTGTTGCGTCATTGCGCGTCAGCGCGCGTGGCTTGTGCGACGTTCGGCTTGTATACTAGCCTGACGGAATAAATAAAACGCCGCAGGCTATGCGGTGGGGGGAGACGGGTTTGAGTACAACGCTCAACGCGACGGTCAGCGCCGAGCCGATCTTGCGCGCCGAGGGCCTTTCGAAGTCCTTCGGCGGCTTCATGGCCGTCAAGAACGTCAATCTCGCAGTGCAGCGCGGTACGATTCATGCGCTGATCGGGCCGAACGGTGCGGGCAAGACGACCTGCTTCAATCTGCTGACGAAATTCCTGGCACCGACCACCGGCCGCATTTTCTTCGACGGCACCGACATCACCGGCCGCAAGCCGCACGACATCTCCCACATGGGGCTGGTGCGTTCGTTTCAGATTTCGGCGGTGTTTCCGCGCCTGTCGGTGCGCGAGAATGTCCGCATCGCGCTGCAGCAGCCGACGGGGCAATCGTTTCGTTTCTGGCAGCACACAAGCCGCCTCGATCATCTCAACGCGCGCGTTGATGAATTGCTGGACGAGGTCGATCTGCGGGCCTTCGCCCATTTGCCGGCGATGCAATTGCCCTATGGCCGCAAACGGGCGCTGGAGATCGCGACCACGATCGCGCTCGAGCCGAAAATGCTGCTGCTCGACGAGCCGATGGCGGGTTTGAGCCGCGAGGACATCAAGCGCATCTCGGCGCTCATTCGCAAGCTCGCCGCCAACCGCACCGTGCTGATGGTCGAGCACAATCTGTCGGTCGTCGCCGATCTGTCCGACACCATCACCGTGCTGACGCGCGGCGAGGTGCTGGCCGAAGGCACCTATGCGGAAATCTCGACCATGCCGGCGGTCCAGGAAGCTTACATGGGACGCGCCGATGAGCATGTCTGAGACGATGACGCAGACGGCCACGCCAGAAGACACCGCAAGCCTGGCTCGACGTGCGGGATTTGCGCGCGTGGTACGGCGATTCCTACATTCTGCAAGGCATGAGCTTCGAGGTCGCGCGCGGCGAATGCATCACGCTGCTGGGCCGCAACGGCGCCGGCAAGACGACGACGCTGCGGGCGATCATGGGCCTCGTGCCGCATACGGAAGGCAGTATCCGCTTCGACGGCCAGGAATTGCGCGGCCGTGCGCCGCATCAGGTCGCGCGCGCGGGCATCGCCTGGTGTCCTGAGGAGCGCGGCATTTTCGCCAGCCTCTCGGTGGCCGAGAACATGACGCTGCCGCCGGTGATTGCGAATGACGGCATGCCGCTGGAACGCATCTACAAGATGTTTCCCAATCTCGTCGAACGCCGCGCCAGCCAGGGCAGCAAATTGTCCGGCGGCGAGCAGCAGATGCTGGCGATCGGCCGCATCCTGCGCACCGGCGCGCGCTTTCTCCTGCTCGACGAGCCGACCGAAGGCCTTGCGCCCGTCATCGTGCAGCAGATCCGCGACGTGGTGCTGGCGCTGAAGCAGACCGGCATGACCATCGTGCTGGTGGAGCAGAATTTGCACCTCGCCTACAGCCTCGCCGACCGTCACTACGTCGTCGAGGGCGGGCAGGTGATCGACATGATTCCCGGCGCCGATCTGAAAAGCAGCGATGCGAAGATCCGACAGTATCTCGGCGTGTGAAGGATAAAGACCGGCCATGCTGAGCACATTCGCGATCAACTTTCCGACCGGGCAGGCGCTCTATTCGCAATTGCTGGTGGGCCTCATCAACGGCGCGTTCTACGCGCTTCTGAGCCTTGGCCTCGCGATCATCTACGGCCTGCTCGGCATCATCAACTTCACCCATGGCGCGCAATACATGATGGGCGCGTTCTGCGCCTGGGCGCTGTCTTATTATCTGGGGCTCAATTACTGGTGGGCGCTGCTGCTGACGCCGATCATCATCGGCATCTTCGCCATCGTGCTTGAGCGCACCCTGATCAAGCGCACCTACAAGCTCGATCACGCCTATGGCCTCATTCTGACCTTCGGCCTGACGCTGATCATCGAAGGCCTGTTCCGCTATTTGTTTTCGGCCGGCGGCCAGCCCTACAACATTCCGCCGCAGCTCACCGGCGCGACCAATGTCGGCTTCATGTATCTGCCGAACTATCGCGCCTGGGTGCTCGGCTTCTCGCTCGTCGTGTGCTTCGCGACATGGTTCATCATCGAGCGCACGAGATTGGGCGCGCAGATGCGGGCCGCGACCGAGAACCCCGGCGTGACGCAGGCGCTCGGCGTCAATGTGCCGCTCCTGATGTCGCTGACCTTCGGGCTCGGCGTCGGGCTTGCAGGTCTCGCCGGCGTGATGGCGGCGCCGATCTATCAGGTCTCGCCGCTGATGGGCACCGAGATCATCGTCGTCGTCTTCGCCGTCGTCGTCATCGGCGGCATGGGTTCGATTCTCGGCTCCATCGTCTCCGGCTTCGCGCTCGGCCTGATCGAAGGCCTGACCAAGGCGATCTGGCCACCCGGTTCGTCGCTGGTGATCTTCGTCGCGATGGCGATCATTCTTCTGATTCGCCCCGCAGGATTGTTCGGCAAGGGCGCGCTGCTGGCAGCGTCGCACTCGATCATCAAGGGCGGCGCCGATATCGCGGTCGGCCGCACGACGTCGGTCGTCCTGCTCGCGGTCGCTCTGGTCGCGCCGTTCTTTCTTTATCCGGGCTTCCTGATGAAGGCGTATTGCTTTGCGCTGTTCGCCATCTCGTTCAACCTGATCCTCGGCTATGGCGGTCTTCTGTCATTCGGTCATGCGGCGTTCTTCGGCAGCGCGGGCTACATCACCGCCTATACCGTGAAGACATGGGGCCTGACGCCCGAACTCGGCATCGCGCTCGGCGTCATGACCGGTGCGGGCATCGGCTGGATCTTCGGCATCATTTCGGTGCGCCGCCAGGGCATCTATCTGGCGATGATCACGCTGGCCTTGTCGCAACTCGTCTACTTCATCTTTTTGCAGGCGCCGTTCACGCGCGGCGAGGACGGCTTGCAGAACGTGCCACGCGGCAAGCTGCTCGGCCTGATCGACCTCAGCCACGAGATGACGATGTATTATTTCGTGCTGGCGGTGTTCCTGCTCGGCTTCTGGTTCACGCTGCGCGTCATCAATTCGCCCTACGGGCAGGCGCTGGCGGCGATCCGCGAGAACGAGGCGCGCGCCACATCGCTCGGCTACGAGGCCGACCGTTTCAAGATCATGTGCTTCGTGTTGTCCGGCGGCATTGCCGCGCTCGGCGGATCGACCAAGGCCCTGGTGTTCGGCATCGCGACATTGACGGACGTGCACTGGGCGATGTCGGGCGAAGCCATTCTGATGACGCTGATCGGCGGCATCGGCACGGTGCTCGGCCCGGTGATCGGCGCCTTCACGCTGATCGCGATGGAGAGCTATCTCCAGTCCTACGGATTCTGGATCAAGACCATCCAGGGCGTGTTCTTCGTGCTCTGCGTGCTGATGTTCCGGCAGGGGCTTGTCGGCATCGGCGGACAATTGCGCGATGCGCTGAAGCCGTGGCTGGCGAAGCGGCGCGGGGTGAAGCCGGCTTCGGTGGGGTGAGCGTTGTCGTCACCGGGCATAGCCGTTCGAAGGACGGCGTCGCTTCCGCTCGCCTACGTCTCGGCCATCTCGATCAGGAAGGCAGTGCGCCCATAAGCGGGATCACCGGGTCTCGCGCTTCGCGCGGCCCGGTGATGACGGTTGGGGGCGGGGAGAGGTAAAGAACGCTGGCGCCCCGGAATGCACAAGAATAAGAAAACGGCGCCGCTCCGAAGAGCGACGCCGTTTCTGTTTGACGCTTTGTTCTGTGTTTTCTTGTTCTGTTTTTACTTCACGAACGAGCAGCCGCCTTCCGCCATCGGGCGGAACGCGCGCTCCTTCGGAATGGTCGCCAGCGCCTCGAAGTAGTCGAACTTGCTCTTGGAGTCCTTGGGCGCCTTCACCTGCACGAGCGTCATGTCGCGCAGCACGCGGCCGTCGGGGCGGATCGAGCCGCCCTTGAAGACCATGTCGTCGACCGGCATCGACTTCATCTTCGCCATCACCGTCTTGGCGTCGTCGGTGCCGGCGGCTGCCACCGCCTTGAGATAATGCGTCGTCGATGAATACGCGCCGAAGTTCAGCGCGGTCGGCACGCGGCCGGCGGGAACGCGCTTCACGAAGCGGTCGGTCCACGCCATCGTCTCGGCATTCAGCGCGGGCTGGAACCAGGTCGTGGTCATCGAGCCTTGCGTGCCTTCCTGACCGACGCCCTGGACCTGCGACGTCTGCAGGAAGAACAGCGCCAGCTGCTGCTTGCCGCCCTGCGTCACGCCGAACTCACGCGCGGCCTTGATGGTGTTCTCCATGTCCTGACCGCCGGAGGCGACGCCGATGACGTCGGCACCCGATTGCTGGGCTGCGATGATGGCGCTGGAGAAATCCAGATTGCCACCGGGATGCAGCACCTGACCGAGCACCTGACCGCCCTTGGCGACGATCTGCTTGGTGGCCTGCGCCTGGATGTCCTTGCCGAAGATGTAATCGACGGTGATGAAGAACCACTTCTTGTTGCCGCCCTTCTGCATCATGCCATCGACGAGCGCGGCGGAAGCGGCGAAGGTGTCGGTCTGCCAGTGCACGGCATGGGTCGAGCACTGCGCGCCGGTGAGATCGGTCGCACCGGCAACCGCAACGATCACGAGACGATCGGCGGGCGTGGCGAGGTTCTGCACCGCGAGCGCGGAGTTGGAGATCGGCAGGCCGGTGATCATCGCCACGCCGTCATTCTCGAACCACTTCTTGGCGATGGCGACGGCGAGGTCGGGCTTGTTCTCGTCGGTCGCGACCAGAACCTCGACCGGACGGCCGAGAACCTTGCCGCCGAAATCCTCGACCGCCATCTTTGTTGCTTCGATCGTGCCGGGACCGCTCGCCACTGAATTGGGTCCGGAGAGATCGTCGATCACGCCGATGCGCAGCGGCTTGGCGTTCTGCGAGGACGCCGCGCCTGCGGCGCCCACGGCAATCGCACCGACTGCGACGGCGGTCAGCAGGTTGCGTCGTGACAGCAAATTGAAATTCATGTCTCTCTCCCCGGACGCGCGCTGTTCAAGTGATCGTTGCCGTGTTGCGGCGGTCTCTGCGGCTGTCCTTGGGAAAATGTTAGCTGGCGGGTTCCGAAGGATCAATGACGCCGCGGCGCGCAATCATGCTGCAGTGCGAATGCGGGCAGCGTCAGCTTGGCGACAATTGCGCCGGTCACCTTGGCAGCGCGTGCTCTGCTCCGCCGCGCGGGCTTCTTTGCTGCGCGGCTCTACTTCGCTGCGCGGGCTTGCGTTTTCATCGCCGTGAACGCGCGCAACGCATCCACGTCAGTCTTGCTGCCTGTCATGTCGGCCGCGATGCGCTCGTAGAATCTGGCAAACGCAAGATACACCTGCTCGGACGCGGGATCGGAGGCGAGATAACCGGCGATCTCCTCCATTTCCGGCGCAAAGCGATAGGCCTTGTCGTACATGCGCGGCATGTTGACATCGATGGTTTCGCTCAAGCCCGGCGCGATAGCGGCGACCTCATTGCGCAGGTAACCGGCGGCGCCGTCGCGCGTCGCTGCCAAAATCATCATCGCCGCCATCGCGGTGAAGCCCTTGTTGATGCCGGCGAAGCACATCTTCACCGACGACGCTGCGCCGACCGGCGCATCCATGACGCGGATATCGAGGCCGTAGCGCGTCAATTCGCCGATCTGTGCAGCACCTTCGCCGCTGACGAAAATCGACGGGCCTTTGTCACTGGCGCCGGGCGGCTGCCCCAGAATACCGCCATCGGCGAACACGCAGCCTGTCGGCGCGATGGTGGCGGCGATCTCTTTAACTGTCGCGGGGCTGACCGCGTTGAGATCGGCATAGACCGGCTTTTTTGCGGAGGCTTTGAGAATGGGCGACAGGCGCGTGGCGAGCGCCGGCGCTTCCCCCGGCGGCAACACCGACAAAAACAGA
This sequence comes from uncultured Alphaproteobacteria bacterium, assembly GCA_963736355.1. GTDB lineage: Bacteria > Pseudomonadota > Alphaproteobacteria > Rhizobiales > Xanthobacteraceae > CAVTOO01. Next base: position 488,499 of record CAVTOO010000002.1, on the reverse strand, counting down.
TCGACCTGCGCCATGTCGTCCCACGACGCCGCGATCATGCCCGCTTTCGCGGCACGCTCGGCGCTCGCGGCGCTACGGCCCTCCAGCACCGTTTTGACCTGCAATCCCCTGTCGACGAGACGGCGGCCGATGCCGGCGCCCATTCCGCCCTGTGCGATCAATCCAATGACGAGTGACATGAGAGTTCCTCAAACAGGTTCGTGACGTGAAACGAACGCCGCATGAATGAGCGGTGCTTTGCGATAGCGCAAGCGGTTGCGGGATTCGTCGCCTTTTGTACATGATGGCTATGCCGGTGCGGCATGACAGCGCCGAAATTAGCATGAAATACGGCGTTCTTGCGCTTCCCTGCGACATCACCGGTGATCTATTATACGACAAAATATCGAGTTTCGGTTTGCCGCGTGCGGCACGCCGTTGCAAACAAGGTTTCATCAGGGAGAAAACGAATGCTGAGCAGAGTTCTCGGGTCGCTCACAATTGCCGCAACTGTTGGCGCAACGGTTGCCGCGTCCATGGCCTTCGGCCTTCAGGCGGCGCAGGCGCAACAGCCGATTTCCATCATCGTGGCCTATGCGCCCGGCGGCACGACGGACACGCTCGCGCGCGTCGTCGGCGCCAAGCTCGCCGAGAAGCTCGGCCAGCAGGTCATCATCGAAAACCGCGCCGGCGCCACCGGGCAGCTCGGCTCGCGCCATGTCGCGAAATCCGCGCCCGACGGGCTGACGCTGCAGATCGCGACGCAGACGACGCACGCGGTTGCGCCGAGCCTCTACGCCGGTGTCGGCTACGAGCCGATGAAGGATTTCACGCCGATCATTCTCGCTGCGTGGACGCCGCTGGTGCTTGTCGCCAATCCGGCGTTCGAGCCGGGCAAGTCGGTGAAGGACCTGATCGCGCATCTGAAGGCGAATCCGGGTGCGGTGAACTACGCGACCGGCGGACGCGGCGACGGCGCGCATCTGTCGGCGATGTTCTTCGCCAAGCTCGCCGACGTAAAGACGGTCGCCGTGCCCTTCAATGGCGAAGGCCCCGCGGTGCCGCAGGTGCTCGGCGGCCACATTCCCTTCATGTTCCTGTCGGCGCCGACCGCGTCGCCGCTGATCAAGGAAGGCAAGCTGCGCGCGCTCGCGGTGACCTCGAAGGTCCGCGCGCCGTCGCTGCCCGATGTGCCGACGCTCGAGGAAGCGGGACTGAAGGGCTACGAGATGGTCAACTGGTGGGGCTTCTTCGGCCCGGCCGGCATGAACGCCGATCAGCTCGCCAAATACAACAAGGCGTTCGTCGAAGTGCTGAAGGAGCCCGATGTGCGCGCCAAGCTGGAAGGCATCGGCTTCGTGCTGACCGGCTCCACCGCCGACGAGTTCAAGGCTTACGTGAAGTCCGAGAACGAGAAGTGGTCGGAGCTCATCAAGAGCCAGGGCCTGAAGCCGGAATAAGGCCTCAAGCCGGAATAAACTAACGTCTCGGCGTCTGCCACTTGCACCGCCCTTCCCTTGCTGCAAAAGTGCAGGGGGAGGGCGGTTTGCTGTCCGGGAGGGTGCGGTACGATGCGGGAACAAGCATCGGCTGCAGACTGGGCAGCGCCGCGGAACGACATGAATTCCAGACATCGTAATTCCAGACATCCTAATTCCAGACATCGTCGAGTGTATGGTTGTGAGTGATCAGTCTCGAGACACCGCGTCGCGGCCGGCGCGATCGATCCGCGACATGCAGAGTTTCGTCGGCGGGGTCACCCTCATCGGCTTCGTCCTGCTCGGCTGGATCGCGGGCGCGAACCTGTCATGGGGCGCGCTCAATTCAATCGGCCCCGGCCTGTTGCCGCGCGTGGTCCTGATCCTGGTCGCGGTCGTCGGCGTGACGCTGGTCGTGCATGCGTTTCTGGGCGACGGCCCGCGCGTGATGTTGCGGGATTTCAGCGGCCTTCTGGCGATCGTGGCGCTGACCATCGCAGCCATCATCATCGGCGCGGTGCTCGGCTTCGCAGGCCTCGGCGAGGTGTTCGGTCTGCCGCCCTTCGCGCTGGTGTTCTGCTTCATCTATGCGCTGACGCTGATCGCGCTCCTGGTGTTCAACGTCAGCCATCCCGGCTGGCTCGACCGCAGCGGCCTGCGCGGACCTTTGTTTCTGGTCGGCGGCATGCTGGCCTTCGCGTTGACCGTGCGCAGCGTCGGGCTTCTGATCGCAGCCCCTCTGCTGGCGCTGATCTCCGGCGCGGCGTCGCATGAAACGCGTTTCCGCGAACTCATCATCTTCGCCATCGTCATGACGGCGCTGTGCATCGGCGTGTTCAAATACGCGCTCAGTCTGCCGATGCCCGTGCTTGTCATCCCCGGCTACATTTACATCTGAGCCGCAGGTCACCGACGCCATGGAAATCTTCGCAAATCTCGGGCACGGCTTTGAAACGGTCCTTCGCCTCGTCGATGTGACGCTGCCGCTGATCGGCACCGTGCCGCTGCCGGTGAACATTCTTCTGTGCTTCGTCGGCTGCCTGGTCGGCACGCTGATCGGCGTGCTGCCGGGCGTCGGCCCGATCGCCACCATCGCCATGCTGCTGCCGATCACCTTCGGCCTCGATCCGATCGGCGCGCTGATCATGCTGGCCGGCATCTACTACGGCGCGCAGTACGGCGGCTCGACCACGGCGATCCTCGTCAACATTCCCGGCGAGGCGACCTCGGTCGTCACCACGCTCGACGGCCACCAGATGGCCAAGCAGGGCCGCGCCGGCGTGGCGCTCGGCATCGCCGCGCATCGGCTCCTTCTTCGCCGGCATGCGTCGCGACGGTGGTCATCGCCGCGCTCGCCGCGCCGCTGACGCAAGCTGGCGCTGCTGTTCGGCCCGGCCGAATATTTCTCGCTGATGGTGATGGGCCTGATCTTCGCCGTCGTGCTGGCGCGCGGCTCGGTGCTGCAAGGCGCATCGCGATGATCCTCGCTCGGCGTCCTGCTCTCGACGTCGGCACCGATCTCGAGACCGGCCGAGGAGCGCCTGACGCTTCGGCTTGCCGACCGCTCGCCGACGGCATCGACTTCGCCGTGCTGGCCATGGGCATGTTCGGCTTCGCCGAAATCCTGCGCAACCTCGAGGCGCCCGAGACGCGCGACGTCGTGCGACGAGCCGCCATCGGCCGCCTGCTGCCCGACGCGGGACGGACTCAAGCAGTCGGCCGCGCCGATCGCTGCGCGGCACGTTCATCGGCTCGCATCCTCGGCATCCTGCCGGGCAACGGCGCGGTGCTCGGCCCGTTCGCCTCCTACACGCTGGAGAAGAAGATCGCCAAGGACCCGCGCCGCTTCGGCAAGGGCGCCATCGAAGGCGTGGCGGGGCCGGAATCGGCCAACAATGCCGGCGCGCAGACCGCCTTCATTCCGCTGCTGACGCTCGGCATTCCGCCCAACGCCGTGATGGCGCTGATGGTCGGCGCCATGACCATCCACGGCATCATGCCCGGCCCGCAGGTCATGACCAAGAACGCCGAGCTGTTCTGGGGCATGATCGCCTCGATGTGGATCGGCAACCTGATGCTGCTCATCATCAACCTGCCGCTGATCGGCCTGTGGGTGCGCCTGCTCAAGGTGCCCTACCGCCTGATGTTCCCGGCGATCCTGATGTTCTGCTGCATCGGCATCTATTCGATCAACAATTCGCCGGTCGACGTGATGTTCACGGCCGCCTTCGGCTGATCGGCTATGCGCTGATCAAGTTCGGCTTCGAGCCGGCGCCGATGCTGCTCGGCTTCGTGCTCGGCAAGCTGATGGAGGAGAAGCTGCGCCAGGCGCTGATCATGTCGCGCGGCATCTCATGACCTTCGTCGACAGGCCGATCAGCGCCGGGCTTGCTGGCCATCGCGGCGCTCGTGCTGGTGCTCGCGATCCTGCCCTCGATCCGCAAGAGCCGCGACGAAGTGTTTACCGAATAGGATCGCCCTGGCGACGGCGCCACAGGCTGAGCATCTGCGGCACGAGAACCGGCAGCGCCAGCGCGATGCCGCCGAGCGTCGAGGCGAGCCCGGGCGCGATGGTCGGCAATGCTGCGAGGCCCAACAGGATGCGCTGCCACGGCGCCAGCACCGTCGTCATGAAGCCTGCGAACGCCGCCGACAGCATCAAGATGCCGACCGCGCAGCCGAATGTGGTGAGCGAGGAAGTCGGTCCAGGTGAAGCCCTGGGTGACGATCAGCATCGACGGTCCATAGACGAAGACGAACGGCACCAGCACCTTGCCGAGCGCGAGGCGGAACGCCGTGTTGCCGGTCTTGAACGGATCGGCGCCCGCCATGCTGGCTCCGGCATAGGCCGCAAGCGCGACCGGCGGCGTGATGTCAGCGAGCACGCCGTAATAGAAGACGAAGAAGTGCGCCACGATCGGCGCCACGCCGAGCAGGCCGAGCGTCGGCGCCGCGACCGTCACCATGATGATGTAGGTGGCCGTGGTCGGCACGCCGCAGCCAAGCAGGATGCAGACGATCGCCGTCAGCACCAGCGTGAAGAACAGCGTCATGCCCTTGGGGTCGAACAGTCAGGACCGGAATGAGCGGCAGCAGCAGACTGCCGATGTCGGCCGCGAGCGACGTGACGATGAAGGAAATCTTGAAGCCGACGCCGGTGAGCGTGACGATGCCGACGATGATGCCGACGGTCGCAGCCGCCGCGCCGACGGAGATGGCGTACTTGGCGCCGACCACGAAGGCGTCGACGACATCGACGACGCCGGCTTTGCGTTCGCCGCCGCGCCACCATGCGAATATGAACGTCGCCACGACGATGGCCGTCGCGACGGCGATGAAAGCGGGCGGTAATGATTGCGCCGGTCATGGCCGCCAGGATCACGCCGCCGCTGAACAGCACGGTGAGGAGGGTGCTGCGCCCGGTCGCAACGACACGATGCAGCCCGTGATGCCCCAGAACGCGGCGAGATAGGGCGTGAAGCCCGAGAACAGCACACCAGCAGCACGACGAGCGGCATCGCCGTCGGCCAGTTCGCGCCGATCACCGCGATCGGGTCCGGCAGCTCCTCGGCCGTCAGGCCGCGCATGCCGATCTTCTTGCGCCTCGAAATGCACCTGGCAGAACACGCCGAAGAAATGCATGAAGGCCGGCACGATGGCGGCGACGATGATCGTCGCATAGGACAGCGCCGAGGTATTCGACCATCAGGAACGCAGCCGCGCCCATGATCGGCGGCGTGATCTGGCCGCCGGTGGACGCGGTCGATTCCACGGCCGCCGCGAAGTGCCGCGGATAGCCGATGCGGATCATCATCGGGATCGTCAGCGAGCCGACCGTCACCGTATTGGCGATCGAGGAGCCCGAGATCATGCCGAACAGCGCCGGAGCCGAAAATCGACGACCTTGGCCGGGCCGCCGGCGAAGCGCCCTGCGAGCGCCGTGGCGAGGTCGATGAACAAGCCGCCCGAGCCCGATGCGCGTCGCCAGCACGCCGAACAGCACGTAGTGGAACACGTAGGTCGCCACCACGCCCAGCGCGATGCCGTAGATGCCCTGGCTGGTCAGATAGAGATGGTTGACGACGCTCGTACCACGTGCTGCCGGGATGCGTGAGGATGCCCGGCATCGACGGCCCGAAGTAGCGCGTAGAGCATCAGGCACGACGGCGATGATCGGCAGCGCGATGCCGACGCGAGCGTCGCGTCGCCTCGAGCAGCACCACGATCATGATGGTGCCCATGACCACATCGAGTCGTCGATCGGGTTGCCGACGCGGAACGGCGAGGTCGTGGAAGACCCAGGGCACGTACAGTCGAGGCGCAGCACGGCGGCGATGGCCAGCGCCCAGTCGACGACGTGGATGCCGCCCGGCGCCAGCAGCGGCTCTGCTGCACGCACGTTCTGCCGCGACGTACGGGCGGCAAAGACGAGAAAGATCAGGCCGAGCACGAAGGCGAGGTGGATGCCGCGATGCGTGGTCTCGCGCAGCAGGCCGAAGCCGGCGGTGTAGTAGTGAAAGCAGGACAGCGCGAACAGGAGCGCCGCGACGATGCCAGGCCGTCGTCGGCTGCAGCGGTCGGAAGTGCATCTTCGGGATCGAACTTCTGCCTCGAGTTCCAGCGTGTCGATGTTCGCCGGCGCTGCAAGGACGTTCTTGTCGGCCATCGCGGCTCCTCGCACGGCGTACCTCAAGAAAGGCTTCGCCGGGCGTGCCGCCCGGCGAAGATCATGACGCGATGCGGTTACTTAAGGAGGCCGGCTTCCTTGTAGAATTTCGCGGCGCCCGGATGAACCGGAATGCCGGCGCCGGCGAGCGCGGTCTCCTTGCGGATCACCTTGCCCTTGGCGTGGCCGGCATCGAGCGCGGCGCGCGTCTTGTCGCTCCACAGCGCCTTGGTGATCTCGTAGACGAGATCGTCCGGTTGCTTGGCCGACGTCACCCATTGGGCGCCGACAGCGAGCGTCTTGACGCGCGGGGACGTCCTTGTAGGTGTTGGCGGGGATCGTCGTCGTTGGCGAAGAACTGGATACTCCTTGCGGATCGCCTCGGCCTGCGCGCCGTCGATCGGCAGCAGGACGACGCCGCTGCCGGTCGCGGCCAGCTCGGAGATCGCCGCGGTCGGAAAGCCGCCGACGAAGACGAATGCGTCGAGCGAGCCGTCCTTGATCTTGTCGGCGGACTGGTTGCGGCTTGAGATATTCCGGCTTGATGTCCTTTTCCGAAAGCCCGAACGCCTTGAGGATGATGCGTGCATCGACCAGCGTGCCGGAGCCCGGCTCGTCGAGCGAGACGCGCTTGCCCTTGAGGTCGGCGATCGACTTGACGCCGGAGCTCTTGGTGGCGACGAAGTGCAGGCTTTCGGGGTAGAGGTTGGCGATGAGCCGCAGGTCCTCGACCTTGCCCTTGCCCTCGTAGAGTCCCGGTGCCGGTATAGGCCCAGGCTGCAACGTCCGCCTGGCTGAAGCCGGACTCGGCCTGGCCGGACGTGACCGCGTTGATATTGGCAACGGACCCGTTGGAAGCCTGCGCGGTGAGGATGAGGCCGGGCGGATTCGAGATCGCATTGGCGAGCATGCCGCCGACCGGATAATAGGTGCCTGCCGTTCCGCCTGTTCCGATGCGGAAGAACGCGGATTGTTGAGCGAGCACGTTGTTGCTGCCTGCGGCCACAAGGCCGGTCGCGCCAGCGAAAAGACCAAATTCGCGTCGTGTCAATTTCATGAGAACACCTCGCTTGATGAGCCGAACACAATGAGTGTGGCAATGGCTGCGAATGGTTCAATGCACCGCAAATGGCTGCGTTGATGCGCATTTCCATTCTCTGAGTGCCAGTCTATGCGCCGCTATTGCGGTTCTGCAAGGCAATGTCCGAACACCAATGCTTCAAAATCACTTGCAAAAACAGAAACGGCCGCCCGAAGGGGCGGCCGTTTTGCATTTGAAACGCGCTCAGGCGCGTTTGATGAACGACACGATGACCAGCACGATGATGGCGCCGATGGCGGCGTTGATGATCGCGGCGATCCAGCCGCCGCCGATGATGATGCCGAGCCGCGGCAACAACCAGCCGGCGACGATGGCGCCGACGATACCGATGACGACGTTGCCGACGAGGCCGAAGCCCATACCTTTGACGACCATTCCGGCGAGCCAGCCGGCGATGCCGCCGACGATGATCCAGACAATCAATGATTCAAGCATGTTTGCTTCCCCGGTTATTTCATGGAGCTCACCGGCAGCGACTCAGTCGGCGCCTGCGCTCAGACTTTAGTCTAATGCAAACGGTTCCATCGTCCAGCGCGCCTGTGAACTGTTGCAGCGCGTCACGTGCGGCTGCTGCAGTGAACAACAATCTATGTTGTTGAGAAGCACCGACGATTACGCTGCTTCGCTCGCGAACTGTTCGGCGTAGTGGCACGCGACCAGATGGCCCGCGACCGGCCGCAGCGGCGGCCGCTCGGCGCGGCATGGGTCGGTGACGTAGCGGACAGCGCGTACGAGAACACGCAGCCTTTCGGCGGATTGAGCGGCGACGGCAATTCGCCCTTCAGCGATGATGCGCTGGCTTCTTCTCGATGCCGACGCGCCGGCGTCGAGGCCAGCAGCGCCTGCGTATAGGGATGCAGCGGCTTGCCGAAGATGCGCTCCTTCGGGCCGTGCTCGACGGCGAGGCCGAGATACATGACCAGCACGTCGTGGGCGATGTGCTGCACCACCGCGAGATCGTGCGAGATGAACAGATAGGCGAGCCCGAACTCGCGCTGCAGATCGAGCGAGCAGATTGAGCACCTGCGCCTGGACCGAGACGTCGAGCGCCGAGACCGGCTCGTCGGCGACCAGCGAGCTTCGGCTGCAGCATCAGCGCGCGGGCGATGGCGATGCGCTGGCGCTGGCCGCCGGAGAACATGTGCGGATAGCGCCTGCGCATGTTCGGGCCGCAGGCCGACCCGCGCCATCATCGCCGGCGCCTGCGCGCGTTCGCTCGGCTTTGCCGAGATCGGTGTTGATGATCAGCGGCTCTTCCAGAATGTGCCCGATGCGTCTTGCGCGGGTTGAGCGAGCCATAGGGATTCTGGAACACGAGCTGCACCGTGCGGCGCAGCTTCTTCGCGCCTCGGCCGGCGGCGTCACGGCGTCGATGCCGTCGAGCGATCAGCGTGCCCGCTGTCGGCGTCTCGATCAGGGTGACCAGGCGGGCGAGGGTCGACTTGCCGCAGCCGGATTCGCCGACGACCGCCAGCGTGTGGCCGGCGTCGATCGTGAAGGACACGCCGCCGACCGCGTGCAGGTTCGCTGCGGCTCGCTGAACAAGCCGCTGCCTGATTTCGTAGACGCGCACGAGATCGCGGGCGTCGACGAGCGGTGCTCATCGCCAGCGACTTCCTTGGCGGTCGCGCCGGCGCGGTCCGTCCTGCGCGATGCGCGCGTCGCGCGTCGGATCGCCGAGCGGATAGTGACAGCGCACATGCGCCGTCCTTCCAGGCGCGCAACTCCGGGCGGACGTTGCGTCGAATGCGGCGTCGCATAGGCGCAGCGCGGGCGAACAGGCAGCCCTTGCGGCCGGTCGAGCAGGCCGGGCACGACTGCCGGGAATGGTGGCCAGCCGTTCGCCGTCGCGGCGTTCCGGGCGCGCCGCCAGCAGCGCCGCCGTGTAGGGATGCTGCGGCGAGGCGAACAGTGTCGGCGGCGGGCGCTCTTCCATGATCTGGCCGGCATACATCACCATGACGCGCTCGGCGGTCTCGGCGACCACGCCCATATTGTGGGTGATCAGCATCAGCGCCATGCCGCGGTCGCGCTGCAGCGACAGCAGCAGATCGAGGATCTGCGCCTGGATGGTGACGTCGAGCGCGGTGGTCGGCTCGTCGGCGATCAGCAGTTTCGGATTGCAGGCAATCGCCATGGCGATCATGACGCGCTGGTTCATGCCGCCGGACAGCTGATGCGGATAGGCCGAGAGCCGGCTCTCCGGCGCCGGAATGCCGACCTGCTCGAGCAGTTCGATGGCGCGCCGCTGCGCCGCCTTGCGGTCCATCTTCATGTGCATGCGCAAGCGTCTCGGTCGATCTGGAAGCCGATGGTGAAGGACGGATTGAGGCTGGTCGTCGGCTCCTGGAAGATCATCGCGACGTCCTTGCCGGTGAGCTTGCGGCGCTCGCTGTCCGACAGCGCCAGCAGGTCGCGGCCGTCGAACGTCATGCGGTCGGCGCGTGACGCGCCCGGGATAGGCGATGAGCCCCATCAGCGCCAGCATCGACACGCTCTTGCCGGAGCCGGATTCGCCGACGATGCCGAGCACCTCGCCTTGCTCGACGCGCAGCGCTGACGCCATCGACCGCGCGCAGCGTGCCGGCGCGGCGGAGGGAAACTCGACGGCTCAGATTGTCGATCTCGAGCAGCGGCCATGGGTTCACCGCTTCAGCTTGGGATCGAGCGCGTCGCGCAAGCCGTCGCCGAGCAGGTTGAAGGCCAGCACGGTGATGAGGATCATCAAGCCCGGGAAGCGTCACGACCCACCAGGCGCGCAGCACGAATTCGCGCGCGTCGGCCAGCATGGTGCCCCATTCCGGCGTCGGCGGCTGCGCGCCGAGGCCGAGGAAGCCGAGCGCGGCGGCGTCGAGGATGGCGGTCGAAATGCCGAGCGTCGCCTGCACGATCAGCGGCGCCATGCAGTTCGGCAGCACTTCCTTGAACATCAGGCGGATCGTGCCGGCGCCGCGTCACCTTCGCGGCCGTGACGTAATCCTTCGAGATTTCGGCAATGACGGCGGCGCGGGCGATGCGCACGTAATGCGGCAGCAGCACGATCGGCGACCGCGAGCATGGCATTCATCAGGCCGGGGCCGAGGATGGCGACGATGACGATGGCGAGCAGCAGGCTCGGCAGCGTCAGGATGATGTCCATCAGCCGCATGATGACGATCTCGATGCACGCCGCGGAAGAAGCCGGCGACCAGGCCGAGCACGGTGCCGACGACGATCGCAGATCGACGACCACGGCGATGCCGATCAGCAGCGACAGCCGCGCGCCGTGGATGAGGCGCGAGAGCATGTCGCGGCCGATGGCGTCGGTGCCGAGCGGATAGGTCCACGAGCCGCCCGCCTGCCAGAACGGCGGCTTGCAGGAACGCGGTGTTGTTGGTGAGGATCGGCGAATGCGGCGCGATGACAGTCGGCGAAGATCGCCAGCAACGACCACGAGCCGACGATGACGACGAGGCCCGATCACCGCGCCGGTGTTGTCGCTGAAATAGCGCCAGAACTCGCGAAGCGGATGCGGCGGGCCGGCTGGCGCCGCGACGCGGGTTTCGAGGATTCGGCGTCATCGCGGGTGCCGGATGCGCGGATTGATCAGGCCGTAGGTCACGTCGACCAGCAGATTGACCGTCATGACGATGGTGCCGATCAGCAGCGTGCCGCCCTGCAGCACCGGATAGTCGCGCCGGTTGATGCCTTCGATCAGCCATTTGCCGACGCCGGGCCAGGAGAAGATCGTCTCGGTCAGGATGGCGCCGGTGAACAGCACGCCGACCTGCAGGCCGATGACGGTGACGACCGGGATCAGCGCGTTGCGCAGCGCATGCATGCGCGATGACGCGCAAATGGCGACAGGCCCTTGGCGCGCGCGGTGCGGATGTAGTCTTCGCCCAGCACTTCGAGCATGGCCGAGCGCGTCATGCGCGCGATCACCGCCAGCGGCACGGTGCCGAGCACGATGGTCGGCAGGATGAGATGCGACAGCGCCGAACGAGAATGCGCCGTAGTCGCCGGACAGCAGCGTGTCGATCAGCAGGAAGCCGGTCACCGGCTCGATGAAATAGAGCACCGAGATGCGGCCCGACACCGGCGTCCAGCCGAGCTGCACCGAGAACAGCAGGATCAGCAGCAGGCCCCACCAGAAGATCGGCATCGAATAGCCGGTCAGCGAGATCGCCCATGACGCCGTGGTCGAAGATGGAATTGCGCTTGCACCGCGGCGATGATGCCGGCCGGCAGGCCGAGGCAGCAGCGCGAACAGGATGGCGCACAGCGACAGTTCGATGGTCGCCGGGAACAGCGCCTGTGAATTCGGTGATCACCGGCTCGTGCGTGACGATCGATTTGCCGAGATCGCCCTGCAGCAGCGCGGCAGAGTAGTAGCCGTACTGCACGAGCAGCGGCTGGTCGAAGCCGTATTCCTTGCGCAGCTTGGCGTGGCGCGGCGGCATCGATGCCGCGCTCGCCCGCCATCGTCTCGATCGGATCGCCGGGGACGAGCCGGATCAGAACGAAGGCGAGCAGCGTGATTCCGATGAAGGTCGGAACGATCGAGGCTGACGCGGGTCAGGATGAAACGGAGCATGGCTTGCCTGAACATGCGAAACAAGGCCGGAGCGGTCAGGCCGCTCCGCCGCTTGCGCGCTTACTCCTTGATATCGACGCCGTAGAAGGTGTGCCGGCCGAACGGCGACAGCTTGAAGTCGATCACTTCCTTGCGCATCGGCTTCAGCTGCACCGCATGCGCGATGGTGAACCACGGCGCCTGCTCCTTGAAGATCACCTGCGCCTGCTCGTAGAGCTTGGTGCGCTCGGCCTGGTCGCTGACCGTCTTGGCCTTCACGACCAGATCGTCGAACGGCTTGTAGCAGAACTTGGCGATGTTCGAGCCCGATGCCGGCTGCGCCGAGGCGCAGCCGAGCAGCGTGTGCAGGAAGTTGTCCGGATCGCCGTTGTCGCCGGTCCAGCCGAGCTGCGCCATCTGGTGCTCGCCGGCCTGCGCGCGCTTGCGGTACTCGCCCCATTCGAAGCGTCTTGATCTCGGCCTTGACGCCGATCTTGGCGAGGTCGGCCTGCATCAATTCGGCGATGCGCTTGGCGTTCGGATTGTAGGGGCGCTGCACCGGCATGGCCCACAGGTCGGTCTCCATGCCGTTCGGGAAGCCGGCTTCGGCCAGCAGCTTCTTGGCGGCTTCCGGATCGTACGGATCGTCCTTGACGGTCGTCGTTGTACGACCACATCGACGGCGGGATCGGGTTCTTGGCGGCGACGCCGGTCGACAGATAGACCGCGTCGATGATGGCCTTCTTGTTGATCGCCATGTTGAAGGCCTTGCGCACGCGCACGTCGTCGAACGGCTTCTTGGTGGTGTTGTAGGCGAGATAGCCGACGTTCAGGCCCGGCTGCTCCAGCACCTGTGACGTTGGCATCCTTCTGGATGGCGTCGAGATCGGCCGGGTTCGGATAGGGCATGACATGGCATTCGCCCTTCTGCAGCTTGGCCCAGCGCACCGAGGCGTCCGGCGTGATGGCGAAGACGAGATCGTCGATCTTGGCCTTGCCGCCCCAGAATTGCGGGAACGCCTTGTAACGGATGATCGCGTCCTTCTGGTACTGCACCAGATAGAACGGACCGGTGCCGATCGGCTCCTGGTCGATCTTCTCCGGCGTGCCGGCCTTGAGCATGGCGTCGGCATATTCCTTCGACTGGACGCCGGCATATTGCATCGCGAGGTCGGCGAGGAACGGCGCTTCCGGCGGGTTGAGCGTGATCTTGACCGTGTAGTCGTCGACCTTCTCGACCGACTTCAACAGCTTCGGCATGCCCATGTCGGTGAAGTAGGAGTGGTTCGGGCTCGTCACCTTGAAATAGGGATGGCTCTCCTTCCACTGCCGCTCGATCGTGAACATGATGTCGTCGGCGTTGAAGTCGCGCGTCGGCTTGAAGTTCGGTGTTGGATGCCACTTCACGCCCTTGCGCAGATTGAAGGTGTAGACGGTGCCGTCCGGCGAGATGTCCCACTTCTCGGCGAGGCCGGGCACGACCTTGGTGCCGCCGCGCTCGAAGTCGACGATGCGGTTGTAGATCTGGCTCGTTGGCGTCGAACGACGTGCCGGTGGTGTTGACGCCGGGATAGAAGTTTTCCGGGCTGCCTTCCGAGCAATACACAAGGGTTTTCGACAGCGCCGGTGCGGCCGCAAAAACCGTCGAAAGACACAGAACGCGAAGGAGCGTGAGGTGTTTCATAGAAGCCTCCAGTTGACGTTGAAATCAGCGTAATCCGGCCCCTTAAAGAGTCAAATCCTGCTTTGTCGCAGCGATCTAAGACCAAAGTTTTTCTCAAAGAGCAGTATCCATGGAATTTTTTGGCTTTTGGTCTCTTATGCTGCTGCGCGACAAAGCAGCATAGGGTGCGGCGACCCCGCAATCCGGCCATGTCGTCCTGGAGGGTCACGGGTTCTTGGTTCCGAAACGCCGGCGCGGCATGATGTTCCGGACATGCACGGCAGGCTGTATCCAGATGCTGCTGCTGCAATTTCCGGTATCAGGCGGGGCCCACCATGAACGACGATCCCCTTGTTTCGACGGCCTGGCTCACGGCCCGCCTCGGCGATCCGAAGCTGCGGATCGTGGATGCGTCGTTCAAGATGCCGGGCGTTCTGCCAACGGCGACGCAGGACTACGCAGCCGCGCATATTCCGGGCGCGGTGTTCTTCGACATCGATGCGATTGCCGATCGCACCAGCGCGTTGCCGCACATGTTTCCCGATGCCGGCCAGTTCGCGCACAATGCCGGCCTTCTCGGCATCGGCGATGAGCATGACGTCCTCATCTACGATGCCGGCAACTGGATGGGCGCGCCGCGCGCGTGGTGGACGTTTCGCCTGTTCGGACGCAACGACGTCAAGCTGCTCGACGGCGGGCTGAAGGCATGGCGCGCCGCGGGCGGCGCGGTGACCGCGGAACCGACCTGGGCCAAGCCCGCGCATTTCACGGCGCGCGCCGATGTCGCACGCGTGCGCAGCAAGAGCGAGCTTCTCGACAATCTGCGCTCGCGCGCCGAGCAGGTGGTGGATGCGCGCACGCCGGAACGCTTCGCCGGCGCGGTTGCGGAGCCATGGCCCGGACGCCGCTCGGGGCGCATTCCCGCAAGCTTCAATGTGCCGTTCGGTTCGCTCAGCGATGCGGCGACGGGTGCGATGAAAGCGCCGGATGAATTGCGCAAGCTGTTCGACAATGCCGGTGTCGAGTTGGCGCAGCCGATCGTGACAAGTTGCGGATCGGGCGTGACGGCGGCGGCGCTCAATCTGGCGCTGTATCGCATAGGCGTCGCGAACACCGCGCTCTATGACGGTTCATGGGCCGAGTGGGGATTGCCGGACGGCCCGCCGCTGCAGACGGGCTAGATCACTAAGGCGAGTTGCTGTTGAAGATCGGCGGGAACACAAACGGCACTGAAGTATTTTGTGCCGGTATTGCGGGCTGCACGCTGGCATAGCGCCGCTGAAGCAGAAGACGCCGGCGCATTGCCGCGCGCGGCGACAGGCGCAACGTCACGACACTGGGACGCGGACGCGGCAGCGGCGCCAGTTCAAGCGGCGCGACATCGCGTTCGAACGTCGCCGGATCGAGGCTCGCATAATTGACCGGCGGCGCATCGTTGACCGCGATCTCCGGCATCAAGAGCGGACCGATGCGACGCTGAAGACGCGGCACGGCGGCGAGAACAGGCAGGGCGACGACCGGCGGTGTGTCTTCGGCCTGAGGCGGCAGCGAAGCGACGACGATGCGGGGCGCGGTGGCTGCGGGCGGCGGTGCAAGTGCGACGACGGGTTCCGCGAGAGGCTCGATCTTGACGGGGATCGCCGGCATCGCCTCGCGCGGCGCGTCGCGTTCAGCTGGAGAGAGTTCGATCTGCAGGATGGCCAGCGTCGGCATGTCGTGACGCGGGTCGGGATGCGGAACAAAGGCGGTCACCGTCTCCGCCGGCGATTTCCAGGTCTGGACGCTGGCGAAATTCTCGTGCGTGGCACGCAGAAGGGCGGCGGCGCCGAGCGCGAAAGTGACGATCGCCACAGCCAGCAGCACGGATGCGCAGAGAAATTTGAGGCCTGGCAGCATTGAACAATCGGTCCTTCGCGGACGTCCTTGGAATCGGAAAATAGAGAAAAGCCAGCAGCGGCCGGGCCGGTGCTTGGGTACGCAACACAACGCTTCACACGGGAAGACGAATGGGCAGGAGCGGGAAAAACCGCCGCCGAATCAGCCCAGGAAAGATTAGAACAGGACCGAGACGATATGAATCAGCTGAGATGACGCGGCTGTGGCTTCGCTGCCGATTCTTGTTCCAGTGCGACGGAATGGGCACAGGGGCAGGGAAATGGCCGAAAAAAGCGCCCATCACGCGCTGCTGTCAGGAAATTGAGCCGCTTGGGCCGGGTTTTTTTACGGAATGTCTTGAATGTGCCCTTATCATGGGCGATCTCCTGACGAACACACGCGAATTTCAAATTTTCAGACGGGAATCCGGAATGGCTCGATCGGCCTCTTTCTCTTTTGTCGCCGTTGCCGCGGCGCTGCCGTTGCTGGCTGTCGTGAGCGCATCGCCTGCGCTGTCGCAAGGCTATCCGCCCGTGCAGCGGTCCTATCCCGTGCAGCCCTATCCGCCCGCCCAGCAATATCCCGCGCCGCCGCAGGTGAATGTGCCGGATTTCGACGATCTCGACGACGAGGATGCCGGCTCGACCGCACTGTCGCCTCCGGGTCAGGGCATCGCACCGAGCCGCCGCGTCGATCAGCAGCCGCTGAACACGCAGCCGTCCTACGGCTCGCAGCAGCAACAGGCTTATCCGTCAAATCAGCCTTACCCCTATCCGCCGAACCAGCAGCCGGCTTACAGCAACAACCAGCCGGGCGGCGTGATCGCGCCGGACAACAATGCCGCGGCTCCGGGCAGCATGCGTCCGCCCAGCGATGTCGGTGCGGTCGGTTCGGCCCCGTCGCTGCAGCAGGCGCCGGGCCAGCCGGGTCAGGCTGCTCCGGGTCAGCCGATGCAACTGTCGGCGCTGCCGGTGGAAGACCAGCCCGAAACCGGCCCGATGAAGGAATTGCCGCCGCATCTGCGACGTCAGGAAGTCGCGTTCCAGACGAAGGAACCTGCCGGCACGATCATCGTCGATACGGCGAATACGCATTTGTATCTGGTGATGGGTGGCGGTCGCGCCATGCGCTACGGCGTGCGCGTCGGTCGCGACGGTTTCACCTGGAACGGTACGCAGAAGATCACCAAGAAGGCCGAGTGGCCGGATTGGCATCCGCCCGCGGAAATGATCGAGCGTCAGCCTTATCTGCCGCGCTTCATGAGCGGCGGCGAAGGCAATCCGATGGGCGCGCGCGCGATGTATCTCGGCAGCACGGTCTATCGCATTCACGGCACCAACCAGCCCTCGACGATCGGACAGTTCGTGTCGTCGGGCTGCGTCGGCATGCTCAATGAAGACGTGATGGATCTGTTCGAGCGCGTGAAGGTCGGAACCCGCGTCGTGGTCTGGCCGGGCAAGGCGCCCGCCAATGTCGCGGGCGCTGCGGGTCCTGCGACGCCGGTTCCTGCCGGTGCCAGCCAGGCTGCGCGCAACGACCTGCCGTGGTCGCCAAACGGCATTCAGCCGGGTGCGTCGTTGCCGCCGCTGCCGACGCAGACCGTCAGATAATCAGCGTTTTTTGCGGACAATCAGGATCGTCCGGCCCTAAGCCGCCGGACGCGCCGTTCCGTGCTTGCGGCGCCAGGCGGGGCCGGGGCCGCGCATGTAATGGCGCTCGGGACGGTACGGATTGAACAGGACATCCGAGATCAGGCGGACGACGGTCTGAACGCTGGCGGTGCGGCGTTCGAAGCGTTCGTCGAGCGGCAGATCTTGAGCCGTCAGGCTCGTGACGAGCGTGTCGCGGATCGAGGTGGTGATGGCAGCCATGGCGCAGTCCGTGTCGTTTTCACGTGCCTGCTCTGTAGTCGCTGGCAGCAGGCGCTGGGTTCGTCACGGTGCGCCGGAAACGATTAAAAACGTCTTGTTTGACGCAATGAATAAGGCCGAACCGAAATTAGGCTTTCCAAATGGTGACCTGCCGCGAGCTGCGGGAACTCCGGCAATCGGGCCGGGCGGGGGCGCGGTTTGAGGCCCATTTGCTTGCTCTTTAAGGCCCGGGCCTCTACATCAGCGGCGCGCAGGGGACAGGGATAAGTATGGCACGCCAGTTCATCTACCACATGCAGGGTCTGTCGAAGACCTATCCGGGCAACCGCAAGGTGCTCGATAACGTCCATCTGTCGTTCTACCCGGACGCCAAGATCGGCGTGCTCGGCGTCAACGGCTCGGGCAAGTCGACGCTGCTGCGGATCATGGCCGGCATCGACAAGGAATTCGTCGGCGAAGGCTTGGTCGCCGAGGGCGCGCGCGTCGGCTATCTCGAGCAGGAACCGCAGCTCGATGCGGCGAAGTCGGTGCGCGAGAACGTCATGGAAGGCGTCGCGCCGCAGAAGGCGATTCTCGATCGCTACAACGAACTCGCGATGAACTATTCCGACGAGACCGCCGACGAGATGACCAAGCTGCAGGACGAGATCGAGGCCAAGGGGCTGTGGGATCTCGATTCCAAGGTCGATCAGGCGATGGACGCGCTGCGCTGTCCGCCGGACGATGCCGATGTGACGCAAGCTCTCGGGCGGCGAGCGCCGCCGCGTCGCGCTGTGCCGCTTGCTGCTCGGCGCAGCCGGAACTGTTGCTGCTCGACGAGCCGACCAACCATCTCGACGCCGAATCCGTGTCGTGGCTCGAAGGCCATCTGCGCAACTATCCGGGCGCGATCCTGATCGTGACCCACGATCGCTACTTCCTCGACAACGTCACGAGCTGGATTCTCGAACTCGATCGCGGCAAGGGCATTCCCTACGAGGGCAACTACTCCTCCTGGCTGGTGCAGAAGCAGAAGCGCCTCGCACAGGAAGGCCGCGAGGACGCCGCCCATCAGAAGACGCTGGCGCGCGAGCAGGAATGGATCGCGGCCTCGCCCAAGGCCCGTCAGGCCAAGTCCAAGGCGCGCTATCAGCGCTACGAGGATTTGCTCAAGCAGGCCAACGACAAGCAGACGCAGACCGCGCAGATCGTCATTCCGGTCGCCGAGCGCCTCGGCCAGAACGTGGTCGATTTCGAAGGCCTCACCAAGGGCTTCGGCGACCGCCTGCTGATCGACAACCTGACCTTCAAGCTGCCGCCGGGCGGCATCGTCGGCGTCATCGGCCCGAACGGCGCCGGCAAGACCACGCTGTTCCGCATGATCACCAGGCAGGAGAAGCCCGACGCGGGCACGATCACCGTCGGCGAGACGGTGCATCTGGGTTATGTCGATCAGTCGCGCGACACTCTCGACCCGAAGAAGAACGTCTGGGAAGAAATCTCCGACGGCAACGACATCATCCTGCTCGGCAAGCGCGAGGTGAATTCGCGCGGCTATTGTTCGTCGTTCAACTTCAAGGGCGGCGATCAGCAGAAGAAGGTCGGCTCGCTGTCGGGCGGTGAACGCAACCGCGTGCATCTGGCCAAGATGCTGAAGTCCGGCGCCAATCTTCTGCTGCTCGACGAGCCGACCAACGACCTCGACATCGATACGCTGCGCGCGCTCGAAGAGGCGCTCGAGGATTTCGCCGGCTGCGCCGTCATCATCAGCCATGATCGCTGGTTCCTCGACCGTATCGCCACCCACATCCTCGCCTTCGAGGGCGAGAGCCATGTCGAGTGGTTCGAGGGCAATTTCCAGGATTACGAGGCCGACAAGATGCGGCGGCTCGGCACAGGATTCCACCATTCCGCACCGGATCAAGTACAAGAAGCTGACGCGTTAATGCGCGAAACCCTGGGATGCGCGAAACAATGTCGCGCTGACTTTTCGTCCCCGCTCACTTAAGTGGTGTCCATGTCATTTACCCCCGATACCCCGACACCGCGGCGCGGCGATCTGAGCCTCGCGCCCCTGCCGATGATCATCTTCGGCTCGCGCTGGCTTCAACTTGCCGCTCTATGTCGGCCTGATCGTCGCGCAGGCCGTCTACGTCGTCCTCTTCCTGAAGGAACTGTGGCACCTCGATCACCCATGCCACCTCTTTCAGCGAGCAGCAGATCATGCTGGTCGTGCTGGGCCTGATCGACGTGGTGATGATCTCGAACCTGCTGGTCATGGTGATCGTCGGCGGCTACGAAACCTTCGTGTCGCGGCTGCATCTTGAAGGCCACCCGGACCAGCCGGAATGGCTCAGTCACGTCAATGCCAGCGTGCTCAAGATCAAGCTCGCCATGGCGATCATCGGCATTTCCTCGATCCACCTGCTGCGCACCTTCATCGAGGCGGGCGGGCTCGGCACCGGCCGCACCAACTACACCACCGAAGGCGTGATGTGGCAGACCATCATCCACGTGACATTCATCCTCTCGGCGATCGGCATCGCCTATGTCGACCGGCTGTCGCAAACCACGCCGCCTGACGTGCCCGATCATCTGCGCGCACCAGTCAAGGCTCACCACTGACGGAGGCGAGCCGATGTCGCTGCGCCGCATCGCCTCGCTTGCCACCTTGCTGATCGCGCTGCTGGCGCCGGCTCGTCCCGTGCGCGCCGCCGACGCGGCCTTCACGCGCTTTATCGAATCGCTGTGGCCGCAGGCGCAAAAGCTCGGCGTCACGCGCGCGACATTCGAGGCCGCGACGCGCGGCCTTGAGCCCGACTACAAGCTGCCCGATCTTGTCCTGCCCGGCCAGACGAAGCCGCCGCCGACGCAGGCCGAGTTCATCCAGGTGCCGGCCGATTACATTCGCGAATCGACGCATCGCTGCGCTCGCCGCCCATGGCCGGCAATTGATGCAGAAGCATCGCGACACGCTCTCCGCCATCGAGCGGCGCTTCGGCGTGCCCGCGTCTGTCGTTCTGGCGATCTGGGGACGCGAGAGCGACTATGGCCGCCATCCGCTGCCGCACAATGCGATCCGCGTGCTGGCGACGCAGGCCTATGTCGGACGGCGCAAGGAGCAGTTTCGCGAGGAGTTCGTCACCGCGCTGAAGATTCTGCAAGACGGTCATGTCAGTCTCGCCAACATGCGCTCGTCATGGGCGGGCGCGATGGGACTGACGCAGTTTTTGCCGGGAGAGCTTTACAAGAACGGCGTCGATTTCGACGGCGACGGACGTATCAATATCTGGACGTCGGTGCCCGATGCGCTGGCGTCGACTGCGCAGCAGCTCGTCAGCAAGGGCTGGCAGAACGGCATGCGCTTCGCCTACGAAGTGCGCGCACCGCGCAATGCCGATTGCAGCCAGGGCGTGCCGGAAGTGACGCGGCCGATTTCCGAATGGCTCGCGGCGGGATTCGTGCCGGCGCATGGACGGACTCTCAGCGCGCAGGAACGCGCGCAGCCGGCGTCGCTGTTGCAGCCGGAGGGCGCTTATGGGCCTGCGTTCCTGACCACGAAGAATTACTTCGTGCTCAAGGATTACAATTTTTCCGATCTCTACGTGCTGTTCGTCGGCCATCTCGCCGATCGCATTGCCGGTGGTCCGCGCTTCGAGGCGCCCTGGGGCAAGCAGACGCAGATGCGCACGGCGGATGTCGAGCGCATGCAGCAGCATCTGACGCGGCTCAGGCTCTATGCCGACAAGATCGACGGCAAGGCCGGCATGCAGACGCGCGCCGCGCTCGGTGCGTTCCAGAAGGCCAAAGGGCTTGCGCTGGATTGCTGGCCGACGACGGGTGTTCTCAATGCGCTGTCGAGTGCGCGGTAACGCATGATCCCGAAAAGCGGGGACCGGTTTTCGGACAAGATCATGCGTCAACGAGACGAAGCAAAATCAAAACAACAAAAAAGCCCGGCGTCACCGCCGGGCTTTCTTAAACTCGATCGTTGCGATCCGCCTAAAGCGTTTTCAAGCGAAGTGGTGACCGGCTCGCCTGAAGAAAACGCGTCAAAGCGAAAGGCTTAGTCGCAGACGCGCACGCGCTGGGTGCGCCAGACGCCGCGATACGGATCCCAAACGCGCTGGCGCTCGGTCCAGCAGCGCGGTGCGACATACACCGGTCCGGGGGCGTAGCCGTAATAGGGCTGAGGCGCCGCATAGGCCGGACGGTTGGCGAGAGCACCGCCGATGATGGCGCCGGCCGCGAGGCCGCCGATCACGCCGGCTGCAACTGCGCCGCCGCGACGCTGCGCGGACGCATCCGTCACGGACGCGGCCATGGTGCCGGCGAACGCAAGAGCGGCGATCGCGACGGTAATTGCCTTCTTCATAGAGATCTCCTCAAGCTGCACCTTCTGGCGCAAGGGCGTTTGGACTCATGCATACGACTTGCGGCGATATTTAGCCGGATTATCCCCTTTATAAAAGCCACTCCCGAAGATGTCGTTAAGTGAAAGCCCGTATTTGCACGGCCGTTATCACCCGAAGACTTAACCGGACGGACGGCGGGTGCCTCCCGGGCCGGTCACTGACGCCCCTCCAGAGAGTCAAAAGCCCCGGGCCGGACGGGGATACCGGCCACGGGGCTCCTGAATTCAGCCTAGGTCAGATTGTCGCAGGGGTGTCTTTTTAGTGGGCATGACCTTTTCCGAAAACCGGTCCCACCCACGGGTCATGCCCTAGTAACAGACCTGAACCCGGCGGACCCGCCAGCCATAGCCGTCCCAGAACCGCTCGCGGCGAATCTGGCAGGGCCGGGCATAAGCCGGCTCGTAATAGCCGTAGCTCGCTTGCGGGTAGGCATAGCCCGGACGGCTCGCCAGCGCGCCGCCGATGATGGCGCCCGCTGCCAGACCGCCGATGACGCCGGCCGCGATACGGCCGCCGCGCGCTTCCGCCGGCGCAGGAGCCAGGGTACCGACCGCCACAGTAGCCGCCGTGGCGAGGGCGAGAATGGTTGCCTTCATGATACAGCCTCCGCTTGAACCGGGATGCGTTTCACCAATGAGTGGAACCAACGCTCCGGTTCGCTGATAGTTTCATTTTCGACTTGAATGCGTGATGAATGTCGCTGCCAGAATTCGGCCATGATGGCTTAATGTTAGGTAATGTTGCTGCCGGCGTGCGGGGCGGATTTTGCGTCCGCGCGGCAGCGGATCTGCAAGGACCATGTTTTCCGAGGACACACCCATGCGACGCGTTCTGATTTTGTTTGCCGTGACAGTGCTGGCTGCTTCGACGCTGGTTCGTGCGTCGGGCTCTGCATCGGCGCAAATGCCGACACCCGGTCTCTCGCTCGGCGCCGACAAGGAAGTGAGCGAAGAAGACAAGGCCCGCGCCAGGGCGCGCGAAGAGGCGGCGCGCGCCGCGTCGGCGCGTGTGCCCATTCAGCAAAAGGCGAGCAACGACCCATGGTCAGGTGCGCGCGACGTGACGCCGACGCCGGCTGCGCCCGCGATGCAGATCAATCCGAAGCAGAAAAAGAAATAGGCGCGCGCTCTACCGGGCGTCGGTGCGCGCCGCGCGCAGCCGCGACAGCAGTCGCAACTGCCGCAGCCCGATGCGGAACACATCGAGGAAGCTCCCCAAGGCAGGCGCGGATTTGCCGTCGGCCTGATTGGGATTGTCGGCGGCAGGCGTTGAAGCACGCGCGGCTTCATGTGCGGGTGCCGTCTGACGCGCCAGACTGAGCGCCAGCGGACCGATATTGCGCAGGAACAATTGCTCGCGCGGCAGCGACAGGCGTTTGACCGCCGCACTGAGCGGCAGCCACGCGACCGCGCGGATATCCTTCATCAGCGGACGTGGCGGCGCTTCAACAGCTTGCATCCGCCAGAACTGCACGACCTTCGGCGCCTCGCGCGTCTTGTAGGAAATCGTGCCGATGAATTCATGCACGACGACATCGTGGCCGGTTTCCTCGATCACCTCGCGCCGGGCGGCCGCGAGCGCGCTCTCGCCGCGATTGAGCTTGCCCTTGGGCAGCACCCAGCCGCGATCCTTGCGCCGCTGCACCACCGCGATCAGCGGCTTGTCGCCGCTGCGCACGACGATGCCGCCTGCAGCCTGAATGGGTGATCGCGCCATGATGGGTCTTTGAATCTCGCCGTTGTCCGTAGTCGCGCGAAGCAAATCGCTGTCGCGAATCAATATAGGCAAAATTCACGCAATGACGAGCGTGGCGCGTTACTTCAATGAATCGAAAATGTGCATTGTCACAAACGTGAGGGCGTATTTCGAACGGCCGCCGCCAGCTCACGCCACGGCCGCTCATCCCAGGTGCGCGTCGCTGCACCCGATGGTGACGGCAACACGAACGTCATGGGAAAACCATTGCGCGGCTCCTGCCGGCCGAGCGCGATCTTGCCGGTCGGCACATTCAGCCAGACGCTCGCGGCCTTCTTGCTGGTGAAGGCGACGATGCGTGGCCTGTAGCGTCGCATCTTGTCGTCGAACGCGGTGCGGTCGAAATGCTCTGCTGCGATCTCGTGATCCATGCCGATGCCGACTTTCGACATGTCGGTGAAGCCGATGCCGAGATCGAGCAGGCTCGGGAATTCGTGCGGCAGATAAAGCCGCGGCGTCAGGCCGACGCTCGCGAGCGTGCGCCAGAAGCGGTTGCCGGGATGGGCGTAATACGCAGAAACGGCGGCTGACTTTCGGCCAGCCGCCGTTCCGACAAATACAAGGTCCAATCCGTCGCGGAGCAGATCCGGCAGCGGAGGTGTTGCCGTCATGCCGTTACAGCACCTTGTTGCTTTCCTTCACGCGGTCGGCGTCGAGATAGAGGTTCTCGCCCATTTCCTTGAACTTGGCGCTCATCTGCGCCATGCCGTCCTCGATCACGCCCTTCTGCGACAGGCCGATCGAATTGGGGTCGTTCAGCGTTGCCGCGTAGTCGCGCACATCCTGCGTGATCTTCATCGAGCAGAATTTCGGTCCGCACATCGAGCAGAAATGCGCGACCTTGTGGGCTTCCTTCGGCAGCGTCTCGTCGTGATAGGCGCGCGCGGTGTCGGGATCGAGGCCGAGGTTGAACTGGTCCTCCCAGCGGAAATCGAAGCGCGCGCGTGACAGCGCATCGTCGCGCAGCTGCGCCGCCGGATGGCCCTTGGCGAGATCGGCGGCGTGCGCCGCGATCTTGTAGGTGATGACGCCGGTCTTGACGTCGTCGCGGTTGGGCAGGCCCAGATGCTCCTTCGGCGTGACGTAGCAGAGCATCGCGCAGCCGAACCAGCCGATCATCGCCGCGCCGATGCCCGAGGTGATGTGGTCGTAGCCCGGCGCGATGTCGGTCGTCAGCGGCCCGAGCGTATAGAACGGCGCTTCGCCGCATTCCTTCAGCTGCTTGTCCATGTTGATCTTGATCTTGTGCATCGGCACATGGCCGGGGCCCTCGATCATCACCTGGCAGCCCTTCTTCCAGGCGATCTGCGTCAGTTCGCCCAGCGTCTCCAGTTCGGCGAACTGCGCGCGGTCGTTGGCGTCCGCGATCGAGCCGGGACGCAAGCCGTCGCCGAGCGAGAACGACACGTCGTATTTGCGCATGAGGTCGCAGATCTCGTCGAAATGCGTCGTAGAGGAAGCTCTCCTTGTGATGCGCGAGGCACCACTTGGCCATGATCGAGCCGCCGCGCGAGACGATGCCGGTGACGCGGTTGGCGGTCAGCGGCACGTAGCGCGAGCCGCACGCCGGCATGGATGGTGAAGTAATCGACGCCCTGCTCGCACTGCTCGATCAGCGTGTCCCTGTAGATCTCCCAGGTCAGCTTGACCGGATCGCCGTCGCATTTCTCCAGCGCCTGATAGATCGGCACGGTGCCGATGGGCACCGGCGAATTGCGCAGGATCCATTCGCGCGTGGTGTGGATGTTGCGGCCTGTCGAGAGATCCATGACCGTGTCCGCGCCCCAGCGGATCGCCCACACCATCTTGTCGACTTCCTCCTCGACCGACGAGGTGACGGCCGAGTTGCCGATATTGGCGTTGATCTTCACCAGGAAGTTGCGGCCGATGATCATCGGCTCCAGCTCGGCATGATTGATGTTGCAGGGAATGATCGCGCGGCCGCGCGCGATCTCGTCGCGCACGAATTCCGGCGTGATGTACTCGGGAATCGCGGCGCCGAAGCTTTCGCCATCGGCCAGAGCGGCCTTGGCGCGATCGAGCGCTGCTTGCGGCCGAGGTTCTCGCGCTGGGCGACGTAGATCATCTCCTTGGTGATGATGCCGCGCGCGCGTATTCGAGCTGCGTGATCGGCGCGTCGCCGACGCCGCGCAGCGGCTTGTGGAACGCCTTGAAGGCGGTCGCGGCATGCGACTGCCGAGACGTTGCCGTTGTCTTCGGGCTTGATGTTGCGGCCGTCATATTCCTCGACGCCGCCGCGCTCCTTGACCCAGGCCGTGCGCGGGCGCGGCAGACCGGCGTTGACGTCGATGATGACATTCGGATCGGTGTAGGGGCCGGAGGTGTCGTAGACGGGAAGGTTGGGCTCGCCCGCGCCTTCGCTCAGTTGAATTTCGCGCAGCGGCACGCGGATGTCGGGCGCGGCGTCTGGCACAGCATGGATCTTGCGCGAGGCGGGAAGCGATCCGGTGGTGACGGCGGGCTTCGCCTTGGAATGGACGTTCATGGTTTCCTCCGTGGTCTTTTATATTTGCGCGAAGCGAGCTCAGGCTGCTTGCATGGTGAGAGAGAGCCAGGCGCGCACGCGCGCATCCGGATCGGGATTCTGGGTGATGTCGCTGACGACCGCGATTGAGTCGGCGCCGGCCGCGTAGATGGCGTCCGCCTGTTCGAGCTTGATGCCGCCGATGGCGACCAGCGGAATGTCGCCGACGCGCTTCTTCCATTCGGTGACGCGCGGCACGCCTTGCGGATCAAAGCGCATCGCCTTCAGCGTCGTCTCGAAGACGGGGCCGAGCGCGACGTAATCCGGCTTGTGGCTCAACGCGAAATCGAGTTCGGCCTCGTCATGGGTGGAGAGACCGAGCGTCAGCCCGGCGCTGCGGATCGCTTTGACGTCGGCCTCGGCCAGATCTTCCTGGCCGAGATGCAGATGCTGCGCGCCGGCGTCGATGGCCGCGCGCCAGTAATCGTTGACGACGAGCTTGGTGTGCGTGCCGCGCGTGATGGACAGCGCCTCGGCCACCGCCACGGTCGCTTCGTCGTCCGACAGCTCCTTCATGCGCAATTGCACCGTGCCGACGCCGAGCGCGACAAGGCGCGTCACCCAGGCGAGGGAGTCGATCACCGGATAGAAGCGGTCAGGATACGGCATGCCAGAAGGGTGTCCCAACGACAGGGGTTGAAGGGGAGGCGAAGTCGCGCGGGCCCATCAGTCCGGCGCGATGCGCGGCGTGGCCGGCATTCGACGGCGAGCCGGAAGGCGCCGCGCCATCGCGACCGGATCGCCGGCCTTGGCGACGGCGGTGTTGAGCAGCACGGCGTCGTAGCCCAGCTCCATGGCGTGGGCCGCATGCGACGGCGCGCCGAGCCCGGCATCGACCACCAGCGTGATGTCGGGCAAGCGTGCGCGCAGCAGTTTGCAGCGCGGGCGCGTTGACGATGCCGCGTGCGCTGCCGATCGGCGACGCCCATGGCATGATGACGCGGCAGCCGGCATCGACGAGGCGCTGCGCCACGCCGAGGTCCTCGGTGCAATAGGGAAACACCTCGAAGCCGTCCTTGACGAGGCTCGCCGCTGCCTCGACGAGGCCGACGACATCGGGCTGCAGCGTGTCGTCGTCGGCGATGACCTCGAGCTTGATCCAGGCGTGTTGAAGAGTTCGCGCGCGAGCTGCGCGGTCGTGATGGCGTCGCGCGCGGTGTGGCAGCCGGCGGTGTTCGGCAGCACGCGACGTCGAGCTCGCGGATCAGCGCCCAGAACGACGCGCCGGCCTTGCCGCCCGCCGCCTCGCGGCGCACCGACACGGTGACGATCTCGCGCCGGAGGCCTCGCGGATCGCGGCCTGCATGATCGCGGGCGAGGGATAGAGCGCGGTGCCGATCAGCAGGCGCGAGGCGAAGGTCTTGCCGTAGAAGGAGACGATCAGCCATCGGTCAGCCTCCCTGCCGCGGCGTGATGACTTCGATTCGTCGCCGTCATTGAGCGCCGTCGCTGCGCCCAGTTGCGGCGCGACACGATCTCGCTCATTGACCGCGGTCGCGACATTGCCCTCGTAGCCGAGTTCGCCGAGCAGCGCGGCGACGGTCGCAGCCTGCGTCTCCATGTGCTTCGCCGTTGACGATCAGCTGCATCGCATCACCTCATCGTCGATCGCACCGCGCTCGACATAGGCCAGCGTCAGCTCGGCCAGCGCGGGCGCCAGCAGGAAGCCGTGGCGATAAAGCCCGTTGACGCAGATCTGCGCGCCGCTCGAGCCGGTGACGCGGGGCAGGTTGTCGGGGAAGGCGGGGCGCAGCGCCGACGCCGATCTCGACGATGCGGCCTCGCCGAAGGCGGGATGCAGCGCGTAGGCCGCGCTGAGCAATTCCAGCGCCGAGCGCACGCGATCGGCCCGCGTATCGTCGCTCTCGATCATGGTCGCGCCGATCATGAAGAGGTCGTCGCCGCGCGGCACGACGTAGAGCGGCATGCGCGGATGCAGCAGGCGCACCGGGCGCGACAGGCAGATCTCGGAGGTTTCGACGACAGCATCTCGCCGCTGCACGCCGCGCAGATCGGGAGGCGGTCGCGCGCGGCGAGGCCGCGGCAGTCGATGACGACGAGCCTTCCGGTCCCGTCGCGCGATCGCTCGACGCCGAAGTGGATGGTCGACGCCGCGCTTCGAGCACACGCGCGTGCAGGTCCGGCAGCGCCTCGCGCGGCTCGAGATGGGCCTCGTCCGGAAAGAACAGCGCCTCGCGAAAGCGCCCGGCGAGAGCGGGCTCGAGGGCGGCGATGCCGTCGGCGTCGAGCCGCTCGTGGCCGTTGCGTGCGCGCGGCGAAGCGTGTCGAAGTCGGCGCGGTCGCGCGGATGCGCCACGACCAGCGTACCCGTTGACGGACGTGTCGCCGAATTCCTCTGCGCCACAGATCGAGCGACCGCTGGCCCAGACGCGCGACGCGCGGGTTCCGGCGCTTTCGCGCTCGCACCACGGCGCCAGCATGCCGCCGGCGAAATGACTGGCGCCGTGCGTCATGCTGCGCTGTCGCGCTCGATCAGCGTGACGCGATGACCGGCGCGCGCCAGCAAGCGCGTGCCAGGCGCCGGCAATGCCGGCACCGATCACGTTTATGGACGCAAAGGTGCGTGAATTGGTCTGCTTAAACATCCCTGTCCCTTCGCCGGCATGACCCGGATCAGGTTCAAAGGGTCACCGCGCATTACGCGGTATCTCAGCTCCCTGCGGAGCCCCCCTCGGAACGTCTTTAACTTAAGCCGCCAGCGGCTTCTGTCAACGCGTTACGGACGGTTGCGCCGGGGCTTCCGGCGCCGGAACCACAGCGCGCAGGGCCGGTTGCGGGCGCTGCGTGTCTTGGGCTCGGGTGCTGCGAACGCGAACGCCTGCAGCGGAGATGTCGCCGGCGTGACTTCGGTCACGGCGACAGTCCGCGTGATGCCCTGGCGCTTGGCGGCGTAATAATAGCCGCTCGCGTAATAACCGACGGCGCGATCGTGATTGCCGCCTGCGACGCGATAGGCGCCGGCGAGATATTTCACCGCGTAAGTGAGATTGGTGTTGGCGTCGAGCAGGCCCTGCGCGCCGCCCGAGTAACCCATGCCGCGCGCGGTCGCGAGCTTGATCTGCATCATGCCCATGGCGCCGCCGCGTCCGACGGCGCGGGGATTGTAGCGGCTCTCGCGCATGATCACGCGATGCACCAGCGACACCGGCACGCCATTGGCGGCCGCGTGCGACTGCACGAGACTCTCATACTGGCTTTGCTGGGCGGCGGCGGGAGTGGCGAGAAGAAGCAGCGGCGCAAGCGCCAGAATTTTTTTCATCGAAAAGGCTCCACGGCAGTGAAAGGGAACGGTTGGTTTCAACCGATAAAGCGGCCAAACATCGACAGAACAACGTCTATGACGAGGCAGAGTTCCCGTTTCAGGTGGTAACCTGAGGAGGTAATGTTAATTAGGGGAGATTTATGGAGATTTTCACTGTTTTCGCGGCCGGTAACCTTACAGCGCTGCGTGGATCAGGCCGCTCCCGGCGTCTTGAAATAGGGCTCAACCGTGCCCTTGAGCTTGATCGTGAGCGGCCGGCCGTAGCGGTCCTTGGCGTTGCCCGCGGTGACGCGAATCCAGCCCTCGCTGATGCAATACTCGTCGACATTGGTTTTCTCGGCGCCGTTGAAACGGATGCCGACGTCGCGCGACAGAATCTCTTCGTTGTAATGCGGGCTTTCCGGATTGGTCGAGAGACGGTCGGGAAAATTGCTCGTGGTGTCGCTGGTCATGGTGTGCGGCCCTTCCTCTATGGCCAATGGCCGGGCTACGCTGTAGATCAAGCGTCGCTGTCCAACAAGGGCCTTTCCATGCGCAATTTCATCATCGTCGCCGTCTCGGTGATCGTCGGCATCGTGCTCGGCTATGCCGCGATGCAGACCTATTACAACCAGAGTGCGCCGCCGGCTTCGATGAAGCGCTAGGGCGTCTCAGCCCGAATATCTCAGCCCTTGTAGACGTCGCGGAACGCGAGCATCCGCATGAGATGGCGTTCGTTGTTCTCCGGGAATCCGCATTGCTCGGCAAAGTCGTCGGTATCGCGATAGGTTCCGAACAGCCGGTCCCAGATCGGCAAGTCGGCGAAATTGTACTGGTGCACGTCAAGCTGATGATGGATCGAATGCAACTCCGGCGTCTGGATGAAATATTTCAGCCA
This sequence comes from uncultured Alphaproteobacteria bacterium, assembly GCA_963736355.1. Classification (GTDB taxonomy): domain Bacteria; phylum Pseudomonadota; class Alphaproteobacteria; order Rhizobiales; family Xanthobacteraceae; genus CAVTOO01. Next base: position 458,456 of record CAVTOO010000002.1, on the reverse strand, counting down.
GCGCGGTGACTTGAAATTCGAATGATAGAAGAATTCGCCCGTGGCGGCGAAGAAGTTGAACCACAGCGCGCCTTCGAGCGTGGAGCCGAGCAGCGGATACAGGATCGCCGCGGCCAGCGCCGAGTTGGCCACGATCTCAACCGGGTGCTTGTAGAACGAGGTCAGCGCTTCGATGCGCGCCGGTGAATGATGGATCTGGTGAAAGACCAGCCACCAGCCCTGCCGATGGCGGATGCGGTGCCACCAGTAAAAGAAGAACGTGCCGACAAACCAGCCGATGAAGCCTTCGAGCACCGGCATCTGCAGCGCGCCGAGATGAAACAGCGATGCCGCGCCGAACAGTTTGGTCCACAGCGTGGCGGTGGAGAGCGTGATGGCGATCTGGCAGGCGTTGATGAAAAGCGCGCGCAGATACCAGCCCGGTGCATTGGGCAATTCGCGCCCCGGTGCAACGCGCTCCAGCGTCAGGAAGATTGCAGCAGCAACAAGCGTCAGCAGCGTGGGGAGGGCGAGGGCAAGCATTCGGTCGTTGCTCCGTCATGGCCGGCAAGCGGCCTGAGGCTGGCTGCTTCGTGGCGCTGGAGCGTAGCCTTGGAGCATTTTGCGGAAAAGTGGAAAGCGCTGGCCGTCAAACGCGAAACGCCTTCCACTTTATCCTGTGGAAGGCGTTCCGTTATGCGGTCGATATCTGGCGCGGCCGGGATCTGCCCGGCGTCGCCCGCCGATCAGCGCGAGGCGGTGCGGGTCGTCATCGGCAGCACCACAACCTTGGTGCCGACGGTGACGCGGGAATAGAGGTCCGCAACATCTTCATTGGTCAGGCGGATACAGCCCGACGAGACGCGCTGGCCGATGGTGGACGGATTGTTGGTGCCGTGGATGCGGTAGATCGTGCCGCCGAGATACATCGCACGCGCGCCGAGCGGGTTGCCCGGACCGCCGGACATGAAGCGCGGCAGATAAGGCTGACGCTGAAGCATTTCGGTGGGCGGCGTCCAATCCGGCCACTCGGCCTTCTTGGTCACCGATTGCGTGCCGGACCAGGTGAAGCCCTCGCGGCCGACGCCGATGCCGTAACGCACCGCCTTGCCGCCGCCGAGGACGTAATAAAGATAGGTGTTCGGGGTATCGACGATGATCGTGCCTGCGGCTTCGCGGCCGGCATAGCTGACGATCTGGCGCTTCAGGTGCGCGGGCGTCTCGGCGGAGGTGGTTTCTTCCTCCTCGATCGCCGGCATCGCGGGAGCGGCGGTCGGCGCATACGCATAGGCGTTGACGAAAGTCGCGCGCTGCTGCTGGCCGAAAATGAGGGCGAGGGGATCGGCCTTGGCCGAAACCGTGCCTGTGAGGGCGAAAAGGGCGGAAAGAGCTGCCGCGGTGGCGAAACGGCCTGGGCCGGATTTGCTGAAGGTGCTGAACATGGACGCTGTCCCCTGTTGTTTTCTTTTGGTCGGGTCCATCCAAGCAACGGTTCAAAGGCCGTTAAGGTTCCAAGGCTGGACCAACGGTGTTTTCGTACAACAAGAGGTGATTGCGGACCGTGAAGCCGGCCGCCTGAATTAAGGCAGCGCTCTGCAGGCTTGTTTAAGCATGCATTTTTACCGGTCTTAATCAGGGGAAAGCATGAGGTGAGCCGCGATGGCGGCCGCCGGGCGGTCGCGGAGACGGGCGGCTGGCCGCCCGCCTCCGGCGCCTACGCTAGAAAATACCCATCAATATTGCGCCGACGAAGCCGAATGCGGCGCATAGCATCATGACATTGATCTTCGCGGTGATGCCCATGGCAGGATCTCCCGGTTAAATCAGCGCGATGCCCCCGTGAGTGCCCGGTGCAACGCTCCAAGACTAACCTCCGATTCGCGGCAAAAAAGTGAGCAGTACTGACGCGTTTTGCCGCGCTCCAGATGTCATTGCCGCGTCAACGACTTGGCCGCCAAAATGTTTCAGGCGCCGGCGGCAACGTGGTTAAGTTTTTGCAAATGCGAAGCGTTGAATACTCTTTAATAAAATTACCTCCAAGGTCGCGCGATGACGCGCGCGTTTCGTTTGTCCCTCGTCGGCTCGCTCGTTCTGGTGTCGCTTGCAGGTTGTGGCCGTGGTTGGTTGCAGTTCGCTGAGCGTGAGCCCTGGCGCGCGGAAGCCGAACGCACCTGCCTGAAATCCGGAACGGTGCGTGAAGGCGTTCACATCACGCGCGCCGAATCGATTTCCGGTCCGGGCATCTGCGGCGCCGAGTATCCGTTGAAGGTCGCTGCTCTCGGCGACAACAATTCGGCGCTCGGTTATGTCTCGGACATGCGCCCGCCGGGTGCCATTCCGAATGCCGGCGGTCAGCCGCGCTGGCCGGGCGCGCAGCCCGCGCCGAGCTATGCGCCGCCGCCGCAAACCGCCTATCCGCAATCGCCTCAGCCGCAGCCCTATCCGCGCAACGCATACTCCGCAGCCGGGATATCGTCCCTCAAATGGCCCGGTGTCGCTGACGACGCCCGGCGCGGCACTATCGCCCGATTTTGAGAACGATGCCGATTTGATCGAGGAGCAGGCGCCACCGCAGCGGATGCCGCCGCAGCTTTCGAACTCGCCGTATCGCAATCCGCAATATCAGCCGCCGCGTCCGCAGACTTTGCCGCCTGCGCTTGGTCCGTCGCGAGCCGCACCGCAAACCGCCGCGATCGGTCCCGTCACAGTCAAGCCGACGGCAACGCTGGCGTGTCCGATGGTGTCGGCGCTGGATCGCTGGATTACGGAGTCGGTGCAGACGTCGGCGACGCGCTGGTTCGGTACGCCCGTTGTCGAGATCAAGCAGATTTCGGCTTATTCATGCCGCGGCATGAACGGCAATTCGAATTCGCGCATCTCCGAGCATGCTTTCGGCAACGCACTCGACATCGCTTCCTTCACGCTCGCGGACGGTCGCGTGATCACGGTGAAGGGCGGATGGAAGGGTTTGCCGGAGGAGCAGGGCTTCCTGCGCGACGTGCAGGGCGCGGCCTGCCAGCAATTCTCGACCGTGCTGGCACCGGGTTCGAACGTCTATCACTACGATCACATCCACGTCGATCTGATGCGGCGCTCCTCGGGCCGCGTGATCTGTCAGCCCGAGGCCGTCTCGGGCGAACTGGTCGCCTCACGCGCGCGTGGCGGCAGCTACGCCTCGACGCGCGAACCGCAATTCACCGGCGCGCTCGGCCGGACCAAAAAAGCATCGCGCCGCGCATCCGACGACGACTGGATCGAGGACGAGTCCAATATCCGCTAGCGCCTGAAAGGCGGCGGTACCGCTTTTTTTCCGGCAACATCATACCCCCTCACAATCCCTGTATTGTCGGTCGCCGCCGGTCATGCTTGAAGATGGCATGGCGGCTGTTTCTCTCTCCAATATCTGGAAGCCTGTCGTCGGCCGTGGCCCGATTGCCGCGAGCCTGCGCTTTCGTGCTGATCAGTTTTCTGCTGACCGCAGTGCTCTGGCTCTGCGGGCTGGCGGCGCTGCTCGCCGCCGCCAAGCGCGTGCATGTCGACGTGCCGCAGGCGATGGCTGCGAAGTTGCCGCTTCTCGGCCATCGGCCTGGCCTCATCATTGCCGGCGAAAGTCGCAATCTCTATGGCTTCGATCCCGTGGCCGCGTCCGACCTGCTCGGCGAGCGTCGCGGCTATGCCGTCAACATCGCCTATGAAGCCGGCGATCCTCTCTCCGTTCTCGGCGCTGCGACGTTGAGGCCCGATGCCTTTCGCAATGCGCATGTCGTGCTCAGCGTTGCGCCGTTCAATTTCAACGACGGCACGCGCCAGGCCTACACCTATCCGCTGAACGTGGCTGCGCGCGAGAGTGTCGGCAAGTTGATGTGGGATTTCCTGCCGCTGCGGATCGGTACGCTGATCCGGTTCATCCGCGAATCGTTCGCGTCGCATCTCGCCTTGTCGCAGAATGCTTACGACACCGCGCCGGAGCCGCGGAATTTCGGCTTCGTGCCGATTACCGGCCAGAAGCCGCTGTCGCGCTGGATCGCGCGTGTTAGCGGTCATCCGCACTATCAGGGGTTTGACCTGAACGGGTCGCGGACGCCCGCGATTCTGGCCGGGCTGTGCGAACTGGTTCCGAAGGTTCGCAGGTTGACCGTGGTCATCCCGCCCTGGGCTGTGAAATATGCGCGCGCCGAGGATCGCGTGTGGGATTCCCATGAAGCGCAGATCGCCGGATTGATCCGCGAGGCCGCCTCGCGTTGCGGCTTCGACATGATCGATGCGCAGTCGGTGCCGGGCCTCGGTCTTGCGCAATTTTACGACGAGCTTCACGTCAACATCGAGGGCGTTCCGATCTACACCGCCTTCATCGTCAATCAGTTGCGCAGGTAACCGTTCCGCGCATGCTGTTTTCCTCCTTCACCTTCATTTTCAATTTCCTGCCGGCGGTTGCGCTCGCCTTTGCCGCGGCGCGATTGCATTCGCCGCGCGCGGGCATCCTGGTGCTGCTCGCGCGCCTCGCTGATTTTCTACGGCGCCTGGAATCCGATCTATCTGGTGCTGTTCGTGGCCTCGATCGCGGTCGAACTTCAGCGCTCGGCTTGCTGATGGAGGATGCGTCGCGCCGCCGCGCGATCGGCATCGCCGCCGTCGCGCTCAATCTCGCGGTGCTCGGCTATTTCAAATATGCCGACTTCTTTCTCGATACGGTCGAGTGGCTCGCGGGCACGCCCTTGCCGGGCTTCGTCGACATCGTCCTGCCGCTCGGCATTTCGTTCTTCACGTTTCAGCAGATCGCCTATCTGGTCGACGTGATGCGCGGCGCGCAGGGTCGAGCGCGACATCGTCAGCTACACGCTGTTCGTCTCGTTCTTCCCGCATCTGATCGCCGGGCCGCTCGTGCATCACGCCGAGATGATCCCGCAATTCAAGCGCGGCCGCAGTCGCGGCCGTTCCGCGCGTGCTGGCGGCGCGCGGCACTCGCGATCTTCGCCGCCGGCCTGTTCAAGAAGGTCGTGATCGCCGACAATCTCGCGCAGTTCGTGATCGCCCGCTTTCGCGCATCTCGATGGCGGCGGCGGCGATCACGACGGCCTGGGCGTGGCTTGCGACGCTGGCCTACACGCTTGCAGATCTATTTCGATTTCTCCGGCTATTCCGACATGGCGATCGGGCTCGCGCTGATGTTCGGCATCCGCCTGCCGGTCAATTTCCGTTCGCCCTACAAGGCGGCGTCGATCATCGAGTTCTGGCGGCGCTGGCACATGACGCTGTCGCGCTTCCTGCGCGACTATCTCTACATCCCGCTCGGCGGCAACCGGCGCGGCGCACCGCGGCGCTACGTCAATCTGCATGGTGACGATGCTGCTCGGCGGGCTGTGGCACGGCGCGGGCTGGACTTTCGTCGTCTGGGGCGGCCTGCACGGCGTCTATCTCTGTGCATCAATCAGTCTCTGGCGGGACCGCTTCGGCGCGACGCGCGCGTCGCCGGTCGCAACGGTCGCGTCATGGCTGCTGACATTCGTCTGCGTGGTGGCCGCCTGGGTGTTCTTCCGTGCCGACACCATGACCGGCGCGCTGGCGATGCTCAAGGCGATGGCGGGCTTTCCGGCGCAAGCTAATCTTTTCAGCCACGATGGCGTGATCCGCGTTCTGGATCTGCCGCTGTCCGTCGGCGCGGAGACCGCCTTTGCGCTCGCATCGGCGATGGTTGCGGTCGGCATCGTGCTTGTCGTCGCATTGCCGAATGTTCCGCAGATCTTCCGCTATCGCGAGTTCCGTCATGCGCCCGAGCCCGCATCGTGGATCGCCTGGCGCCCGAGCCTCGCATGGGCCGTGGTGACGGCGATGGCATTGACGGCCGCGCTGTTCGGCATGTGGCAGCGCCTGGAATTCCTCTATTTTCAGTTCTGACTTTTTATTTCGATGCGATTTCCGGGCGTTACAAGGCGCGGGCCGAGGTCTGCACTCCCAAATTCTGCCGCGATCTCGTTGCAAGAAAAACGACTCGCCGTTACAACGGCTTGTCGTCAACGCAACGGGGGAGGAACTGCATGATCAGTCTTGTTTCGCACTCCGCCACCGGGCTCTCGCGACACTGTCTCCTAAGACATTCTCTTTTGAGACATCGGATGCTTCGTTGCCCAGCCTGATTTTCGCCAGGTAACTGTCCGACCGCCGAGCCGTCGCCTCGGTCTTTCAAAATCATTGGTATCTCTGGGCGTCGTCGGTGCGGCGCCCTTTAAAATCCGTAAGGCCGGCTTGCGCGGTGAGCGCCGCCGGACAAGGTCATGATGAAAAAACGCGATCAAAGGCCCGCGGCGATCCGCGTGGCACTGCCCTTCACCTTTCGCCACTGGCGCAACTATCCCGGCCTGCTGATCGGCGTCATGAGCGCCTTGCTCGGCGCGACCGTGGCCGATCTGTTCATGCCGGTGTTCGCCGGCCGCATGGTCGATGCCGTGGCGCTTGGCGTGTCGGATCCCGCCGCGCAGAAGGCTGCGTTTGTCGCGTTCGGCTGCATCATCGCGCTCGGCGTCGTGCAGATTACGCTGCGACATGTGGGCTTTCAGGCGATCGTGCCCTTCACGTTGAGCATCATGTCGGATGTGTCGCGCGAGTCGTTCGCGCGCGTGCAGCGCTTCTCGACGGAATGGCATGCCAATACGTTTGCAGGTTCGACGGTGCGCCGTGTCACGCGCGGCATGTGGGCGCTCGACCTGCTCAACGACACGCTGCTGATCTCGCTGTTTCCGTCCTTCACGGTGCTGATCGGATCGGTCGTGATCCTGGGCTTCCACTGGCCCGATGCTCGGTCTCGCGGTCGCCTGCGGCGCGGCCGCGTATCTGACGATGACGGTCATGCTGGCCTTGAAATATATCGCGCCGGCCGCCCGCCTCGGCAATGCATGGGACACGCGCATCGGCGGCACGCTGGCCGACGCGCTGACCTGCAACACGGTGGTGAAATCCTTCGGCAATGAAGAGCGCGAGGATGCGCGGTTCGGCAATGTCATCGCCCGGTGGCGCAAGCGCGTGCGCCGGTCATGGCGGCGCGGCACCACGGCCTCGACCCTGCAGCTGATCGTGCTGCTCTGCGTGCGCGCCACGGTGATCGGCGGCGCGCTTTTGATGTGGATGGCCGGACGCGCCAGCGCCCGGCGATGTCGCCTATGTGCTGTCGAGCTACTTCGTGATCCATGCCTATCTGCGTGACATCGGCCAGCAGGTGAATCACCTGCAGCGCTCGGTCAACGACATGGAAGAGCTTGTCGCCATTCACGACGAGGCGATCAGTCTTGTCGATGCGCCCGATGCGACGTCGCTGAAGGTGAGCGGCGGCGGCATCGCGTTCGAGAACGTGACGTTCCATTACGGCGGCCACACAACGCCGCTCTACAACGGCTTGTCGGTGGCGATCCGTCCCGGCGAGCGCGTCGGTCTCGTCGGCCGCTCGGGTTCCGGCAAGACGACCTTCGTCAAGCTGATCCAGCGGCTCTATGACGTGAATGGCGGACGCGTCACCATCGACGGGCAGGATGTGGCGAAGGCGACGCAGCGTTCGCTGCGCAGCCAGATCGCGCTCGTGCAGCAGGAGCCGATCCTGTTTCACCGCTCGCTCGCCGATAACATCGCCTATGGCCGTCCCGGCGCGACGCAGGCGCAGATCGAACAGGCGGCGATGCTTGCCAACGCGCATGACTTCATCGCGAGCCAGTCGCGCGGCTACAATACGCTGGTCGGCGAGCGCGGCGTGAAGCTGTCGGGCGGCGAACGTCAGCGCGTGGCGCTGGCGCGCGCGTTCCTGGCGGATGCGCCGATCCTCATTCTGGACGAGGCGACATCGAGCCTCGATTCGGAGTTCGAGGCGCTGATCCAGCAGGCGATGGCACGATTGATGGACGGACGCACCGCGATCGTCATCGCCCACCGGCTGTCCACGGTGCGCGCGCTCGACCGCATCCTGGTGTTCGACCATGGCCGGATCGTCGAGGAGGGCACGCATGACGCGCTGCTGCGCCGAAGCGGCGGCATCTACCGGCAATTGTTCGAGCGGCAGACCGGCGATCTGATCGACGACGAATCCGGCACAATGCAGGTCAGCGCGGCGGAATAGCGATCTTGCAGCAGTTTGACCCTTGATCCGGGCCTCTGGGCGTTCAAGAGTGGTGTCATGAAACGGCTGTTGAAACCGCTCTGGATCGCGCTCGCGCTCGTCTTCATCTTCGAGGCGTGGCTGTGGGAGAAGCTCGAGCCCGTGGTCGAGCGCCTTGTCGCGCTCGTGCCGCTGCGCGCCTTCAAGGCGTGGATCGTCGCGCGGATCGAAGTGCTGTCGCCGCCGGCCACGCTGATCGTCTTTGTCGTGCCGCCGATCGTGCTGTTTCCGATCAAGATCGCGGGCCTGTGGCTGCTCGCGCATGGCCACTGGGTTCTCGCGCTGAGTACGCTGGTGCTGGCCAAACTCGCCGGTGTCGGCGTTGCCGCGTTCATCTTCGATGCGACCAAGCCGAAGCTGCTGCAGATGGCGTGGTTTCGCTGGTGCTACGAGACAGTGCTGGCCGGGCTTGCCTGGGCGCACGCCATGGCCGACCCATACATCGTGCGCGCCCGCGAATTGATGCGCGATCTGAAAGCGCGCATTCTTGGCGAGGGCAACACGCTGCGGATTGTCCGCTTCATCCGCGAGCGGGTGCGGCGGACAAAATCCGTCTAATCGCCTCTCATCGCTGCGTTTTCCGGCGCAACTGTCCGGCAGGGTCGAAAAGACGTGAACCGGCGCGGCGCCTTGCTTGTCCAAGTGTTCGGGACCGGTCCGGCCTGAGCCATTGGACTGAACCGGGCAAGGGAGTGAGCGATGCGCAAACGATTTGAAACCATCCTCGATACGATCGGTGGCACGCCCGTCGTGCGGATCAACAAACTTGCGCCCGCGCACGTCAATCTGTTCGTCAAGGTCGAAGCCTTCAATCCGATGGGCTCGGTCAAGGACCGCCTGGCGCTCGGCGTCATCGAGGCGGCCGAACGCAGCGGCGCGCTGAAGCCCGGGCAGACCGTCATCGAGGCGACGAGCGGCAACACCGGCATCGGCCTGGCCATGGTGTGCGCGCAAAAGGGCTATCCGCTGGTCGTGACGATGGCGGAGAATTTTTGCGATCGAACGGCGCCGGCTGATGCGCTTTCTCGGCGCGAAGGTGGTGCTGACGCCGGCGTCCGAGAAGGGCACCGGCATGCTGGCCAAGGCGGTTGAGCTGGCGCAGGCGCACGGCTGGTTTCTGACGCCGGCAGTTCGAGAACGAAGCCAATCCCGACATTCATTCGCGCACGACGGCGGTCGAGATCCTCGACGACTTCAGCGATGTGCCGCTCGATTACTGGGTGACCGGAATGGGCACCGGCGGAACGCTGAAGGGCGTCGCGCGCGTGCTGCAAGAGCGCAGCGCCGGACACGAAGATCATCGCCTGCGAGCCCGACAATTCTCCGATCCTCGGCAGCGGCGTTCGCCAGGCACGCGGCGGCCGACGGCACGCCGAGCGAGAGCCATCCGTTCTTCCGTCCGCACCTGATGCAGGGCTGGACGCCGGATTTCATTCCGAAGCTCGCCGAGGACGCCGTCGATGCCGGGCTGATCGATGAGATCGTGCCGGTGAAGGGCGCCGATGCGCTGCGGCTGTCGCGCGAACTGGCGCAGAAGGAAGGCATCTTCGCCGGCATCTCCAGCGGCGCGACGCTGGCCGCCGCGCTCGACGTCGCTGCGCGCGCGCCGAAAGGCGCAAACATTCTTTGCATGCTGCCGGATACCGGCGAGCGCTATCTCTCGACGCCGCTGTTCGAGGACATCTCAGTCGGACATGACGGCGGACGAAATCGCCATCGCGCAATCGACGCCGCGCTATCGTTTCGACGTCAAATCCCAGCCGCAGCCTGCGCCGGCCGAGACCGCGCCGCCGCCTGCGCTGACTCCAAAGGCAGAAGCCTTCGTCGCGAAGGCGATCAGCGACCCGGAACAGCCCGTGGTGATGTTTGCGCTCGAATGGTGCGAGTTCTGCTGGTCGGTGCGCAAACTGTTTCGCGAGTTCGATATTCCCTATCGCGTCGATCGATCTGGATTCGGCCGAATACCAGAAAGAGAACTGGGGCGGTCAGTTGCGCAATGTGCTGAAGGTGACGATCAAGTCTCCGACCATTCCGCAGATCTTCGTCGGCGGCGAGCACATCGGCGGCTGCACCGAAACCTTCGACGCGTTCAATGACGGGCGGCTTGAAAAAATGCTGCGTGAGAACGGCATCGCCTTCCACAAGCCGGACGGCGCGAACGCGTATTCATTTCTGCCGAAGTGGCTGCATCCGAGATAGGCGAGCATGCCTGGTGCCTCATCCCGAGAAGTGGATGCCGGCGTTCGAAGGATAAGCACCTCATGGTTCGAGACGCGCGGCAAGAGCCGTGCTCCTCACCATGAGGAACGAGTCACGCCCTTGGATGTGCGCTCTTGTAAACGTCGAGCAGGCGCTCGGTATCGACGGCGGTGTAGATCTGCGTCGTCGAGAGCGAAGCGTGGCCGAGCAATTCCTGGATCGCGCGCAGATCGCCGCCCTTGGCCAGAAGATGCGTGGCGAAGGAGTGCCGCAGCGCATGCGGCGTCGCTGAATCCGGCAGGCCGAGCGCACCGCGCAGCTGCGCCATCGCCAGTTGAATGATGCGCGGACTTAAGCGGTCCGCCCTTGGCGCCGACGAACAAGGGTCCGTTGTCGGGCAGATTGTAGGGACAGGCAGCGACATAATCGGCGATGGATTGCAGCACGGTGGCGAGCACCGGCACCATGCGCGCCTTGTTGCCTTTGCCGGTGACGGTGATGACATCGCCCGTGCCGGGCGCGGGGACTTCGCCACGCTTGAGGCCGAGCGCCTCGGAGATACGCAGGCCAGACCCATAGAGCAGCGCAAGCACGGCGGCGTCGCGCGTGAGAATCCACGCCTCGCGATCTTCACCGGCGCGCAGGGCGGTATCCGTCATCTGCCGCGCCGAACTGATCGTGAGCGGTTTCGGCAATGTCTTGCCGACTTTCGGCGCGCGGATGGCGACGAAGGCGCCGACTTTTCCCTTGCCTTCGCTTTCAAGAAACCGTGCGAACGATCGGAGCGATGCCAGCGCGCGCATCAGCGAACGGCTGCCGATGGAATCGGCGCGGCGCATGGCGAGGAAGGCGCGGATGTCGGTCGGCTCGGTGGCAGCGAGGCGTTGCAAGGTCACGCGCTCGCCCCAATGATCGGCGAGGAAAACGAGGCACTGGCGCAGGTCGCGCTGATAGGCTTCCAGCGTCTTCGGCGACAGGCGGCGCTCGGTGCCGAGATGGCGCACCCAGCGCGCCCATTCGGCCATCAGGTCCGGCGCAGCACAGGGCAGCGGCGACGCATCGCCGTCCGTCTCGATGCTCGCCTTGATGTCCGCTTTGGCGGGCTTTTTGGCCATCGTGGTTCCGCGCTTGACAGGAGATGTGTTATCGCACCCCCTTCCTTCACCGTCTGTTAATTCGGATTTGCCCCAAGCAAACATGGCTTCCCGCTTTGTCGATGTTCTTGCGCCGCTGGCGCTCGACCAGCCTTATTCCTACCGCGTGCCGGAGGGGATGGAGCTTGCGCCGGGCGATGTGGTGAGCGTGCCGCTCGGCGCGCGCGAGATCACGGCCGTGGTCTGGGCCGACAATGCGACGCCCGAGCCGCGCCTGCATAACCGCCTGAAAGATGTCGCCGACAAGATCGACGTGCCGCCTTTGCGCGAGGAACTGCGCAGCTTCGTCGATTGGGTCGCCGGCTACACGCTGTCGTCGCGCGGCATGGTGCTGCGCATGACGTTGCGCATGGGCGAAAATCTCGGCCCCGAGCGGCTGCGCACCGGCGTGCGGCTCGCAGGGCCTGCGCCGAAGCGCATGACGCCGGCGCGGTCGCGGGTGATCTCGCTGTTGCGCGACGGTCCGCTGCGGCTGAAGAGCGAAGCGGCGCAGGAGGCGGGCGTCTCCATCGGCGTCATCGACGGCCTGATCGACGAAGGCACGCTGGAGACGATTGTCCTGCCGCCGGACCCGGTGGCGCGCCGGCCCGATCCGGATTTCGCACCGACTGATTTTTCGCCGGAGCAGCATGTGTCTGCGGAGCAGATGCGCGCGCTGGTCAGCGCCGGCAAATATCAGGTCGCGCTGCTCGACGGCGTGACGGGCTCGGGCAAAACGGAAGTCTATTTCGAGGCGGTGGCGGAGACGATCCGCCGCGGACGGCAGGCGCTCATTCTCATGCCGGAGATCGCGCTGACGGGCGCGTTTCTCGATCGCTTTGCAGCGCGCTTCGGCGAGCGTCCGGCGGAGTGGCATTCGGAACTGACGCCGCGCAAGCGCGCACGCAACTGGCTCGCGGTCGCCGAGAACAAGACGCAGGTCATTGTCGGCGCGCGCTCGGCGCTGTTTCTGCCTTACGCCGATCTGGGCCTGATCGTTGTCGATGAAGAGCATGACGGCGCCTACAAGCAAAGCGAAGGCGTGCATTACCACGCCCGCGACATGGCGGTGGTGCGCGGCCACATCGCGAAAATTCCGGTGGTGCTGTCCTCAGCCACGCCGTCGGTGGAGACCGAAGTCAATGCGCGGCGCGGACGCTATCAGCGCATCGCGTTGCCGCAGCGCTTCGGCGGCGCGCAGATGCCGCATATCGAGGCGATCGATCTGACGCGCGAAGGCCCGCCGCGCGGCCGCTTTATCGCGCCGCGTCTGGTCGAGGCGGTGACGCAAGCCGTCGAGCGCGGCGAGCAGGCGCTGTTGTTTCTCAACCGGCGCGGCTATGCGCCGCTGACGCTCTGCCGCGGCTGCGGCCATCGCTTTGCGTGTTCGGCCTGCGACGCCTGGCTGGTCGATCATCGTTTCCGCCAGCGGCTGGTGTGCCATCACTGCGGCTTCTCCATGCCGCGGCCGAATGTGTGCCCGCATTGTTCGGCGCAGGATTCGCTGGTCGCCTGCGGTCCGGGTGTCGAGCGGCTGGAAGAAGAAGTCGCCGCGCAGTTTCCGAATGCGCGCAGCATGGTGCTGTCCAGCGATCTCATCACCTCGGTCGAAAAGATGCGCGAGGAACTGAGCGCGGTGGCTGAGGGCCGCGTCGATATCATCATCGGCACGCAGCTCGTCGCCAAGGGGCATCATTTTCCGCGGCTCAATCTCGTCGGCGTCATCGACGCCGATCTCGGCCTCGGCAATGGCGATCCGCGCGCGGCCGAGCGCACTTATCAATTGCTCAATCAGGTGATCGGTCGCGCCGGACGCGAGCAGGCCGAAGGCGAGAGGCAGGGCAGGGGCTATCTGCAGACGCATCAGCCCAACCATCCGGTGATCCAGGCGCTGGTCGCCTGCGACCGCGAGGCGTTTTACGAAAGCGAGATCGGCGCGCGCGAGCGCACGCATTATCCGCCGTTCGGGCGGCTGGCTGCGATTGTGGTGTCGGCGGCGGATCGCGCCGATGCGGAAGGCTACGCGCGCAAGCTTGCGGCGCTATCCCCACACCAGGAAGAGGTTCAGGTGCTCGGGCCGGCGGAGGCGCCGCTCGCGGTGGTGCGCGGACGGTATCGCTTTCGCATTCTGATCAAGGCGGTGCGCGGCTACGACCTGTCGGCCTATATGCGGCGCTGGATGGCGTCCGCGCCGAAGACCAAAGGCAGCCTCAAGGTCGAAGTCGATATCGACCCGCAGAGTTTTCTTTGAAAGTTCTCACGCCTGTCCCCTCATGGTGAGGAGCGCGGCTATTGCCGCGCGTCTCGAACCATGAGGCCATCCTTCGAGACGCGGCTTCGCCGCTCCTCAGGATGAGGCGTGCGTGTATCGGCTTACAGCACTTCCGCGACGACGCGTCCGACGCCACGGCTCTTGATGCCGATGACGGATGCCGCACCCGTCGACAGATCGATCACGCGACCGCGAATGAACGGCCCGCGATCGTTGATGGTGACGACGACGCTGCGGCCCGAGCGCGGCTCGGTGACTTTCACTTTGGTGCCGAAGGGAAGCGAGCGATGCGCGGCTGTCATCGCCGACGGGTTCAGGCGCTGGCCCGACGCGGTGCGATTGCCGGACTCGCGTCCATAGTAAGACGCCATGCCCGAGAAGGTGCGCGGCGCGGATGCATTGGCCTTGCGCCAGTCTTTGGCATGCGCGGCGGTTGCGCCGAGCAGGATCGCGGTGGCGACGACGAGCGTCCCTGTCACTGCGCTGAGCAGAACAAAAGATTGCCGCACGCGCGACGGAGTGGTGGTGTAAAACATTCGACAAAGTCCCCGTTATCACAAGAATGACGCGGCCCCGATTCAGTTCCGGGTGCCTTCTTCTTTTGTGTGGGGGAGGCAATAGCCCATAATGGGGCGAGAAAGTGGCGCAGATGTGCATGCGCCTCATTCGTTGGTCGCACAGCTCGCATTCACGCTTAAGATTAAAAGTGAATCACGGCGCTTTATTGGGCGCTTTCGCGAAAAGTGCGCGTTTCGGCGTTATACCGTCATGCGCTCAGGCAATGCTCGCGCGTGCGGCGTCCACCGACGCGGCAAAGGCCACATCGGGATTGGTAATGCCCGCATTGATGAGTGCGCGGCGCACCGACGGTCGTGCGCCGGCGACGATAAGCGTCGTGCCGGCGCGGCGCATGCGCGAAACAAACGCATGCAGCGCGTGAGCGCCGCTCGAATCGACCAGCGGCACATCGTGGAAATCGAGAATGAGAACTTTCGGCGGTGTGCCGATGCGATCGAACACGGTGGACACGGCCGCTGTCGCGCCGAAGAAGAACGCGCCGCTGATGCGATAGACCATGATCTCGCGGTTCGTTGCATCCGCCGGATCGTAGCGCGTGCGTCCGTCGGAATCGTCGGCGCGGTCTTCCTCGATCATGTGCGGCCGGCCTTCGATCTCGACGGCCTCGGCCATGCGGTGCAGGAACAGGAAGGCGCCGAGCACGACGCCGACCGCAATCGCCGTGGTGAGATCGACGAACACCGTCAGGAGGAATGTCGCGAGCAGCACGGCGGCGTCGCCGCGCGAAGCGAACAGCAGCGATTTGAATTCGCTCTTCTCGGCCATGTTCCAGGCGACGATGGCCAGCACCGCGCCCAAGGCTGCGAGCGGCACGCCGTTGACGAGAGGCGCTGCAAACAACACGAACAGCAGAAGATAGAGTGCGTGAAATACGCCGGACATCGGTCCGTGCGAGCCGGCGCGGATATTGGTTGCGGTGCGCGCAATCGTTCCGGTGACGGCGATGCCGCCGAATAGCGCCGAGCCGATATTGCCGACGCCCTGCGCCACAAGCTCGCAATTGGAGCGGTGCCGCCGCCCGGTCATGCCATCGGCGACGACTGCCGATAAAGAGATTCGATGGCGCCGAGAAAAGCGATCGCGGCGCCGTTCCACACCGCGGCCTGCAGTTTTGCTGCGGTGATCTCGGGAAACGACGGAGCCGGAAAGCCGCTCGGCACGCCGCCGAAGCGGGTCTGCAGCGTGGCGATGTCGAGATCGAGAAGACGCGTCGCGACAGCCGCCACGACGACGGCGATCAAAAGCGACGGCCAGCGCGGCAAAAGGCGCTGGATGCCGAGGATCAGGCGCGAGCGACAGCGCCGCGATGCCGATGGCCGCCGGATTGATCGTTCCGACCGCGGCCCACATCGCCTCAAGCTTGGGGATCATCGCCGCCGGCTCGCTGGCCATGTCGAGGCCGAGCAGTTCGCGCAACTGGCTGGTGAAGATGATGACGGCGATCCCGGCCGTGAAGCCGATGGTCACCGGATAGGGGATGTATTTGATGTAGGTGCCGAGCTGCAGAAACCCGACGGCGACCAGGAGCGCGCCGCCGATCAGCGTCGCCAGCACCAGGCCGGAATAGCCCTCGCGCTCGACGATGGCGGCGATCAGGACGATAAAGGCGCCGGCCGGCCCGCCGATCTGGAAGCGGCTGCCGCCGAACAGCGAAATCAGGAAGCCGCCGATGATGGCGGTGTAGAGCCCGCGTTCCGGCGCGGCGCCCGAGCGCGATGGCGATGGCCATGGACAGCGGCAGCGCGACGATGGCGACCGTCAGCCCGGCGATCGCATCGGCGCGAAGGTCGGCGAAGCTGTAGCCTTCGCGAAATACGGTGACGAGCTTGGGCGTGAACAGCTCGGCGAAGCTGGGGCCGGCCGGCGATGGGGGGGCGGCACGATCCATCGGGCATCTCCGTGACGCGGCAGAGTGCCGCAGGTCGTGATAGCGCGATTTGGGTTCTATCCCCAAGCCCGCTTTGGACGCATTCGACGGTCCGTTTTTTGAGCGTCACGCCGCGTTGCACCACAGCGAAGCATGTGTTAGCAAACAGCCGATTTTACGGACCTTAAGGCTTCCTCAAGGTTCGCGAAAAATCAGAATTCCCGTTGAATTCCAACGATTTAGACCCGCTCTCGGCGGTGGCTTGTCGTGTGTGAGTTCGACCTTAAAAAGAGACGCTCGTGGCAAGCGAAGAATCATCCGTTTCCGGAGTGGCCGGTCGTTACGCGACCGCCCTGTTCGAACTGGCTCGCGAGGCGAAGGCCGTCGATACGGTCAAAGCCGATCTCGACCGCTTCGAGGCGATGCTGACCGACAGCGCCGATCTCGCCCGGCTGGTGCGCTCACCGGTGTTTTCGGCCGATGCCCAGGGCAAGGCGCTCGGCGCCGTGCTCGAGAAGGCCGGCATCGGCGGCATCGCCGCCAATCTTCTCAAGGTGCTGATCGCCAATCGCCGCCTGTTCGCGGTGCGCGATGTCATCAAGGCCTTCCGCACGCTGGTCGCCCGCTTCCGCGGCGAAGCGACGGCGGACGTCACCGTCGCCGAGACGCTCTCGGACAAGAATCTCGATGCGCTGAAGTCGGCGCTCAAAACTGTCACCGGCAAGGATGTCGACCTTAACGTGAAGGTCGATCCCTCGATCATCGGCGGGCTTGTGGTCAAGCTCGGCAGCCGCATGGTCGACACATCCCTGCGCACCAAACTCAACTCGATTAAGCACGCGATGAAAGAGGCAGGCTGATGGATATCCGCGCAGCGGAAATTTCCGCGATCCTCAAGGACCAGATCAAGAATTTCGGCCAGGAAGCTGAGGTTTCCGAGGTTGGACAGGTGCTCAGCGTCGGCGACGGCGTCGCCCGCGTCTATGGCCTCGACAACGTTCAGGCCGGCGAAATGGTCGAGTTCGAGAACGGCACGCGCGGCATGGCGCTGAACCTCGAAACCGACAACGTCGGTATCGTGATTTTCGGCGCCGACCGCGAGATCAAGGAAGGCCAGACGGTCAAGCGCACCCGCGCCATCGTTGACGCCCCCGTCGGCAAGGGCCTGCTCGGCCGCGTCGTCGACGCGCTCGGCAATCCGATCGACGGCAAGGGCCCGATCAAGGCCGACAAGCGCTCGCGCGTGGACGTCAAGGCGCCGGGCATCATTCCCCGCAAGTCGGTGCATGAGCCGATGGCGACCGGCCTCAAATCCGTCGACGCCCTGATCCCGATCGGCCGTGGCCAGCGCGAACTGATCATCGGCGACCGCCAGACCGGCAAGACCGCGATCGCGCTCGACACCATCCTCAACCAGAAGCCGCTCAACGCCACCGGCGACGAGAAGATCAAGCTTTACTGCGTCTATGTGGCTATCGGCCAGAAGCGCTCCACCGTCGCGCAGTTCGTGAAGGTGCTCGAAGAGCAGGGCGCGCTGGAATACTCCGTCATCGTTGCCGCGACCGCGTCCGATCCGGCCCCGATGCAGTATCTGGCGCCGTTCACCGGCTGCACCATCGGCGAGTATTTCCGCGACAACGGCATGCACGCCCTCATCATCTATGACGATCTTTCCAAGCACGCCGTCGCCTACCGTCAGATGTCGCTGTTGCTGCGCCGTCCGCCGGGCCGCGAAGCCTATCCGGGCGACGTCTTCTATCTCCACTCCCGCCTGCTCGAGCGCGCCGCCAAGATGAACGACGCGCAGGGCGCCGGCTCGCTTACCGCACTGCCGATCATCGAGACTCAGGCCGGACGACGTGTCCGCGTACATCCCGACCAACGTCATCTCCATCACCGACGGTCAGATCTTCCTGGAAACCGACCTGTTCTATCAGGGTATCCGTCCGGCGATCAACGTCGGTCTGTCGGTGTCGCGCGTCGGCTGCATCGGCGCAGACCAAGGCGATGAAGAAGGTCGCCGGCAAGATCAAGGGCGAGCTCGCGCAGTATCGCGAAATGGCTGCCTTCGCCGCAGTTCGGCTCCGATCTCGACGCCACCACGCAGCGCCTGCTCGCCCGCGGCGCGCGCCTGACCGAACTTCTGAAGCAGGCGCAGTTCTCGCCGCTGAAGATGGAAGAGCAGGTCGCCGTGATTTACGCCGGCGTGAACGGTTATCTCGACGGCGTCGCGGTCAATCGCGTGCGCGCGTTCGAGGACGGTCTGTTGTCGCTGATGCGCGGCAAGCATGTCGACATTCTCAACACGATCCGCGACTTCGCGCGATCTCGACGATGCCACGGCTGCAAAGCTCAAGGCCGTCGTCGACGGTTTCACCAAGTCGTTCACCTGATTTCGTTATGGCCGGGGCCTTGTCCCGGCCATCCACGTTCTAGGGCGGCTCCCGGCCGCAGGGACTGAAGAATGGCTTCTCTCAAGGACATGCGTGTCCGCATCGCCGCGACCAAGGCGACGCAGAAGATCACCAAGGCCATGCAGATGGTCGCAGCCTCGAAGCTGCGCCGCGCGCAGGCGGCGGCCGAAGCCGCGCGTCCCTATGCCGAGCGCATGGGCCGCGTGCTCGCCAATATCGCCTCCGGCACGGCCGCAGGCTCCGGCCCGAAGCTGCTCGCCGGCACCGGCGACGACAAGGTTCACCTGCTGCTGGTCTGCACCGGCGAACGCGGCCTGTGCGGCCCGTTCAACACCGCGATCGTGCGCGCGGCGCGTGAGCGCGCCAACCAGCTTCTCGCCGAAGGCAAGCAGATCAAGATCTTCTGCGTCGGCCGCAAGGGCTACGAGCAGCTCCGTCGCAATTACGATCGCTACATCATCGAAAACGTCGAGCTGCGCTCGGTGCGCCAGCTGGCCTTCGTCAATGCCGAGGACATCGCCAAGAAAGTGATCGCCCGCTACGACGCCGGTGAGTTCGATGTCTGCACGCTGTTCTATTCGCGCTTCAAGTCGGTGATCGCGCAGATCCCGACCGCCGAGCGGCTCATTCCGCCGGTGTTCGAGGCCAAGCCGGCATCGACCGACGCCACCTCGACTTACGACTACGAGCCCGAGCAGGAAGAAATTCTCGCCGACCTGCTGCCGCGCAGTATCGCCGTGCAGATCTTCCGCGCGCTGCTGGAGAACAACGCCTCGTTCTACGGCGCGCAGATGTCGGCGATGGACAACGCCACGCGCAACGCCGGCGACATGATCAAGAAGCAGACGATCACCTATAACCGCACCCGTCAGGCGATGATCACGAAGGAACTGATCGAGATCATCTCCGGCGCGGAGGCTCTGTAAGAATATGGCTTACACCGCAACCGCAACCACCAAGGGCGGCCGCAACGGCCGCGCCATTCTCGCCGATGGCGGGCTTGGCCTCGCCATGGGCCTGCCCAAGGACATGGGCGGCAACGGTGAAGGCCACAATCCGGAACAGCTCTTCGCGCTCGGCTGGTCGTCCTGCTTCGGTCAGGCGATTCTGTCGCTTGCCAAGAAGCACGGCCTCGATGGCCAGGACGCGCGGGTGACGTGCGCCGTAACTCTCAATACGCCGGACTTCACGCTCGCCGCCGAGCTCAAGGTCGCGCTTCCGGGCGCCGATCCCGTCAAGCTCAAGGCGCTGGTCGAGGAAGCCCATCAGGTTTGCCCCTATTCAAAGGCGACGCGCGGCAATGTGCCCGTGACGTTGACTATCGTGTGATCCCGAAAAGTGGAAACCGGCTTTCGGAAAAGATCACGCGCAACGAATAAGCTAAAGTCAGAATTCGAAGGAGAGTTTGCAAATGGCTCAGGCCAATCAGGTTGGACGCATCACGCAGGTCATCGGCGCCGTCGTCGACGTGCAGTTCGAAGGACATCTGCCGGCCATTCTGAACGCGCTGGAAACGCAGAACGGCGGCAGCCGCCTGGTGCTCGGAAGTGGCGCAGCATCTGGGTGAAAACACCGTGCGCTGCATCGCCATGGACACGACCGAAGGTCTGGTCCGCGGCCAGGACGTCAAGGACACCGGCGAGCCGATCACGGTTCCGGTCGGCGCCGAGACGCTCGGCCGCATCCTGAACGTCATCGGCGAACCGGTCGACGAAGTGGGTCCGGTCAACGCCGAGAAGCGCTCCCCGATTCACCGCCCAGCCCCGGCCTATTCGAGCAGTCGACGGAAGCGCAAATTCTCGTCACCGGCATCAAGGTCGTCGACCTGCTCGCGCCTTACGCCCGCGGCGGCAAGATCGGCCTGTTCGGCGGCGCCGGCGTCGGCAAGACCGTTCTCATCATGGAACTGATCAACAACGTCGCCAAGGAGCACGGCGGCTATTCGGTGTTCGCCGGCGTCGGCGAGCGCACCCGCGAAGGCAACGATCTCTATCACGAAATGAAGAATCCGGCGTTATCAAGAAGCGCCGAAGGCTCCAAGGTGCGCTCTCGTCTACGGCCAGATGAACGAACCGCCCGGCGCCCGCGCCCGCGTGCGCTGACCGGCCTCACGGTCGCCGAATATTTCCGCGACGAAGAGGGCCAGGACGTGCTGTTGTTTGTCGATAACATTTTCCGCTTCACGCAGGCCGGCTCCGAAGTGTCGGCCCTGCTCGGCCGTATTCCTTCCGCCGTCGGTTATCAGCCGACGCTGGCCACCGACATGGGCGAGCTGCAGGAACGCATCACGACGACGAACAAGGGTTCGATCACGTCGGTCCAGGCGATCTACGTGCCGGCCGACGACTTGACCGATCCGGCGCCGGCGACGACCTTCGCGCATCTTGACGCGACGACGACGCTCGTCCGCGTCAGATCGCCGAGCTGGGCATCTATCCGGCCGTGGATCCGCTCGATTCGACCTCGCGCATTCTCGATCCCGCTCGTCGTCGGCGAGGAGCACTACGATGTCGCCCGCCAGGTGCAGCAGATCTTGCAGCGCTACAAGGATCTGCAGGACATCATCGCCATTCTGGGCATGGACGAGCTATCGGAAGAGGACAAGATCGCGGTCGCCCGCGCCCGCAAGATTCAGCGCTTCCTGTCGCAGCCGTTCTTCGTGGCCGAAGTGTTCACCGGCACGCCCGGCAAGTTCGTCGAACTCGAGGACACCATCAAGGGCTTCAAGGAGGTCGTCGACGGCAAGCACGACCACCTGCCGGAAGCGGCGTTCTACATGGTCGGCACCATCGAAGAAGCCGTCGAAAAGGCCAAGAAGCTCGCGGCCGAAGCGGCGTAAGTTCAGCGCATAACGGATGACCGATGGCCACGTTCCACTTCGAACTCGTCTCGCCTGAAGCCATCGCCTTTGCCGGCGATGTCGATCAGGTCGACGTCCCTGGCATCGAGGGCGATTTCGGCGTGCTCGCAGGGCATGCCCCGATGGTGGCGACCATTCGTCCGGGCATCCTGACGGTGACGGCGGGCGGCAAGCAGACGCGCATCGTCGTGCTCGGCGGCACGGCTGAGGTGTCCGAGAAGGGTCTCACCGTTCTCGCCGACGTCGCGCATGCGGTCGCCGATCTCGACCAGGCCATCCTCGTCAGGCACATCGCGCAGATCGAGGCGGATATCGCCAAGACGCAGCCAGGCAATGCGCTGGACCAACTCATCGAGCGGCTCGATCATTTCAAGACCGTGAATATGGGGCAGATCAATCGACGGCGATGCACTAGGGCGTCGCACGATCTGTCAGTTCAAATGCCCGCGCTGGTCGCGGGCATTTTCTTGTCCGGAATCGTCTACAGCAGCAAACCCGTCAGATGCGGAATCAGCGGGATGTCCGCGGCCGGCATCTCGTAGTCGCGCAGCTTGTTGGCGCGCACCCACTTCACGGTCTGCCCCTCCTGCGGCGTGACGGTGCCCTCCCAGCGCCGGCAGATATAAAGCGGCATCAGGAGGTGGAAGTCGTCATAGGCGTGGCTGGCGAAGGTCAGCGGCGCCAGACAGGCTTCCTTCACCTCGATGCCGAGCTCTTCGCGCAGCTCACGGATCAGCGTCTCTTCCGGCCGCTCGCCGGGCTCGACCTTGCCGCCGGGAAATTCCCACAGCCCCGCCATCGGTTTCCCCGCCGGGCGCTGGGCGATCAGCACGCGGTTATCCGGATCGATCAGGGCGCAGGCGGAGACGAGGATGGTTTTCATGTGGGGGTCATTTCAAGTGCGTATTGCACAGTAAATGGAACTTCGGCATGCTGCTGAAAAACCACAACAAACCACATTGGGGATAGGGGTAAATGAAGAGTTTTCTGGTCGCATTTCTATTTTTGGTTGGTTTGGTTGGTGAGGCAAGCGCGTGCTTTCCGTTCATCAGATTTGTCGATAACGGAACCGCGGATGGCCAGATGGTGGTCAAGAGCGGAGGAAGTTGCACGATTTCCTTCAATTCTGATGCCCCGTTGGAAAGCATGCGCATCGATCAGCGGCCAAAGCACGGTGCCCTCGACCTCGGACCCTACGGACGCATCAGATATCGTGCCGCCAACGGTTATGTCGGGTCCGACACGTTCACGTACACACATTACGGCAAGTCGACTTTGAACAAACCTTTGACCCGCTCGGTTCGGGTCGCCGTGACAGTGACGCAATAGCCATGTCGCGCGCGCTCCTAGTTATCGTCTTCATGTTGCTTGCCGGCGAGGCGAACGCGTTTTGCAGCGTGCCGTTCTTTCGCACGCCAAAAGGCGAGGTCGGCGAGGGAACGATGACAGTTACAACCGGGCAGGAATGCCGCTTGGGCGCGACGCCGCTCAACTCCGACACCCTCAGCTTCACGCAGCGACCGCGCAATGGGACAGTCACCATCGTCGCCGCGGGTGTCATTGTCTACAAATCCAAGCCGGGGTTCGTCGGCGAAGACAGCTTTGCGTTCACGCGTAGCGGTTATAACGACTTTCGCGACAAAATAACGGAGCGTGCGCGGGTAACTGTGAAGGTCACTCCATAAACGGGCACATTGGGACGAGGGGAAAATGAAGACTTTTGTAGTCGCATTTCTATTCTTGGTTGGATTGGTGACTGACGCCAGCGCATGTTTCTCGTTCGTACGCACGATGGATAATCAGACCGTCGATGCCCAATCGACTGTGAAAAGCGGCAAGAGCTGCAGCATCAAGTTCCGCTCAACCGGTCCGATCGACACTCTGCGTATCGATCAGCGTCCGAGTCACGGTGGTCTCCAGACCGGATCGGCCGGCCGCCTGCGCTATAGCGCCAAAGCCGGCTATGTCGGGCCGGACAGCTTTACCTACACCAGGCCGGCAAGGACACGCGTAACAATCCGATCTTCCGATCGGTGCGGGTTTCGGTCACCGTTACGCCCTGATCGCCGCATTTCCGAAATCGGAATCCGCCAATTAAATCATTTCTTCTCGGATGCTTTTTTGGGTCATCGCAGTCAGCGAAGCGGTTGCCTGCATTCCAAACACGCGCGAATTCGCCGGCCAGACAGTCGATTTGCCGATGTACGTCAAGGCCGGCGGGCATTGCGATATCTATTTCTGGTCCGCTGGTCCGACAGAGGGCGTGAGGATCGATAAGAAACCGAAATACGGCACCGTGACGATGAGCGACGCGATGCGTATGACTTACCGCCCGCGTTCCGGATTCAGCGGCTCGGACACTTTCGTGTTTACCCGATATGGAAAAAGCACGTCCAAACGAAACGTCTGGCGATCCGTTCGGGTTGAGGTAACGGTTGCGCCCTAGCTTTGCGGCTTGAGCGCAACCGACCGGTTTTAAGACCGATAATCGCCGTTGATGGCGACATACTCCTTGGTGAGATCGCAGGTCAGCACGCGGTCGCGGCCCTTGCCGAGGCCGAGCGCCACCTTGATGCCGATGACGGGCTGCTTCATCGCCTCCGACACCTTGCCCTCGTCATAGGACGGATCGCGCGCGCCCTTGTGCGCGACGCGAATGCCGTTGAACGAGATCGAGAGCTTGTCGCGATCGGCCGGCTCGCCGGCCTTGCCGACCGCCATGACGACGCGGCCCCAATTGGCGTCTTCGCCGGCGATGGCGGTTTTCACCAGCGGCGAATTGGCAATCGACATGCGATGCGGCGCGCGGACTTCTTGGACGTCGCACCCTCCACCGTGATCTCGACCAGCTTGCGGGCGCCTTCGCCGTCGCGCGCGACCTGTTCGGCGAGATCGGCCAGCACGGCG
Source organism: uncultured Alphaproteobacteria bacterium (assembly GCA_963736355.1). Taxonomy (GTDB): domain Bacteria; phylum Pseudomonadota; class Alphaproteobacteria; order Rhizobiales; family Xanthobacteraceae; genus CAVTOO01. Next base: position 434,109 of record CAVTOO010000002.1, on the reverse strand, counting down.
TTGAACGCTTTCACGAAGGCTTTCAGGCGCGGATCGCTGGCGCGCGAAATCTTCGGCGCACCGCGCTTTGCCGGCTGCACCGGTCGCAAAAGCAAGCAGCGTGTCGGAGGTCGAGGTATCGCCGTCGATGGTCACCGCGTTGAAGGTGTCCGTCGACGCCGGCCTTGAGCAGCGCCTGCAATGCGGCCGCGCTGATCGGGGCATCGGTGAACACGAAGGACAGCATCGTCGCCATGTCGGGTGCGATCATGCCGGCGCCCTTGGCCATGCCGTTGATGGTCACTGATGCGCGTCCGATCTTGACGGTCGCGGTCGCGACCTTCGGAAACGTGTCGGTGGTCATGATGGCTTTGGCGGCGTCGAGCCAGCGCATCGGCTGCGCGTCGGCGACGAGGCCGTCCATGACGCCGTCGAAGGCTGAAGCATTGAGCGGCTCGCCGATCACACCGGTCGAGGCGAGAAAAATATCGGCCGGCTTGCAGCCGATTGCCTTGGAGGCGATGTCGGCGGTGAACTTCGTCGCAATGCGTCCGGTCTTGCCGGTGAAGGCGTTGGCGTTGCCCGAGTTCACCACCAGCGCGCGCGCCTTGCCGCCCTTGAGCCTGGCGCGGCACCACTCGACCGGCGCCGACGGACACTTCGACGTGGTGAAAACGCCGGCGACGCTCGTGCCCTCATCCATCAACGCCAGCAGCACGTCGGTGCGATTCTTGTAGCGGATGCCCGCGGCGGCCGTTGCCAGGCGCACGCCCTCGATCGCGGGCATGTCGGGAACGGATGTCGGGGCGAGGGGAGAGACGGTCGTGGACATGGGTCAAACTCTCTCGGGTCAGGTGTCGTGAGAACGCAGGCCGAAGGTGTTTACGTGATTTCGCTCCAAACGAAAATGGCCGGGGTGAACCCCGGCCATCTCGTCATCCAGCAATGTAACAGGATTATTTCTTCGCCGGGGCCGGTGCAGGCGCGGCGGGAGCCGCGGGAGCCGCCGGTGCTTCGGCCTTCTTGTCGAGGCGCTCGACCTTGGCGGCCTCGCGCAGCTTGCTGACGATATCGGCCTGGGCGCGACGCGTCGCATATTGCTCGATCTGCGGCTTCACCTGATCGAATTCCGGCGCCTTGCGCGCGCGCTTTTCCTCGACCTTGATGACATGCCAGCCGAACTGCGACTTGACCGGGTCCGACAGCGTGCCCGGCTCCAGCTTGAAGGCGACTTCGGAGAATTCCGGAACCATCTGGTCCTTGGTGAAGAAGCCGAGATCGCCGCCTTCGGCGCCGCCCGGATCCTTCGACTTCGACTTGGCCAGCGCGGCAAAGTCGCCGCCCTTCTTCAACTCGGCGATGATCGCCTTGGCCTCGTCCTCGGTCTCGACCAGGATGTGGCGCGCACGCACTTCCTGATCGCTCGTGATCTGCTTGGCCGCGTCGTCGTAGATCTTGCGCATTTCGGCTTCGGTGACGGCCGACTTGGCTTCGGCCGCAAGCATGCGGTCCATCAGCAGGCGCTCGCGGGCGAAGGCGATGCGGCGCTTGAAGTCGTCATTGTCGCCGAGTTTCTTGTCTTCGGCCGCCTTGGCGACGAGCTTCAGATCGATGAGATAGCTGATGAGCTGGTCGCGCTTGCCGGCGTCATCGACACCTTGCAGCTGCGCGCCGAGCTCTTCCTCTGCGAGATCGAGATCGGCCTGCTTGATCTCGATGCCGGCGCCCTTGGCGAGCACGGTTGCGGGGTCGGGCTTGGTCTGTGCGATCGAGCCGGAGAACGCGAAAGCGACCATCAGGGCCGCAGCCGCGACAATGGCGAGCGCCCGGCTTGCATGCGCGACGAAAAGCGACGTCAGCGTACCTTTGGTGGAAACGGTCATGGGGGAATTCCTTGAGGTTTGGCCGCGCACCCGAGGCTGCCTAATGGCAGTGCGTCCGATCCAGCGGCGGCGGACAGTCGCTCAAGCCTCAGCCTATTGCAATGGAACAACGCGCCAAAATGATGAATTCAAAGTGAGATGAGCATGATCCCGACCGGAACGGCCGCGTTAACGCAAAGTGGGCACCGGTTTTCGGTAAAGATCATGCTCGTACAAAAGGTTAAAGTGCCCCTCCCCGGGCGGTCTGGCGACGTTGACAAGGGGGGAGGGCACCCATATTTCTCGGCGGCCGGGCGGGCTTGCACGAGGCAGCTTTCGGCCCTATCTATAACCCATTGATCGGGCAGCATTTTTGCTGTGTTTCCGGCGGCTCTTCGGACCACCGGCGCGCTTCCGAAGGAACAAGGATCCCCTGCATGATCGGCGCGCTTGCCCGAAAGCTGTTCGGCTCCTCCAATGATCGGCGTATTCGCGCCTATCAGCCCCGCGTTGACGCGATCAACGCGCTTGAGCCCGAACTGATCAAGCTCTCAGACGCCGAGCTGCGCGCGCGCACCGATGAATTCCGCGCCCGCATCGCCGCCAACGAGACCTCGCTCGACGATATCCTCGTACCGGCTTTCGCCACTGTGCGCGAAGCCGCCAAGCGCGTGCTCGGTCAGCGTCATTTCGACGTGCAGCTGATCGGCGGCATGGTGCTGCATGAGGGCCACATCGCCGAGATGAAAACCGGCGAAGGCAAGACGCTGGTGGCCACCCTCGCCGGTCTATCTCAACGCGCTGTCGGGTCGCGGCGTTCATGTCGTCACCGTCAACGATTACCTCGCCCGGCGCGACGCCGAGTGGATGGGCGAGATCTATTCGCTTCCTCGGGCTGACCACGGGCGTCATCGTTCACGGTCTCGACGACGAGGAACGCAAGAAGTCCTATGCCTGCGACATCACCTACGGCACCAACAACGAATACGGCTTCGACTATCTGCGCGACAACATGAAGTACCGGCTCGAGGACATGGTCCAGCGCGGCCATGTCTTCGCCATCGTCGACGAAGTCGACTTCATCCTGATCGACGAAGCGCGCACGCCGCTCATCATCTCCGGCCCGCTCGACGACCGCTCGGAATTCTACAACACCATCGACAAATTCATTCCGGATCTGGCGAAGGAAGACTACGAAGTCGACGAGAAGCAGCGCACCGTGGCGCTCACCGAAGTCGGCATGGAGAAGCTCGAAGGGCTTCTGCGCGACGCCGGTCAGCTCAAGGGCGAGTCGCTCTACGACATCGAGAACGTCTCGGTCGTCCATCACATCAATCAGGCGCTGCGCGCCCACACGCTGTTCCAGCGCGACAAGGACTACATCGTGCGCGAAGGCGAAGTCGTCATCATCGACGAGTTCACCGGCCGCATGATGCCGGGCCGCCGTTACTCCGAGGGTCTGCATCAGGCGCTTGAGGCAAAAGAGCACCAGCCGATCCAGCCGGAAAACCAGACGCTGGCCTCGATCACCTTCCAGAACTACTTCCGCATGTACGAGAAGCTGGCCGGCATGACCGGCACGGCGTCGACGGAAGCCGACGAATTCTTCGATATCTACAAGCTCGAAGTCCTCGAGATTCCGACCAACCTCGTCATCGGCCGTCTCGACGAGGACGATGAGGTCTATCGCACGGCCGAAGAGAAATACCGCGCCATCATCGCCGAAATTGGCCGCGCCAATGAGCGCCTGCAGCCGGTGCTGGTCGGCACGGCCTCGATCGAGAAGTCGGAACTGCTCGCGGAGCTCCTGAAGAAGAGCGGCTACAAGCAGATCGACTTCGCCGATCCCGCCGCGCTCGAAAAACTCTATGCGGCGGCGCGCTCGGGCAAACCGGCCAAGCTCTTCGCCGTGCTGAATGCGCGTTTCCACGAGCAGGAAGCCTATATCGTCGCCGAGGCCGGTGTGCCGGGCGCGATCACCATCGCCACCAACATGGCCGGCCGCGGCACCGACATCAAACTCGGCGGTTCGCTGGACATGCGCCTTTCGGTCGAGACCAAGGACATGACCGACGCCGCCGAGAAGGAGCGTCGCGCTTCCACAATCAAGACCGACATCGAGAAATTCCGCGAGCTCGTGCTCAAGGCGGAAGAGACCGCGGAGATCGAAGGCGGCAAGGGCAAGACGGTGACGAAGCCGGGCGGCCTCTACATCATCGGCTCCGAGCGTCATGAATTGCGGCGCATCGACAATCAGCTGCGCGGCCGTTCCGGCCGTCAGGGCGATCCGGGCCGATCCAAGTTCTTCCTGTCGCTCGAAGACGATCTGATGCGCATCTTCGGGTCCGACCGCCTCGACACCATGCTCAAGCGGCTGGGTCTGCAGGAAAACGAAGCCATCACCCATCCGTGGATCAACAAGGCGCTGGAAACCGCCCAGCGCAAGGTTGAGGCGCGCAACTTCGACATCCGCAAGAATTTGCTGCGCTTCGACAACGTCATGAACGATCAGCGCAAGGCGATCTTCGACCAGCGCATCGGATTGATGCGCGACGAGGAAGTCGCCGACACGGTCGCCGACATGCGCCACGAGCTCATCGAGGATCTCGTGTCCAAGCACGTGCCCGAGCATGCCTATCCCGAGCAGTGGGATGTGCCGGGCCTCAAGGAAGAACTCAACCGCGTCATGGCCCTCGACCTGCCGGTCGAGGAATGGGCCAAGGAAGAAGGCATCGCCGACGAGGAACTGCGCGCGCGCATCCTCAAGATCGCCGACGAGCACATGGCGGCGAAGGTCGCGCAATGGGGCGCGGACGTCATCCGCTACGTCGAGAAGACGGTGCTGCTGCAGACGCTCGATCATCTGTGGCGCGAGCATCTGGTGATGCTCGACCATCTGCGTCAGGTCATCGGGCTGCGCGGCTACGGTCAGCGCGATCCGCTGAACGAATACAAGTCCGAGGCTTTCAACCTGTTCGAGGCGATGATCGCCAATATGCGCGAGGCCGTCACGGCACAGCTGATGCGCGTCGAGATCGTGCCGCAGCAGCAGGAACAGCCGGCGCTGCCGGAGATGGAGATGCACAAGGCCAATCCCATCACCGGCGAAGACGAGATGGCGTTTTCGGGTCTCGCCAGCAATCCGTCGATTGCCGCCAACCGCAATCCGAACGATCCCACCACCTGGGGCAAGGTCGGCCGCAACGAGCTGTGTCCGTGCGGCTCAGGCAAGAAGTACAAGCACTGCCACGGCGGCTACGGCTAGGCCGGAGATCGTCGGCAACCGGGGCGGGCGAACAGCGTGGCGTTAGCGTCGGAAGCAAGCCTGCTTCAGCAGGCCGTCGCGTTCCACCGCGAGGGCAAGCTCTCCTCTGCGCAGCGCCGCTATCAGGACGTCATCAAGATCAATCCCCGAAACTACGACGCCCAGCGCTTGCTGGGCGTCATCGAATATCAACGCGGCAATCATCGCATTGCGCGGCGCATTCTCGGCGAAGCCATCGCGATGGCGCCGCAGGTCGCGGATTCTCACTATTTCCTCGGCCGTTGCCTCAGCGATCTGAACGAACCCGCGCAAGCGATCGCGGCCTATGAAGCGTGCCTGCGCTGCGATCCGAGGCACGAGAACGCCGCGATCAGTCTTGGCATCGTGCTTGGCACGATCGGCCGCTCAGCGGAGGCGCTGAAACTGTTCGACGCGGTCATTGCCGCCAATCCGCGCCAGCGCGATGCCTTGCTTGGGCGCGGCGGGATTTTGCTCGAAACGGGTGACTATTCGAAGGCGCGCGACGATCTGGAGCGGTGCCTGCAAATCGATCCGGACTTGCCGGAAGCCCAGTCGTATCTGGTGCGGGTCAGGCTTCAGCTTGCCGACTGGCGCAATGATGGTCTGGCCGAGACCGTTCTGGACGCTGTGCGGCGCGGTGAGCACGGGGTGTCGCTGCCCGCGCAACTCGCGCTTGAGACCAGCCCGCAGGAGAATCTCGCGAGCGCGAAGGCATTCGCCGCAAAGATGATTTCAGTAAAGGCGGCGAAGTGGAGCGGATCGCGGTCGCGGCATGATCGCATTCGGATCGCCTATCTGTCGTCCGACTTCCGCCCGCACGCCGTCGGCCACATCGCCGCCGGTCTGTTCGAGAACCATGATGCGGCGCGCTTCGATATATCGGCGGTGTCTCTCGATCTGCGAGTGGAATCCGACTTGCGACGCCGGATTGAGGCGTCAGTCCCCCGCTTCCTCGATGTTCACGCCCTGGGCGACGATGAAATCGCGGCGCGCTTGCGCGAATGGGAGATCGACATCGCGGTCAATCTCAACGGTCACACCTTTGGCGGGCGCACCGGCATTCTCGCCCGCAGGCCTGCACCGATCCAGGTCAATTATCTCGGCTTTCCCGGCTCGATGGGCGTCGATTTCATCGATTATATCATCGGCGACCAGATTGTGATCCCGGACGACCATCGGAGGTATTTTTCCGAGAAGGTCGTGACGATGCCGCACGCCTATTTTGCCACCGACAATCGCCGCTCGGTATCACCCACGGTGCCGACGCGGGCGGATCAGGGCTTGCCGGAAAACGGTTTCGTGTTCTGCGCCTTCACCAGCACCTACAAGATCACGCCGGCGGTGTTTTCGATCTGGATGGAGCTGCTCGCGGCCGTCGACGGCAGCGTGATGTGGTTCAGCGCCGTGAGCAACGAGACGCGGGCCAATTTGCTGCGCGAGGCGCAAGCGCGTGGGATCAGCGAGAACAGGATCGTGTTCGCCGTCCATGCACCTCGGATGGAGGATCATCTGGCGCGCCACGCCCTCGCCGACCTGTTCCTCGATACGACGCCCTATAACGCGCATTCGACCGCCGCCGACGCGCTGTGGACCGGTCTTCCGGTCATCACCTGTCTGGGCGGAACATTCCCCGGACGCGTCGCCGCGAGCGTGCTGGCGAGCGCGGGGCTGCCTGAGCTTGTCACATCATCGCCGGAGGAGTATCGCGCGCTGGCCGTGAAGCTCGCGCGCGAGCCGGATCTGCTGGCGTCCTATCGGGAGCGGTTGCAGCGTCATCGGCAGACGCATCCGCTGTTCGACACGCCGCGCTTCGTGCGTCATCTCGAGGCGGCCTATGTCAAGATGTACGAGCGGCATCTGGCCGGCCTGCGGCCGGATCATCTGACGATTTCAGAACAATCGGTTTGACGGGAAAACCTTCCGCCTTAGCGGAAGGCCGACCAGCGGCTGTCGAACGAGTTCGCACCCACGATCGGCGAGGAGCCGGTGATGGTGGGGGCCGCATTCGACGATGCGGTGGTCGCCGGCCTGGATGCCGCCGAAACGTCCGCGGGCTTGGTCGCAACCGTCGTTGCAACGCTCTTGGGCTGCTCAAGCTTCGGCTCTGTCTTTGCCATCGCCGGGCGTGCCTTGGGGAGCGCAATGGAGGCGGTCTGGGCCTTGGGCGCGGGCTTCGGATCGTCGGAGCCGCGCAGACCGATCGACTTGGCCATGCGATCGAAGAAGCCGCCGGTGCTCGACTGCGGCGCGGCTGAGGCCGTGCGCGTCGGAACGGCGACGACCGGCTCGGCGGGCGCAGCCACGAAGGGCTGCTCGGCCGGCTTCGGCGGATTGATGCGATCGATATTGACGTTGGGGGCGGCGGTGTAGGAGGCGAGCGAGTATTCGCCGGAGGACGAGGCGCCGGCATTGACGCCGAGCTTCGAGGCAAACACCGGATGCATGCCGCCATCCGAACCAGTGCGCACGGGCGCCGCCACGATGCTGCCGCGCGAGATCAGCTGCGCGGTCTGCAACTCGTCGCTGCGCTGCTTGTCCTGCACGGCCTGTGCGATTTCCTCGGGCACCTGATAGACCGGGCACTTGCCGGCGGGCGAGAAATTCAGCGGCTTGCCGTCGGCTGACTGTCCGTTGAAGACATAGTGCTTCTCGCAGACGTCGACCTTCGGCTCCTGCTTCGTCACTTCGAAATGATCATAGCCCTGCTTGATCATCTTCCAGAACGGCATGTGCGGATTGTTGCGGTGCTTGGCCATGTTCTGCGGCGTCATGCGGAACGGATAGGCCTGGATCTGGAACGCGCGCTGGCCGCCGAAGAACGACTTGCGACCCAGCGCATAGATTTCCGAAATCTGCTCGTCGGTCATCGCGTAGCAGCCGCGCGAGGAGCAGTCGCCATGCACCATCAGCTGCGAGCCGGTGCGTCCGAGCGATTTGTCGAAGGCGTTCGGGTAGCCCATGTTGAACGACAGATAATACTGCGACTGCGGATTCATCTGCGCCGGCGTGATCGTGTAGAAGCCTTCCGGCGCCTGGCGGTCGCCTTCGCTGATCTTGGGCCCGAGTTCGCCCGACCAGCGGCAGATCGGATAGGTCTTCAGAAGCGCGTAGGAGCCGGAGCGGTCCTGCTTCCACACTTCAAGCTCGGCTTCCTGCTTGAAGATGCGAACCAGGAGCGGCGACTCCTTGTCCATGTTCTTTTCGGAAATTTCGGACAGAAGCTTTTCGGGGATCGGCTTGGACGCCTTGCTGTTCGGCGTCAGATCGTCGCCGTTACAGCCGGCCAGCACGAGGCTCGCGGCGATCGCCGACGTAGCCAGTAACGCGCGCATGCGATTGATCAACGCGAAAACTCCCAATCCCAGATTACACAGTCACGGTGACGCGCGCTTGCGGCGCGCAACATGACTTCACTCAAGATGGCTTAGAGCGGAAATCCCCAAAAGTCCCAAGCCCGGATTGTTCAGGTATCGTTATCCTTAAGGTCCCGGAATCGCAAGCCAATTCGCCTTATTCAAGGCAGTTGTGACCTTCAATGGTGAACAATGCTTAAAGCTTGAAAGGTTTGTTCAAGGCGGCGTTTGCCTGGATTTTGCCGCAATTGGCGCCGGGTTGCGTTAACGAATTCCTACCCGTTGGAAGCAAGTTCTTTCAAAGACTGGAAGAAGCGGCCTGCAGCCCACGGCCCGTTGCCGCGGATCATCTCCGCGCTGCCCCAATTCTCCGGCTGGCGGACGGATGGCCTCAGGCGAGGTGGCGGCCGATTTCCAGAAATTTCGCCCGGCGATGCTTGCGCACGCCGTCGCGGTCGAGGCCTTCCAGCTCGCGGAAAGCCGTGGCGATCGCCGCGCCCGTCGTCGTGATCATCGCCTGCGGATCGCGATGCGCGCCGCCTTCCGGCTCCTTGACGATGGAGTCGATGACGCCGAAGCGCGCGAGATCCTGCGCGGTGATTTTCAGATTGGTCGCGGCTTCCTGCGCCTTGCTGGCGTCGCGCCACAGAATCGACGCCGCGCCCTCCGGCGAGATCACGCTGTAGATCGCATGCTCCAGCATCAGCACGCGATTGGCGGTGGCAATCGCAATCGCACCGCCCGAGCCGCCTTCGCCGATGATGACGGCGACATTGGGCACGCCGAGTTGCAGGCACGCATCGGTGGAGCGCGCAATCGCTTCGGCCTGGCCGCGTTCTTCGGCGCCGATGCCGGGATAGGCGCCGGCCGTATCGACCAGCGACAGCACGGGAATGTTGAAGTGATCGGCCATTTCCATCAGGCGCACGGCCTTGCGATAGCCTTCGGGCCGCGCCATGCCGAAATTGTGCTTGAGACGCGTCTCGGTGGTGGAGCCCTTCTCCTGGCCGAGGATGCAGATGCTGCGTCCCTCGAAGCGGCCGAAGCCGCCGATGATGGCTTCGTCGTCGCCGAACTTGCGATCGCCGGCGAGCGGCGTGAATTCGGTGATCAGCGCGTTGACGTAATCCATGCAGCGCGGGCGCGTCGACCATCGCGCCACTTGCGTCTTCTGCCACGGTGTCAGGTTGGCGTAGAGATCGATCAGCGCCTGACGCGCCTTGGCTTCGATGCGGGCGATCTCGTCGCCGATGTCGCTGCCGGTGGCTGCGAGCGCGCGCAATTCGTCGATCTTCGCGTCAAGCTCGGCGAGCGGCTTCTCGAAATCCATATAGCTGCGAATGACGTCGGGCATGGGTCAGTGCGCCGCGCGGGGAGATTGGAAGAAGGTGGCCAACGCGCTCGTCTCCAAAGAACAGTGTCCAAACAATTAGATAGGCGCGAAAGCCGCGCCCGGAAGGGTCGGGCGAAACTGGCCTTGCGGGCGGGTCAAGTCAAGCCGGGCCGGGACGGGCCTTTTTTCGAGGTAAATCTATTTATCTGCAAGCGGATGCAGGTCGCGCACGAGGCTCTTGAGGCGCTCTTCGACGACATGGGTATAGATCTGCGTCGTCGAGATATCGGCGTGCCCGAGCAGCGTCTGGACGATCCGCAGATCTGCGCCATTGTGCAGCAGATGGCTGGCGAAAGCGTGGCGCAGCACATGGGGGCTGACAAGGCGGGCATTGAGGCCGGCTGCGACCGCAAGCTCCTTCAGGTCGCGCGCGAAATGCTGGCGCGTCAGATGGCCGCTTTCGCCGGAGGACGGAAACAGCCATTTCGAGCTGGTGTCGCCGGAGGAAGCTTCTTTGCGCGCGGCAAGATAGTCGGCCATCGCCTGCTTCGCCGTCTCGTTCAACGGCACCAGACGTTCCTTGTTGCCCTTGCCCTTGACCACAAGCATGCGTGCATCGCGCCGCGCGGCGGTCGCCGGCAGCGACACGAGTTCGGACACACGCAGGCCCGTGGCATAGAGCAATTCCAGCAGACACCACAGCCGCAATGCGCGCAGCTTGGCGCCGGTGCTGCGTTCGTCGTCGTCTGTTGTGGTTGTGGCGCCGCGCGCCTGCGTCAACAGCCGGTCGACATCGGCAATCGACAGAACTTTCGGCAGCGAGCGGCCGCGCTTGGGGCCGGTGAGAATGGCGGCCGGATCGTCCTCGCGCATTTTCTCCGCGAGCATGAAGCGAAAGAGATGCCGCGCGGCCGACAGCCGCCGCGCCACGCTGGTCGATTTGAATCCGCGCTCGTCGAGATCGGCGAGCCAGCCGCGCAGATGATCGGTGGTGGCGGCGGCAAAGCTCTTGCGGCGGAAGCCGAGATACTGCGCCAGGTCTTCAAGGTCGGCGCGGTAGGCGTCGAGCGTGTTTTTGCCGGCGCCCTGTTCGGCCGCCAGCATGTCGAGAAACAGAGCAAGGCTTGCGGCGTCGGTCGGCTTAGCCAAGGTCCCTCGCGGCCTTAATTTTTCAGGTAACGATCCGGCGGCACGGTCACGGTGATTTCGCGCGGCGACGGGTCAAGCCGCGACAGCGCAAACAGCACGCCGTAGCCGATGCCGGCGATCACCGCGAGAAGGGTCAGGAATCGGAACAGGCTGGGCATGACGGGGCGATCTGATGCCGAATGTCCAAAAGACGCGTTAACGATTTGGCGGATGCGCCGATATGGCAAGAGCGGGCCGGAATTGGCAAGCAAAAAGCCGGTTGGCCAGTGGCGCGGTTCAGAAGCCCCATCTGCCTTGCTGCAAGCTCTGAAGGGGCTTCTGAACCGGAACGCCACTGGAATTAAATATGTTTGCCAGTATCCCTTTGAATTCGAAGTTCGCTATCAGAGGCGCTGCAATGGCCGGCGAACTTCGAATTCGGGATACTGGTCTGGAAAGACCCGTAACCCCAGTAGTATAGGATGGGGTGAATGACCGGACGGACGTTCCGCCGGCCACAGGATTTAAGGACGATGTCGGAAGCCGCCTCGCAGGAGGAGACAGCGTTGACCGCGCGCGCCGCTCATGGCGGCGAGGCCGCGATTGCGGCTGCGCTCGGCACGCGCTCGGTCGTCCTCGTCGGCATGATGGGCGCCGGCAAGTCGTCGATCGGCCGCAGGCTCGCGACGCGCCTCGGCCTGCCGTTCACCGACGCCGATAACGAAATCGAAGCCGCCGCCGGCATGAGCATCCCCGATATTTTTGCCGCGCATGGCGAGCCTGAATTCCGCGACGGCGAAGCGCGCGTCATTGCGCGACTGCTCGACAACGGACCGCGCGTGCTGGCGACCGGTGGCGGCGCCTATATGCGCGAGGAGACGCGCGTGCGCATTCGCGGCAAGGCCGTGTCGATCTGGCTCAAGGCCGACGCTGACGTGATCCTGCGCCGCGTCCGCCGCCGCACCGATCGCCCCCTGCTCAAGACCGACGATCAGGCCGCGACCATCGAGCGTTTCATCACCGAGCGTTATCCGGTTTACGCGCAGGCCGATCTCACCGTGATCTCGCGCGACGTGCCGCATGAGCGCATCGTCGAGGAATGCATCGAGGCGCTGCACGCGCATCTCGTCGGCGGCGATCAGGAAACAGCCCCATGATGACCGCCCCGTTGCGCACGACCGATCCGGTTACCGTCAATGTCGCGCTCGGCGATCGCGCCTATGACATCGTCATCGGCCGCGGCGTGCTCGCCTCGCTCGGCGCGCGTATCGCCGCGCTGCGGCCGGGCGCGCGCACCGCCATCGTCACCGATCATACCGTGGCGAAGCACTGGCTTGCGCCGGCTGAGGCCTCATTGGCGGCGGCGGGCATTGCGAGCTTCCGCGTCGTTGTCGATGAAGGCGAGGGCTCCAAAAGCTACGCTTGCTTCGAGCAGGTGTGCGAAGGCCTGATCGGCGGCAAGCTCGAACGCAACGATCTGGTCATCGCGCTCGGCGGTGGTGTCATCGGCGATCTCGCGGGCTTTGCGGCAGCGGCCGTGCGGCGCGGCGTCGACTACGTGCAGGTGCCGACGTCGCTGCTGGCGCAGGTCGATTCGTCGGTCGGCGGCAAGACCGCGATCAATTCGCCGCTCGGCAAGAATTTGATCGGCGCGTTTCATCAGCCGGTGCTCGTTGTCGCCGATACCGCGGTGCTCGACACGCTCTCGGAGCGCCAGTTCCGCGCCGGCTATGCCGAAGTCGCCAAATATGGCGCGCTGGGTGACGCTGCATTTTTCGCCTGGCTGGAAAATAATTATCGCGACATGGTCGCGGGCACGGCTGCGCGCGAGCACGCGGTGGCTGTGAGCTGCCGCGCCAAGGCCGCCATCGTCGCGCGCGACGAGCGCGAGACCGGCGATCGCGCGCTGCTCAATCTCGGCCACACCTTCGGTCACGCGCTCGAAGGGCTCACGGGATTCTCGGATCGTCTGCTGCATGGCGAGGGTGTGTCCATCGGCATGGCACTGGCGGCGGATTTCTCCGCTTCGCTCGGCATGATGCCGCAGGCCGATGCCGAGCGTCTCAAGCATCATCTGCACGACGTCGGCCTGCCGGTGACGATGCAGGAGATCGCAGGCTTCGGGCAGGGCGGCATCGATACCGCGCGCATGATGACGATGATGGCGCAGGACAAGAAAGTGAAGCGCGGAAAGATGACCTTCATCCTGATGCGCGCGCTCGGTGACGCGGTAATCGCGCCCGACGTCGATCCGGCGAAGGTCAGCGAGTTTCTCGACCGCAAGCTCGCGCAACGATGAGCAGCGCCCTCTGGAGCCTTTTGCTGGCTTTTGCCCTGCTCGCGGCGAACGCCTTCTACGTCGCGGCTGAATTCGCGCTGGTCAAGGCGCGCGGCTTCCGCATCGATGCGCTGGCACGAAAGCACTATCTTGGCGCGAGCCTCGTTCAGCGCATCCTGCAGAACGTCGAGCCCTATCTCGCCTGCTGCCAGCTCGGCATCACCATGGCTTCGCTCGGCCTCGGCTGGGTCGGCGAGCCCGCGGTCGCGGCGCTGCTTGAGCCCGTACTCGCCCCGCTCGGCATGCCCGAGCGCGCTTTGCATCTGACCGCGTTTTTGATCGGCTTTCTGGCCTTCTCGTCGGCGCATATCGTCATCGGCGAACAGGTGCCCAAGACGCTGGCGATCCGCGAGCCGGAGCCGGTGTCGCTGTGGGTCGCCTATCCGCTGCATGCTTCCTTCATTCTGTTCTATCCGCTGAACTGGCTGCTCAATGCGGCATCCGGCGCGATCCTGCGCCTGCTCGGCGTGCGCGAGGCCAGTCACAAGGAAATTCTCACCGGCTCGGAGATCGAGGGCCTGGTCGAGACCTCCGCCGAGCACGGCCAGATCCAGCTGGGTCAGGCTGAATACATCCAGAACGTCTTTCGCTTCGGCGAACTGAAAGTGTCGGATGTGATGGTTCATCGCACCGAGATGACGACCGTCAACGCCGACGACCCTGCGGATGAAGTCGTGCGCGACATCATGGCGGCGCAGTACACGCGCATTCCGCTGTGGAGCGACAAGCCCGAAAACATCATCGGCGTGCTGCACGCCAAGGATCTGCTGCGCGCCATCCGCGCCGTCGACGGCGATTATTCGCGGGTTGATGTGCGCGCGATCATGCTGCCGCCGTGGTTCGTGCCGGAGATGCGGTCGCTGTCGGATCAGCTACGCGCGTTCCGTCGCCGCAAGACGCATTTCGCCCTCGTCGTCGACGAGTATGGCGAGGTCGAAGGCCTCGTCACGCTGGAAGATCTTCTGGAAGAAATCGTCGGCGATATTTCCGACGAGCATGACGAAGTTGTCGCCGGTGTGCGGCCGCAGCCCGACGGCGCGGTGGTGGTCGAGGGCTCGGTGCCGATCCGCGATCTCAATCGCGCCTTCGGCTGGCACTTGCCCGACGAGGAGGCCACGACCATCGCCGGTCTCGTCATTCACGAGGCGCGCTCGATTCCCGATCCGGGACAGAGCTTCACCTTCCACGGCTTCCGGTTCCGCGTCCTTCGCCGCGAGAGCAACCGCATCACCGCGCTGCGCATTACTCCGCTTGAACGCATCGAAGTGCGGGGGTAGGTGCGCCTCAGGCGTCTTTCGCATCAATCGCCAGCGCGTGAATTTTTGTGGCGAGTTCCTCTTTCAAAACCGCATTGATCATGCGGTGGCGATCGATCCGGCTCTTGCCTTTGAACGCATCAGACACGATATGGACGTTGAAATGCGTCTCGCCGCCGGGCCTGTGGCCGGCATGTCCCTCATGACGGTGCGAATCGTCGATCACCTCAAGGCTTGTCGGCGCGAAGGCTTCGGTCAGTTTCCGGGCAATGACATCTTGCATGCGCATGGTAAAAGCCGTGTTGTCGTTGAAGTGTTCGCAATACCTCGTCCGTCAATATCGCTCCTTCGTCAATGTCAAGACTTGAAGCCAACTGCCTTGCGCGGCCATAATCACTCATGAAACTCAACTCATCCCTGTTCGACAGCATTCGCATCAAGCCGACCGCGGCAAAGTCGCGCAAAACGGAGGCGCCGGGCTGCGAGTGGCCGGGCTGCAAGGTTGCCGGCGAACATCGCGCCCCCAAGGGTCGCGGTCAGGAAAATCAGTATTATCGCTTCTGTCTTGAGCACGTGCGCGAATTCAATCATTCGTACAATTTCTTCAAAGGCATGAGCGACGACGCGGTGGCGCAGTTCCAGAAGGACGCGCTGACCGGCCATCGTCCGACATGGAAGACGGGCGCCAACAGCCGCACCGATAACGGCGCGCCGGAATTTACTGGCAAGGCGGACCCGTTCCGCCTCGTCAACGAACTGAACGGGTCGCAGCGCTGGGGCGGTCAGGCCGAGCCCCCGCGCAAGGAAACCCGCGTGGTGTTCAATGCCGAGCGCAAGGCGCTGGAGGTCATGGGGCTGGACGGTTCGGCGACCAAGGAAGAGGCCAAGATGCGCTTCAAGTTCCTGGTAAAGCAGCACCACCCGGACGCCAATGGCGGCGACCGCTCGACCGAAGAGCGGCTGCGGGATATCATCAAAGCCTATAACTACTTGAAAACAAGCAGATTTGCTTGATTTTCGTGCCCCCTTTCGCATTGCGGGGCGAACCTGTTAAGCTGACATATCCGAGGCTTTCCCGTGAGTTATGCCACGTCCGGTCGCCCGTCCGCGGCCGGCATCCCATTGGCGAGCTAACGCATTAGTATCATTGGCGCTTTGCCGACGCGGGCGCCACGGAGGAACGATGTCCACCGCAGCCAAGCAAGAAGAATCATCCCTGCCCGATATGAAGGTGTCGGTACGTCAGGTGTTCGGAATCGACAGCGATCTCGAAGTGCCGGCCTATTCGGCGAGCGATCCGCATGTGCCGGATCTCGATGCCGATTACCGTTTCGACCGCGACACCACGCTCGCCATTCTCGCCGGCTTCTCCAGGAACCGCCGCGTCATGGTCACGGGCTATCACGGCACCGGCAAATCGACGCATATCGAGCAGGTCGCAGCGCGGCTGAACTGGCCCTGCGTGCGCGTCAATCTCGACAGCCACATCAGCCGTATCGATCTCGTCGGCAAGGACGCCATCGTCGCTGCGCGACGGCAAGCAGGTGACGGAATTCCGTGACGGCATCCTGCCGTGGGCGTTGCAGAACAACGTCGCCCTGGTGTTCGACGAGTACGACGCCGGCCGTCCCGACGTCATGTTCGTGATCCAGCGCGTGCTCGAAGTCTCCGGCCGCCTGACGCTGCTCGATCAGAACAAGGTGATCCGCCCGCATCCCGCGTTCCGCCTGTTCGCCACCGCCAACACGGTCGGTCTGGGCGATACGATCGGGCCTCTATCACGGCACCCAGCAGATCAACCAGGGCCAGATGGACCGCTGGTCGATCGTGACGACGCTGAACTATCTGCCGCACGACCAGGAAGTCGAGATCGTGCTCGCCAAGGCGAAGCACTATCGCACGACCGAGGGCCGCGAAATCGTCAACAAGATGGTGCGTCTCGCCGATCTGACGCGCAACGCCTTCATCAATGGCGATCTGTCGACCGTGATGTCGCCGCGCACCGTCATCACCTGGGCGGAAAACGCCGAGATCTTCGGCGATATCGGCTTTGCGTTCCGCGTGACGTTCCTCAACAAATGCGACGAACTCGAACGCCCGCTGGTGGCCGAGTTCTATCAGCGCTGCTTCAGCGCCGAGCTTGCCGAATCGGCCGTGAATATTGCGTTGAGCTGATGCTGTTTCGCCTCTCCCATCGGGGAGAGGCGGGTGAGGGTTTTCTGTCCCCATGACGACCAACGTCAAAGGCAAGACGCCGCCGCGCGAAGCGCCGACCGAGCCGTTCAAGCGCGCGGTCACGGCGTGTTTGCGCGCGATCGCGCGCGAGCCCGAGCTTGAGGTCGCCTTCGCCTCCGAGCGTCCCGGCCTGTCGCCGGGCAAGGCGCGGCTGCCCGAGCCGCCGCGCAAGATGTCGGCGCGCGATGCGGCCATTGTCCGCGGCCATGCCGATTCGATTGCCCTGCGTGTCGCCTGCCACGACGATGCCGTGCACCGGCGCATGGTGCCGGTCGATCCCCAGGCGCGCAGTGTGTTCGATGCCGTCGAACAGGCGCGCGTGGAAGCGATCGGCTCGCGCCGCATGCAGGGCGTGGCGAAGAACCTTACCGCCATGCTCGACGACCATTTTCATCGCGGCAAGTATGACGAGGTCACCGACCGCGCCGATGCGCCGATTGCCGATGCGCTGGCCATGATCGTGCGCGAGCGCCTCACGGGTCTGCCGCCGCCGGCCGCCGCCAGGAAGCTCGTCGATTTGTGGCGTGCGGTGATCGAGGACAAGGCCGGTCAGAAGCTCGACCGTCTCGACCACCTGATCGAGGACCAGTCGCGCTTCGGCGACGCCATTCACGATCTGCTCGACGCGCTCGAAATGGGCGACGAGCGCGAGATGGAGTCCGACGACCAGGAGCAGAACGAAGATCAGGACGGCGACAAGGATCAGTCCGGCGCGCAAGGCGAGGCTGATTCCGAAGGCAGCGAGGAAATGCAGGTCCAGCGCGCCGATGCGACGTCGGAGGAAGATTCCGAACGCGCCATGGAAAGCGAGCAGGCCCAGACCGGCGACACTTTCGACGACAACGACATGAGCGAGGACGATTCCGGCGGCGAGCCGTGGCGTCCCAATTCGCACGGCAAGAACGAGCCGCGCGGGCCGGAATATCACGCCTTCGCGCCGCGCTTCGATGAAGAAGTGCACGCAGAGGATCTGTGCGACGCCGAGGAACTCGATCGTCTGCGCGGGTATCTCGACAAGCAGCTGGCGCATCTGCAGGGCGTCGTGGCGCGTCTCGCCAACCGCCTGCAGCGCCGCCTTCTGGCGCAGCAGAATCGCGCCTGGGAATTCGATCTCGAGGAAGGCATGCTCGATCCGGCGCGCCTGTCGCGCATCGTGCTCGATCCGTTCCAGCCGCTGTCGTTCAAGAACGAGAAGGAATCCAATTTCCGCGATACGGTGGTGACGCTGCTGATCGACAATTCCGGCTCGATGCGCGGCCGGCCGATCACGGTGGCGGCCACCTGCGGCGACATTCTCGCGCGCACGCTGGAGCGCTGCGGCGTCAAGGTGGAAATCCTCGGCTTCACCACGCGCGCCTGGAAGGGCGGGCAGGCGCGTGAAGCCTGGCTCGGCGCCGGCAAGCCGGCCAATCCCGGCCGCCTCAACGATCTGCGCCACATCATCTACAAGTCCGCCGACATGCCCTGGCGCCGCGCGCGCAAGAATCTCGGCCTGATGATGCGCGAGGGTCTCCTGAAGGAAAACATCGACGGCGAGGCGCTCGACTGGGCGCACAAGCGCCTGCTCGCGCGGTCCGAGCAGCGCAAGATCCTGATGATGATCTCCGACGGCGCGCCGGTCGACGACTCCACGCTGTCGGTCAATCCGGGCAATTATCTCGAGCGCCATCTGCGCCACATCATCGAAGAGATCGAGACGCGCAGTCCGGTCGAATTGATCGCCATCGGCATCGGTCACGACGTGACGCGCTATTACCGCCGCGCGGTGACCATCGTCGATGCCGAGGAACTGGGCGGCGCCATGACCGAAAAGCTGGCCGAGCTGTTCAGTGAAACCGCGCCTGAGCAGGCGTCCGCCGGTCGCCCGCGCCGCCGCCGGCTGCATTCCTAAATCATGTTCCCCTCCCGCCGCGCCTTTGTTGCGGGCCTTCTGGCCGGCTCCATCGATGTTGCGCTGGCGCAGCCGGCGCCGAAATCGACGGCGGAAGCGGGCAGCGTTCCGCACAGCATTGATGTTCAGGCGCGCCCGCTCGACTCCTTCAGCGCCGCCGAACGCGGCAACCGCCGCGTCGGCTCGCTGCAATATCGCGGAGGTCTGGTGCTCACCTCGCCGGATCGCGATTTCGGCGGACTGTCTTCGATCAGGATGCAGAACGCCGGCGAGACATTCGTGTCGGTCACAGATCGCGGCAATTGGGTCACCGGCGCGCGTCGTCAGCAAGAACGGCGTGCCGACGGCGCTGGCCGATGTCGTGCTCGCGCCGCTGATCAATTCCGACGGGCGGCCGCTGATCCATTCGCGGCGCTGGTATGACAGCGAAGCGCTCGCGCTGGCCGATGGCATCGCCTATGTGTCTTTCGAGCGCGTGCATCAGATCATGCGCTTCGATTTCGGCGCATCCGGCATTCACGCACGCGGCGAGCCGATTGCAGTGCCGCCCGAGATGCGCGCGTTGCCCGCCAACAAGGGCGTCGAAGCGCTCGTCGTCGCTCCGCCGGGCACAGACATTGCCGGCGCACTGATCGGAATCTCGGAGACAGCGGTTTCAGAGGGCCATCATGCGGGCTTCATCATCGGCGGGCCGCAGCCGGGTCTGTTCAGGCTCAGGCACAGCAACGATTACGACGTCACCGACGCGGCGCTGCTGCCGGGCGGCAAAGATCTGCTGATCCTCGAGCGCAAATGGTCGGTGCTGTCGGGCGTCGCCGCCCGCATTCGCCGTGTGTCTGTCGCGGATATTCTGCCGACCGCGGTGGTCGACGGCCCGGTGATTTTCGAGGCCGACATGGGCTACGAGATCGACAATTTCGAAGGCATCGATGTGCACCAGGAGGCCACAGGCCATATCGTGGTGACGCTGGTGTCGGACGATAATTTCTCCATCATCCAGCGCACGCTGTTCCTGCAGTTCACGCTGGTGGAATAATTCTCGTCATTCCGGGGCGACACGAAGTATCGAACCCGGAACGACGTTTTGTTTTGAGTCGCGTGCACAAACAAAAACGGCCGGGTCATCCCCGGCCGTTTTGAATTTCGGTCTTTAAGATCCGGCGATCAGTTCGCCGCAGCAAGCTTCTTGGCGATCTGGCCCTTGATCAAGCGCGCACGCTGCGACAGCTCGACGTCCTTGGCCTTGGCGAGGAAGGCATCGAGCCCGCCGCGCGCATCGACCGAGCGCAGCGCATTGGCCGAGATACGCAGGCGCACCGAGCGGCCGAGCGAATCCGACAGCAGCGTCACGTTGAACAGGTTCGGCAAGAACCGGCGCTTGGTCTTGTGGTTCGAATGGCTGACCTTGTGGCCGACCTGAACGCCCTTGGCGGTCAATTCACAACGCCTCGACATGGCGAAATCCTCGTCTTCAACGGCCCGAACTGGCCTCGGCCCGCTCAAAGGCTAAACTGGTTTCTTGCGATTGCAGGAACGGCGGACGTATAGGGGGGGCCGTTGCAGGCGTCAAGCCTTTGGATATGCGGGTATATCGTTGATATTCCCCTTATCATATAAAGGACACGATCGACGCCAAATGTGCCCTAAGCAACGGCAATATCGTTGTTTTTCCGTTTGGCGCAGCCCATTCTTCAAGGCTTGCCCTTCCGGATTCGGAAGGTTCTTCAAGGCCTGCAGCACCGCAGCCCCGGCCAACGGGGTGCGAGACAAGGCGAAAAGGGTGATGGTTGTGCGTCATATCATGGCAGGCCGGGCGTTGAGGCAGGGTGCTGCCGCGGCTGCCTTTTTGATGGCCGCTGCCGTTCCGGCCGCTGCCCAGAGCAAGCTGGAGGCGCGCTACAACGCCAAGCTCGCCGGCATCAGTGTCGGCACGGGCGTCTGGGTCGTGGACATCGCCGAGGATCAATACAGCGCCGCCGTCACCGGCCGGGCGTCGGGCCTGCTGCGCGTCTTCGCCAGCGGCGAAGGCTCGGGCGCGGTGCGCGGCAAGGTCCTGAAGGGCGCGCTGATCCCTGCGAGCTACGCCGCCACCATCGCCTCGGACCGCAAGTCCGAGGAGGTTCGCATTTCCATCGTCAACGGCGCGGTCAAGGAGTTCTCGATCGAGCCTCAGCCGCCGGAAAATCCCAACCGCCTGCCGATCAGCGAAGCCGACAAGCGCAACGTGATCGATCCCATGACGGGCTCGCTGGTGCGTGTGTCCGGCACCGATGAACTGCTGGGGCCGGCCGGCTGCAACAACGCGGTCGCGGTGTTCGACGGCCGCATGCGCTACGACCTGCACCTGCAGTTCAAGCGCCTGGAGCAGGTCAAGGCGGAGAAGGGCTATCAGGGCGCAGCCGTGGTGTGCTCGATCCAGTTCACGCCGGTGTCGGGCTACGTGCCCGGCCGCGCCGCGATCAAATATCTCGCCGGCCAGCGCGATATGGAGGTCTGGCTG
The DNA here is from genome assembly GCA_963736355.1 of uncultured Alphaproteobacteria bacterium. Taxonomy (GTDB): domain Bacteria; phylum Pseudomonadota; class Alphaproteobacteria; order Rhizobiales; family Xanthobacteraceae; genus CAVTOO01. The sequence continues at coordinate 412,948 of CAVTOO010000002.1, read as the reverse complement.
GTGCCGATCGCCGGCACGCGCGTGCTCGCACCCTTCAAGGTCTCGGTGCCGACGCCGCTTGGGGCCGCCGTGCTCGAAGCGGTCCAGTTCGTCACGACAAACGTTGCAAAACCGACGCCGGCGAGCGTGCGCACGCAGTAAGCAGGCGCCTTGCGGGGCCTCAATCCTGTTGACAGCCGCCCGGAAGAGAAATCCCGAACGCGTTAACGAATTCGCCGGGATTTAGCTAAAATTGTCACGCCAGCAACCTGTATCTGGTATCGACCTCAATGGGGGCGACGACATCTTGCGGCGTTTTCGGGTTCCATCCGGCGAGTCAGCGATTCGGGCGCGGTTCGTTCCTTACTCGTTCCACAGCTTAAGACGGCGACGCATTGTTACGAGTTTGCCGTCGCAATGTGATACAGGCTCGCCTCGATCATGAGTATGTTCTCCCCCCAGTCCGCCGGCCGCCTTGCAGGCAGCGGTGTCACCGCAGTGCTGGGCCCCACCAACACCGGAAAGACGCATCTCGCCATCGAGCGCATGCTGGCGCATTCCTCCGGCGTGATCGGTCTGCCGCTGCGCCTCCTGGCGCGCGAGGTCTATAACCGCATCGTCGATCGGATCGGGCCGCAATCGGTCGCGCTCATCACCGGCGAGGAAAAGATCAAGCCGCACAATGCGCGCTACTGGGTCTCGACCGTCGAGGCCATGCCGCGCGATCTCGATGTGTCGTTTGTCGCCATCGACGAAATCCAGATCGCCGCCGATCTCGAACGCGGTCACGTGTTCACCGATCGCATCCTGCATCGCCGTGGCCGTGACGAGACGCTGATCCTGGGCGCGGCGACGATGCGCGGCATCGTCGAGCGGCTGTTGCCGGGCGTCAATGTCGTGACGCGGCCGCGCCTGTCGCAATTGACCTTCGCGGGCGACCGCAAATTGACGCGCCAGCCGCGCCGCACCGCCATCGTCGCCTTCTCGGCGGATGAAGTTTATGCCATTGCCGAATTGATCCGCCGCCAGCGCGGCGGCGCCGCCGTCGTGCTGGGCTCGCTCAGCCCGCGCACCCGCAACGCGCAGGTGGAGCTGTTTCAGTCGGGCGATGTCGATTATCTCGTTGCCACAGACGCCATCGGCATGGGGCTCAATCTCGACGTCGATCACGTGGCGTTTGCCTCCGACAGCAAATATGACGGCTATCAGTTCCGCCGCCTCAACCCGTCGGAGTTCGCGCAGATCGCCGGCCGTGCCGGCCGCGCCACGCGCGACGGCACATTCGGCACCACCGGGCGCTGCGCGCCGTTCGAGCCGGAACTTGTCGACAATTTGCAGAAGCACGCCTTCGACAGCGTGAAGGTGCTGCAATGGCGCAACTCCAATCTCGATTTCGCGTCGATCGGGGCGTTACAGGCCACGCTCAGTGCGGTGCCGGGTCATGACGCGCTGACGCGGGCGCCGGTCGCCGAGGATATCCGCGTCCTCGACCATGCCGCGCGCGACGAGGACATCCGCGCCATGGCGCGCGACGCCAAGAGCGTCGAACGGCTGTGGGAAGTGTGTCAGATCCCAGACTATCGGCACGTCGCGCCGGCGGCCCACGCCGAGCTGGTGACCGCCCTGTACGGCTTCCTGATGCGCCGGGGTTCGATCCCGACCGACTGGTTCGCGGCCCAGATCGCCCAGTCCGACCGCACCGACGGCGACATCGATACCCTTTCGGCGCGCATCGCCCAGGTCCGCACCTGGACCTTTGCGGCAAATCGCCCCGACTGGCTGACCGATCCTGAACATTGGCAGCAGGCCGCGCGTGCCGTAGAGGATAGGCTATCTGACGCGCTGCATGAGCGATTGACGGAAAGGTTCGTCGATCGACGCACCAGTGTATTGATGCGGCGGCTACGGGAAAACGCGATGCTTGAGACTGAAATCGGAGCGACCGGTGAAGTGACTGTCGAGGGCCATATGATTGGCCGGCTCGACGGCTTTGTGTTCGTGCCCGATGCGGCCGACGCCGGCTCGGAAGCCAAGGCGCTGCAGGCGACCGCGCAAAAGGCGCTGGCCGGCGAAATCGACACCCGCGCCGAAAAGCTGGCCGCCGCGCCCGAGACGCAGTTCGTGCTCGGCTCCGACGGCACGCTGCGCTGGATCGGCGCACCCGTCGCCAAACTCGTCGCGTCGGAAGACACGCTGCGGCCAAGGCTGCGCCTGATCGCCGACGACCGCTTGACCGGCGCGTCGCGCGACAATGTGCAGACGCGGCTCGATCTGTGGCTCAAGACGCATATCGAGAAATTGCTCGCGCCGTTGTTCGCGCTGTCGTCGGCCGAAGACGTCACCGGCATGGCGCGCGGCATTGCCTTCCAGCTCGTCGAGGCGCTCGGCGTGCTGGAGCGCGCCAAGGCCGCCAACGATCTCAAGGCGCTGGATCAGCCGTCGCGCGCGATGCTGCGCAAATACGGCGTTCGCTTCGGCGCCTATCACGTCTATCTGCCGGGGCTGCTCAAGCCTGCGCCGCGCACGCTCGCCTCGCTGCTGTGGGCGGTGCGCCAGGACGGACTCGAATTGGCCTCGCTCACGGGCGCGCAGCATCTCGCAAGCTCCGGCCGCACGTCGTTCCCGATCGACAAGGAATTGTCGCGCGACCTGTATCGCACGCTCGGCTATCGCGTTGCCGGTGAGCGCGCGGTGCGCGTCGATATTCTGGAGCGTCTCGCCGATCTCATTCGCCCGGCGCTGTCATGGCGCCCGGCCTCGCCCGGCGTGAAGCCGCAAGGCGCGTTCGACGGTTCGTCCTTCACTGTGACGCAGGCGATGATGTCGCTCACGGGTTCTGCGGGCGAAGACTTCGCCTCGATCCTGCGCGCGCTCGGCTATCGCATGGAAAAGCGACCCAAGCCTGCTGAAATTGAAAAGCCTGCTGAAATGAAAAGCCGCCCGAACCCGGCGTGACGGCCATTGTGCCTGAAGCGCAGGCGGAAGCCGAAGCCGCGGTCGAGCAGGCTGTCGACGCTGCCGCCGTGCATGACGCGTCTGACGATGCCGTCGAGATCGACGCCGCACCGCAGGTCGACGAGACGCCCGCCGTCGACGAGGCCGTGGTCGCGGTCGAAGCCGCGATCGATGCTGCAGCGGTGGTTGCGACAGAGGCCGTGTCCGCGGAAACACCTGCGCCGCAGGGCGAAGTTGCAGCCGCATCGCCGGCCGAGCCGGAGCTTGTTGAAGTCTGGCGCGCGGGCCGTCCGCAGGGCGAGCGCAACGACCGCCGTCCGCCGCGCCGCCAGCAACACGCGAAGCCGCAAGGCCAAACCCAAGGTCAAACTCAAGGCGAGGGCACCGAGACGCCGGCCGGTGAGGGCGAGCAGCAGCACCGTCATCGCCGCCGCCGTCATGGCGGACGTCCGCAGCAGCAGCCTGCCGCGGCAGCGCCGGCAGATGGATCCGCGCCGGCCGAGGCTGCGCCGCAGAACGAGCGGCCGCGTCACGAGCGCTTCCCGCGCCGCGAAGGCAAACGCCCGGAAGGTGGCAAGCGTCCGGACTTCAAACGTGAGGGTGGCCAGCGAGACGGCGCGCCGCGCGAGGGCGGCAAGCGTTTCGAGGGCCGCAACAAGCGCCCCGACAACAACCGCGAGTTTCCGCCCCGCCGCGAGCAGCGCGACCGGCCGATGGATCCCAATTCTCCGTTCGCGAAGCTTGCCGCGCTCAAGGAGCAGCTCGAAGGCAAGAAGTGAGGATCGTTGCGCAGCAGCCTGACCCGTCTCCGGCTCTCTTGCTCTTCGCTCCTCGCCGTCTGCGCTCGCGCCTTTGCATGACGTCCGCGGCGCACCAGCGTCTCGACAAATGGCTGTGGCATGCGCGCGTGGTGCGCACGCGCACGTCTGCATCCAGTCTCGTCGACGGTGGGTTCGTGCGCGTCAACGGCGTCCGCACGACGCAAGCCGCGCATGCTGTGAAGACAGGCGACGTGCTGACGGTCGCGCTCGATGCGCGCGTCAGGGTGTTGCGCGTCGAGGGGTTGGCGCCCCGCCGCGGCGATGCCACGGCCGCGCGCCCCTATGCGGATACTTAGCCCATTTTCTGCTTGAGCATGATCTTTTCGAAAACCGGTTTCCACTTTTCGGATCATGCCAGGCGCATGCCGCAAGGGTCTCTTGCACCGGCCGACCTCATGCGCTACGCAGCCCTCGCATATCGCCGACCCGTGCGGAGCCTTCGATGACCTTCGTCGTCAACGACAGTTGCATCAAGTGCAAGTACACCGACTGCGTGGAAGTTTGTCCTGTCGACTGCTTCTATGAGGGTGAAAATATGCTCGTCATCCACCCGGATGAGTGCATTGATTGCGGCGTGTGCGAACCCGAGTGCCCGGCCGAGGCGATCAAGCCCGACACGGAACCGGGCCTGGACAAGTGGCTGGCGCTGAACGCCGAGTACGCCAAGGTCTGGCCGAACATCACCGAGAAGAAGGACGCCCCGGCCGACGCCAAGGAATTCGAGGGCGTCGAGGGCAAGTTCGAGAAGTTTTTCTCCACGGAACCGGGAACCGGCGATTAAAGCGGTTTCGAGCGCGGCGCGAGGCGGTCTCGGCCGTCAAAATTTGCGGTTTTGGGCGCCCCCACCCCTACCATTTCAGAGCCTTAACCTTATTTAGGGAACTATCCCCCGGAGACGGGAGGAGGGGCCCTGAACCCCGATAAATCATTGATTTTTGCGGAAAATGTGCTAGTTTAGGGCACTTCTGAACAAAGCCGGTCCGGGCTGACAGGTTGTTCTGGCCGAAACGGACCTTATCCGGGGCGAGACGTCGAACGAGGGCGTGCCTTGTGGCGCGCGCGAACCGTGTCCAAATCGAGTGAGCGTACCAAATCCAAAAAGACCGCAGCCACTGGCCGCGCGTCCAAAAAGCCGTCCGCTCGCACCTCTGAGCGGGCTTCACAGTCGTCGCGGAAAGATAGCCGCGCCGTCGCGTCCGCTAAATCTTCAAAGGCTTCAAAGGTCGTAATGCCCAAAAACACTGCCCAGAAGACTGCCGCTCCGAAGACTGTTGCCAAGGCCGCCGCCAAGCCTGTTGCGGCTCCGGCGAAGCCTGTTGCGGCCAAGGCTGCCTTGACTAAGCCCGTTGCCGCCAAGCAGCCGGTTGCTGCCGCCGCGAAGCCCGTGGTGCCTGCGAAGGTTGTTGCCAAGGCGCCGGTTCGTGTCGAGGAGCCGAAAAAGCCGACCACGCAGCGTCTGGGATTCAAGACCAACGAATTCGTCGTCTATCCGGCGCATGGCGTCGGCCAGATCCTCGCCATCGAGGAGCAGGAGATCGCCGGCGCAAAGCTTGAGCTGTTCGTCATCAACTTCATCAAGGACAAGATGACGCTGCGGGTGCCGACCGCCAAGGTCACCAATGTCGGCATGCGCAAATTGTCGGAGCCGGCGCTGGTGAAGCGCGCGCTCGAGACGCTCAAGGGCCGTGCCCGCATCAAGCGCACCATGTGGTCGCGCCGTGCGCAGGAATACGAAGCCAAGATCAATTCGGGCGACATCGTCGCCATCGCCGAAGTGGTGCGCGATCTGTTCCGTTCGGACTCGCAGCCCGAGCAGTCCTACTCCGAGCGTCAGCTTTATGAAGCCGCGCTCGATCGTCTGTCGCGCGAGATCGCGGCCGTGCAGCACAACACCGAGACCGAAGCGGTCAAGGAAATCGAGGCTGCACTCGCCAAGGGCCCGCGCCGTGGCGCGAAGGTTGCTGAAGCCGATGCCGAGACCGGCGAGGCCGAGGCGGAAGCCGACAGCGAGACCGAAGGCGCCAGTGACGGCCCCGTCGCCGAGGACGAAGCGGCTTAAATCCACCGCATCTCTCAGAAATCAAAAAGCCCGGCTTCGCGCCGGGCTTTTTTTTGTTTCGGTGCGCCTCATGGTCCGCGGAGCGCGGAACGCCGTCCGAGTCATGAGCGCATGGCCGCTCACCATTCAGTACTGCGAGCCTTCGGCTGCTCCTCGGGCATGAGCGCAGGGCCTCACTCCACAATGATCTTGACGAAATCGCGCGTCTTCACGGTGTCCTTCGCGCCGAGCCCGTTGAGCACGCGGAAGCGCTCAAGCTGCCGGTCGCCCGATGCCATGCGCGCCGCGAGCGTCTCGACCGTATCGCCGGGCTGCACGGCTACCACGCGCACCCGCAGCGGCCTTGCCTGCTGGATTTCCGCCAGCGTCAGGCGGCGGAACGTGTTGACCGAGGTGCGGAAAATGCGATCGGTTTCGGCCAGCTTGCGCTTTGATGCAAAGATGAAGCGATAGACATCGCTGCCGAAGCGCAGCGCATACACGCGGAACGACCATTGCTCGCCGCTTGCGGTCACGCTCGCGGCCGGAAAGCCGCCAATGGTCAGTTCTTCGGCGGACGGTTTCTCGACATTGTCGAGCCAGCCCGACAGCAGATAATCCGTCAGCGCCTGCTCGGCCGGCACACTCACGACATCGAAGCGCATCGCCTGCTGGCCGCCTTCGCGCACGCCGATGACGGCCTGCGCGGTGTTGTCGAGCGAGAAGCCCTCCGGCGCGGTAAAGGTAAAGCCGAGCTTCGGATGCAGGAAGCGCCGGCCGCGCACGAAGCCTTCATTGGGATCTTCGCCGAACACCATGCCGTCGATGGCCTGCAGATAGGTCTCGCGGCTGATCTCGCCGGCGCCGGGTCCGGAGAACTGCCGCGCATTGGCCTGCGCGTTCTGAACGCGTTCGGGCGTCGCCGGATGCGAGGAGAGAAAGTCGAGCGCACGCGGATCGCTGTTGCGGCTGACGCGCAATTCGCCGTTGCGTTCCATCGAGGTCAGGAAGCGCACCGCGCCGAACGGATCGAAGCCGGCGCGGGCGGCGATGCCGACGCCGATGCCGTCGGCCTCGAATTCCTGCGCGCGCGAGAAGCTCGCCATCGTCAGCTTGGTCTTGGCCATGGCCAGCGCGGCGAGATCCGGGTCGGAGCCGATGTCGTTGACCACGCGCGAGACGATCGCGGCCTGGCGCGCCTGATCCTCGCGGATCGCAGCATGGCGGGCGATGACATGGGCCATTTCATGCGACAGCACCGACGACAGTTCGGCCGTGTCGTTCGACAGCGCGATCAGCCCGCGGGTGACGTAGAGCTGGCCCGAGGGCAGCGCGAAGGCGTTGATCGCCGGTGAATTGAGAATGGTGACGCGATAGCTCAGGTCCGGCCGCTCGGAGGCGGCGACGAGACGCTCGACCACCTTGGTGATCAGCGCCAGCAGCTTCGGGTCTTCATAGACGCCGCCATAGGCCGCCAGGATGCGCTCATGTTCGCGCTCGACGATGTTGGATGGCTGCACCGGGCGATTGGCGGATTTCGGCAGCGGTGTCGGCGCTGGCTGCGGAGCGGTCATCGCAAAACGCGAAAGATCGCCACAGCCGGCGAGCAGCAGCGTTCCCGTCAGCGCGGCAGACAGCGCTGCGCGCTTCAGCGTTATGATGACGTGTCCCCTCAAACCCTTCCGAACCCCAATCGCCTCCATCCTGCCGGACAGATAACACTTTTCCCGCCAAAAGCACGACCCGCCTCGGCCCTCGCCGCGGGATCACCAGAATTTTCAGCGCTTTTTGTGGCAGGGCCGTGGCATTGGAACCGTCGGCGACGCGATTAAGACCGTTCCGGCCGCTTTCAGGAAAGTCCTGCAAGCGGCCGGCGGGTCGTCATAGTCTGGTTGTCATGGACAAGTTGCGTGCGATCAGCGTCCGCCGCCGACCAGAATTTCCGCGCCGGTGACGTAGGAAGACGCATCGCCGGCGGCGAACATCACCACCGAGGCGACTTCTTCCGGTTCGCCGACGCGCTTCAGCGCGGTCGTCTGCGCCGTCAGCGCCTGGCGCTCCGGCGGCGTGATGCCGGTCTTGATCGGTCCCGGCGCGACGGAGATGACGCGGATGCCTTCCTCGCCGACTTCACGCGCCAGACCGACCGTGAAGGAACGCACGCCGCCTTTTGAGGCTGCGTACCAGATGTAACGGCTCGGCGAGCCGTAGTCGGCCGCGCGCGATCCGATCAAAACGATATTTCCGCCCTTGCCGCCGTGGCGCGTCGACATCACCTTCACCGCTTCGCGTGCATGGATCATGCAGCCGAACAGATTGGTGTCGAGCGTCTCTTTCAGGATCGCGGTCGGCGCCTCATCCAGGCGATATTCGACGCCGGAGATGCCGGCGTTGTAAACCAGCACGTCGAGCGCGCCCAATTCCTTCTTCACTTCGGCGAAAGTGCGCAGCGCGTCGTCTTCCTTGCCGGCGTCCGCTTGAATCACCAGCGCCTTGCGGCCCTTGGCGCGAATGTCGGCCGCGACCTTCTCGGCTTCGACCTTGTTGCTCTTGTAGGTCAGCGCCACGTCGTAGCCGTGATCGGCCGCCATGCGCGCGGTGGCGGCGCCGATGCCGCGGCTGCCTCCGGTGATGAGCATTGTTTTCGCCATAAAATGAAGTCTCCTTGCAGATCGGTGAGTGTTTTGAATTTGACGCGGCGGTCAGCGGCCGCCGGCAACGAGGGTTTCCGTGCCCGTCACATAGGACGCGGCGTCGGAAGCGAGAAACAAAATCACGGACGCCACTTCATGCGGCTCGCCGACGCGCTTCACGGCCGTGGTCTGCGCGGTCTTCTGCAGCGTCTCGATGGCCGTCATGCCGGTGTTGATCGGGCCGGGCGACACGCAATTGACGCGAATGCCTTCCTCGCCGACTTCGCGTGCGAGTCCCACGGTGAAGGAATTCACCGCGCCCTTGGAGGCGGCGTACCACACGAACAGGCCGGGGCTGCCATAGGCCGCCGCGCGCGACGACAGCAGCACGATGCTGCCGCCCTTGCCGCCATGGCGCGTCGACATCGCCTTCACCGCTTCGCGCGCATGAATGATGCAGCCGAACGTGTTGACGTCGAGCGCGTCGCGGATGTTCTGCGTCGGCGCCTGATCGAGCCTGTATTCCTTGCCCGAGACGCCGGCGTTGTAGACCAGCACATCGAGCGCACCGAATTCCTTTTTCACTTCGGCAAAGGTCCGGATCGCGTCGTCTTCCTTGGCCGCGTCGGCCTGAATGGTCAGCGCACGGCGGCCCTTGGCGCGGATATCGGCGGCGACCTTGTCGGCCTCGGTCTTGTTGCTCTTGTAGGTCAGCGCGACATCATAGCCGCGGTCGGCGGCCATGAGGGCGGTGGCGGCGCCGATGCCGCGGCTGCCTCCGGTGATGAGCAATGTGGGCATAGCGTCTCCCTTTGATTCAAGGCTTGTTGGCGGTGTGACCCGCGGTGAGGGAGGGGACGATAGGGGCAGGGCGGACGCTGCACAAGCGGCAGAAGAGGGCCGGTTTCAGCGCCTTACAAGGCGGCTGGCCGGACTCCGCATCATCTGCCATGAGCGCTGTCGCGCAGCCGACACGCCGCGCACGCGATCCCGTAGCTCAGCAGGATAGAGCAGCGGGCCGACCCAACACATGAATCCTTCCTCGGGTCGCAAAATCGCCGAGGCCTGGGGAAATGTTTTTGCAATTATCGGGAGAGTTGCACATCCACTAATTAACGCTCGCCCGTACTTGTGTTGGGGTCTTTCCCGTCCAGCGTTTAGTTGCGTGGGTAAGTGCGCTGACATCACAATAGCCGAGCAGCCAGGCGACCTTCGAAATCGGCAAGTCCTCTTCGCGCAAATAGCGCTTGGACAGATCGAACTCTCAATTCATCCAGAACTTGCGAGAAGCTCAGCTGTTCCGCTGAGAGCCTGCGAGCAAGCGTGCGCTGGCTCATGCCAAGGTGCCGGGCGACTTCGTTGGCCAGCGCTTTTCCATGGGGAAGAAGCGGGATAATTGCATTTTCCACGCTCGGCCTGAGTGCACCTCGATTTGTCGATCGATGAGCAATTGCCTCCTCGCAGTATTTGACAAGCAATTTTTCGAGATAAGGATCCGCACTGGTAACCGGCAGCGATCTCGCGCTTCCCTGAAATACCAACTCATCTACGCCACATCCAAATTCGATCTCGCATCCCAGGAACTTCTTCAATTCCGCCGGCAGCCCTTTAGAGCGACGGTGCATGACGCGAATCCGGGCCGGCATGAGTTGCCGATTGGTAAGCTGTCGGCACAACCGGACAAGCGACATCAAGAAGAACTCAATCTGATGTCGATCCGATTTTCGCTCAACATTTACGTAATTGAGTTCTACCACCATCTCGCGTGCATGACGCACGCGCAGTGAAACGCCGTCGTTCACAATTCCGCTGTAGCGTTCCGCCTTCTCAAGAGCCTCTGCCAGTTTCTCCGATGATGCCAAGACATAATATAACAGCCCTAGCTCTCGAAGATCGTATGACTGCGCCAAATGGAAACCAAGGAAGTCGTCGCGCAGTTCTTCGGCAGCAAGGTTCAGGAAGTTGATCTGACTCTGGACTTTGAGGCGAGCGCCTGGAGTGTTTATCAGCTCGACACTCAACCCGGCCTTTGACAACAGCGGCTCCAATTGAGCGCCGCCCTTCCTCAACAGAGTGCATGCCAAGCGGCTCATTTCGCCGCTGGCGCTCGGCATCGAATTGAATCGAGCTAACGCGGGCGCCCGCGTCAAACGCCTCCGCTTGTGTTGGTCGGCCACGTGTACGGTCACAGGCTCAATCCTGCCGCAGAAAATCACGTTTCTGGTGCAGGATAGCAAGAACCTGCATTGATTGCTGCTTGAATCTGCAGTTCGTGCTGCCTCGTGCCGGGTCCAGGCATCGCGCTGGTCGCGCTGCTGTTTGTGGTCGTCCGGCGCTCCGTCACTGAGCAATGCCCTGTGAAATCACAACGAGGGGCGGTCACGTGGGCAACCTTCGAAGGGCGCTGCAGTTAACAGACGCGGCCGTCATTTTCACGACGGCCGCGTCCATTTGCGTAGCGTATCCGGCTCTACTTTACTTGGCGGGCGCCAGAGGCACGGTTGCTGTCGAACTCAGGACGATCGGCCTGCAGCGGGCGGTTGCTGTCGAACTCGGGACGCTGAGCCTGCAGCGGGCGGTTGCTGTCGAACTCCGGACGCTGAGCCTGCAGCGGGCGGTTGCTGTCGAACTCCGGACGCTGAGACTGCAACGGTCTGTTGCTGTCGAACTCAGGACGCAAAGAAGCGTTGGAGTCGCGCTCCGGCCGCAGAGATACGCTGGCGTCGCGCGAAGACTGCATATTGAAGATGAAGGTGAACGAGATCACTGCGTCGCGCGGTACCTGCAGAGCGGCGTTGGTATCCCGCTGAGCCTGCAACGGGCGGTTGCTGTCGAACTCAGGGCGCTGAGCCTGCAACGGCCGGTTGCTGTCGAACTCGGGGCGCTGAGCCTGCAGCGGACGGTTGCTGTCGAACTCGGGGCGCTGAGCCTGCAGCGGGCGGTTGCTGTCGAACTCGGGGCGCTGAGCCTGCAGCGGCCGGTTGCTGTCGAACTCCGGGCGCTGCGCCTGCAGCGGACGGTTGCTGTCGAACTCAGGGCGCTGGGCCTGCAGCGGCCGGTTGCTGTCGAACTCGGGACGCTGGGCCTGCAGCGGACGGTTGGTGTCGAACTCAGGGCGCGCGTTGGTGGCCTGCGCGTATAAAGGCGACGACATGCCAGCGACTGCAAACACCGCAATTAGCGAAGCTGATACTGCATGATATCTCATGACTTTCGTCCTTCTCAGTCAGGGTTAGAGCCCGATCCCTCAGGCGAGGTCGCATGACGTAAGATCGACAAGCACAAACTCTTGCCATGCCACCTTGAATAGTGATTAGCCGTCGTGAGTTTTTGCTTTCAGGTGCCGATGGTTTGACTTTACGTGCCAGGATCTGTCGGGTGCGGCGAATGGCCATGGCATTTGGGCGTCGAACTGGCTGCATGTCCGCTTTGGGTCATAGGCCGGCTTCGCTAATCGTCACCAATCGGGAGCATATTTCTGCGCAGCGATACCGGCTCATCGCCCCGGTATGATCCGCTGCCGGCGAAAATGGTGGCCACGCGCCGCCGCCTGCGGTTCGTCTATTTTGACGGGGAGGGGCTGCGCAGGCTGAGCTTCGCCGAAGCTGCGGGCCGATCTCCACATTCCCGGCTGAGAGCCCCGGTTCGGCCATTGGCCGCTCCGCCTCAAGTCTGCTATTCAGCGCCGGTGCGGTCCCGTAGCTCAGCAGGATAGAGCAGCGGTTTCCTAAACCGAAGGTCGGAGGTTCGACTCCTCTCGGGACCGCCAGCGCTTTTGTTTCCCCGGCACATCACCGCGACGCCTCGGCCTGCTCCAGCAGCGTGCGGGCTGCCTGTCCGGCTGTCTTTGCATAGGACGCATCGCGATGCATGAACATCGTGGAGAACGCTCCATCGAGCAGCAGTGAAATCTGCCGGGCGAGCATTTTCCTGTCGCGCAAGCCGGCTTCGGCAAATTGCGCTTCCAGCCAGCTCTCGACCCGCTTTTTATGCGCCGCGCCGACAACACGCGCGGGATGCCCGGGCATGTTGGCGAGTTCGGCTGCAATCCGCAGAAATCCGCATCCGCGCCATTTCGGGTGGCTGGCCGCTGTCGCGAGATGATTGAAAATCGCCTCGATCCGACGCGACGTGCGTCCGCCGGCTTCATCGAACCATGTCTGATACGCCTTGAGATTGGGCGCGTCGCGTTGCGTCAGATATTCAGCGATCAGATCGTCCTTGCTGGCGAAATAGTAGTAGAGCGTTTTCTTGGTCAGGCCTGCGCGTTTGGCGATGTCGTCGAGACTGACGGTGCGAATGCCTTCGAGATAGAACAGATGCGCAGCGGCACGCACGATGCGGTCGCGAGCGGGTAATTGTTTGCTGTCTGCCATGTATACCGACCAGTGAGTATCTATCGCGGCCGATATTGCTACCGTTGGCCCCGTGGCTGCAAGCTGGAGGAACGGAGCATGGCCGACACGGTACTCAAGGACACGCGGGGCGCCATTGCCCTTTTGACGCTAAACCGGCCGCACAAGCTCAATGCGCTGGATTACGAGACCTGTGATCGCCTGATGGCGTTGCTCGGCGACATCGAGGCGGAGCCATCCATTCGCGCGGTCATTCTCACGGGCGCGGGGGATCGCGCCTTCTCGGCCGGGGGCGACATTCATGAATTCACGCGCAGCATCGAGCGCGGGGCGGACGAGGCTGTTCGCGAATTTTGCCGCCGCGGTCAGCGGATGACGGCACGGCTTGAAAGCTTTCCCAAGCCGGTCATCGCGGCGGTGAACGGCATTGCCTTCGGTGGTGGTTGCGAGATCACCGAGGCCGTGCATCTGGCCGTTGCATCCGAGCGGGCCATTTTTGCCAAGCCGGAAATCAATATCGGTATCCCGCCGACATTCGGGGGTACGCAGCGACTGTCGCGTCTCGCCGGGCGCAAGCGTGCGCTCGAACTGCTTCTGACAGGCGACACGTTTTCGCCGGCGCGGGCGCTTGAACTGGGCCTGGTCAATCGTGTCGTGCCTCACGACCGCCTTTTGCCCGAGGCCATCGCGCTGGCCAGCCGCATTCTGGAGCATTCGTCGCTTGCGGCTTCGCGCATCATCTCCGCTGTGACGCGCGGGCTCAACACGAGCATTGCGGAAGGACTGAATATCGAGCGCGAGCAGTTTGCGCGCATGTGCGCGACGGAGGATGTGCGCGAAGGTCTTCATGCTTGGATCGAGCGCCGCAGGCCCGTTTACTCGGGTGTGTGAAAGGCTGTTCTTCCGGCGCTACACACGTTCACGGCCTGTCGCAGTCCGCGATGGGCTGGCCGCATAACCCCTTCCACCAGCCCATGACTCCGTCGTGGCTCTCGACCTTGACCCAGTCGCCATTGCAACTCAGCACCCTCTTCGGACTGTTGCCGCCCTGGATCGGATCGCCGAGCGCGTTCTTCGCCGGCAGACGCGCGGCATCTGAAGACGGTTCGCTGAAAAGCGCACCGTTGGGCAGGCCGCGATGATGGTAGGTATATTTGCCGCCGACATCTTTCAGGCTGATCCAGCCTCGACCGGAATAGGTTTTGACGCCGCCGGTTGACCGGCGGCCCAGCACGCTGCGCCTGTTGGGATCATCATAGGGATGCAGGGCCTTGTCGATCAGGAACCAGCCCTCGCGGAATCCGACGACCTGAAACTCCGTCCGCCAGAGCTGGTCACCGGGAGGGACATCCTCGTTGTCGATCTTTGTCGCCTTCTGGGCCGGTGCGAGGCGGCCGAGGATCTTGGCGGTAGCGTTCGGTTCAGCACGCACCGCGGCGCCTGCGCGATCTGTTGCCACCGAATAACCGGAGATGCTGCATGCAACCGTCTCGGGCGGAAGCGGCTGGGCGCTTGCGGCGAATGTCGCGGTCAAGAGTGTGACGACAGACAGAGCGGCAAACGTGCGTGCCATCATAAGAAACACTCCGCGCCCATGCCGCACCGCATGGATAGTTGTCACTCTTCGAAACAGTTGATCAGACGGTCGTGAACCCAGCCAGCGCGTCCTTTGGCTTCGTCGACAGTCGGGATGTGCGCCTCGGTCCGCCGCGTGCCCGGATACCAGCGGACGAACAGCCAGTCACCCGAGCGAACAATTTCTTCCTTGTCGGGATGCAGCAGCGTGACCAGCTCCTGGTACCGCATTTGCGCAATCAGAGTGTGGCGAGGGGATGGGCCTTCGCGCAGGGCAACGAAGCCGTCGGACGTGCGCTTTACAGCGCACGCGTAGCGGGCCTCGGCCGGCGTGGCTGCGGCGGCGATCATTGCAAGAGCGGAGATGACAGTACGAAGCATCATGCCGTATATAATCCAGTGATCGGTCCAGTTGGAAGGTCAGAGCGTTCCCGACTGATTTTTAGCTCTGTATCCTTATCTTTGTTCGAACCAGCTCACTTCCCCGGAAAGCGAACTCACGCGATGGCAAACGAAAAAGGGCCGAACATCAAGAAGAAGGCCAAGTGCAAGAATTGCGAGGGCAAGGGCCTGCTGAAGAAGGGCGACAGGGTCGTCAAATGCCAGCGCTGCAAGGGCACCGGGCTGCGATAGGCCGCGCGCACCGCTGACGGCAAATTCGTCGCGCGAGCGCATGATCGACTGACGGTTTCCATGCAGCGAAATAGATGACCAAATCCACCTGCCGAAAACCCTGGTGGTTCGGCTCTGGACCCATCCCTGCCGCCTGACTAGGCTGACGACCGCCAACAACAAAAGTCTGCAGGGAGGGAACGTCAATGAAGAAACATCTAAGTGGAATTTCCCGCCGGTCCGTCGTCGGCGGTCTCGTCGCCGGCGCAGGAGCAACGATGCTGACCAGCCGGTCGGCCACCGCGCAAGCAGCGGAATGGCCGAACCGGCCCGTTACCTTTGTCGTGCCGTTCGGCCCCGGCGCCAGCAACGACACGTTCACGCGCATGCTTTGCGGCATTCTTTCGAAGAAGCTCAACCAGCCCTTCGTGGTCGAGAACCGTGCCGGAGCCGGTGGCTTTACGGGTGCCTACGCGGTTTCGACCTCGGCGCCCGACGGCTATCGCTTCCTCGAAACACCGCAGTCGATTGCGAGCTTCAAGCCGATCATGAAGGTGGCGCTGGACCCCGTCACGGACTTGCAGGCGGTTGCCTGCCTTGCAAAGTCGCCTTACGCGATACACGGCACGGCGACCATCCCCGTGACGAGCATCCCGGAGATGATCGCATACGCCAAGAAGAATCCGGACACGACCTTCTACGGCGGGACCGGCACAGGCTCGGCGGGACATCTCTACACCGAGCTCTTCAACAAGGTGACCGGCACGAAGATCAAGAAGGTCGACTACAAGAGTTCGGCCGACGTTCAGACCGATCTCATTGCCGGGCGCGTTCACATGTACTTCGTGACGGTGGCGTCGACGCTCGGCCAGATCAAGGCCGGTCAGCTCCGGCTCCTTGCCTACACGAACAATTCCGCGCCGAAGGATTCACCGAAGGCGCCGCTGCTTGCCGAGGTCGGGGTTCCCGGTTTCGACGCGATCGGGAGCTGGTGGGGTATCTTTGCGCCGAAGGGGATCAATCCCGGAATTCTCGAGAAGGTGAACAAGGTCATCAACGAGGCCATCCTGGAGCCTGAATTCGTGACCCTGTTCACGAATTCCAGTGCGACGGCGGCGCCGATGAAGCCGGAGGAATTCCACAAGGTGCTGGTGGACGAGATCGCGCTCACCGAAAAGATCATCAAGGATGCCAACATCAAGATCGAGTAGTGTTCTGTTTTGCCGATCGCCGTGAAGCCACACGCCGGAATGAATTGAATCCCGGCGTGTGGCTTTTCACCTTGCATCGCACGCGCGCAACGAACTGCTGCGGAGCCTGACATGAATATCGCCGTCCCCGCCGGAAAGCCGGATAGCCACATCGATCACGCCGTCGTCTATCGCAAGAATGACGAGTTCAGCGGCTGGCCGTTTACCAGCGGGATGTGGGAGACGGCGGACGGCAGCATCGTCGTCGGCTTCAAGCGCAGCAAGAGCCTCTATCGGAGCATCAACGACGTCCACCATGATCACGTCAACGAGGAGGAGAAGATGGAGATCCTCCTCATGCGGTCCTCCGACCGCGGCGCGACATGGGATACGGACAACCTCGTCCAGATATGGGAGAGGGCCATCAGCGAAGCGGATGTTCTGGCGCAAGGGCCGCCGAACTATCGCGACGAGGCGCCGCTCGATTTCAGAAACAAGGACACTCTCGTCGCCACCGGGTCGACGCCCACCTTCGGCCTTCTCAATACGAAGACATGGCTGCGTGTCTCGACCGATGGCGGTCGCAACTGGCGCCGGCCGATCATTCTGCCTCTGCTCGGCATGCAGGCCTCTGTCCGCGACCAGCGCCACGACAGTGCGCGCGGACGGCCGCAGTCTTCTGTTCCTGACAAGTTCGAGCAAGGATGGATGGAGCCGCCGGCCTCTGGTCTATGCCTCCACCGATGGCGGGCATGAATGGACGTTCCTGTCCTTCATCACCTCGCCGCATGACGACGACGGCGCCGCCGATGGCGACTGGCAGTCGACGTTCCGCTTTGGCGGGCACCGCTGGTATTATCCGCGCGGCATCCAGCTCAAGGATGGCCGCATCATCTGTACGCTGCGCTGCCAGCGCGATCCGACCGGCATCATGTGGACGGAAGTGTATGAAAGCCATGACGGCGCCCGCACGTGGAAATTCCTGTCGCGCGTGAACGATTGGGGCGCGCCCGGCGATATCTGCGAGATGGCGGACGGCAGGATCGTCTGCGTTTACGGCTATCGCCTGCCGCCCTACGGTATCCGCTATCGCGATCAGCGAAGACGGTGGCCGCACCTGGGGCGAAGAAGTCATCCTGCGCGACGATGGCGGCTCATGGGATCTCGGTTATCCGCGCGTGATGGAACGCGCACCCGGCGAACTCCTCACCGTCTACTACTTCAACAGCAAGGACGATCCCGTTCAGGTCAATGGCGGCGTGCGGCATGTCTGCCGCACGATCTTTCGCCCCAAATAACACCTGCCGAACTTTGCGTTTTACAGATCGACGGTGGGCCTTGATTTTTGAGGCGAACACCGGAAGCTTTGCTTTTGTCGGCCGCGTTATTTTTTAATTTTTCGGGGCAAACGTTGCCCGCCATTGATTGGGGATTGAATGATGGGATTCGGAATCCGCATGTCGTCGGTTATCGTCGCGCTTTTTGGCGCGCTTATCGTATCTGGCTGCGCGGCGCAGCGCACCGGGCAGGATTTCACCGCTATGAGCCGCAGCGTCGGTTCGCCAAAAGCCGGCCATGCGCGCATCGTCGTTTTGCGCGAAAAGGGAATGTCGGACATCATCGATTCAGGTTGGGAAGTAAAGTTGAGCGGCGAGGTGCTGCGTGGCCTGAAAACCGGCACGTATGTTTATGCCGACCGCCCCGCCGGGCATCATCAGCTCACATCGACGCAGATAGGGTTTCCCGGTGAGACGAAATTTGACATCACAGCGTCCGCCGGGCGCACTTATTTCTTTTTAGCCCAGCCGAGCGAACGGGCGAAACAGCTTCAGGCAGCGGCGATCCTCGGCGGCCTGTCAGGTGCGGTGGTCGGCACCATCGTGACGTCCGGCGCCAAAAATCCGGGCCCGCTCGAATTCTCTCCCCTGCAGGAAAGTGCTGCGCGCGCCGCGATTTCCGATCTGAGGCTCGCGGAGTAGGGATTGTGATAAGCTGAAAGCCGGATGCACGACTTTTGGCGGGACACAATCCTCAATGACCGATTCCGATAAGCTCAGCGATCGTATCGACGCTCTGGAAGTTCGCCTGGCCTATCAGGACGAGACCATCGAAAAGCTGAATGCCACGGTGACGGCGCAGTGGGCACAGATCGACGCGCTCACGCGCCAGCTGGCGCAGCTCAATGAGCGGGTGGAGGAGTCCTCGACAGGTCAGGGCGATCCGCAAAACGAGCGTCCGCCGCACTATTGAACGGCGGGCCGGTCGAAACCCGGACATCGGCTGCGCCTGTCCGGACGAAGCCTTGCAAACGAAGCCTTCCAGAAGAAGCCGTCCAAAAGAAGAAGGCACGCCGACGCTTTTGCGCCGACGTGCCCTCGACATTGATCTCGCTGGTCAAGGCGCCGAGGCGCCCGGAAATGCAAGGTTCTTGTGACGGAACCTAGCGGGCGACCCCAGCGAGGTGACAGCGTTTACAATGAGACACTGGACCACCTCCTTTCGTTTGTTGCGTGAGCGATCAATATAGGCGCCCCCGCGCGATTGTGAAGGGCGGGCAGCTGCGCAGCGGTGGATGATCTGGGCCGCGTCAAAATGGCCCGGTCGCGCGCCTAAAAACCCGAATTTCGCTCGAAATTGATGTCCCGGTTTTCTTCGACCTGTGCCAAAGTGCGGCGACTTAAGGGAGGATAACCATGACAAAAACCGTTTCACGTGCATCCACAATCGCTGCGTCAGTCGCGCTGGCGCTGCTGGTGGCCGCTGTGCCGTTGTCGTCTGCGCAGGCGCAGGACGCAGCACTGATCGAAGCCGCGAAGAAGGAAGGCAAGCTCACCTACTACACAACGCGCATGGTCGATGCGATGAACATGTTCACGCGCGCCTTCGAGGCCAAATACGGCATCAAGGTCGAAGCCTCGCGTCACACCAACGAAGATCTCATCATCAAGATCGTCAACGAGAGCAAGGCGGGGCGCGCCACCGCCGACGTGTTCGACGGCTCCTCGGGCATCACGCAGCTGATGGATGCCGGTCTCGTGGCACCCTACAAAGCGAAGGAGGCCGAGGCCTACGCGCCGGAGTTCAAGGATCCCAACGGCAACTGGACGGCGATCAACATCTATGTCGCAGGCCTCGTCTACAATACCGACCTTGTGAAGGAAGCCGACGTTCCGAAAAAGGCCGACGATCTGCTCGATCCGAAATGGAATGGGCGCAAGATCACCTACACGATGCAATTCACGGTCTCCGGGCTGAACGGCTTCTTCGGCGGTCTTGAGAAGGAGCGCGGCACCGACAAGGCGAAGGAATTCATCGCCGCACTCCACAAGAACGGCGGCGTCGCTCAGAATTCCACGCCTGGCGCGGTGCTCGATACCGTTGCCTCGGGTCAGTACCCGATCTGCATCGGCTGCAATACGAACGGCGTTGCCATCCTCACCCGCAAGGGCGCGCCGGTCGCGATGACCACCAAGGTCCAGCCGATCGTCTCCTTCATGTCTTCGCTCGGCGTCACCAAGAATGCGGCGAGCCCCAACGCCGCGCGCCTGTTCGTCGAGTTCCTGCTCTCCAAGGAAGCGCAGATGATGATGGAGGAGAAGTCCGACGTGATGTCGGCGCGCACGGATTTCGAATTCGAAATTCGCAGCGCTGAAGCCCGGCCCGAATACGTTCCCGGCCTTCGCCGTGACGCCGGATATCGTGGCCAAGAACCTGACGCGCTGGAGCCAGATCCAGACGGAAATCCGGAAGTAGTCTCTTTCGGCCGGCGGATCGAATACGACAGGCGGCGCGCGAACGGCTGACGGCCGGTTGCGCGCCGCCTGCGTGTTAGCCTAACCCTTCCGTCACGATATGCAGGACGCGCCCGCAATGCTTGCAATGGACGGCATCGGCGTCATGCAGCACCAGGCCGCAGTCGGGACATTCGAACCTGACCTTGTTGGGTTTGAACAACGCCTGCAGCAGCCGAAGAAACAAGCCGACGCCCACCACCATGATGATCACTGCGAGCAGGCGGCCTCCGCCGCCCTGCAGCGTGATGTCGCCGAAGCCGGTCGTCGTCAGTGTGGTGATCGTGAAATACAGCGCATCGACATAATCCACGATCTGCGGATTGATGTTGTGTTGCGTGACATAGACCGCCGACGTGATGACGAAGATGAATACGCCGAGATTGACCGTGCGCTGGACGATATCCTCATGCAGGCGGAACCATTCCGAAGTCCGCACGCAGGTCCCGCAGGAGGTGATATGATCTCAGCAGTCTCAGCGCACGGACGACGCGGAGGAAGGCCAAATTCTCCAGAACGACAGGCAACAGCAGCGATGCGATCACAAGCGCGTCGGCGAGCGTGGTGAAACTCAGTATCTGTCGAAGTCGGCGGTCGTCCGCGTAGATCCGCGCGGCGAGTTCGAGCGAAAGCAATGCTCCGAGTGCCAGGTCGAGAGGGATGATCCACCACTGATCGCGGGCGAAGGACGAGAGGAGAAAGAGCCCCACGGTGGCGATGTCGAATGCCAGGAGACCGTATCGGAACCGATGCGCGCGCTCGCTGTCGCCAAAGTAGAGGGCCTGAAGCCTGGCCTGCAAGGGTGAAGGTCCGCCCATTCGCTTTCTGCTCCTCGGTGGCTGGCAGTCCGCGCCGCGTGCGTCCAGCCGCTATGTCTTCTGACCGCTGGAGCGGGCTTCGTCCTCCAGGCGGGCCATCCTGTCAATGAACCAGAACTTCAAAGTCATCGAAAGCGCCGCTGCGAGCAACATCGGCCATGCCTGCCCCTGCCATCCGAAATAGAGGAACAGGCAGAACACCGGCACGTTCGCCAGGTTCAGCAGCGTCGGCAGGTCTTTTCTGAATTTTTTGCCGTCCGAAAAATAGCGCTGCTCGCCCAGCACGCCCTTGCTCATCCAGTTGTCGGTGCGCTCGGGCTTCGGAAATATCCAGGGATTGACGATCAGCCACAGGATCGCGGCTCCAAGAATCCACATATTCTGATAATAGAGCCCGGCCGCAAGCAGGGGCATGGTCAGAACGCGGGTCCAGCCGCTCCACGGATTGGCATGGCGTTGCCAGACTTTGTCGGGAAGAAAAGCCAATGCGCACCCCCTCGGTATCAAGTGCAATCTAGCGAGGTCGTGTCGGATATCAAACGCATTGGTCTTCGGCTTTTCCCGAGGTCTTGTTGTTGCAAGGCCGGCATTTGTGAGGCGATGGCCGTCGCCTGCGGCGCAGGACGATGATAGATTTTGCGCGGGCCCAAGCAGGATTCGCCTATGTCCTTTATCCCCGACACCTCGACGCTTCTGACCTACACCATCGCGTGCTTCGTGCTGTTCGCGACGCCGGGGCCGGACATGTCGTTGTTTCTGGCCAAGACCGTGCAGGGCGGGCGGCGCTCGGGCGTGGCCTCGCTCTCGGGCGCGACCGCCGGTTGCCTTGTGCATTCGCTGGCGGCGGCCTTCGGTCTGTCGGCGCTGATCGCGGCTTCGGCCACGGCTTTCACGGTGCTGAAAATCGTCGGCGCGCTTTATCTGTTGTGGATGGCCTATCAGGCGATCCGCCACGGCTCGGCGCTGAGCATGGCCGACACGAACAAGCGTCACGAGCCGTTCTGGACGACCTTCATGCTTGGGCTCGGCATGAATCTCACCAATCCGAAAGTGGTGCTGTTCTTTCTCACCTTTCTGCCGCAGTTCGTGTCCGTGGATGATCCCGCCGCGTCGGGAAAACTGTTCTTTCTCGGCATCTACATGATCGTCACCACTTTCCCGTTATGCGTCCTGCTGATCCTCGTCGCCGAGCGCTTTATCTCCTTCATGCGCCGCAATCCGCGCGCCGTGCGGGTTATCGATTACACCTTTGCGGGTGTGTTCGGATTTTTCGCGGTGCAGGTGCTGCGCACGCAGGCACGCTAGGTCTTTGTGAACCGGACAGGCTGTCCGGCGTCCAAGCGGTAGAACGTCCGTCATTGTCCTGGAGATCCAGCCATGCGCCGCTTTGGGCCTCGTTCGATCTGCCTTGCGCTGACACTGGTCGGTGGCTGACGCTGATGTCTCATCCGGCCGCGGCGACGGCGTTTTGCAACGTCAGGCAGAGCGCCGATGGGTTCGTGGCGCTGCGCGCCGCCCCCGATGCAAAAGCGAAGCTCGTTGGCCGCATGACCTCCAAAGACGAGGTGATGATCGGGCAGGGCAAGAAGGGCGCATGGATCGAGGTCGAATGGTATCGCGGCGAAGAGCGATTTACCAAAGGCTTCGGCCACATCTCCGGCAAGGGATGGGTCAACAGAAAGCTGATCGAGGACGAGTGCGGGTGATCGTGTTCGCGACGGCGCCGGATCTTTAGCGACCCCACACCATCAGGCTCATGAGGCTCGACGACTGATCGGTCCACACCGTCTTGTGCGTGCCGTTGTCACCCCACGCGCCGATGCGCGATTTGAGCGGTTCGGAGTCGAAGAATTGCCGGTCGCGCGTGAACAGCGCGAAGCCGAGTTCGGACTGGCATTCGGCGGTCTTCCTGGTCGGCACCCAGCGCGCATCTGCCTGCAGCAGATCCGCCATGCCGCGAAACAGCGAGGAGGCGTCGTAATAGTCGCTGTGCGATGTAACGACGAGAACGCCGCCGTCGCGCAGATGACGGAAATAGATCTCGAAGGCTTCCTTGGTCATCAGATGCGCCGGCGGCGCATTGCCGCGGAATGCATCCATCAGGATCACGTCGAAATTCTGCGGCCCCTTGCTCTTGAGTTCGCGCTCCAGCGCCAGCCGGCCGTCGCCATGGGTAATCTCGACCGGTGATTTCGCATGTTCGAGATAGCTGAAGTGCTCGCGGGCGAAGTCCGTGACCTTCGGGTTGAGTTCATAATAGTGGAATTTGTCCTGCGGCCGGCCGTAGCTCACCATCATGCCGGCGCCGAGACCGATAATGCCGATGCGGATGCCGTCGGGCTTCTGGGCCTGAAGGCGGTTGATCGCCATGCCGATGCCGCTGTCCGGGCCAAAGTCACACGGCGCGTTGAGCGCGCGTTGCGGGTCGGCTGATTGCTCGCCCTGGCGCTCGCCGGCCTGACGCATGATGAAGCGGTGCAGTTGCGGGTTCTCGGCATCAGCCTCGTCGACCTTGAGCACCCCGTAGAAATTGCGGTGCCGGTCGAGCATGTCGGCGCCTTCGAAGATTTCCGAATAGAGCGCGAGCCCGACCGACAAAGCCAGCGCCGCGGCGATCGTGACATGCGGCGCGAATGTCGCACCGGCGTCGCGCAGGTCCCGCCAGTTCAGCGCAAGGTGCAGAATGCCGGCGCCGATCAGCGCGATCGGCAATTCCCAATAATCAGGGAAGATCATCGGCGCGAGCAGCGAGACGAACGCCCCGCCGGCGGCGCCGCCCGCGGCGAGCGCGAGATAGAAATAAGTCAGTCCCTGCGGCGGCGGCTGGCGGCGCGCCAGTTCGCCCTGGCACACCATGCAGCAGACCGCGAAACACGCAACACCGACGCCAATCGCGGCAAACGCGTTCTCGATGCCGAAATCCGTTGCGGTGAAGAAGTCGAAGGCAAGGACGCCCGCATAGATCAGCCCGAACAGACCCGGCCGGTAGAAGTTCGGCCATGCGAAAGTGACGACGAAGGACAAGAGATAAATGCAGAGCGGCAAAATCCACAAAAACGGATTGACCGACACATAACTCGTGATGTCGTTGGTCACCGCCAGCAGCGCGGCCGAACCGAATGCAGACAGCGTGAACCACAGCGCGAAATTTCCGGGCGCGCTGTGCGCGGCTGCGTCGGCCGGAGCCGCGCCCGGCGTCGCGGCGGCGGATAAGTCGGTGCCGCGGTTGAAGAAGACCATCAATCCGAAACCGATCATCAATACCGCGTAGAAGCCGAACGCCACCGACCACCATTGCGTCTGGCTGTCGGTCGGCAAATAGAGATCGACGATGAACGGATAGCTGACGAGGCCGAGGAACGATCCGAAATTCGACAGCGCAAACAGCCGCGACGGCGTCGAGCTTCCCACAGAGGCGAGCCAGCTCTGGATCAGCGGCGTCGTGGTCGACAGCACGAGATAGGGCAGGCCGACACACAGCGTCAGCAGAAACAGGATTTTCGTCGTCGGGTTGTCGGCATCGAGCGGCTTGAGATTGTCCGTCGGCGTAATCGGCAAGACGATCAGCGCGGCCAGGATCAGGCCGACATGCAGGATCGTTTGCGTGCGCGGCCTGAACGGCCGGGTGAAGATGTGCGCGTAGAAATATCCCAGCAGCAAGGTGAGCTGGAAGAACAGCATGCACACGGTCCAGGTCGTGGCGCTGCCGCCGAACCACGGCAGGATGTAGCGCGCCATCATCGGCTGGACCTGAAACAACAGAAAACCAGACAACGCCATCGTTGCGCCCGCAACGAGGACGAATACCGAACCCGGAAACGTCATCACTCCCCCGAGAAATCCGAACGCGCCGGCGATTTGCTCGCCTTGTGCCGCGTTCTCCTGCTCTACAGCATTTTTCTTTTCGCGGGGGAACGGGGCGGGCGCCGGATTTAGGGCCGCGGCTGCGGCCCCGTACGACTATTTCGCAGCGCGACATCCGGGTGCCCCGGCGGGCCTAAAACCGCCGTCCGGCCGGGTTTTGGCGGCGTCCGCCGGTGCGACTTGCCGCTTTACGGCCGCAGCAGCCCGCTCTAAACTCGAAAATCATTCGACATCGCGGCGGCCCGTTGCCGCGACGTCCAATAACATCATGCCGACGGTCGTGATCCATCGGCGCTCTGGAGGATCCATGAAGCTTAAATTCGCCTACGCGGCGGTGTTGGCCGCGCTCGCTGTCGGCCCGCTTGCGGCGCCGGCCTCGGCCCAGCAATTCCCTGCCCGCGAAGTGACGCTGGTCGTCGGCTTCCCCGCCGGCGGCGGCACCGACCTGCTCGCGCGTCTGCTCGCGGAGGGCATGTCGAAGACGCTCGGCCAGCGCGTCATCGTCGAGAACCGCGGCGGTGCCAACGCGGCCACCGCGACACGCGCCGTCGCGCGCAGCCCGGCCGATGGCTACATGCTGCTGTTCAACGCCTCCAACATGGCGGCCAACCTCTCCGCCATGCGCGAGCCGGGCTATGCCTGGTCCGATTTCGCCGTCGTCGGCGGCTTCGCCTATGCGCCCTTCATCATGATCGTGAATACCCAGTCGAGCGGCGCGAAGAACCTCAAGGAGTTCGTCGAATACGGCAAAGCCAACCCGGGCAAGCTCACCTACGGCTCGCTCGGCTCGTCGAGCCCGCCGAATCTCGTCGCGCAGCGCTTCAATTCGCTGTCGAAGATCGATTACCGCGAAGTGCCGTACAAGGGCGCAGCGCAGGTGCAGCAGGATCTGCTGAGCGGTAACGTCAATGTCTATTTCGGCAATCCCTCGACCGGCATCAGCCTGCAGGGCCAGCCCAACATTGCGGTGTTCGGTATCGCCGACACGAAGCGCAATGCACTCCTGCCGAACACGCCGACCTTCGCCGAGCAGGGCTATCCCGGCGTGATGGACGTCAGCGTCGCGGGCGTGTGGGCTCCTGCCGCCACGCCGAAGCCGGTGCTGGATGCGCTGAAGAAGGCGATGGCCGACGCCATGAAGCTGCCGGAGATGAAGGTGGGCATCGATAAGGCGGGCCAGACCCTCTACAACATCACGCCGGAGCAGTTCCAGGCTGCGATCGAGAAGGACGGCGAGATGTACAAGGGCGACTTCAAGCGTCTCAACATCGAGCCGCAATAAGTAAGTCGTCGGCCCTCATCCTGAGGCGCCCTGCCAACGGGTCCGCGCAAAGCGCGGCCCGATGATAAACTCCGCAGGGCGTCTCGAAGGATGAACCGAGACGGCAAGATAGTCGACATCACATGGAAGCGGGGGCGTCTTGCGACGCCCCCGCTTTTTTCTTTGTCGTGGTGATCGCTATGGAGCGATCTTATTTTTTCTTCAGTTCGCGGGCGTAGAGCGCGGCCGAGGTCTTGATCGACTCGAGCGTGCCCTTGGGGCCGAGATTGAGTGCGGCGTTCTCGAACTTGTCCATCAGCACCTTGTAGTCGGCCGACTTCACCGATTCATCGACAGCATCGGCGAGGCATTTCTGGATCGCCGGATCGACGCCCTTGGGCACCAGCAGCATCGTATGCGAGTCGATCGGCGAGACGTTGGTCGCGCCCTGTTCGGCGAAGGTGCCGGAGTTCGGCGCATAAGGCACGCGCTTGTTGATCATGGAAGCGAGCTGAATCATCTTGCCGCTCTTGATCTGCGCGACATGAAGTGTGCCCTGCATCGTGGCGTCGACATGGCCGCCGAGTGCGGTCGCCATCGCCTCAGCCGCGCCGTTGCCCGGCACCGCGACGATGTTGACCTTGTACTGTTCGGCAAGCTGCCTGACGCTGACTTCCTGATTGACGCCCGCGACGGAAACCGTGGCGCGGCCGTTCTTCTTGGCATACTCCACGAATTCCTTGACGTCCTTGTAGGGCTTGTCGGCGAGTGCGACGAAGCCGCTCCAGGTCTGCATTCCCGAGCCGAGATAGTCGAAGTCGTTCATGGAGTAGCCGACGTCGCTGAGCGCGGGGTTCACCGTCATGGCGTCGGTGGAGGTGACGCCGACCGTGTATCCGTCGGTTGGCTGGGCCTTCAGCCATTCCAGCACCACGCCGCCGCCGGAGCCCGGCTTGTTCTCGACCGGCGCGGTCCAGCCCTGGATCTTTTCGAAACCCGTGGCGATGGCGCGGCCGATCACGTCAGTGCCGCCACCGGCGCCGAAGCCGACGACGAAGCGGATCGGTTTGCTCGGAAAGCCTGCGGGGCATGCGGCCTTCGCATTCGCGACGTCCGGCATAACGAACAATGCGGCGGCGATCAGACTCCCGAGCAGTGCGGGCGATCTGGATCTGGCGTGAGATAGAGTCATGATGTCCTCCCTGAATGACGTTTCCGATGTCCCTAAAAGGCGTGTCGGCCGCTTCAGTGGCGGCGTCTTTTGCCTTGTGGGGATCAAATCCTCTTCGCCGGGGAGGCGCAACCGGGAGGGGGTGCCTTGGGAGTCAGTTTCGGTCGCTGGAATACGGAGCATGTTCCCGACCGGCACGGCGCGTGAGCGAAAAGTGGGAACCGGTTTTCGGACAAGGGGTGTCCCCGGACCTGATCCGGGGATCATGCTCAAACAAAAAGCTGGCGCTTGATCAGCTCTTGCGGCCGAATGTCGCCGATTTGTCAGTCAGCGTCGCCGGTTGTCTTGCGGACGGTGCATCCGCGTCGATCCGCGCCGGATACAACGCCTGCAATGCGCCATCTTGCGTGCGGCGCACCAGATCGCGTGCCGCAATTTGCGGTGCATCAAGTGCTTCCTTGAGATCGGCGACCACTGAGACGCAACTTTCGGTTCCCTCGAAGCGCGCCCTGCAATCCGCCAGATCGAGTCCGGCAAAGAAGCGCGCGATGTCGGCGATCAGCGCGGTCTGCGGCAGGGGTTCCTCCTGACGCGCGATCCAGTCGGGCCGGCCTGCCGCATCGCAGAACGCACGCCAGAATTTCGGTTCGATGGGGCAGACCACCACATGGCGTCCATCGCGCGTCGCGTAGGAGCGGTAATAGGCGGCTCCTCCGGTCAGATATGTCTGGCCGAAACGCGGCACATCGCCGGTCGCGCCGAGTGCTGCGACCTGCATGATCTGCAATGCCATCGCCGCATCCGAAAGACCGATATCGATATGGCAGCCTTCGCCGGTGCGGTTGCGTCCGTGCAGCGCGCTGACCATCGTCAGCGCCGCGAACAGCGAACCCGCCACATCCGAGAATGCCGGGTCCGGGATCGGCGGCGGCGCGCCGTTGCGGTCGAGAAGACCTGCTTCGGCGAGGTAGTTGCCGTCATGGCCTGCGGCGGTGGCAAGCGGGCCATTGGCGCCATAGCCGCTGATCGAGCAATAGACGATGCGCGGATTGATCTTGCTTAAGTCTTGATAACCGACGCCAAGGCGATCGGCGACGCCAGGCCGGAAGCCTTCGATGACGATATCGGCCTCGATTGCCAGCCGGTCGAACACCGCATGGTCGGCAGCGTCGCGCAGATCAAGCCGCAGGATGCTCTTGCCGGCATTCAACGTGTCGTAATAAACGCCGAAGCCAGATGGCGAGCGCGGGCCGAGTTCGCTCATGGCGTCGCCCTGCGGCCGTTCGACCTTGATGACTTCTGCGCCCATGTCGGCCAGCAGCAGGCTTGCCAGCGGGCCGGGCAGATAACTCGACAGATCGAGGATTTTGACGCCTTGCAGGAATTGATGAAGTGAAGTCATTGCACCGATCGCGTGACACCGCAGAGTTGGATTTATTCCCTTATCACATTCCCGCGCGCGACGTTTGGCATGCTTGCCTTTTCGTGGCGCGGCCACCTAGCCTACCGCTCGCGGTGTTCGGCGATCTCGCCGCGCGAACGCAATTGAGAAAACTTTAAAAATCAGAGGGAAATGTTCAATGACAACCAAATTCGCCATCGTTCTGCCGGCGCTCGCGGCCGCCGTCTTCGGTGCGCATGGTGCCCTGGCGCAGGCGCCTGCGGCAACGCCGCCTGCTGCCGCACCGCAACCGCCGCTGTTCGCCACCACCAAGGTCGAAGGCACCGACAACGTCTATATCTTCCGCTATCAGGGCCACCAGTCGATGTTCGTGGTGACCAAGGCAGGCGTGATCGCCACCGATCCCATCGGGCTTCGCCGTCCGCAGGCGGTGACGACCTATCTCGATGAGATCAAGAAGGTGTCGAACGGCCAGCCGGTCAAGTATCTGGTCTACAGCCACCCGCATTACGACCACATCACCGGCGGCAAGCCGTTCAAGGCGGCGGGTGCGAAGATCGTCGCGCATCGCGACACCAGTGCGCAGTTGAAGCGCTTCCCGAGCGCCGACATTCCGGCGCCCGACGAAGTGACGGGTGACAAGCGTGTCATCACGCTCGGCGGCACCACGGTGGAACTGCTTTATCTCGGGCCCAATCATTCCGATGGCGCGCTGGTGATGCGTCTGCCCAAGGAAAAGCTTGTCTTCGCTGTCGATTTCGCGCCGATCCAGGGCCTGCCGTTCCGCAACATGCCGGACACGCGTAACCCGGCCGATTGGCAGGCGTCGCTCAAGCGTCTCGCCGCGCTCGACTGGGATCGCATGATCCCCGGCCATCCCGGCCCCGGCGGACGTCTCGGCACCAAGAAGGACGTCACCGATCTCGTCGGCTATTTCGACGATCTCTCTGCCGCCGTGAAGACAGCCGCCGCCGAAGGCAAGTGCAACGACACCGCGATGCGCGAGATCAAGCTGCCCAAGTATGAAGGCTGGGGCAACTACGCCACGTCGCTGCCGATGAACATCGAGCGAATGTGCTATACGCACAACGGCTACTAAAACGTCTCTGACATCCAAGCGCGCCTCTCTTCGAACGAAGAGGGGCGCGTTTTGTTTGTCGCCTGCATGACGTTCCGCGATGCGACGCGGGAATGCGTCAAGCTGGACGCGCAGGGGATGCCTCGGTAAATTGAAGACGAAAACTTCGACGAATAAGAACGAAGCAACCGCGAGGAAATCCCATGACAAAAAGTTCAATCATGAAACTGGTGCTCGGCGTCGGCTTGGCCGCGCTCGGCTTCTCGCACGCGCAGGCGCAGGATTATCCGACCAAACCGATCACGCTGATTGTCGGCTACGGTCCCGGCGCCTCGACCGATCTGATGGCGCGCTTCACCGCCGAGCACATGTCGCAATTGCTCGGCCAGCGCATTATCGTCGAAAACAGGCCGGGTGCGAATTCCGCGATTGCCACGCGCATGGTCGCGCGCGCCAATCCCGACGGCCACACGCTGCTGTTCTCCGCCTTCGCGCTGGCGTCGAATCTCTACGGCCTGAAGGAGCCGGGCTACAAGCTGTCGGATTTCACCAACATCGGCGGCTACGGTTACACGGGTTACACGCTGTTCGTGAACACCAAGTCGAGCGGCGCCAAGACCGCGCAGGAGTTCATCGATTTCGGCCGCAAGAATCCGGGCAAGCTGACCTACTCGTCGCTCGGCCCGTCGTCTCCGCCGAATCTCGTCGCCAATCATTTCGACGATGTCGCGAAAATGGGCTGGCGTGAAATTCCGTTCAAGAGCGCGGCCGATGCCGTCTCCGCGGTCGTCGCCGGCACCGTCGACGTTTACTTCGCAGCGCCCTCGACCGCGATGGGCTCGATGAGCCAGCCGAACATCGCGGTGCTCGCGATCACCGGCAAGGAGCGCTCGCCGCTGCTGCCGAACGTGCCGACCTTCGCCGAAATCGGTATCCCGCTGAACAACTCGATCACGCTCGGCGTGTTCGCGCCCTCCGGTACCCCGCAGCCGATCATCGACAAGCTGCGCAAGGCGATGGACGACGCCAAGAAGAATGCCGACAACAAGAAGAAGATCGAGGCCACCGGCCTGCAGGTCTATAGCGGCACCTGGCAGGATTTCGACCGCGACATGGAAAACAACGGCAAGCTGTTCGGCGCCGACCTCAAGCGTCTCGGCATCGAGGCGGAATAAGCAGAAGTCGTCTGAGATTTCATCGTGGCGCGGCTGGCGAATGCCGTGCCCTGCTTTCTCGCTGACGCGCGAAATGGCCTGCTCCGCTCGTGCGCTTGCACCGGCCGGGTCGCCATGCAATTTCAGGTTCCGAATTTGTCCATAGCGTTTTCAAGCGAAGCGGGGTCCGGTTCGCATAAAGAAAACGCGTCAAACAGAAATGGAACCTCGCCATGCCGCGCATTGCCATTATCGGGTCGGGCCTGATCGGCCGCTCCTGGTCCGTCGTGTTCTCGCGCGCGGGCTGCGATGTCGCGCTGTTTGACACCATGGACGGCGTTGCCGCCAAGGCGCGCGACATTGTCGGCGGCGACCTTGAAGAATTGGCCGCGCAGGGTGTGGTCAAGGACGCGAAGGCTGCGCATGCGCGCATCCGTGTCGCCAAGTCGCTCGCTGACGCGCTCGACGGCGCCGACCTGGTGCAGGAGAACGCGCCCGAGACGCTGGAGGCCAAGCTTGCGGTGTTCGCCGAACTCGATGCCGCCGCCGCGCCGTCGACAATTCTTGCGTCGTCCACCTCCGGCATCGTCGCCTCCGCCTTCACCGAAAAGCTGAAAGGCCGCGCCCGCTGTCTCGTCGGTCATCCGGTCAATCCGCCGCATCTCGCCCCGGTCGTCGAGATCGTCGGCGCGCCGTGGACCTCGCCCGAGGTGATCGAGCGCGCGCGCAAACTTTATGAAAGCATCGGTCAGGCGCCGGTCGTCGTGAACAAGGAGATCGACGGCTTCATCATCAACCGCCTGCAGGCGGCGTTGCTGTCGGAAGCGTTCCGTCTGGTCGGCGGCGGCTACGTCTCGCCGCAGGATCTCGACAAGACCATCAAGGACGGGCTCGGTCTGCGCTGGGCGTTCATGGGTCCGTTCGAGACCATCGAACTCAATGCGCCGGGCGGTATTCCTGACTATTGCGCGCGCTTCGGCGCGGGCTGGGAGCGCATGAGCAACGCGCAGGCCGGCACTTACGCGGGCAAGAATCTCGACGCGGTGATGGCGCAGTGGAAGCCGCTGGCCTCAGGCGAGGCGATGGCGTCGCGCACCAAATGGCGCAACCGCCGTCTTGCCGCGCTCGGCGTGCATAAGAAGTCGCAGTCGGAGAGCTGATCTTGCGCAACGCGCTCAATGGTTCTCCTCGTCCTGAGGAGCCCTGCGAAGCAGGGCGTCTCGAAGGATGAGGCCATGAGCGAAGGCGCATTTCTCTATATTCTCCGATGTGCCGACGGGAGTTTTTATACTGGTACTACGCGCACAACGCTCGAAGCACGACTGGCCGAACATAACAGTGGCCACTTCGGCGGTTATACAGCTACCAGGGTGCCGGTCTCGCTTGTCTACTCGCAGTGGTTCGAACGCATAACGGATGCGATCACTGCCGAAAGAAAAATGAAAGGCTGGTCACGGGCCAAGAAAGAAGCGTTGATACGCGGCGACATGACCGCGCTTCCTGCGCTGTCAAAACGCGGGGCCTTCATCCTTCGAGACGCCGCTTCGCGGCTCCTCAGGATGAGGAATGACGATTCGGTGTCTCGAAGCCTCATCCTGAGGAGCCCTGCGCAGCAGGGCGTCTCGAAGCCTCATCCTGAGGGCCGGCCGGAGGCCGGCGTCTCGAAGGATGGGCCGCTTGCTCATGTGATTTCAGAACACATCCGTGAACAGTCCGCGACGGGGCGGGGCGTAGTAATAGCCGCCGCCACGTCCACCATAATATCCGCCACCGTAACTGTAAGACGGTGGCGGCGCATATTGCTGGTCGGTGTCGCGCCGTGAGCCGTAACGCGGATCGCGACGGATCATCACCGTGCGGCCATAGCGATCGACGCCGTACACCACGTCGCGCTCATAGGTCGGGCGGGAATCATATGTCTCCGGTTGCGCCGGCACGATCTGGCGCGGCGCACGTGGCACCACGACCTCGCCCGAGGCCGTGCGTGCGCCTTGCTCGGCGCGCGCCACCGCGCTCTCGCTCTTGCGCTTCGCCATCGCCGTTTGCGCCGAACCGGTGAGCGTTACCGTCGTATTCGATACGCCTTCCTGCTTCACCAGCGCGAATAGCGTCGCTGCATTGTCGCGCGACAGCCGCACGCAGCCATGCGAGGCCGGGTCACCGAGCCGGCGTGCATAGTCGGTGCCGTGAATGGCGTGGCCGCGTTTGGTGAAAAAGATCGAGTGCGGCATCGGCGCATCGTCCCATTCTTTCGAATAGTGATCGGCCACCATGCGAAACGCTTTGAAATCGCCGTTCGGGGTCTCATAGGCGGGCAGGCCGGTCGAGACCGGCCATTGATGACGCACAGCACCATCGACGGCGACTGTCATCTGCTGAGTGTTCTTGTCGATCGTGATCGTCACGGCGGCTTGTGCAGCGCCGGACAATCCAATTACTGCGCCGAGCATTGCGGCAACAGACGCGATACGCAACAAGGTCTTCACGCGATCCTCCCGAGACAGGGGTTTGAGGTCGCCACCCCTCACCAGATACGCCGGGTGAGGCCGGGAGTTTCGCAAGGCCGGATTGCGACGGGAAATCACGTCGTCGCGATGTCTGTGCCGGTAAGGTTGCCGCCTTGCGCGGCATTCGCGGCAAATTGACAGGCTGGCCGACCGACGGAGCCTGTCGATAGGGCCTTTGGTCCAAGGTCCGGGCTTGACCGGGCGGTCCATCTTCGCTCACTTCACATCAATTGCGCCGGGGCCGTCATGTTTCTCACCGATGCCGAATGGACCGTGATCCTGCTGTCGCTGCGCGTCGCGCTGGTGGCGACACTGGCGAGCCTGCCCTTCGCCATTGCCGCGGCCTATGTGCTCGCGCGCTGTCGTTTTCCCGGCAAGATCCTGTTCGATGCGCTGGTGCATCTGCCGCTGGTGCTGCCGCCGGTCGTCACCGGCTATGTGCTCCTCATTCTGTTCGGCGCGAAGGGCGTGTTCGGGCAGGCGCTCGCCTCCATCGGCATCGTGTTCTCGTTCCGCTGGACCGGCGCGGCGCTGGCCTGCGCGATCATGGGTTTCCCGCTGATGGTGCGCGCGATCCGGCTCTCCATCGAGGCGGTGGATCGCCGGCTTGAGGAAGCCTCCGGCACGCTCGGCGCCAACAAGGCGTGGACGTTCGCGCTCGTCACCTTGCCGCTCGCATGGCCGGGCATCGTCGCGGGCGCGGTGCTGGGGTTCGCCCGTGCGCTCGGCGAGTTCGGCGCCACCATCACCTTCGTCTCCAACATCCCCGGTGAAACGCAGACCATTGCGGCGGCGATCTGGAGCCTGCTGCAGTCCCCCGGCGGCGATGCGGCCATCTGGCGGCTCACCGCCATCGCGGTTATCATTTCGATGGCGGCACTGGTCCTGTCGGAGGCGGTGCAGCGCCGCGACCGCAAGCCGCAGCTGGCCGCGGGTTAAAAACTCGACGTTTCTTCGGAAACGTCCAATTGTCCGTTGACGGACGCCCCTGAATTTGCGTCATTACGGCCGGAAACAGCCTGAACCCACCCGACAAGTACGGCGATCAACGCCGGCGAAAACACCAAGGAGGAAACAATGTCCAAGCCCATATTGAAACGGTTCATTATTGCCGCCGCCCTCGGCCTTCTGGCCGCCCCGGCCTCGGCCCAGACTTATCCTGAGCAGCCCATTCGCCTGATCGTGCCGTTCGCGCCCGGCGGCGGCACCGATCTCACCGCACGCATCGTCGCCGAAGATCTCACCAAGCGCCTCGGCCGGCCTGTCGTCGTCGAGAACAAGCCCGGCGCGCAGACCGCGGTCGGCCTCGAACTCACCGCGCGCGCCAAGCCCGACGGCTACACCATGATGTGGGCGACGTCGGACGGCATGGCGTTCCTGCCGGCGTTGAAGGACGATCTCTCCTTCAACATGGCCAAGGATTTCGAATACGTCGCCACCACGATGAAGTATTCGCTGGTGCTGTCGGTCAACCCGAAGCTGCCGATCAAGTCGATGGCCGAGCTCGTCGCCTACGGCAAGGCCAATCCCGGCAAGCTCACCTATGCCGGCGCCGGCACCGCAGCGGAGCTTGGCCTCGCGCTGATCATGAAGGCGATCGGCGTGCAGGGGATCTATGTGCCCTTCGGCGGTTCGGCGCCCAGCGTCGCCGCCGCGGTGAACGGCACGACCGACATGGTGATCAATGCGCCCGCGTCGGGCAAGGAACAGATCCTGTCGGGCAACCTGCGCGCGCTCGCGCTGACCGATACCGCGCCGAACGCGTCGTTCCCCGGCGTGCCGACGCTGATGCAGACCGGACTGCCCGAACTGAAGAACGAGTCGATCCTGCTGTTCAACGGCGTGCTCGCGCCCGCCGGTACGCCCGCGCCGATTCTCGAACGCTGGCGCACCGAATTGCAGGCTTCGCTCAAGGACCCCGGCGTCATCGAGCGTCTCGCGAAGATCGAGTATGTGCCGGACTACCGGCCGGGTGCGCAGTTCAAGGACTTCATGGTGCAGGAGCAGGCGCGCTGGCGTGAAGTTGCCCGCGCCAACAACATCAAGCTCGCGAATTGATGCTGAGTGTCTCCCTCTCCCCTTGTGGGGGAGGGTCGCGGGGAGGGGGGTGCGATCCTGTGATCGCCGACCTCCCGACCGCTTGACCTCTCCCCTCAAGGGGGAGGGGAATGAGAGCGTTTGCCGCTCGCCGTCTTCCCGCTTCTGCGGCGATGCTCGACGTCTCGATTTCCACCCGCCTCGACGATTTCACCCTCGATGTCGCCTTTGCGAGCGAGGCGCGCATCGTCGCGCTGTTCGGCGCGTCGGGCGCCGGCAAGTCGCAGACCATTGCGGCCATCGCCGGGCTGACGAAGCCGGCGCAGGGACGCATCGCGCTCGGATGAGCGCATCCTGCTCGACACGGATCGGCGCATCTTCGTGCCGCGCCATCGCCGCCGCGTCGGCCTGGTGTTTCAGGACGCGCAGCTGTTTCCGCATTTCAGCATCCGGCGCAATCTGTCGTTCGGGCGCTGGTTCGCTGCGCGCGGGGCTCCACAAATCGCCTTCGATCACGTGGTCGAAACCCTCGGCATCGGCCATCTGCTCGAGCGCCGTCCGGCGACGCTGTCCGGCGGCGAGCGCCAGCGCGTCGCCATCGGCCGTGCGTTGCTGGCGTCGCCGCAATTGCTGTTGATGGACGAGCCGCTCGCCTCGCTCGACGAGCCGCGCAAGCGCGAGATTCTGCCGCTGATCGCGCGCGTCGCGACGGAGTTTGCAACGCCTGTCGTTTATGTGTCGCACGCGGTGGAGGAAGTCGCGCGTCTGGCCGGCGATGTCGTCGTGCTGGAGCACGGCCGCGTCGTGGCGCAGGGCGCGCCGGCCGATGTGTTCGCCGCCATGAAGCACGCCACCGGCGATGCCCGCCTGCCGCGCATCTCGGTGATCAGGGGGGCGGTTGCCGAACGCGACGAGGCCTACGGCCTCACGCGCATCGCGCATCCTTCCGGCGCGATCTGGCTGTCGGGCTTGTTGCCGCAGCAGGCCGGCGATGTCGGCGTCGCCATCCGCGCCACCGATATCGCGCTGGCCACCGTGCGGCCGTCGCAACTCAGCGTGCGCACGGTGCTGGAAGGCACGGTCGAAACAGTCGAGGAAGATGGAGCGTCGGCTGCCGTGACGGTTGCGCTGAAAGGCGGCGGCCGGGTCATCGCATCGCTGACGCGCAAATCCGCCGACGAACTCGGTCTCGTGACGGGCAAGCCGGTGTTCGCGCTGGTCAAGTCGGTGGCGCTGAACGCCTAGAGCATGATCCCGAGAGGCATGATCCCGACCGGTACGGCCGCGTTAGCGAAAGTGGGAACCGGTTTTCGGACAAGGCTGTCCCGGACTTGATCCGGGGATCATGCTCAACGAGAAGTCACCACCAGTTCAGAACTGATGGGCGAAAATATCGCCGGGGAATTCATTGCCGAACGCTTCTTCATTCATCTCATCGACGACGAGTTCGGTGCGATTGGGGCCCGGCGGGCGACCGACGACGTCGGGCTGCGGCACGCCGCGCGGCATGTCGCGATAGTTCTTCAGCGCGGCCTCGTTGCCGATCATCGCGCATTTGCAGCCATCGGGATCGGCGTAGATATAGGTGCGCTGGCCGTTCTTGGTGCGCGCCACCATCTTGCGCGGCGGCAGGATCTTCAGCCGTTCCATCGCCTGCGGCGTGTTCGCCGGGCGCATGATGAAACCCGCATTCTCCATCAGCATTTCTTCGCGCAATTGCGCTTCGGCGGCATCCACGCACAGCATGGACGCCAGCACCATCAATCCGGTTCCCATTCGCTTCAAGTTTCACACCCTGCCAATGCTTGAAGGCCAGCTTTTCATGCCGAAACACGCCGTGCAAGGCGGTGCGTGGGCTGGACGCGCGCCTTCAGTGACCTTAGTTATTCGATGATGAAAAGCATAGCGATCCTCACCAGCGGCGGCGACGCTCCCGGCATGAACGCCGCGATCCGCGCCGTCACCCGCAGCGCCCTTGACCGGAACATCGCCGTCTACGGTGTGCGCCATGGCTGGCAGGGGCTGATCGACAACGAGATCCGCCCGCTCGCGGCGCGCGATGTCGGCGGCATCATCCAGATCGGCGGCACGTTTTTAGGCAGCGGACGCTCCGCTGAATTTCGCGAAGACGCAGGCCAGGCGAAAGCCATGCGCAACATGGCAACGCTCGGCATCGAAGGTCTGGTGGTGATCGGCGGCAACGGCTCGCAGACCGGCTCGCACATCGTCAGCAAGCGCGGCTTTCCGGTGGTGGGCGTGGCCTCGACCATCGACAACGATCTGTACGGCACCGATGTCACCATCGGCTGCGACAGCGCGATCAACGTGACGCTGGAAGCCATCGATCATTTGCGCACCACCGGCTCGTCGCACAACCGCGCCTTTCTGGTCGAGACGATGGGCCGCAATTGCGGCTACCTCGCCATGATGGCGGGTCTGGCCGGTGGCGCGGAAGTCATTTCGACGCCGGAGTTCGAGGTGCCGGCGGCCGAAATCGCGCAGCGCCTGCGCGCGGCGTATGAGCGCGGCAAGACGCACGCCATCGTGGTGATTGCCGAAGGCGTCAAGGACAACAGCGCGAAGATTCTCGAATATTTCGAGCAGGACCCGAAAATGGGCGGCTTTGAACTGCGCGCGACCGTGCTCGGTCATGTCGTGCGCGGCGCGCCGCCGACCGCGTTCGACCGCAATCTCGCCACGCAGCTGGGCGCGCATGCGGTGCAGGCGATGGTCGATGGCGAATACGGCGTGCTGGTCGGTCACCAGAAAGGCGCGGTGACCCGCACGCCGCTTGGCGATGTCGCCGGACGCACCAAGCCGATCGGCACCGAACTCGTCGAACTGGCGCGGGTGCTGGCGAAGTAACGGCGGCGTCTACGTCGCTTCGGCCAGCCGGTAGCCGATGCCGGGCTCGGTCAGGATGATCTGCGGATCGTCGGGCTTGATCTCGATCTTCTGCCGCAGCTGCCCGATATAGACGCGCAGATACTGCGTGTCTTCGGCTATGTGCCGGCCCCCACACCGCGGTCAGGATCTGCCGGTGCGTAATCACCTTGCCGGCATGGCGGGCGAGGAACGACAGCAGATCGAACTCCTTCGGCGTCAGCTTCAGCGGCTCGCCGCGCGCGCTTCACCTCGGTGGCGCAGGCTGTCGATTTCGAGGTTGCCGATGCGCAGCACCGGCGTCTCGTCGTGCGCGCAGCATGCGGTGGCGCAACGCCGCGCGCATGCGCGCCATCAGTTCGCCGACGCCGAACGGCTTGTTGACGTAATCGTCGGCGCCGAGATCGAGCGCTTCGATCTTCTCGGCCTCGCGGTCGCGTGCCGACAGCACGACGATCGGCACGTCCGACCATTCGCGCACCTTGCGGATCACGTCCTTGCCGTCGCCGTCGGGCAGGCCGAGATCGAGCACGACGATGTCGGGCGCGTCGGCCGGCGATCAGCTTCATCGCCTCGGCGACCGTGCCGGCGCTCTCGACGTCGTAGTCGTTCGCCTCCAGCGCCGGCTTCAGGAATCGCAGGATCGCCGGTTCGTCGTCGACCACCAGCACGCGGGTCTTGCGCGCTCATGAGGCCGCTCCTTCGCGCGGCGGGTCGTCTCGTCGCAGCGTGAGGGTCATGCGCGTGCCGCGTCCGGCGTCGCCGGGCTCTGCGCGCCGATATGTCCGCCGATGCGCTTCCATGATGCCCTTGGCGATGGCGAGGCCGAGCCCGGTGCCGTCGCCGCCTGTCGCCGCGGCTCTCGGCCGGCGCGGCGATGGACGAATTTGTCGAACACCCGCGGCAGCGTGTCCGCCGGAATGCCGGGGCCGTCATCGGTGACGTGCAATGCGATCTCGCTCGCGCCGACATCGGCTGTCACCGCAATATGCGTTGCGTCGGGAGTATGGACAATGGCGTTGCCGATGACATTGCCGAGCGCCTGCTCGATCAGCGTCGCGTCGGCGCGCACCAGCGGCAGGTCGGGAGGAAGATCGATTGCGATAGTCTGCGCCGCGCCGCGCCGTCGCGCGGCATGGACGACACGCGCCACGATCTCGCGCAGATCGACCCAGTCATGGCGCAGTTCCAGTGCGCCGGCATCGATGCGGGTGATGGCGAGCAGGTTGCGCACCATTTCGTCGAGCCCTCAGCGCCTCGTCCCTGATCTGTTCGAGCAAGTTGGCGGCGCGTCTCGAGCGGAATCTCGTCGCGATAGTCGAGCAGGCTCGTGGCCGAACCGAGGATCGAGGACAGCGGCGTGCGGAAGTCGTGCGAGATCGAGGCGAGCAGGTGTTGCGCACGCGTTCGGTCTCGGCGGCGGTGCGAACTGCTCACCATCTCGCGTGCCAGCGTCGCGCGCTCCAGCGCCGCCACGGTCTGGTCGGCCAGCGTGTCGATCAGCGTGCGCGCCTCGGAATCGGGCGCGGCGTCGCCGCCAAGCCCGATCACGCCGAGAATGCCGCGTGCCGAGTTCAGCGGCAGGAACAGCCACGGCACGGTCGGCAGCGTCGCGGTGCCGATGCCGGCCGGCTCCTTGTGGCTCAACGCCCAGCGGGCCGCTGTCATGGCCGCGGTGTCGAGTTCGTCTTCCGGCGGCCAGGCGGCTGCGCAGCACGAGGTCGTCATCGCGCGTGAAAAGAACGACCGTCGGCCGGCCGAGGCTGGCGTGGATTTCCGAGGCCGCGGCTTCGGCGATGTCGTCGCGCGCGGCGAGGCCCGACAGTCTGCGTGTGAACTCATAGAGTCTGCGTGTCGTGCGCATTCGCGCCGTTGCGGTCCGTGCCTGCTCGCGCGTGCGCCCCGCCAGCGCCGAGATCATGATGGCGACGACCAGAAACACCACCAGCGCCAGGAGTTCATGCGGCTTCGCGACCGTGAAGCTGTAAATACGGCTCGGTGAAAAAGAAATTGTAGCCGAGGAATGACAGCACCGAGGTGTAGATCGCCGGCCAGATGCCGAAGCGGATCGCCGCCAGCAGCACCGCGAAGACGAAGATCATCGAGACGTTCGGAAAATCTGTCACAAGCGCGAGCGCGTGACCCGCGGCCACCGATGCTGCGACCGCGAGCGTCGACCACACCAGATGCATCGGATCGAGTGCGAGCCATCGCCGCTTCGGCGCCGGCGGGCGCGGTTCGCCGTCGTCGCCGGCGGTGAGGATATGGATGGCGACGCCGTCGGCGCGTCGCAGCAATTCGTGCGGCAGCGAGCGGCCCAGAAGTTCGGTGAAGAAGCGGCCGCGCGCCCGGCCGAGCACGATCTGCGTTACGTTTTCGAAACGGGCAAAGCGCAGCAATTCTCGCCGGAATGTCGCTGTCGAGCAAGGTGTGGGTCTCGCCGCCGAGCGATTGCGCGAGCTGCATCGCCTCGTCGATGCGCCGCCGCCCGGCATCGCTGATACGGCCGTCCGGCTGCTCGACGGTCACCGCAATCCATGGCGCGTCGATCAGGTCGGCGAGGCGTTTGGCCGCGCGCACCACCGCCGGCGACATCGCGTCGGGCCCGACACAGGCAAGAATGCGCTCACCTGCCGCCCACGGCCCTTCGATCGCCTGCGCCTGCATGCGCGAAACGAGATCGGCGTCGATGCGTTCGGCGGCGCGGCGCAGTGCCAGTTCGCGCAGCGCGGTGAGGTTCTGCGGCTTGAAAAAGCTCTCGACCGCGCGGGTCGCGGTGTCCTGAATATAAATCTTGCCTTCGGCGAGGCGCTTGAGCAATTCGTCGGGTGGAAAATCCACCAGCACGATTTCTCCGGCGCGGTCGAACACCTGATCCGGCACGGTCTCGCGCACCCGCACCTTGGTGATCTTCTGCACCACGTCGTTGAGGCTTTCGAGATGCTGGATATTCAGCGTGGTCCAGACGTCGATCCCGGCATCGAGCAATTCCTCGATATCCTGCCATCGCTTGGGGTGGCGCGAGCCCGGCACATTGGTATGGGCATATTCGTCGACAAGGAGCAGCGACGGGCGGCGTGCGAGCGCGGCGTCGAGGTCGAACTCCTTCATCACCTGATTGCGGTAGACGATCGGCAGCCGCGGCAGTTCATCGAGGCCGTCGAGGAGAGCGGCGGTCTCGCGCCGGCCATGGGTCTCGACGAGGCCGGCCACCACATCGCGGCCTTCGGCTTTGGCGCTGCGCGCGCCGGTCAGCATCGCATAGGTCTTGCCGACGCCCGGCGCCGCGCCGAGATAGATCTTCAGATGGCCGCGGCTGGCCTTGTTGGCGAGCGCCAGCAAGGCATCGGGCGAAGCGCGTTGGCGTTCATCGGGCGACCATCGCAATATCTGTACGGCTTCATCGCATCCAGCGCGAGATTGATTGCCAGCACATTCACACGAGGCTCGCCGAGAATGCCAAAAGTCCGGCCTGCGGTCATCTCGGTCACCAGCGCTTTCAGCCGGTCCTCGGTCAGGCCGCGCACACGGGCGATGCGCGGCACCTGGAACAGCGCGCTCTGCGGCGAGACATCCGGGTCGAGCCCGCTGCCGGAGGCGGTGACAAGCTCGGTCGGTACGGTGGCAGTGGGATTCTCCGCCTTGCGCGCGGCGACGTCGGCGCTCATGCGGTCGTTCAGGGCCTTGCTGGTCGGGCCGTAGATTCGAACCCGCGGTCGATGCGGCGTTATACGGCGCGGCGATTGTCTTCGAGGAATCCGCCGGATCGGCGCCTGTGGTCGCCGAAAGCCTGCCGTGGAAATAGCGGTCGCTGGTGAAGGATTGCCCCATCAGCGAGGAGCCGATCACCTGTCCGTTGCGCGTGACGAGGCTGCCGGCGGCCTGCGCTGGAAACAGCGCCTGCGCGAGGCCGGTCATCGCCAGTGGATAGGCAAGCCCGGTGATCAGCGTGAAGGCGATCAGGAGCGTGAAGGCGGGACGAAGATGGGTCAGCATGGTGTGTTCCTTCAGACCAGATGCAGCGCGTTGACGACGAGATCGATGGCCTTGATGCCGATGAAGGGCACCGCGATGCCGCCGAGGCCGTAAACCAGGAGATTGCGGCGCAGCAGCGCGGCGGCGCCGACAGGGCGATATTTGACGCCGCGCAGCGCCAGCGGGATCAGCGCGACAATCACCAGAGCGTTGAAGATGATCGCCGACAGCACCGCGCTTTGCGGGCTTGCGAGCTGCATGACATTGAGCGCGCCGAGCTGCGGATAGATCGCCACGAACATCGCCGGGATGATGGCGAAATATTTGGCGACATCGTTGGCGATGGAAAAGGCCGTCAGCGAACCGCGCGTCATCAGCAGTTGCTTGCCGATCTCGACCACCTCGATGAGCTTGGTCGGGTTGGAATCGAGGTCGATCATGTTGCCGGCCTCGCGGGCTGCCTGCGTGCCCGACTGCATCGCAACGCCGACATCGGCCTGAGCGAGCGCCGGGGCATCATTGGTGCCGTCGCCGCACATCGCGATCAGACGTCCTTGTGCCTGCTCGCTGCGGATATAGCGCAGCTTGTCCTCCGGTGTTGCTTCGGCGATGAAGTCATCGACGCCGGCCTCGGATGCGATCGCCGCCGCGGTCACCGGATTGTCGCCGGTGATCATCACGGTCTTGATGCCCATGCGGCGCAATTCGACAAAGCGTTCCTTGATGTCGGCCTTCACCACGTCCTTGAGGTGGATGACGCCGAGGATGCGCCCGCCGTCGACGAGCCCGAGCGGCGTGCCGCCGGAGCGGGCGATGCGTTCGACCGCGGCGCGGAATGCCGGCGGCTCGACGAGATCGCGCCCGGCAATCTCGCGCGCGAAATTCACCACGGCATCGATCGCGCCCTTGCGCAGCCGGCGCGTGCCGAGATCGACGCCCGAAAGCCGGGTGGAGGCCGAGAACGCAATGAACCTGGCCTCGGCGGAGGACTGGACGCTCAAGCCGTATTTCTCCTGCATCAGCGTCACGATCGAGCGGCCTTCCGCGGTCTCGTCGGCGGCGCTCGCGAGCAGGGCGGCCTCGGCCGCCTCGCGCTCCGTTACGCCGGGCACGACGATCAGTTCGGTCGCCAGACGGTTGCCGAAAGTGATGGTGCCGGTCTTGTCGAGCAGCAGCGTGTTGACATCGCCCGCCGCCTCGACGGCACGGCCCGACATCGCCAGCACGTTGAAACGCACCAGACGGTCCATGCCGGCGATGCCGATGGCGGAAAGCAGCGCGCCGATGGTGGTCGGGATCAGCGTCACGAACAGCGCGATCAGAATGATGACTGGAATCGAGCCGCCGGCATAACTCGCAAAGCTCGGCACGCTGGCGGTGGCGAAGACGAAAATCAGCGTCAGGCCAACCAGAAGAATGCTGAGCGCGATTTCGTTCGGCGTCTTCTGGCGCTCCGCGCCCTCCACGAGTGCGATCATGCGGTCGAGGAATGACGCGCCTTCGCCGGCTGCGACGCGCACGACGATGCGGTCGGAGATCACGGTGGTGCCGCCGGTCACGGCCGAACGGTCGCCGCCGGATTCGCGGATGACGGGTGCGGATTTGCCCGTGACCGCCGCCTCATTGACCGAGGCGATGCCTTCGATCACTTCGCCGTCGGCCGGGATCGTGTCGCCGGCCTCGCACACGACGAGGTCGCCGGGGCCGAGGTCGGAGCTGCGACGCCTTCATAGACCTCGTGATTTTCGTGGCATCACCAGGCGCTTGGCGCGCGTCTCGGTGCGGGCACGGCGCAGCGTGTCGGCTTGCGCCCGGCCGCGTCCTTCGGCCACCGCTTCGGCGAAATTCGCGAACAGCACCGTGAACCACAGCCACAGCGTAATCTGGAAGGTGAAGGGCGTGTCGGCACTGCCGGTCATGATGTCGCGCACCAGAAGCACGGTCGCGAGCATGGTGACGACTTCCAGCACGAAGATCACCGGGTTCTTGATCAGCGTGCGGGGATCGAGCTTGACGAACGCTTGTCCGATCGCCGGCACGAGGATCGCCGGGTCGAGCATCGCCGTTGCCGGCATGCGCTTGCGCAATTTCGAGGTTTCCATGGTCAGTCCTTGTCTTCGTCATTCCGGGGCGTGAATGTCATCGCAACGCGCTCCGGAATCATATGGTTCGTTCCTCGGCAGAGAGTCGCATCTGCGAGAGTCACTCGACGACTCCCGGTCATCGCGAGATGCTCGACGATCGGTCCCAGTGCGAGGGAAGGCAGGAACGTCAAGCCGCCGACGATGAGAATGACGCCGATGAGAAGCCCGACGAACAATCCGCCATGGGTCGGGAAGGTGCCGGCCGAAGGCGGTACGGCCTTCTTCGCCGCCAGCGAACCTGCAATCGCCATCGCGGGAATGATGACGCCATAGCGGCCGAGCAGCATCGCGATGCCGCCCGTGCTGTTGTACCAGGGCGTGTTTCCCGTGAAGCCGCCGAAGGCCGAGCCGTTGTTGCCGGCGCTCGACACGTAGAGATACATCAGCTCGCTGAAGCCATGCGGGCCCGGGTCCTGAATGCTGGACAGGCCGAACGACGCGACGCTTGAGATCGCCATGAAGCCGAGCATCGTCAGCGGCAGCAGCAGGATGGCGAGCATCGCCATCTTCACTTCCTTGGCTTCGATCTTCTTGCCGAGA
Source organism: uncultured Alphaproteobacteria bacterium (assembly GCA_963736355.1). GTDB lineage: Bacteria > Pseudomonadota > Alphaproteobacteria > Rhizobiales > Xanthobacteraceae > CAVTOO01. The sequence goes on along the minus strand of CAVTOO010000002.1, from coordinate 368,165 downwards.
TATTCCGGCGTGCGGCCGACCATCAGCCCGGCCACGAACATCGTGACGATGACGTAAAGCAGCATGCCGTAGAGGCCTGAGCCGACGCCGCCGAACACGATCTCGCCGAGCTGCATGAGGATCATCGGAATCATGCCGCCGAGCGGGGTGAAGCTGTCATGCATGGCATTGACCGAGCCGTTGGAGGCCGCCGTCGTCGCCACCGCCCACAGGCTTGAATTGGCGATGCCGAAGCGCACTTCCTTGCCCTCGAGATTGGCGGCATCGATGCCGAGCGCGGCAAAATGCGGATTGCCGGTGCCTTCGGCCCAGTAGGTAATGACAACACCAGCGAGGAAGATCACCGACATCGCCGTATAGATCGCCCAGCCCTGGCGGTCATCGCGCACCATGCGGCCGAAGGTGTGGGTCAGCGCGGCGGCAAGCAGCAGGATCGCCAGCATTTGAAGGAAATTGCTGATGGCGGTCGGGTTCTCGTAAGGCACGGCGGAGTTGGCGCCCCAGAATCCGCCGCCATTGGTGCCGAGTTGCTTGATGGCGATCTGCGAGGCGGCCGGTCCCTGACTGAGGATCTGCTTGGCGCCTTCAAGCGTTGTGGCATCCACATACGCGCCGAGATTCTGCGGCACGCCTTGCCACACCAGAGCAATGGCGAGCACGACCGACAGCGGCAGCAGCACGTAAAGCGTCGCGCGTGTCATATCGACCCAGAAATTGCCGACCGTCGTCGCCGAACGCCGGACGAAGCCGCGCACCAGCGCCAGCATCAGCGCGATGCCGGTCGCCGCCGAGACGAAGTTCTGCGTTGTCAGCCCGACCATCTGGGTGAGATAGCTCATGGTGCTTTCGCCGCCATAGTTCTGCCAGTTGGTGTTGGTGACGAAGCTCACGGCGGTGTTGAAGCTCAGGTCCGGCGGCACCGCTGCCATGTCCTGCGGATTGAGCGGCAGCAGCGCCTGCAAGCGCAGCAGTGCATAAAGCAGCACGAAGCCGGCGGCGTTGAACACCAGCATCGCGATTGTGTAGGCGATCCAGTGCTGTTCTTTGGTCTCGTCGATGCCGGCGATGCGGTAGAGCCCGCGCTCGACAGGCTTGAGGACCGGCGACATGAAATTGCGCTCGCCTTCGAACACGCGGGCCATGAAGCGGCCGAGCGGGACGGCGAGTGCGGTCAGCACCACGAAATAGATCGCGATTTGAATCCAGCCATTGATGGTCATGATGTGCTGCTCCTCAAAAACGTTCGGGGCGCAGCAGCGCGTAGGTGAGGTAAACCAATAGCCCCGCGGTCGTGAGACCGGCCAACCAGTAATCGAGTGTCATGATTTCGCTCCTACAGCCGGCCGCAGGAGATGGCGTAGCCGGCCATCAGCGCGAGAAAGCCGAGGCCCGAGATCAGGAAAAGCACGTCCGCCATGTCCGCTCCGTTCAATTCAGAGCGTTAGACCTAGTGGCGATGGCATAAGTGATCGATTGGGAAAGGTGAGGGCCCGCATAAAGCGCGCATAAAGATGCGCAGGGGCGATCTTTAAATCTTCAAAAAGAAAAACCCGCCCGGGGGGACAACCGGACGGGTCTCTCGGCGTATCGACACAAGAGTGGATGGGCGCCTGTGTCGACGCAGATCCACTTCCGGGCGGTCTTAGTACACCGGGTACGAGCAGACCCGGGTGCGGCCCATGTAGTTGCCGAACTGGTCGTGCTGAGCGACCCAGCGGCAGCGGCGATAATCGTAAGCGTAGCTCGGGCCGGAGGCGTAAGCGGCACCGGCGAGGCCGGCTCCGAGGATCGCGCCAGCCGCGATGCCGTAACCGAAACCGTGGCCGTGGTGATGACCCTTCCACTTCGCATGCGCATCGTTGCTGGTCGCGGCGAGGCCGCCGACAACAGTGAGAGAGGCAATCGCGAGGGCAGCAATCTTGGTCTTGATCGACATGTTGGTCTCCATCCTGTTTGGGGCGGCCCGGTGTGGTCCGCATGCCTAGTAGTCGTAGGCTTCAGGAGGGAGGTTCGATTCGGGTCGAAAAGAATTTGAAATTCTTAAAATATAAGCAATATCAATTACTTGGATATGTTCTTGGCGCTGCGGACACCCCCAAAAGCACCCATTTCCTCGATCAATCCGCAAAAAGCTTTCGCGCCATGATCGATTAACTGGCGCCCTTTCTCCGCAGACGCCTTGCGCGCATCGCCCATCGCGCCCGAAGCATTGAGATCCTGCGCCGCCCAGGCAATCGCCGCAGGCCGCCCGTGCCGCAGCCATTGCGTCTTCTTTTCCAGAACGCGCGTTTGCGAAGGATTGTCGCGGACTTTCTTCATGCGCACGAGCTTCGGCTTCGCCGCCAGCATGATCGAGGTTTCCACCGCGCCGCCATGCAGCCCGTGCTTCCACTCGGCCTCGTCGAACAATCCGTCCGGCTGTCCGAGCCGCTGCCATGATGTCGTAACCACCAACATGTCGTGGGCCTGGCGCAGATCGACAGCGACGACATCCATCGCCGCGCTGTTGCCGCCGTGGCTCGTGATCATCAGTAGTTTTTTGATGCCGGCGCGCGCGACGCTGTCGCCGATGGCGCGCCAGCCCTGCATCACGATCTCGCTCGGTATCGTCAGCGTGCCGGGAAATGCGATGTGCTCGGTCGACAATCCGACCTCCTGCACCGGGAGAAACACCGCCGGGCTCTGCTTCGGCAGCAACTCGCGCACGCGCGCAAGATAAGCCTCGGCGATGAAAGTATCGGTGCCGAGCGGCAGGTGATGTCCATGCTGTTCGGTCGCCGCGAGCGGCAGCACGGCGATCCAGCCGGACGGATCGCCTTTGGCGATCTGTGTCCAGTCGATTTCGTTCCAGTTGCGCGCCGGTGGGACAGTTTTCATGACGATCCCACCTATCAGAAAGTCCCGAACGCGGCCACTCTTTATGGTGCCCGTATTCGCATGGTGGTGATGACTTGCCAGATGGCTTGCCCCGAGCGCGCGCGCCTTGCCATGGTCGGCCGTTTCCAGAGGGTTTTTCCGGAGTTTCGCATGTCCGTTTCCACGCCCGCCGATATTGTTTTGTTTGGCCCGTCCAAGCCCGTCATCGTCAAGGGCCTGCAGGGCCATAACGTCACCTCCGCCACCACCGCGGCTGAAGTCGCCGCCTTGTCGGAGGATGTGTTCGCGCGTACGCGCGGCGTCGGTGTCGGCGGTCTGGTGAAAATGGACCGCGCGATGTTTTCGCGCTTCCCGAAGCTCGAAATCGTATCCACCTTCGGTGTCGGTTACGATCACATCGATGTCGGCTATGCGCGCGAGCACGGCATCATCGTCACCAATACGCCCGACGTGCTGACGGAAGAGACCGCCGACACCGCGCTCGGGCTTCTGCTGTGCACGGTGCGCGACTTCATCAACGCCGAGCAACACGTGCGCGCAGGAAAGTGGGCGACGTCGCCATTCCCGCTGAGCAAGGGCTCGATGCGCGATCGGACCGTCGGCATGGTCGGCATGGGCCGGATCGGGCAGGCGATCGCACGCCGTCTGGAGGCGATGCAGGTGCCGGTCGTCTATCATTCGCGCCGTCAGGCCGAGGGCGTCGCCAATAAATATTATGCAAATTTGATCGAGATGGCGCGCGACGTCGATGTGCTCGTCCTCATCACGCCCGGCGGCGCATCGACGCACAACATGATCAACGCCGACGTGCTCAAGGCACTCGGCCCGACCGGCATTCTCATCAATGTCGCGCGCGGCAGCGTCGTCGACGAGCCGGCCTTGATCGAAGCACTAAAGCAGGGCACCATCATGGCGGCCGGGCTCGATGTCTTCGCGCAGGAACCAAAGGTTCCGCAGGAGTTGATCGACATGAAGAATGTGGTGTTGTTTCCCCATGTCGGCTCGGCCTCTATATTCACGCGCGCCGCGATGGATCAGCTTGTCGCCGACAATCTCAATGCGTGGTTCGCGGGCAAGCCGCCGCTGACGCCGGTTCCCGAGACGCCGCTCTCGATTGCAAAGAAGAGGGCCTAAATGATTTCTGGTTCAGGATTGCGATGGCTTGGCCTGCTTGCACTGTGCGGCCTCGTTGCCGGTGCATTGCCGGCGCGTGCGCAAAGCGACCTGAAGCAGGAAATGATCGGGCAGTGGGAGCTGTCCAATGCGGAGCGCAGCAAAACCTGCGTCATCACGCTGCGTCCTGAAAATTCACCGCAAGGGTTGCGTCTCACGCTCGATCCGGGTTGCGCCGACGCGCTGCCCTTCACCAAGGACATTGTCGCCTGGAACATTCGCGGGCTCGATCTCGTGCGGCTGCTCGACGCCAGCGGTCAGCCGGTGATCGATCTCAGTGAAGTCGAGAACGGCATTCTCGAAGGTCTGCGGCAGGGCGAGGGCGTCTATCTGTTGCAGAACCTCGCCGCCGCCAATGCATCGCAGCGCTCAACCGATCAGCTGGTCGGCGACTGGTCGATGATGCGCGGCACGAGCCGCGTGTTGTGCGCGCTGCAATTGACCGACAGGGAAACCGCGAAAAAAGACGGCTATGCCGTTGTCATGAAATCGCGCTGCGACCAGCAGATTGCCAATTTCAGGCCGGTGGCCTGGAAACTTGAGCGCGGCGAATTGCTGCTGCTGACGTCGAACGGCAACACCTGGCGCTTCGAGGCCGACGACAACGCGCAATGGCGGCGCGTGCCGGACAGCGCCGATCCGATCCTGCTGGTGCGGCAATAGGCCTGTATAACCGGCCCGCGCACGACGTCTCGGATCATTGAAACTTCACAATCCTGTCGGATCAGGACGCATGACCCTTTCTGCTGCTTCTGATTCACCGGCCGCGATCGTGTCGCCGCGCGCGGGCCGGCGCGAGTGGATTGGGCTCGCCGTGCTCACGCTGCCGGCGATGCTGCTCGCCATGGATCTGACGCTGCTTTATCTCGCAGTGCCTGCGCTGAGCGCCGATCTCGCGCCGTCCGGTTCGCAGCTCCTTTGGATCACCGATATCTACGGATTTCTGATCGCCGGCTCGCTCATCACCATGGGCACGCTCGGCGACCGCGTCGGGCGCCGTCGTCTCTTGTTAATCGGTGCGGCGGGATTTGCGCTCGCCTCGATCCTTGCTGCATTCTCCACCAGCGCCGAAATGCTGATCGCGACGCGGGCGCTGCTGGGTGTGACGGGCGCGACGCTGATGCCGTCGACACTGTCGCTGATCCGCAACATGTTTCACGATCCCCGCGAGCGGACGACCGCCATCGGCATCTGGGCGACGAGTTTTTCGGTCGGGGGCGTCATCGGCCCGCTGATGGGCGGTTTGTTGCTGCAGCATTTCTGGTGGGGTTCGGTCTTCCTGCTCGGCGTGCCGGTCATGGTCTTGTTGCTGGTGATCGGCCCGATGCTGCTGCCGGAATATCGCGACCCGACCGCCGGCCGTTTCGATCTTGTCAGCGCCACGCTGTCGCTCGTCGCGGTGCTGGCCATCATCTACGGCATCAAGCGGCTTGCAGCTGGCGATCCCATGCTGTGGCCGGTGCTGTCGGTCTGCGCCGGAGTTGCTGTCGGCACGGTCTTCGTTCACCGTCAGAACGGTCTGACCGATCCGCTGGTCGATCTTCGTCTGTTTCACAAGCCGGCGTTTAGCGTCTCGGTCGTCGTTAATATGTCGATGCTGTTCGCCTGGGCGGGGAGTTTCCTGCTGGTCGCGCAATATCTGCAACTGGTGCTCGGTCTTGGCGCATTGGAAGCCGGGCTCTGGACACTACCCGGTATGGTGACAAGCATGATCGGTTGCCTCAGCGCGCCTTTTCTTGTGCGCCGCTGGCCGGTCGCGCGCGTGGTCTGTTGCGGCGTGATCGTCAGCATGATCGGCTTTGCGATGATGCTCGCGCTCAGGGCCTCACCCGGTGCCGTGACGGCTGCGATCGCCATGAGTGTCATCTTCACTGGCATCGCCGTGACGATGACGCTGACCACGGATCTGATCGTGTCGTCCGCGCCGCCGGAGCGCGCCGGAGCCGCTTCCGCCATCTCGGAAACCGCCGCCGAACTCGGCCTCGCGCTGGGCGTCGCCGTGCTGGGGAGCGTCGGCGCCGGAATCTATCGCCTCAGTGTCGCATCGAGCCTTCCGGCGTCCCTTCCGGATGAGACTCGGCAGCTCGTGATGGATACGCTTGCGGGCGCGCTGAATGTGGCCGGTCAGTTGGGCGCTGGCGCGCCGGCCGTGCTTGACGCCGCCCGTGCGGCGTTTGTCGATGGCCTGCTTGTGGCCTCGTTCCTCAGTGCCGCGCTTTGTCTCGTCGTCGCCACGCTGATCGTGCTGGTGCTCGGACGCGTCAGTTCGACGCCTCCGCAGCAGAGTTAGGCCAGCCCCGCGCTGGGCAGGCCGCGCCATCGGCCGGGTGTCGTGCCGGTGATGCGCTTGAAGGCGCGGCTGAACGCCGCCTCTGATTCATACCCTACATCGGCTGCGATGGAGGCGAGGCTCGCGTCGCTGGTGCGAAGGCGATCGGCCGCGACCTGCATTCGCCAGCCGGTCACATATTCAATCGGCGCCTGACCGAGCACCGCATTGAATCGCTCCGCCAGCACGGTGCGTGAGGCACCCACCTGGCGGGCGAGATCCTCAACCGTCCAGCGCCGCGCCGGATCGCGCTGCACGACGCCGATGGCGCGGCCGACCAGCGGATCATTGATCGCTGCGAACAGGCCTGTTGAGCCCGCCTGTACGCGCGTCGCATAGCGGCGCACGACCTCGATGAACAGAATTTCCATCAGTCGGCCGAGGATCAGTTCGCTGCCGGGTGCGGCGATCTCCGCATGCCGCATGATCTCGCGCACTGTCGTGCCAAGGGCAGCGCTGACCTCGTCATTGTCGGTCCGGTCTATGATCAGAGGCGGCAGGGATCGGAACACGGGTGCGTGCAGAAACTCGGCGGATTCGATGAAGCCGCAGACCATCCGGGTCTCCTCGCCACCGCCGCCGTGATTGACAGTCCATACGCCGGGCAGCGGGCCCTGGCGGATGATCTCATGCGCCGGAATCATCGTGACCGATTCATCGCTCCAGAATTTGTGCTCGTCGGCAAACGGCATCAGCAGGATATCGCCGGTGCTGATCATCCGCCGGTCGCCGTTGGAAAGCTCGATTGTACAGGCGCCGGACTCAACCAGATGGAAGATGCTGATGTGGCGCAGATGTGCGAGAGGCGCCGTCGCGTCGAAGCGGCGGGGCGAAATCACGCCGAAGGGGGCCGCGAATGTGCCCTTGAGAAACACCGAGCCCGTCAGACGCAACGTCCGCAGCATATCGCCCAGCAAATCGCGCTTCGCGGGATTGCCGTGCTGAACGCGGTCCGGCGTTTCTGCAATTGAAAGCGGCGTTCCGGTCATTGAAGGACTCCGTCTCTGACCTTATCCAATTCGCCACAAGGCCACGCTGCCTCTGCAGGCGCGAAATATAGCCGATGGCGCGCGCCAGGCCGCCGCAAAAATTTCTTCGAACCTCCTCAAAATTTTCTTTGAACCAAAAACCCGATGCCTGCGTCCAACCGGCTCCAGACATTCGCCCAAAATTTGGAGTCGGAAAATGAAACAGATCCTCTCGAAGTCGTTGCCGGTTTTTCTCCTCGGTGCAATGGCGACCTGCGCGCCTGTCGCCTACGCGCAGATGCCGGACACCGTCGCCGCGCCCGGCGAAATGCTCGTCGCCACGGTTCATGCTGAAGGCGTGCAGATCTATGAGTGCAAGGCCGACGGGTCAGGAAAACTGACGTGGCAGTTCCGCGAGCCGGTCGCGACCATGCTCGAAAACGGCAGAACGGTCGGCGTGCATTACGCCGGGCCGCACTGGCAGATGGCCGATGGCAGCACGGTGTGGGCCAAGGTCGCCGGCCGCGCGCCGGGTGCCTCCGCTCAGGACATTCCTCTGCTCAAGCTCGACGTGGCGTCACGTTCCGGCGTCGGACGCCTGTCGGATGTCACGACGGTCCAGCGGCTCAATACCAAGGGTGGCGCGCTCGAAGGTGCCTGCGAATCCGCAGGTGCATTCCGCAACGTGCCTTACTCCGCCGACTACGCATTTCTTCGCAAGGCGCCCTGAGTGCTCCTCGCGCACCTCATCCATGCAATCAATCGAACAGGAGATATCATCATGAACATCCGTGTTGCACCTTCCGCCGTCGATTTCACTGCCGTCAAGGGCCGCCAGCAGGCAGCCTGGAGCTCCGGCGACTACGCCGTCGTCGGCACCACCTTGCAGATCGTCGGTGAGATGATTTGCGAGGCGGTCGATCTGCGCAGCAGCCAGCGCGTACTCGACGTCGCCGCCGGCAACGGCAATGCGACGCTCGCCGCCGCGCGACGTTTCGCCGAGGTCGTCTCGACCGACTATGTCGGCGCGCTGCTCGAACGTGGCCGCGAGCGTGCGCTCGCCGAGCGATTGCCTGTGGTGTTCCAGGAAGCCGATGCGGAAGCGTTGCCGCATGCGGACGACAGTTTCGATGTCGTGCTCTCGACCTTCGGCGTGATGTTTGCGCCGGATCATGAGCAATGCGCGAGCGAAATGCTGCGCGTGTGCCGCCCGGGCGGCAAGATCGGCCTCGCCAACTGGACGCCCGAAAGCTTCATCGGCCGCGTGTTCAAGACCATCGGCCGGCATGTGCCGCCGCCCGCGGGCGTGAAGTCGCCGGCGTTGTGGGGCAGCCGTCCGCATCTCGAGCAGCTGTTCGGCACGGATGTCATGCTCGACACCAAGAGCCGCACATTCAACTTTCGCTACAAGTCGCCGACGCATTTCATCGACATTTTCCGCAACTATTACGGGCCCGTGCTGAAGACCTTCGCGGCGCTTGAGCCGACGCAGCGCCAGACGCTGGAAGACGATCTCTACGCGCTGATGCGGGAGTTCAATATTGCCGATGACGGCACGCTGGTGATCCCCAGCGAATACCTCGAAGTCGTCATGACCAAGAGAGCGTGACGACCCAGGCAATTGCAGCCTGGCAGAGCGTTTTCAAGCGAAGTGGATACCGGTTCGCATCAAGAAAGCGCGTCTAAGAAGTGGGAGTATCCGGCTTAAAGCCGGATACTCGTGCAGACCGGCCGCCGACAGTCCCCTGTCAGCGGCCGGTTTTGTTTTTGCAATACGCCGGCGCCGAAGTCCGGCGTTCCGATCAATCAATGCGGCGTTCTAATCATCCAAAGAAAGAGACTGTCTGAGGGTGTCACGCGTCCAACGCGTATGGCTGCACGCATGCGTGTCGCAGTCGCACGATATCCAAACATCCAAGGAGGAAAGCCCATGATTTTCAATTATCGCTCCATACATACTGCGGCGCTTGCCGCGGCAGCGGCCTTGCTGTTGCCCGCGGCCGCAGCCCATGCGTCATCGGTGCCGACGCCGCGCGCTGAAGGCTGGCTGGTCAAGTCCTTCGATCAGGTCCAGGCCCCGATGCCCGCCAAGGATCTCCAGGCCGAGCGCACGGCGCTCAAGGCGATCACCGCCAAGCGTACTGCAAGCGACATCGCTCGCTTCCGCTGGTGGTCGACCGGTGGTCCGGCCTATCGCTGGAATGAGATGCTGCTTGAGGAGATGCAGGATGGGTTCGTCACCCTGCCGATGTCTGTGCGTCACCTCGCGCTGTTCCATGCGGCGATCGACGATGCAATCGCCGCCACGCGATATCGTCGTTCGGGTAACGAACAGCTCGGAATTGATGACGCGTTGAACGCAAACATTTCGGCATCGCGTTCGATGTCGCCATCGGACTATGCTGCCGCAGCTGTGGCTGCGTCCGAGGTGCTGGCCTATTTCTTCCCGGCGCGGACCGACTACTACGCCGCGAAAGCCGAAGAGGCGACGCAGGTTCGCTTGCTCGCCGGTGCGGAGTTGCCGCAGGCCGTCGCGGCCGGTCGGGCGATCGGCCGCAAGGTTGCGGCGCTCGCCATCGAGCGCGGCAAATCCGACGGTTCCGATATGAAATGGAGCGGCAGCGTGCCGGAAGGCCCCGGCCTGTGGAAGGGCGCCAATCCGGTCGCGCCGCTGGCGGGAACGTGGAAGTCGTGGACGTTGAGCAACGCCGCCGAATTCCGCCCCGCCCCTCCGCCGGCTTTCGACTCCGAGGCCACGAGAGCGGCACTGAACGAATTAAAGACGTTCCAGCGCACGCCGAAAACGAACCACCGCGCGACCTTCTGGGAAGTGAATGGTGGCGCCCGCGCGCATACGATGTGGAACGAAATCGCGCGCACCAAGCTTCTGGAGCATGGCTACAACGCGTCGACCTCGGCTCGCGTGCTCACGGCGCTGAATGTCGCGATGATCGATGCCGGCATCGCCTGCTGGGATGCCAAATACACGTTCTGGCATATCCGACCGCCGCAACTCGATGCCGACCTCAAGACCGTGTTCCCGGCGCCGAATCACCCGAGCTATCCGGCCGCGCATGGCTGCTTCTCGACGGCAGCCGCGACCGTGCTGGCGGGAGCCTTCCCGAACGACCGTGATCGCCTGCTTGCCATCGGCAAGGAAGCTGCGGAGGCGCGCATCTGGGCCGGCATTCATTACCGCTTCGATATCGAGGCGGGGCAGGACATCGGACGCAAGGTCGGCGAGCGGGCGCTGGAACGCGCGTTTGCGGCGCGTACGCAGTAAAGTCGATACACCGGTGTCGATGTGAGCGACCGGCCGCCGGCAGACCCTGCCGGCGGCCGATTTGCATTTTATGCTCAGGCGGCGCTGGCCCGCGACGATGGCCGCGGCTGCGCCGCAAACAGCAACTCGGCAGCCGGGCGCGGGCGGCCGAACAGGAATCCCTGCGCCAGATTGCAGCCCGCGGCGCGCAGCAGGGCCAGTTGTTCGGACGTTTCGACGCCCTCCGCCGTCACCTTGATGTTGAGGATGCGCGCGAGCGCCGTGATGGCGCAAACGATGGCCGCCGAATCCGACCGCGTCGTCAGGTCGGCGATGAACGACTTGTCGATCTTGAGTTTGTCGAAGGGGAATGTCTGCAGGTAGCTGAACGACGAATATCCGGTGCCGAAATCGTCGAGCGCGATGGAGATGCCGAGGTGCTTCAGGGCGTGCAGCTTGACGAGGTTGGATTCGTCTTTCGTCAGCAGCACCGACTCGGTGATTTCCAGTTCGAGCCGTTCGGGCGCGAGGCCGGATTCCTCAAGCGCAGCCGTCACTGTGGCAACGATGTCACCCCGCCGGAATTGCACCGGAGACAGGTTGACGGCGACCTTGATATGCGCCGGCCATTGCGCGGCGTCCCGGCAGGCCTGCCGCAAGACCAGTTCGCCAAGCAGCATGATCAAGCCCGTGCTTTCCGCGGCCGGAATGAAGGCGGCCGGCGATACTGCACCGCGTTGCGGATGATTCCATCGCAGCAGCGCTTCAACGCCGCACGTTTCAGTTGTGCCGGTGTCCACCAGCGGCTGGTAATAGACCTCGAATTCGTCGCGGGTGACCGAGTGGCGCAGGTCGTTTTCCAGTTCGTAGTGCCGGCGTGCATCCACCTCCATCTCGGTCTTGAACAGATGGAACGTATTTCGGCCGGCGGATTTGGCGTGGTACAGCGCAAGATCGGCATTTTTGACCAGTTGGTCGGTGTCGATATTGCCGCCCTTGAAAACGGCGATGCCTATGCTCGTGTCGACAATGGTCTGATGGCCGTCGAGATCGTAGGGCCGGCTGATCAGCTCCAGCAATTTGCACGCCAGCGTTCGCGCCGGTTCTCGGTCGCCCGGCCTCGTGATCTGCAGAATGGCGAATTCGTCGCCGCCGACGCGGGCGACAATGTCGCTTTGGTCGGCCACCGACCTCAGCCGACTCGCGACCTGCCGGATCAACTCGTCGCCGGCAAAGTGCCCGAGTGTGTCGTTGACGCTTTTGAAATTGTCGAGATCGAGCAGCAGAATGTTGAAGGAGCCCTCCGAGGACCGCGCCTGTGCGAGCGCCTGCTCGACGGCGCTGCGGAACGCGTTGCGGTTGGCGAGGCCGGTCAGCCCGTCATGGTAGGCCAGGAACTCGACGTCGTGCGCGGCCTTCAGCAGCTTGCGCTGGCGCAGGGTGCTGATGGCGATGGCGATAAGAATGCCGAGCGTCAGGATGCCGGCGACGGTCCAGTAGATGCGTGCGTTTCGGTCGGCATGCTCGAACACCGCCTCGCGTGAGATGCCGATCATCGCAACGAGCGGCAGATTCTCGACCGTTCGATAGGCAATGAGCCGGCTGACGCGGTCGATGCGCGCACCGCTGCGCGGGGTGTTCCAGTAATAGCCGGCCGGCGATTTGTCGATGGCATCGAGAACGACGGCGTTGCGAAACGTACGACCGAGCACGTCCGCGCGCGATTGTCCGTTGGCGCCGGCGGCGCGGATGACGCCGTCCATGCCGATCAGCGAGACGATGCCGTCCTTGCCGAGCGCGATGGATTTATAGAGTCCGTCGAGCTTGGTGAGATCGATTGACGCCGACAGCACGCCGGCGAAGGCGCCGCTGGGCGTGGTGAGGCGCCGCGACAGCATGAGGGAGCGCTCGCCGGTGTTCGGAATCAGGATGGGCTCGCTGATATGAAGCCGGTCTTCATGTGCGTTCACATGCGCGCGGAAATGCGAATGATGGGAGATGTCCGTGCCGACCCGCCCGGCAGCGCTGGACTGCAGGATGAGGCCGTCAGGACCAATGATCGTATAGTGGGTTGTCAGATTATTCTTGAGGTCAGGATCAGTGGCCCAGGCGGCGAGATTGGTTCCGGCCGGATCGCGTTGAATGGATCGCCGCAGCGTCAGCGTGGCGGTATCGACACCGCTGAACAATTGCGCGACGGAGCGCTCGAACAGGCGCGCGAGATTTTCCGCGTTCTGGATGGCGTCGCTCGTCGCCTTCTTCTGATCTTCCATGATCAGTGAGACGAGCGCGACCGCGATCGTCGCGAGCATCGCGACTCCGAGATAGGTCACGGGCTGAGATAACGCCCGAAACCAATCGGCCTTGTGAGCGGGAATACTTCGGGTTGCCATTGGCGGCCTCTTGCACCGCCGATACTGAAGCAGAACCCGTTTATGTTTTTTACCTGTGTGCGTTCTGCAGTGAAACTCGCCCGCGTGTTTGGTTCTATGATTAACAATGCGGCGCCCCGCATTGCAGCAATAATCCTTCGCTTAATTAACATGCATCTATCGGAATAGTACCTGTCGCGCTCGAACGATTTGCGCATAAGACGGCAGTGGAACGGAGCCGCATACAATTTCAGATTGTGCAGGCGTTGCGCTGGCTTCACGCCGAAAATTATACGCGGCCGGCTGATGCATCTTGCTCGTGATGACCGTCTTCAAGCCGGCCGTCGCGCAGCATGAAGATGTGATCGAAGCGATCGAAGATCTTTTCGTCGTGCGTGACCGCGATGATCGCGGCATCCTGCTCGACAGCCAATTTGCGTAAAAGATCCATGACAATGCCGGCGCGCTTGGAATCCAGCGCTGCGGTCGGCTCGTCCGCGAGAATGATGCGCGGGCGGTTGGCCAGCGCGCGGGCAATCGATACGCGTTGAGCCTCGCCACCGGACAGCTTGGACGGCATGGAATTCTTGCGGTTGCCGACCTCCAGATAGTCGAGCAAATCCGACGCGCGCTGGCGAGCGGCGGCCATATCCATTCCGGCCAGTTGCAGAACAATGGCGACATTGTCGGTGGCGTCGAGAAACGGCAGCAGATTGTGGAACTGGAAGATGAAGCCGATTTTGTCGAGCCTCAGTTTTCGCAGATCGCTGCTGAGCCATTGGCCATCCCTGATGATCGGCTCACCGTCGAGTTCCATGGAGCCCGCGGAGGGCTCAAGGATGCCGCCAATGACGTTGAGGAGCGTGGTCTTCCCCGACCCGGACGGGCCCAGCAGGGCAACGACCTGCCGAGGGTAGATGTCGATCGACACGTCCCTGAGAGCATCGACGCGCGTCTCTCCGCTGCCGAAATGCTTGGAAATTCCTTTGAGCCGGACGAGGGGCTTGAGTTCGGCCATGTCAGCCCCCAAGCGCCGTCGCCGGGTCCACCTTGAGCGCGACCCGCACACCAAGCCCGCTCGACAGAATGCAGACCGCAAACACGATTGCTCCGAGAGTCGTCACGTTGTCCGGCTCAAGCACGACGCGGCGAGGGAAGAAGTCCTTGATATTGAAAATGAGGGTGGTGCCGATCGTGAACCCGATGAAGCCGAGTGCGAGAGCCTGCTGCACGATCATGCCGACAATCTTGCGATCCGGTGCGCCGATCAGCTTCAGTGTGGCAATCTGCCGGAGTTTTTCCATTGTCATCGTGTAGATGATCAGCGCGATGATGACGGCGGAGACCGTCAGCAGCAGGGAAGTAAAGAGGCCGATCTGCCGTCGCGCGCGATCGACGAGCGAGCGTGTCAGGATGGTCTCCTGTTCCTCCTGGGTAATGGCGGCGAGGTGTTTCCAGCGCCGGACCGTTTCGGCAATGGCGTCAGGCGATGCGTTCGGTTGCAGGCGCGCGACCACCGTATTGACGTTGTCACGGTTCGCCCCTCCGGTGCCTCGGGCGACCTGAATGCGCGCGGCAGGTGGGGCGAGGTCGAACTGCAGCTTCTGTGCGTCGAGCAGCGTGACATAAATCGCTGGATCGCCACCGGTGTTGACCTGGTTCTGGGTCAGGCCGACCACGCTGAACGTGCCGCGTCCAAGCAGGATCCTGTCGCCGATCTCAAGACCGGACGATCGGTCGGCGACCAGTTCATAATGGCTGCGGCCGATATGGCGGCCTTGCACGAGATTGGGCGGCCCGCCCGGGCGCGTGGGCTCGTAGCCGATGACATAGAGTCTGAGCTTGTTGCCGCGATGCAGCGCTTCGACGGTCTGATAGGTGATGCTGCCGGCCGTCGGCTACGCCGGCAATGCGGGCAATCGCCTCGCGCGTATCGCCTGGAATCTGGGACGCTTCGGCAAAGGGACCGCGCGTGTTGGCTTCCACCACCCAGATGTCGATGGCCGGCGCGCGCGCGATCGTCAGGGCATCGACGACAAGGCCGCGGTAGATGCCGATCATCGCCAGCACCACGCCGAGCAGCAGTCCAAGCCCGACGCAGGTCAGAAGGAACCTGCCGAGGTTGTGACGAATGTCGCGGTAAGCGAGATTCATTTTTGCGAGACTTCGATCGTGCGCGCGGCCCGGCCTTCGCGCAGGCCGTCTTCCAGCCGAGAGACGACGCGCGCGCCTTCGGGCAACCCGTCGACGATTTCGAGTCGCGCGTCCTCGGTGCGATGCCGGAATTTCACCATGCGAGCGCTGCAGGCGGCCGGCTTCGACGGTCCACACACGGCCCTGACGGCCGTCATAGCCGTGCACGACGGCCTCCGGTACGAGCAGCGCCTTGTCGAGCTTTGCGACCGTGATCCAGAATTCCGTTTGCTCGCCGAGGAAAGCCTGTCGCGGCGGGTTGTCGCCCTTGATGAAGACGCGTCGCTCTTCTGTCACCCGATCGCTTTCGAGACCGACGCGGACCACGCGGCCTGTAAACGTATCTTGCGGCCGCGATCGCAGGCGCGCATCGACGCTCTGGCCTTCGTCGATGAAGCCTGCGCGTGCCTCATCGATATGCGCCAGGCCCCAATAGCTATCCACCGCGATCAGCGTGAAAATCGGATCGCCGGGCTTGATGACGGTGCCGATTTCCTTGTGGCGCTCGACGACAAGCGCATCGTATGGCGCAACCAGCGTCCTGTGACGCAGCATGGTTTCCTCGAACTGGAGCTGCGCCCGGGCGTCGGTCAATTGTGCCTTGGCGCCGTCCGTCTCGCTGTCGGCGACGGCAACATCGGCCCGCGCGACGGCTTCGTCCCTGACGGCTTCTTCCGCCGACTGCTGAGTGACGATGTCGCGTCCGACGAGTGCCTGCCTGCGCCGGTTGGCCTCCTGCTTTTGCGCAAACACCGCCTGCGCCTTTTCGAGATTGGCCTCGGCCTTCTTGATGCTGACCGCCGCGACAAGCGTTGCGGCGCGCGCCTTGGCGACCTTTGCTTCCTGCTCGCCGGTGTTGAGGCGTGCCAGCACCTGGCCCTTGCCCACGCGGTCGCCGTGGTCGGCATTGAGTTCGACAAGCGTGGCGCCGATCTCGAAACCGATTCTCGAGAGCACCCGGGCTTCCACGGTGCCAAGACCGAAGACCCGCACGACGACATTGTCCTCGACAGAGGCCACCTGCACCGTGATCGGGCGATTTCCGAGAAACCACACGGCGCCCGCGATTGCGGCGATGAGGCCGATAAAGCCCACCAAGTACGTCGTCTTGAGCGAACGGCCGGCGAAACGGATCATGGAGAATTTCCTGTCTTCACCTGCGGACAAATTCCGGCGTCACCCGGTCTGTGTCGGACGGTTCAGTGTCCGGAATGCG
Organism: uncultured Alphaproteobacteria bacterium; assembly: GCA_963736355.1. Classification (GTDB taxonomy): domain Bacteria; phylum Pseudomonadota; class Alphaproteobacteria; order Rhizobiales; family Xanthobacteraceae; genus CAVTOO01. The sequence goes on along the minus strand of CAVTOO010000002.1, from coordinate 351,775 downwards.
ATGATGGCGATCGCGATCCAGATCAGACTGCGCAATGTCATCGCGCCGACCGTCCGCATCTCGTAGGCGCCACCCTGAAGAATATGCATGCCGAGGCTGAGAAATGCCCGGATGGTGACAGCAGCGATCGCGGCCGATAGCCATGCCGACCACCGCAACTGTTTCAGCAATCCGATCCCGGCAAGCACATAGGCGAAGCCGGCGAGAAAGTTGAACCATACGATGAACGGCACCACCTGTCCCAGCGCCGCGCGCGCGGTGGCGCCGCCGAAGATCGCAAATCCGCCCGACGCGATGGTCGCAAGGCCGAAGACGATTGCCACGATCGCGACCGCCGTCAGCCAGGGTGAACGCGCCCCTGCGTGTCGCATGGCATCGGCCGGGCTGGTCTCGAGGCTGTGCATTCCGCTCGCTTCGCTCCCTGCCTGCCGCACATACGGGGGAAGTACAAAGTAAGCCTGATTGGGCACGATCCGGGTTGATTCGGATCAACTCGCACCTCGCCGGCCGGTCTCGGGCCTCAAGAACCGGGCACAGGGACGCCGAAGCTCACATCAACTTCAGGTTGCGCAGGCTCGCGTGGCCATGGCGTCCGACGATGATGTGATCGTGCAGTTCGATGCCGAGCGATTTTGCAATGTCGGCGATCTGCTTCGTCATCTGAATGTCGGCGGTCGATGGCGTCGGATCGCCCGAGGGATGATTGTGCACCAGCACGATTGCAGTTGCCGACAATTCGAGGGCGCGTTTGACCACTTCGCGCGGATAGGCCGGCGTATGATCGACCGTGCCGGTCTGCTGCACTTCATCGGCGATCAGATGATTGCGCTTGTCGAGGAACAGCACGCGGAACTGCTCCTTGTCGGCAAAGGCCATGGCTGTGCGGCAATAGTCGATCACCGCCTGCCATGACGACAGCACGGCCCGCTGCTTGACCTCGCCGCGGGCGACGAGGCTTGCGGTCGCGGCGACGAGTTTGAGTTCGGTGATGATGGCGTCGCCGACGCCCTTGATCTCGGCGAGGCGATCGGGTGGCGCATTGACGGCTTCGGCGAAGGAGCCGAAGCGGGCGATCAGCGCCTTCGCAAGTTCCTTGACGTCACGCTGGGGCACGGCGCGAAACAGCACCAGCTCCATCAATTCATATTCAGACAGCGCGCCCGCGCCCGCCATGCGAAAGCGCTGGCGCAACCTCTGGCGATGGCCGTGATAATGCGGCGGCTCGGCGGTCTCGGACATCGTTTGCGGCAGGTGCTCCCCGCCGCAAACATAACTCAGTCAGCGCGTTTTGAAAATGGCCGGCGTCTTGCCGAAGCTTCCCGGCGCACATCGCGAATCGACGGCGCATTCAATGCGGTTGCATTCAAATAAATGCATTTGCATGAACAAGTCAACTCCATGCATGTGCATAGAGCCGGTGGATTGTGCCGCGTGGCGGTGTATAAGCGTCGGCATGGCACGACGTCCCTCCGCCAATACCACTGCCGCTGGACCGGTCTCATCCGCGTGCAGCACACCTTGATCGATGCGATCGAGGGCGAGTTGAAGGACGCGGGTTTCCCGCCGCTGTGCTGGTATGATCTGCTGCTGGAATTGTCGCGCGCGCCGCGCGGTGTGCTGCGTCCGGTCGAGCTGGAGAAGCTTATGCTGCTGCCGCAATACGGCCTGTCGCGGCTGATCGACCGGCTGGTCGAAGCCGAGCTTGCCGTGCGCATGCAGTGCGCGGTCGACAAGCGTGGCAATTTCGTCGGCATCACCGACGCCGGCCGCGATATGCAGAAGAAAATGTGGAGTGCCTATTCCGCTGCCATCGAGCGTCATGTCGGCTCCAGGCTGAGTGACGCCGAGGCGCAAAAGCTTGCGCAATTGCTTGAGCGTCTGAAAACTCCCGCAAGCGTTCATTGATCGCGCAACTGTCCTCTCGAACCCGTTGACTTGGAAGACTTCATGGCCCGTGACCAGATCGATATGACGCCCCTGAATTCGCGCGACGATCTCGTTGCGTGGTTCGAGGCGGGCAGCAAGCCGAAGGAGCAGTTCCGCATCGGCACGGAGCATGAGAAGACTCCGTTCCGGCTTGGAACGCTGCGGCCTGTTCCCTATGAGGGGCCGCGCGGTATCGGCGCGCTGCTCGAGGGCATGAAGCTGCTGCTCGGCTGGGAGCCGATCATGGAGCGCGGCAATATCATCGGTCTGCATGACGTCACCGGCGGCGGGGCGATCTCGCTCGAGCCCGGCGGGCAGTTCGAATTGTCCGGCGCGCCGCTCGACAATGTGCACCAGACGCTGCTCGGAACTGATGTCGCATCTGGCGCAGGTGCGCGAAGTGGCGATGCCGCTCGGCATCGGCTTCCTCGGGCTCGGTATGACGCCGAGCTGGTCGCGCTCCGAAATTCCGATGATGCCGAAGGGCCGCTACCGCATCATGACCGACTACATGCCGAAGGTCGGCAAATACGGCCTCGACATGATGTATCGCACCTGCACGGTGCAGACCAATCTCGACTTCTCCTCCGAGGCCGACATGGTCAAGAAGCTGCGTGTGTCGCTGGCGCTGCAGCCGATCGCCACCGCGCTGTTCGCCAATTCGCCGTTCACCGAAGGCAAGCCCAACGGCTTTGTGTCGTTCCGCTCCGAGATCTGGCGCGACGTCGACAATCGACCGCGCCGGCATGTTGCCGTGGGCGTTCGAACCGGGCATGGGCTTTGAGCGCTGGGTCGATTACGCGCTCGATGTGCCGATGTATTTCGTCAAGCGTGATGAGGATTATATCGACGTCGCCGGAACCTCGTTCCGCGATTTCTTCGAAGGCAAGAATCCGAAGCTGCCGGGCGAGAAGCCGACGCTGTCGGACTGGGCCAATCATATCTCGACGATTTTCCCGGAAGTCCGGCTGAAGCGGTATCTCGAAATGCGCGGCGGCGATGGCGCGCGCTGGCGACGGCTGCCGGCATTCCCGGCGTTCTGGGTCGGGCTTCTTTATGACGACGCCATGCTGGATGCCGCGTGGGATCTGGTGAAGGGCTGGAGCGCAGACGACCGCCAGAAGCTGCGCGACGCCGTGCCGACGCAGGGACTGAAAGCCATGATCGGCAACCGTTCGGCGGCAGATATCGCACGCGAGGCATTGCGGCTGGCGCGCGAAGGTCTGCGCCGCCGCCGAAGGCTCGATTCCGAGGGCCGCGACGAGACACGATATCTTGAACCGCTGGATGCGCTGGCCGCGGCCGGCCGTACCCCGGCCGACGATTTGCTTGATAAATTCAATGGCCCCTGGAACCGGTCGGTTGTACCGGCCTATGACGAATATGCGTTTTGACGGCCTCTGTTCATCGGCCGTACATTAATGACCTTGTCTGGTGGACCTGACCCTGCAGGCCCTTTGATGATCAATTCCATTTTGCCCAGTTTGCTCCGTGTCCTTGCCGTGCCGCTCGCGATGATCGGTGCGCTGGTCATGGTTGCGACGTGGGACGCGCGGCCTGTGAGCGCGCAGGAAGGCTTCGATCGGCCGGGGTCGGATTTTCAGCGCAGGCTTCTTCTGGTCTGCGGACCCCAAGGATTGCGCGCAGCGCTGCGAACGCGACCGGCGCTGCCAGGCCTGGAGCTTTTCGTGGCCCACCGCGAGCGGCGAGCGCGCGATGTGTGCGCTGAAAACAAGTGTGCCGGCGCCGGCCGAGAGCGCGGGTCATGTCTCGGGAATTCGTGGCGCCAGCGTCGTCGAGCCGCGTAGCGGCGAATTCGAAATGTTCATCGACCGCTACGGCGGCGACTTTCGCAATTTTGAAATGAAGGCGGATGCGTCGGCTTCACAATGCAAGGAAGCCTGCCAGGGCGATCCGAAGTGCCGGGCCTGGACCTTCGCGCGCGCCGGCTTTGTTGGGCCCGCGCCGCGCTGCTTCCTGAAGTCCGAGGTCAAACCACCACGGCGCAAGCCGTGTTGCATCGCCGGCGTGGTGCGCTAGGCGCGGATATTGTCCGCCGCGCCCGCGCGCCCGCGCTTACTTCGGCGAGGTAGTTGCCGGCGGGTTGATGTTCAGGTTCACGCTCTTGGGGCTGCCGCCGCCGAAATTTCCGTTGAGGAAAAAGAAGCCGATTTCCCAGCACGATCGCCGCGCCGATCACGACGCCCAGAATTCCAATACCACCGCTATTATCGGCCATCGTTATCTCCTCCGTTGATGTTTCACGGAAGATCAAACGCGCGGCAGAACCCGGAAGTTCCGGCAATAAAAACTCTGGGAGTGCGGGAACTTTCTCGACGCCTCAGCCTGTGCCGCCGACGGTGATGGCATCCATGCGCAATGTCGGCTGACCGACGCCGACCGGAACGCCCTGGCCGTTCTTGCCGCAGGTGCCGATGCCGTCATCGAGCGCGAGATCGTTGCCGACCATGCTGATGCGGTTGAGATCGGTCGGCCCGTTGCCGATCAGCATCACGCCTTTCAGCGGCGCGCCGAGCTTGCCGTTCTCGATGATGTAGGCCTCGGTGCACTGGAAGACATACTTGCCCGAGGTGATATCGACCTGGCCGCCGCCGAAATTCACCGCGTAGATGTCCGTTCTTCACCGACGCGATAATTTCGGCCGGATCGTGCTGGCCAGCCAGCATGTAGGTATTGGTCATGCGCGGCATCGGCACATGCGCGTGGCTTTCGCGGCGTCCGTTGCCGGTCGGCTTCATCTTCATCAGCCGCGCATTCTGGCGATCCTGCATATAGCCGACGAGAATGCCGTCCTCGATCAGGACGGTCTTGTTGGTCGGCGTGCCCTCGTCGTCGATGGAGAGAGATCCGCGCCGCGATGAAATGGTGCCGTCATCGACAACGGTGACGCCGCGCGCGGCAACCTGCTTGCCGAGAAGGCCTGCGAACGCGGACGTGCCCTTGCGATTGAAATCGCCTTCAAGCCCGTGGCCGACGGCTTCATGCAGCATCACGCCCGGCCAGCCGGGTCCGAGCACGACATCCATCGTGCCGGCGGGTGCCGGCACCGAGTTCGAGATTGACCAGCGCCTGACGCACGGCCTCGTCGGCCGCGTTGCGCCAGGACGACGCCTCGATGAAGCGCGTAAAGTTCTCGCGTCCGCCGAAACCATGACTGCCGGTTTCCTGCCGGTCGCCCTCGCCTGCGACAACCGACAGATTGACGCGCACCAGCGGGCGCACGTCGCGATAGGTCTCGCCGTCGGGGCGCAGGATTTCAACCACCTGCCAGGTGGCGGCGAGGCTGACCGTCGCCTGCCGCACACGTGGATCCTTTGCGCGCAGATACGCGTCGATCTCGGACAGCAACTTCACCTTGGTCTCGAAGCCGGTCGCTTCAAGCGGATTGTCCTCGCCATAGAGTTTGACGTTGGAGCGCGGCGGGGCGTCGGCGGTCTTGCCGGAATAGCCGCCGCGCACGGCATGAACGGCGTCGGCGGCGCGCATCAGCGCCGGCATCGACACGTCGGAGGCATGGGCGTAGCCGACCGCATCACCCTTGACGGCACGCAGGCCGAAACCCTGCGAGGTATCGTAGGTCGCCTGCTTGAGGCGGCCATTATCGAACATCAGAACTTCCGACTGGCGGTATTCGAGAAACAGTTCGCCATCATCGGCGCCGGTCAGGCCGCGCTGGATTTGGCTTCGGACCTCGGTGGTATCGAGGCCGGCGCGGTCGATCAGGGAGGAGGGCGAGGGCATGGCTTTGTTCCGTGTCGAGAGGTGACACCAAAGATAGGGATGTGGGGGCAACTGTGCGAGGGGCGCGGGCCGCGAGACCGCAGGCGGCACTATTTCAGCTTGTCGAAGCCTTCGCCGAAGCCCTTGAGGCTGAGCGGAAAGCCGATGCCTTCTTCGGGCGTCTCAAAAATGATGAAGGTCGCCGTCTTGGCGGTGCGCACCTGCTTCAGCAGGTTGTCGTCCATCACCACCTCGGCAACGCAGCCGTTGGGCAGGCAGCGCACGAAGCCGGCACGGCCGACATCGGCCTGATCGAGCTTGAGGCCGAGACCGGAGGGCAGCAGCACGCCGAGCGGGGCGACGACCCGCATCAGCTTGCTCTTCTGGTCCGCGGTTTTCAGGACGATCACGGTCAGTCCGGCATTGGCGCGGTCTTCGGCCGTGACGCTCTGGATCAGGGCGCATTGCTCGGCCTGAGCGCCGGGCGGGGTGTCGCAACGGACCTGCCAGTCGCCATGGACCGACTTGACCGCGCCCTGCGCCAAAGCCGGTTGAATGGCCGTCTGGACCATCAAAACCGTGAAAACCACCGCCAGAACCGAGCCAAAAAGCTTCATCAAGTTGTTCCCGTTGCCGTTTCCCTGCCCGGGCCGCCTTGCGGCCGTTCCCCGGCCGCCATTCGGTTCCGGGGCAGGCCATATTCGGCCGGTCAAAGACCGTCCCCCTGCCAGCCTGCTCACACGCAATCACGGCGCCCGCAAGGCCGACCCCGATCATCCGGTGGGTGCGTTCCGGCCAGGGACGAAGGCTTCGCGAATCGGTCCGCGAACACCTTCCTCACGTGGCGTACAATGCAGGTACGGCCTGTCAAGCACGGCTCCCTGCCAAAAGCCTGATTCAACGCATTTTCCTGCACAATTGCGGCGCGCACGCAGGCCCTGCGGCGCACTTATGAACGCGCATTGCGGGCGCGCTGGATTTGTGGTTTGACGAGCCCGGATGCCGCACTGCAGCCATCCATTCTGCACCCGAGCGGATGGCGCAATTCGTCGATATTTGGGCACCCGACATTGAAGGATTGAGCCGCGCTGAACGCAATGCGTTCCCTGGTGCGGCTCGTTGAAGGAGCTGGGACGACATGAAGATGTCGAAGGGGTTGGCCGCCGGACGGGCCGTGAAGTTTGCTTTGGCCGGTCTCGTAGCGCTTGTGACAGGGACGTTCGTCTCCATGGGGTTGAGCGGGGCGGCCTATGCCGGCCTCGGCCAGCCGTCGCCCTGGGGGTTCAAGTTTCAGGAATCGGCGACGGAGGTGATGGACCGCATCACCTCGTTCCACGACTTGCTGCTGTGGCTGGTCACGATCATCACGCTGTTCGTCCTCGTCCTGATGGTCATCATCGTCATCCGCTTCAACGCCAAATCCAACCCGACGCCCTCGCGCACCACCCACAACACCTTCATCGAGATCGTCTGGACCGTTGTGCCGATCGCCATCCTGGTGCTGATCGCGATTCCCTCGATCCGGCTCCTGAATCTGCAGCTTGAAATCCCGAAGGCGGACCTGACCATCAAGGCCACCGGCAAGCAGTGGTTCTGGACCTACTCCTACCCGGACAATGGCCCGTTCGAATTCGATTCGTCTGATGGCTGCCGACAAGCAGCCGCGGCTGCTCGCCGTCGATAACGAGGTGGTGGTGCCGGTGAACAAGGTGGTGCGCGTCATCGTTACTGCCGCCGACGTCATTCATGCCTTCGCGGTGCCGTCGTTCGGCATCAAGATCGACGCCATCCCCGGCCGCATCAACGAGACCTGGTTCAAGGCGAACAAGGAAGGCATGTTTTACGGCCAGTGCTCCGAGCTTTGCGGCAAGGATCACGCGTTCATGCCGATCGCCGTTCGCGTCGTCAGCGAGCAGGCCTTCACCGCCTGGGTCGCGGACGCCAAGAAGAAATTCGCATCGGCGCCGGCAAACGCGCTGGCAAGCAATGATACGAGCGCGGCTCCGCGCTGAGGCGGACGTCGCGTATCGGGACAACGGCAAGCTTTAGAAGTTCGAGGGTCGCTAACATGGCTACAGGCGCAGCACACACCCACCACGACGATCACGCGCACGATCATCCCACCGGATGGCGTCGCTTCGTCTATTCGACGAACCACAAGGACATCGGCACGATGTACCTGTTGTTCGCGATCATGGCGGGCGTCATCGGCGGCGCGCTGTCGGTGGCGATCCGCATGGAGCTGCAGTATCCCGGCATGCAGATCTTCCACGACTCGCATCTCTTCAACGTCTTCACGACGGCGCACGGCCTGATCATGATCTTCTTCATGGTCATGCCGGCCATGATCGGCGGCTTCGGCAACTGGTTCGTGCCGCTGATGATCGGCGCGCCGGACATGGCGTTCCCGCGCATGAACAACATCTCGTTCTGGCTGCTGCCGGCGTCGTTTATGCTGCTGCTGCTGTCGATGTTCGTCGAAGGCGAGCCGGGCGCCAACGGTGTCGGTGCCGGCTGGACGATGTACGCGCCGCTGTCGACCTCCGGCCATCCGGGTCCGGCCGTCGATTTCGCCATCCTGTCGCTGCACATCGCCGGCGCGTCGTCGATCCTGGGCGCCATCAACTTCATCACCACGATCTTCAACATGCGCGCGCCGGGCATGACCCTGCACAAGATGCCGCTGTTCGTCTGGTCGATCCTGGTGACTGTGTTCCTGCTGTTGTTGTCGCTGCCGGTGCTCGCCGGCGCCATCACCATGCTGCTCACCGATCGCAATTTCGGCACGACGTTCTTCGCGGCCGAGGGCGGCGGCGATCCGCTGCTGTTCCAGCATCTGTTCTGGTTCTTCGGTCACCCCGAAGTGTACATTCTGATCTTGCCGGGCTTCGGCATGGTCAGCCAGATCGTCTCCACCTTTTCGAAGAAGCCCGTGTTCGGCTATCTCGGCATGGCCTACGCCATGGTCGCGATCGGCGGCGTCGGCTTCGTGGTGTGGGCGCATCACATGTACACGGTCGGTATGCCGCGTTCGGTGCAGCTCTATTTCGTGGTCGCCACCATGGTGATCGCGGTTCCCACCGGCGTGAAGATCTTCTCGTGGATCGCCACCATGTGGGGCGGCTCGATCGAATTCCGCACGCCGATGCTCTGGGCGATGGGCTTCATCTTCCTGTTCACCATCGGTGGCGTCACCGGCGTCGTGCTGGCCAATGCCGGTGTCGATCGCGCGCTGCACGAGACGTATTACGTCATCGCGCACTTCCACTATGTGCTGTCGCTGGGTGCCGTGTTCGCGATCTTCGCAGGCTGGTATTACTGGTTCCCGAAAATATTCGGCTACATGTACAGCGAGACGGTCGGAAAGCTGCACTTCTGGGTGACATTTGTCGGCGTCAACCTCGTGTTCTTCCCGCAGCATTTCCTCGGCATCGCCGGCATGCCGCGTCGCTATGCCGACTATCCCGACGCCTTCGCCGGCTGGAACCTGGTCTCCTCGATCGGCTCCTACATCTCGGCGTTCGGCGTGTTCATCTTCCTGTTCGGGGTGATCCAGGCGTTCGTTCGCAAGGAAAAGGCCGGCGACAATCCGTGGGGCGTCGGTGCCACGACGCTCGAATGGACGCTGTCGTCGCCGCCGCCGTTCCACCAGTTCGAGACGCTGCCGAAGGTGCAGTAAGCAGGAGCATGATCCCGAAAAGTGGGAACCGGTTTTCGGAAAAGATCATGCTCTCTGAAGAAAACAGGGATTGGACGTAGACCTTGTCGATTGCGGACCACAATGCCGACGCTGTGACGCCCCGGATTTCCGAGGCGTCGGCCGGCGATTTCATCGCGCTGCTCAAGCCGCGGGTGATGTCGCTTGTGGTGTTCACGGCGCTGGTCGGCCTCGTCATTGCGCCCGGTCATCAGCACCCGGTTCTCGCCTTCACCTCGCTTCTGTGCATCGCCATCGGCGCCGGTGCCGCCGGCGCCTTGAACATGTGGTGGGACCGCGACATCGACGCGGTGATGATGCGCACCATGAACCGGCCGATACCGCGCGGTCGCGTGGCGCCGTCGGAGGCGCTGAGCTTCGGCGTCATCCTCTCCGGCTTCTCGGTGGTGACGCTCGGCCTCTTGGTCAATCCGCTCGCGGCCGCGCTTCTGGCCTTCACCATCTTCTTTTATGTCGTCGTCTATTCGATGTGGCTGAAGCGCTCCACGGCGCAGAACATCGTCATCGGCGGTGCCGCGGGTGCGCTGCCGCCGGTCGTGGCCTGGGCCGCGGCGACGGGATCGCTCTCGGTCGAGCCGTGGTTGCTGTTTGCCCTCATCTTCTTCTGGACGCCGCCGCACTTCTGGGCGCTGTCGCTTTATCGTGCCGATGAATATGAGCGCGCCGGCGTACCGATGCTGCCGGTCGTCGCCGGTCCCGATTCGACGCGGCGTCATATCCTTGCTTACACCGTGGTGCTCGTGGCCGTCGGCGTTGCGCCCTGGCCGCTCGGCTATTTCGACGCGCTGTACGGTGTCGTCGCGCTGGTGATGGGTCTGGCGATGCTCGCCTTCGCCATCGAGGTGTTCCGCCGTCGCGAAGGCGCCGCCGCCGTGCGCGCCGCTCGCCGCCTCTTCAGTTTCTCGATCCTCTATCTGTTTGTGTTGTTCGCAACGCTGCTTGTGGAGCCGACCGTCGCCGCTGTATCGCGGCTTCTGGCGTGAGGCGGGGCAGCAATGGATGACAAGGATGGCAAAGATAACGACACGGGCATCGTTCTCACCGACGCGCAGAAACGCAGCCGGCGCAGCCGTTCGGTGGCGCTCGCGTTCGTGCTCGTGGCTCTGGTCGTCTTGTTTTACGTCGTCACGCTGGTGAAGGGTCCCGGCGTGCTCAACCGGCCGCTATGAGGCGCAACGAAATCATGACCGATCAGCCCGCCATCACGAAGAAGTCGCCGCGCCGCTCGCGCGATATCGCGGTTGGCGTGGCGAGCGGCGTTTTCGCGGCGGCGATGGTCGGCGCGGCCTACGCCGCCGTTCCGCTTTATGACTGGGTGTGTCGCGTCACGGGCATGAACGGCACGACGCAGGTCGCCACGTCGGCGCCATCGCAGACGCTCGAGCGCACCATCACCGTGCGTTTCGACGGCAATGTCGGCGCCGGTCTGCCTTGGCAGTTTGCGCCGGAGAAGAGCGAAGTCGAAGTCAAGATCGGTGAAGTTGTGACGGTCTACTACACCGTGACCAATCAGTCGGCGCGCACCACCGTCGGTCAGGCGGCCTACAATGTCGCGCCGATGACGACCGGCCTCTATTTCCAGAAGATCAACTGTTTCTGCTTCACCGAGCAGCGCCTGGCGCCGGGTGAAAAGCGCGAAATGGCCGTCGTGTTCTATGTCGATCCGGCGATGGTCGCCGACAGCGAGAACGACAACACCAAGACGATCATTCTGTCCTACACCTTCTTTCCCGTGAAGGATCCTTCGCCGCAGCCTGTCGCCGCGCGTGAAGACAAGCGGGCCGGGCGGCTGTAACGAAAACCGAAGACCTGTGAACGCAAGATATGCGGATCCGCGGATCCGCCGCTGATGGAGACCTCGAATGGCTACGGCCCACGCCAAGAAGCACGACTACCACCTCGTTGACCCGTCGCCCTGGCCGATCATCGGATCGATATCGGCTTTCGTGCTGGCCGTCGGAGCCATCACCTGGATGCACAAGATGACGCCGGTGGCGCCGTACATCTTCGGCGTCGGCGTGCTCGGCGTGCTCTACACCATGATCGGCTGGTGGCGCGACGTCATCAACGAGGCGCAGCACGGCGATCATACCCGCGTCGTGCAGCTGCATCACCGCTACGGCATGATCCTCTTCATCGCCTCCGAAGTGATGTTCTTCGTGGCGTGGTTCTGGGCTTACTTCAATGTCGCCCTGTTTCCCGCCGATGCGGTGCATGCGGCGCGCGAATTGTACACGGGCGGTGTCTGGCCGCCCAAGGGCGTCGAGACTTTCGATCCGTGGCACTTGCCGCTGCTGAACACGCTGATCCTTCTGACCTCGGGCACGACCGTGACCTGGGCGCATCACGCCTTGCTCGAAGGCGACCGCGAAGGTGTGAAGTGGGGCTTGATCATCACGGTGGCGCTCGGCGCGCTGTTCACCTGCGTGCAGGCCTATGAATACAGCCACGCGCATTTTGCTTTCTCCGGCAACATCTACGGCGCGACCTTCTTCATGGCGACCGGCTTCCACGGCGCGCATGTGCTGATCGGCACGATCTTCCTGCTGGTCTGCCTGTTCCGCGTCTATGCCGGCCACTTCACGCCGACCCAGCATCTCGGCTTCGAATTCGCCGCCTGGTACTGGCACTTCGTCGACGTGGTGTGGCTGTTCCTGTTCGCCTGCATCTATGTGTGGGGCTATGGCGGGCCGGTGGCTTCCGCCGCTGGCGGGCACTGATCCCACCTTCATCGTGATCGAAAAGGCGGCTTCGGCCGCCTTTTTGTTTGGTCGAATGCGCCCGCGCGCGGTAGGAGAATGGCCCATGGAACAATCCTCCCCGCCGCACGTCTCGCCCTATGTCGCAGGCCTGACCTGCAAATGCCCGCGCTGCGGCAAGGGCAAGCTTTATTCAGGGCTGTTGTCGCTACGTCCCAGCTGCGAAAAGTGCGGCCTCGATTACGGCTTCATCGATGCCGGCGACGGGCCTGCGATCTTCGTCATCCTCATCATGGGGTTTGCGATCACGTTCGCGGTGCTGTTTGTCGAGCTGCGCTATGAGCCGCCTTTCATCGTGCATGCACTGCTGTGGACGCCGGTCATTTTGATTTTGATCCCGCTCTCGCTGCGTCTGGTGAAATCGCTGCTGGTCGCGCTGCAATTTCATCATAAGGCCGGCGAGGGGCGCCTCGTGGATCGCGACAAGCCATGATCGCCCGCGTGCGTTTCCTCGTGCCCTCGCTGATGAGCCTGGCGATGATCGCGGTGACGCTGTCGCTGGGCATCTGGCAGATCGAACGCAAGGTGATGAAGGAATCGCTGATCGCCGCCCTCGACGAGCGCATTGGCGCCGCGCCGCAGCCTTTGCCGCCGCCGTCTGAGTGGGCCGCATTGACCCCCGAGCGCGATGAATTTCGCCGCGTGCGATTTGTCGCGCGCTTCGACGGACCGGATTCGTTTGTCTATGCCGGCGCGGGCTCCACCTTGCGCAGCGATGTTTCGGGGCCCGGCACCTGGGCCTTCGCGCCCGCACGGCTTCCAGGCGGACAGACAGTGGTGGTCGATCGCGGTTTTGTCGCCGAGGGCCAGCAGGCGCGCATCGCGATGCCGCAGGGCGAGGTCGAGCTGGTCGGTGTCATTCGCTTTCCTGAAAGCAAAGGCTGGCTGACGCCTGTCGAAGACCAGGCCAAGCGGCTCTGGTTCCTGCGCGATCATGTGGCGATTGCGCAGGCGAGCGGGTGGGGCGCGGTCGCGCCGTTCTACATCGATCTCGAATCACCTGTGCCGCAGGGCGGCGTGCCGAAGCCCGGCGCCGTGCAGCCGAAATTGCGCAACGAACACCTGCAATATGCGCTGACCTGGTTCGGGCTCGCGCTTGTCGTCGCCGGTGGGTTCGGTGTGTGGCTGCGCCAGCAATGGCGGGCCGGCGGGTAGCTTCCCCGGCCTTCCTTGTCGGGTCGGGGCGGAGCAGGTAAGATGGCTCAGTTCCTGTGGAAAAGCAGGAAATATACAAATTAATCAATAACTTACCGGCCCGAAAATCGGCCTGAGGGACTAAATCTCTTGCGCTATGTCTCGACCCGCGGCGAAGCCCCCGCTCTCGGCTTCTGCGATGTAATGCTCACGGGCCTGGCCCGCGATGGCGGCCTCTATGTGCCCGAGACCTGGCCGCGCCTGTCGGCGGGCGCCATCGGTGCGCTGTTCGGCCGTCCCTATGCCGAGGTCGCCACCGACATCATCCGCCCGTTCGTTGGCGGAGAGATTCCCGACACCGAGCTCGCGCGCATGGCCAACGATGCCTACGCCACCTTTCGTCACCCCGCCGTCGCGCCGCTGACGCAGATCGGCCCGCGCACGTTTATCCTTGAACTGTTCCATGGCCCGACGCTGGCCTTCAAGGATGTCGCGATGCAGCTGTTGTCGCGGCTGATGGATCATGTGCTCGCCAAGCGCGGCGCGCGCACCACCATTGTCGTTGCCACATCCGGCGACACTGGCGGCGCTGCGGTTGAGGCCTTTCGCGGACTGCACAATGTCGATGTGGTCGTGCTCTATCCGCATGGCCGCATTTCCGAAGTGCAGCGTCGCATGATGACGAGCGTGCCGGACTCCAATGTTCACACGCTGGCCATCGAAGGCAATTTCGACGATTGCCAGGCGCTGGTGAAGGCGATGTTCAATCATCATGCCTTCCGCGATCGCGTCGCGCTGTCGGGCGTCAATTCGATCAACTGGGCGCGCATCGTTGCGCAGACGGTCTATTACTTCACCGCCGCAGTGGCGCTTGGGGCGCCTGCGCGCAGTGTCGACTTCACCGTGCCGACCGGAAATTTCGGCGATATCTTCGCCGGCTACGTCGCCAAGCGCATGGGCCTGCCGATCGGCCGGCTGCGCGTGGCGACGAACGTCAACGATATCCTGGCGCGCACGCTTGCGAGCGGCGTCTATGAAGTGCGCGGCGTGCACCCCACATCCTCGCCGTCGATGGACATTCAGGTGTCGTCGAATTTCGAACGTCTGGTGTTCGAGGCCGGCGGCCGCGACGCCGCCATGGTGCGCGGTCTGATGGCCTCGCTCGGTCAGTCCGGCCGTTTCGAATTGCCCGACGCGGCGCTGCGCGCCATTCGCGCCGATTTCGACGCCGGTAGCGCCAGCGAGGCTGAAACCGCCGCCGCGATCCGCGCGACCTTGCGTGAAGCAGGCCAGTTGATCGATCCGCATACGGCCGTGGCACTGGCGGTCGAAGAGAAAGAAACAGCCAATCCGCCGGTTCCGATGGTGATGCTCTCGACGGCGCACCCGGCGAAATTTCCGGACGCGGTTGAGGCGGCCTGCGGCGTGCGGCCGGAGCTGCCGTCCTGGTTGTCCGGCCTGATGACGCGGTCCGAGCGCATCAATGTGATGCCTGCGCGGCAACGCGAGGTTGAGGATTTCGTGATGTCCGTGTCGCGTGCGGCACGTGAAGGAGCAATGGCATGAGCGTAAACGTCACGAAGCTTGCGAGCGGCTTGACCGTTGTGACCGATTCCATGCCGCATCTGGAAACCGCGGCGGTCGGGGTCTGGGCCGGAGCGGGCGGTCGCGACGAGCAGCCCAACGAGCACGGCATCTCGCACCTCCTCGAACACATGGCTTTCAAGGGGACGGCGCGGCGCACCGCGCGCCAGATCGCCGAGGAAATCGAGGCCGTCGGCGGCGACATCAATGCGGCAACCAGCGCCGAAACCACAGCCTATTATGCGCGCATCCTGAAAGCCGACGTCCCTCTGGCGCTTGATGTCCTCTCCGACATTCTCGCCAATCCGTCTTTCGACTTGGAAGAGCTCGAGCGCGAGAAGAACGTCATCGTGCAGGAGATCGGCGCCGCGCAGGATGCTCCCGACGATGTGGTGTTCGAGCATCTGCAGGAATTGTCGTTCCCCGATCAACCGCTCGGACGCTCGCTGCTTGGCACCGCCGAGACACTTGCGAGCTTCGGGCCGGACAGCCTGCGCAAATATCTCGGCACGCATTATCGCGGACCCAACATGATCGTGGCTGCCGCCGGTGCGGTCGATCACGACGCCGTCGTGCGCGATGCCGAGAAGCGCTTTGCGACATTCCCCGGCGCGCCCACGCCGAAAGCGTCGCCGGCGCGTTTCGGCGGCGGTACCCGCGTCGTCAATCGCGAGCTGGAACAGGCGCACATGATGCTGGCGCTCGAAGGCGTCGCCGTCACCGACCCGACGAATTTCAGCCTTGAGGTCTACACCAATGTGCTGGGCGGCGGCATGTCGTCACGGCTGTTCCAGGAAGTGCGCGAGAAGCGCGGGCTTTGCTATTCGATCTCGTCATTCCACTGGGCGCATCGCGACACCGGCCTGTTCGGTCTTTATACCGGCGCCGATTCCGGCGACGCGCCGGAATTGATGAAACTCGTCATCGATCAGATGAACGAGACCGCCGCAGGCTTGACCGAGGCGGAAGTCGCACGCGTCAAGGCGCAGATGAAGGCCGGTCTCCTGATGAGCCTGGAAAGCTGCGGCGCGCGCGTGCATCAGCTTGCACGGCAGATATTCGCCTTCGGCAAGCCGATGACGCCTGCCGAGTTGGTCGCGCGCATCGATGCCGTCACGGTGGAGAGCGCCCGCGCCGCAGGCCAGAGCTTGCTGGCGCGCTCGCGTCCGGCCTTCGCCGCGATCGGCGCCGGCTCAGGGCTCGATCGCGCCATCGACAATATCGATGGCCTGGTTCGTCTCGCGGCGTGAGGCCCGGCATGATCCCGACCCGAAGGGCCGCGTTAGCGCAAAGTGGAAACCGATTTTCGGATAAGATCATGCCGGTGAGAAGGTAGTCTCATGGCGCTGTTTCGCCTTCCTTCGCTGACACCACCGGTCCTCACCGTGCCGGGCGAAGGCGTGGTGTTGCGCGCGCCGCAATCCACGGATTTTCCGGTCTGGTCGCAGCTGCGCGGCGACAGCCGTGCCTTCCTCACGCCATGGGAGCCGGTGTGGCCCGTCGATGACCTGACACGCTCGGGATTTCGCCGGCGGCTGCGGCGCTACAGCGAGGATATCCGCACCGATCGTGCCTATCCGTTTTTCGTCTTTCGCGAGCGCGACGATCTGCTTGTCGGCGGTCTGATGCTCGCCAACGTCCGGCGGGGCATCGTGCAGGCCGGCACCGTCGGCTACTGGGTCGGCCAGACCCATGCGCGGCAGGGCTATATGACGGCGGCGCTGCGGGCCCTGTTGCCTTTCGCGTTCGGCGGGCTTGGCCTGCATCGCGTCGAGGCGGCCTGTATCCCCACCAATGTTCCCTCCATCCGCCTTCTGGAAAAATGCGGGTTCATCCGCGAGGGTCTGGCGCGGCGCTATTTGTGCATCAATGGCGTGTGGCAGGACCACTATCTCTACGGGCTGATCAATGACGATCCGCGTTAAAGCATGACCCCAAAAAGTGGGGACCGGTTTTCGGACAAGGTCATGCTCAATAGCCGCTGATCCGAGCATCTCGGCCTTTGGATTGCCACGGTGTCCTTGCTATAAGGCCCGCCGGAAGAGGAATGACCGCGCATGAATTTCAAGATGATCAAGACGCCTGTGATGTTGGTCGCGCTCGGCAGCCTGATGGTCGCCTGCGGGACGACCTCATCCATGCTTGGCACCTCAGGCATCTCCGACCGCTTCTCGCAGTTGTTCGGATCGAATTCGCAGGCGCCGGGCGAATCGGCAAATGCCGGCAATTCGCCCGATGAAACCGATCTGTATTGCCCCGATGTCATTATCCGCGAAGGCACGGCGACGCTGACCTCGACGCTCAACGGCGTCAGCGGCGTGTCTGCCACGCGCTATCAGGGCACAATCGCACGCACCGCCCGCGAATGTGTGCTGCAGGGCGGCACGACGCTTGCGGTGAAGATCGGCATTCAGGGCCGGGTGATTGCCGGGCCGGCTGGTGCACCGCCGGAGGTCGAAGTTCCGCTGCGCGTCGCCGTTGTGCAGGAAGGCCCGCAGCCGAAAACGATCTTCTCGCGCTTCTACAAGACCACGGTTGCGATGACCGAAGGAAATACTGCTTTCTCGTTCGTTGCCGAGGACATCAGCTATCCGGCTCCGTCGGCGTCGGCGCACGCCAATTACGTTTTTTATATCGGCTTCGATCCCGAGGGCCTGCGCCAGCAGCCGTCGCGTGGCGCCAAGAAGAAGGGCCGCTGAGGGGTTCTCCAATCGGACATTGGACACGCAAAACAAAAAGGCCGGGCATCAAGCCCGGCCTTTTCAATATTGGATGCCGACGACGGTCAGTTCAGCTTCTGGCGAACTTCCGCGATGCCCTGGTTGACGAGCGTTTCCGCCGCCTGGCCGGTCACCGTCGATGACAGGATCTTGCCGGCGGCGGCAACGGCGGCGTCGGCCGCGGCAGCACGCACATCGGCGACGGCCTGAGCTTCCGCCTGCGCGATTTTGGTTTCCGCCATCTTGGTGCGGCGGGCGACGAAGTCTTCGAGTCGCGCCTTGCCTTCAGCCGCGAGCCGTTCGGCTTCGGCCCTGGCGTTGGCGACGATCTCCTGCGCCTCGCGCTCGGCGCTCGCGCGCTTGCTGCTATATTCGGCGAGAAGCGCGGAGGCTTCTTCCTTGAGGCGGCGGGCTTCGTCGAGTTCGTTCGTGATCCGCTCACGGCGTTGATCGAGCGCCTTCAGCAGCGTGCGATGCACGCCGAGCTTGGCAAAGATGGCCATCAGGATGACGAAAGCGACGGCAACCCAGAATTCTGCTTCGAACATTGGGTTATCCCTTCAGGACCTGATCGACGGCCGTTTCGACCGAACGGGCATCGGGCGCCACGCCCGACAGGCGCTGCACGATGGCCGCGGCCGCATCGGCCGCGATGCCTCGGACATTGCCCATCGCGGTGCGACGTGTCGCATCGATGGTTTTCTCGGCGTCGGCCAATCGCGCGGACAGACTGTTCTCGAGAACCTTGCGCTCGCTGTCCGCCTGGGCGGCCAGCTTGTCGCGTGTTTCCGAGCCGATGGCCTGAGCCCGCGCCCGTGCGGCGGCAAGCTCTTGCTCATAGGTCGCGATTTCCTTTTCGGAAGCGTCCTTGAGTTTCTGAGCTTCCGCCAGATCGGATGCGATGGCGTTGCGACGCGCTTCAATGATGCCGCCGACGCGCGGCAGCGCCAGCTTCGACATGATCAGGTAGAACGCGAAGAAAATAATCGCGAACCACAAGAATCTGCGAGGCGAAGGTGTCGGGCTGGAACGGCGGAAACGGCGCTTTTCCGCCCGGCGCTTCAGTATGGCTGGTAGCCATCGAGGTTTCTCCGAACAGGAGTGAAGACGGCGGGTGCCGTCTTCACCGGCAACAATTCGCTTAGACCACGAACAGCAGAAGGAGGGCGACCAGCAGCGAGAAGATGCCGAGCGCTTCGGTCACGGCGAAACCGAAAATCAGGTTGCCGAACTGGCCCTGGGCTGCCGACGGATTGCGCAGCGCGGCGGCGAGATAATTCGCGAAGATCGAACCCACGCCGACACCGGCGAGGCCCATGCCGAGGCAGGCAATGCCGGCGCCGATAAACTTTGCTGCGACTGGATCCATTTTAAACTCCTCTTGGGATGTAAGGTTTGATCGGACGATCAGTGACCGGGGTGAATGGCGTCGTTGAGATAGATGCAGGTCAGGATCGTGAAGACATACGCCTGCAGGAACGCGACCAGCAATTCGAGAGCGGTGAGCCCGACGGTGAGCGTCAGCGGCAGCGTCGCGCCGATCCAGCCAAGCGCTCCGAGGCTGCCCAGCATGGTGACGAAGCCCGCGAACACCTTCAGCGTGATGTGGCCCGCCAGCATGTTGGCGAACAGACGCACGCTGTGCGAGATCGGCCGCGAAATGAACGAGATGACTTCGATGAGGATGATCAGCGGCAGGATGTAGATCGGAATCCCGCTCGGCGCGAACACCTTGAAGAACTTCAGGCCGTTCTTCCAGAAGCCGTAGATCAGGACGGTCAGGAACACCGTCATGGCCAGGCTGATGGTGATGATGATGTGGCTGGTGACCGTGAATGTGTAGGGAATGATGCCGATCATATTCACCGCAAGGATGAACATGAACAGCGAGAACACCAGCGGCATGAACTTCATGCCCGATGTGCCGGCGCTGGATCTCAGCATGTCGGCGACGAATTCGTAGGAGATCTCGGCGAGCGACTGCAGGCGGCCGGGGACCATGTTGCGGCCGGTGCCCAGCATCAGCGCGGCAATGCCGGCGACGGCAACGAGCATGTAGGCCGTGGAATTTGTGAAGGCGATTTCGTGACCGCCGATGTGGCCGAGCGTGGCAATCTTCTGGATTTGAAACTGGTGAATGGGATCGGCCATGATCGTCTTTCAGTCGGCGTGCGCCGCCTCGATATGCGGGATGCGGTGCATCCCAAGCTTCTTCAGTGCGTCGTCCAGTTCGTTCAGTCCCGCCGCGTGCTGTCGGGCACGCCGCCCTGCATCACGCCCGCCGCCCGCATCACGTTGATGATGCCGGCGACAAAGCCAAGCAGCAGAAACACGATGAAACCCCAGGGCGATGTCGAAAACCACCGGTCCAGGAGCCAGCCGATCCCGGCGCCCACGAGGACACCGGCCACGAGTTCCGAGGAGAGACGAAAACCGCGCGCCATTCCCTGTGCTTGAGCGGCGCGCTGATCGTTCTCGCGGTCCCGTTGAACCTCGTCAGGCTCGCCTTTCTTCACATCGGAAAGACGGCTGTCCAGATTCTTCAGCCTTGCGGATAGTTCGGCTTCGTCGGTCGGCGGCTTGCTCATTCGCTTGCCGTAATCCTTGCCATCGCCATCCCTGCTGTCGATCATGCGGCCGACACCGGTTCTGACGCTGCAATATGAAGGAAAAGCGCCCCGCCGCCCTCAAAAGCCGCGCGGACCATACTTATGGGGTCTTGGCAAGTCAAGACGTGCTGATCACCATATAAACAGTTGATATTGCTCATAATTTTTGCATTTTCGGAAGTTGATTCGCGCCTGGGTCAGTGCGTCGCAGCATGCTCTGCCCGACTCCGCATGCGCCGTCGCCCTCAATCGATCTTCGCAAGTGACCGGATGGGCGGCTGCGCCCTATGATGGGAGGTGCGATTTCGAGCGTA
Organism: uncultured Alphaproteobacteria bacterium; assembly: GCA_963736355.1. Classification (GTDB taxonomy): domain Bacteria; phylum Pseudomonadota; class Alphaproteobacteria; order Rhizobiales; family Xanthobacteraceae; genus CAVTOO01. Next base: position 331,270 of record CAVTOO010000002.1, on the reverse strand, counting down.
AATGGAAGGTCCGGCCGCAATGCCCCGCAACGTCGACTACTATTTTTCGCTGAGTTCGCCCTGGGCCTATATCGGCAATGCGCCGTTTCACGAGGTTGCGCGCGCGCGTGGCATTCGTGTCACCTACAAGCCCGTCGCGCTCGGTGAATTGTTTCCCGAGACCGGCGGCTTGCCGCTGCCCAAGCGTCATCCGTCGCGGCAGAAGCATCGCATGTATGAATTACAGCGCTGGCGTGAGCGTCGCGGCTTGTCGTTCAAGCTGAAACCGAAGCACTGGCCGGTCGATGCGAAACTCGGCGACTGCGTCGTGCTCGCGATCGTCGAAGCCGGCGGTGATCCGAACGAATTTCTCAAGCGTGCGTTTCCGGCGATCTGGGAGCAGGAGCTGAATCTCGCCGATGCAGCCGTCATCGCCGATCTGCTCAATCAGGCGGGCCTGAAGGCGGACGCTCTTCTGGCGCGCGCCGCCTCACCCGAGATCGTCGCGCGTTACGCGCAGAACAGGCAGGACGCCATCGAGATCGGCGCCTTCGGTTCGCCGGCTTTCGTGCTCGACGGCGAAGTGTTCTGGGGACAGGATCGCATTGATTTCCTCGACGACGCGCTGAAATCGGGCCGCGCGCCGTTCCGTGCGGATGTGTAAGAGACGACGGAGACCATGATGCGCCAGCTCCGAACCGGCTTAGCTCTTGCGGTCGTCACGACCGCGTTTGCAACATCGGCGGTCGCGCAACCGGCGCCGAACACCCAGGGCGGACGTTATTCCTTCGTGCCGGTGCGCGAAGGGCTGATGCGTCTCGATGTTCGCAGCGGCGAGGTTTCGACCTGCATCGGCAGCGACTCCGGCTGGACCTGTCAGGTCACGCCCGACGAGCGCGCGACCTTCAATGCCGAAATCGAGCGCCTGCGTGCGGAGGCCGCCAAGCTGAAATCCGATCTTTCTGCCCGTGGAACGTCCGATGCGGCGCGCGCGGATGCGGCAAAGGCCGAAGCGGCCAAATCTGAGTCTGCAAAGGCCGAAGCGATCAGGTTGGAAGCCGCCAGAGTTGAAGCTGCAAAGACGGAAGCCGCAAAGGCCGAAGCATTGGCGAAATCCGAAGCCGCGAAAGCCGATCAGGCGCGTGCCGAAGCCGTGAAGGCGGAATTGGCGCGGGCGGAAGCGATGGCCAGGGCCGAAGCCGTCAAAGCGGAAGCCGCGCGCGCTGAAGCGATGGCGAAGGCGGAATTTGCCAAGGCCGACGCCGCGCGCGAATTGGCCAGGGCTGAAATTGCGAAGGCCGAAACGGCCAAAGCCGATCTCGCAAAGGCCGAGCTTGTGAAGGCGCAGGCTGCGCGCGAACAGGCCGCGACGGCAGAAGCCGAGAAAGCCGAAGCGCCCGCAGGAGACAGCCAACGCTGAGGCTGCTAAGGCGGCTGCCAAGCCTGCGGTGAATCCGCCGGAGCAGACGGCGGCGCAGATGTCGTCGTCGGTGTCGCGCGCCTGGCGGCAATTCGTCGAAACTGTCAACCGCTTGCAACGCGACATTTTCAAATCGTAGCCGAGGGGCGATTGCGAACCGGCAACAGATCCGGGAGCGTGATCGTTGGACCCAACATGAAGCGCACACCGATTTCGACCGCCACGCCCGATCTCATCGCGTCATCCACGCTGACAGTGGCGACGCATGGCGAGGGATTCATCGACCTCACCGGCGAGGTGCAGCGCTTCGCCGCCGAGGCGCGCGCCGGCGAGGGCAGCGTGACGCTGCACATCCGTCATACGTCGGCATCGCTGACGATTCAGGAGAACGCCGATCCGGACGTGCTGGCCGATTTGCTGACGGCGTTCCAGCGCCTCGCGCCGCAGAACGCCGGCTGGCGACATGGCAGCGAAGGCCCCGACGACATGCCGGCGCATATTCGCACGATGCTCACGGCGACATCGCTCGCCGTGCCGGTGCAGGACGGACGTCTCGCGCTCGGCACCTGGCAGGCGATCTATCTCGTCGAACATCGCTCCGCGCCGCATCGGCGCGACGTGGTGATGCAGTTCGTCGGCAAGCGCGCGGAAGCCGTTCGCCTTTAATTTCAGGCCGAACGTCGCTTCGCGGCTTTCTTCGCGCTGGTTTTGCGGGCCGTGGTCTTTCGTTTGCGGGTCGCCGCCGCCTTCTTGGCCGAGCGCGATTTCGCGGCCTTTGACCGCCGCGCCGAAGCTGCGCCGCCGCGCGGTCCGCCAATCCTGCCGCCCTTCTTGGCAGACACGTTGGTGTCTTTCACGCCGCGGCCGGAGCCGCTCTTGTTGCCGCCGCCTTCTTCCTTGTTGACGGTCGCCCAGGCGCGGGCAGCGGCTTCCCTGGTGGAAATGCCGCGCTCCTTGTAGCCTTGCTCGATGTGCTGCGCCTTGCGCTTCTGCCTGTCGGTGTATTTCGCTTTATCGCCACGCGGCATGACGTCGTCTCCTGTCCGCCCTTGAGGGGTGTCCAGCTTGAACGCAGTGCGATGCGACAGGTTCCGTGCGGGAGCGAGGCTTGAGCCTCAGCTATCGACCTTGAGTGCGGCGATGAAGGCTTCCTGCGGAATGTCGACCTTGCCGAACTGCCGCATTTTCTTCTTGCCTTCCTTCTGCTTCTCCAGAAGTTTGCGCTTGCGGGTGATGTCGCCGCCGTAGCACTTCGCGGTGACGTCCTTGCGCAGCGCGCGCACCGTTTCGCGCGCGACGATCTTGCCGCCGATGGCCGCCTGAATCGGAATCTGGAACATGTGCGGCGGGATCAGTTCCTTCATCTTCTCGACCATGGCGCGGCCGCGGCCCTCGGCGCGGCCGCGATGCACCAGCATCGACAGCGCATCGACCGGCTCGTTGTTGACGAGGATCTGCATCTTGACGAGATCGGACGCCTTGTAATCGGTCAGGTGGTAGTCGAACGACGCGTAGCCCTTCGAGACTGACTTCAGCCTGTCGTAGAAATCGAACACCACCTCGTTGAGCGGCAGGTCGTATTTGACCATGGCGCGGGCGCCGACATAGGTCAGCTCCTTCTGCACGCCGCGGCGGTCCTGGCACAGCTTCAGCACGCTGCCGAGATATTCGTCGGGCGTCAGGATCGTCGCCTCGATCCATGGTTCCTGGATCTCTGAAATCTGCACCACATCCGGCATATCGACCGGATTGTGAATCTCGATCTCCGAGCCGTTGATCAGATGCATCTTGTAAATGACCGACGGAGCGGTCGCGATCAGGTTGAGATTGAACTCGCGCTGCAGCCGCTCCTGGATGATTTCGAGGTGCAAGAGACCGAGGAAGCCGCAGCGGAAACCGAAGCCGAGCGCGGCGGAGGTTTCCATCTCGAACGAGAAACTCGCATCGTTGAGGCGCAGCTTGCCCATGGCGGCGCGCAGCGTTTCGAAGTCGTCGGCGTCGACCGGGAACAGGCCGCAGAACACCACCGGAATCGCCGGCTTGAATCCCGCCAGCATCTCGGTCACCGGCTTGCGGTCGTCGGTGATGGTGTCGCCGACGCGGGTGTCGGCCACTTCCTTGATCGCAGCGGTGATGAAGCCGATATCGCCGGGCCCGAGTTCGTCCATGGTGAGCATCTTCGGCGTGAACACGCCGACGCGCTCGACGTCATAGGCCGCACTGGTGCCCATCATGCGGATGCGCTGGCCCTTCTTCAGCGTGCCGTCGACGATGCGCACGAGCACGACGACGCCGAGATAGACGTCGTACCAGGAGTCGACCAGCAGCGCCTTCAGTGTCGCCTCGCGGTCGCCCATCGGCGGCGGCAGGCGTGTGACGATCGCCTCCAGCACGTCGGGAATGCCAAGGCCGGTCTTGGCCGAGATCATCACCGCCTCGGAGGCGTCGATGCCGATGACGTCCTCGATCTGCTGCTTGATCTTGTCGGGCTCGGCCGCGGGCAGGTCGATCTTGTTCAGCACCGGCACGATCTCGTGGCCGGCATCGAGCGCGTGATAGACGTTGGCGAGTGTCTGCGCCTCGACGCCTTGCGAGGCATCGACCACAAGCAGCGAGCCTTCGCAGGCGGCGAGCGAGCGGCTCACCTCATAGGCGAAGTCGACATGGCCGGGGGTGTCGATCAGGTTGAGGACGTAATCCTTGCCGTCCTTGGCGTGGTATTTGAGCCGGACGGTCTGCGCCTTGATGGTGATGCCGCGCTCGCGCTCGATATCCATCGAGTTCGAGCACCTGCTCCTTCATCTCACGCGCCTCCAGCCCGCCTGTCGATTGGATCAGGCGGTCGGCCAGAGTCGATTTGCCATGGTCGATATGGGCGACGATGGAGAAGTTGCGGATATTGGCGATTGGCGCCGTGCTCATGGGCGCGAGATAGCACCCGCCTCCCAGCGCGGCAAGGACGCAGGAAAGATAAGGCCCGCGAGCCTTACTCGTCCTCGCCGAACTTGCTTTCCACCAGATTGGCCAGCGCCGACATGGCCTCAACGGCGTCGGGGCCCGAGGCGGAGACCGTCACGGAGGTGCCGGGGCCGGCCGCCAGCATCATCAGGCCCATGATCGAGTTCCCGCCCACCGTTTCGGCGTTGCGCGTCACGGTGATGGTGGCCTCGAAGCGTTCGACGGTCTGGACAAATTTGGCTGAGGCGCGCGCGTGAAGCCCGCGCTTGTTGGTGATCGCGAGTTCGCGAACGACCGGCTCGGTCATTTCCCGGCGAGCACGCGGCTGGCGATCGTGACGTATTTGCGACCGGCTTCCTGCGCGGCGGCGATGGCGTCGGGCAGGGAGCGTTCGTCGCGAACCTTGGCGAGCTTGACCAGCATCGGCAGGTTGATGCCTGCGAGCACTTCGACCTTGGGTCGGCTCATGCAGGAAATGGCGAGGTTGGAGGGCGTGCCGCCGAACATGTCGGTGAGAATGGCGACGCCGTCGCCGGAATCGACGCGTTTGACCGCTTCGATAATATCTGCGCGACACAAATCGGCGTCATCATCGGCGCCTATCGTGATCGCTTCGATTTGCTGTTGAGGACCCACGACGTGTTCAAGAGCCGCCTTGAACTCATCGGCAAGGCGTCCGTGGGTCACGAGTACTAGACCAATCATCAAAGACTCCTCGTGGGCGCTTGATTTATGGTGCACCGCACGAAAGGGCCACATCTTTTGACCATCCAAGGTCGGCGCGCAAGGGCCTTTCTCCTCATTCAGGGCTGACCGGGTATGCGGCCAATGGCCCCTCAGGGGGATTTTGCGCGGCCTGAGTGTGACCCTCATATGGTTAAGGAAGGGCTTCAAGGCAAACCCCGGTTTGCCGAATATGCCTATTTTTCCGGGGCCGTTGTGAACCAGGCGACCACCAGCGGCAGCGGATCGTGACCTGCCGCCACCGGAATACGAGGTATTTCAATACCGTCAAAAGAAATGACCATCGCGGCAGGCTGCGGCAATCTTTCTGCGTCTGAAGCCGCCAGATCGACGACCAGAGCCAGCCGGCCCTCCGGGACGAAGGGGGTGCGGCGGATGCCGAGCCCGCGCACTTCGATGAGTCCTTCAATCTCCGGGATGCAGCGAATCATCACCGTGCCGTCTTTGGCATCGAGCCGCACGCGGTCGTCGCCGATCAGAACTGTCGTTGGCAGGTGGCCGGTCCGGCCGGCGTCGATCAGCGCCAGCGCCAGGCGCGATTTGCCTGCGCCCGACGGTCCCCGGATCAGGACGGCGCGCTCGCCGACCAGCACTGCGGAGGCATGGATGCTCTGCGCGCTCACTCTTTGATGTTCACTTGGCTGGCAGCCACACGATGAAGCGTGCGCCGTTCACTTTCGGCGCGCCGTCGTCGTCGCGCAGCGTCGGATCGGGGCGGTTCTCGGCATGGATGCGGCCGCCATGCGCGTCCACGATCTGCTTGGAGATCGACAGTCCGAGACCCGAGTTCTGGCCGAAGCCCTGATGCGGCCGGTCGGTGTAGAAGCGATCGAAAATCTTCGCCAGCGCGTCGGGCCGCACGCCCGGTCCTTCGTCATCGATAATGATTTCCACGCCATTGCCGGCGCGGGCGCAACGCACCAGCACCGTGCCGCCCGCCGGCGAGAACGAGCGGGCATTGTCGATCAGGTTGGAGACGATCTGTCCGAGGCGCGAATCGTGACCCGAGACCGAGAACGTGTCGCGCGGCGAGCCGGTGAACGCCACCGCAACCTTCACGCCGTCGCCGTGATCGACTTCGTTGGCGACCGCGACCAGCGTCGTCAGCAGGCGGCGCAGATTGACCGGCGCCATGTCGTTGCGCTGCAACTCGGCATCAAGACGGCTGGCGTCGGAAATATCGGAGATCAGGCGGTCGAGCCGCTTCACGTCGTGGACGATGACGGCGAGCAGGCGCTTGCGGCTGTCTTCGGTCTTCGCAAGCGGCATTGTTTCCACCGCCGAGCGCAGCGACGTCAGCGGATTTTTGAGTTCGTGGGCGACGTCGGCGGCAAAGCGTTCGATGCCTTCGATGCGGTTGTAGAGCGCATCCGTCATGTCGCGCAGCGCGCCGGACAAATGGCCGATTTCATCGTGGCGCTTGGTGAAGTCGGGAATCTCGATACGGCTGCGGATACGGTGGCGCACATGCTCGGCGCCGACGGCAAGGCGGCGCACGGGGCCGGCGATGGTGGAGGCGAACAGCACCGACAGCACGATCATGACCGATGCCGCCACCACGAACACCTTCAGAATCGCGAGGCGTTCGGCGGTGACCATCTGATCGATGTCGTCGCCCTGCGTTGACAGCATCAGCGCACCGCGCACCGCGCGGAAGCGCTGCACCGGAACGGCGACCGACACGATCACTTCGCCGCGCTCGTTGATGCGCACCATCGAGCCCTTCTGGCCGTCCAGTGCGAGCGCGACTTCGCCGTAGCCCGAGCCGTTGGCGGGCCCGAGTTCGCGGTAAATCGGCAGGTCGCCACGGTTGAGCCATGTCCGCACCGCGATCATCGTGCGTTCGAGCAGCCCGGACTTCTCCAGCGTCGGCGGCGGCAACTCGAAACGCAGCACATCGCCGCGCCCGTAGAGATTGCGGCTGTCGAGCAGCAGCACGCCTTCGCGGTCGTAGATGCGCGCGCGCGTCTTGGTCGGCGAGATGAGCTGGCGCAGCACCGGCGCGACGCGCTCCGGATTGATCGGGAATTCGTAGGACGACGCCGAATCGTCGGGCGGGCCATAGCTTTCGCCAGGCTTGAGATCGAGCAGGCGGTCGGGATCGATGGTGATGGCGTTGGTCTCGACCGTCGCCGAGGCGGCGATGGCGCCGGCAATGATGTCGGCCTGCACCAGCAGGCTTTGCGCGCGCGCATCGATCAGGCCGGCGCGGAATTGCGAGAGATAAAGAATGCCGGTGACAAGCGCGATCAGGCCGGCGAGGTTGAGCAGCAGGATACGCCGCGTCAGGCTCGAAAAGCCCAGCGTGGCGAGATAGCGCCACGGCCGCGCCAGCATCAGCAGCCCACGCCGCAAGAAGCGCCGCGCTGCGCGTTGCGCAGTTCGGGTCTTGCCTGCGGACGCAGCGGCGTCGGGAGAGGGCGCCGCGTCCGATGGTTGGGTCCGGTCGAGCAAGGATCGTTGGTCCCTGGTTACAAGGCCGCGGCTTTCGTCAGGCCGGCGGTCCGGTCGCGACCATTTTATCCCAAGCCGCCAGCCGCGTCAGGCACGCAAACAGCGTTAATGCGGCAAAAATGGGCGGCTCAGGCTTCCTTGAAGCGATAACCGACGCCGTAGAGCGTCTCGATCATGTCAAAGTCGTCGTCGACCACTTTGAACTTCTTGCGCAGGCGCTTGATGTGGCTGTCGATGGTGCGGTCGTCGACATAGACCTGATCGTCGTAGGCCGCATCCATCAGGGCGTTGCGGCTCTTGACGACGCCGGGGCGCGTGGCCAGCGCCTGCAGGATCAGGAACTCGGTGACCGTCAGGGTGACCGGATCGTTTTTCCAGGTGCAGGTGTGACGCTCGGGATCCATGCGCAGCAGGCCGCGCTCAAGCGCCTTGGGGTCGGTTTCCTTCGGCGTGGAGGTCGCGTCCTTCGGCGCCGCGCGACGCAGCACGGCCTTGACGCGCTCCACCAGCAGACGTTGCGAGAACGGTTTGCGGATGAAATCGTCGGCGCCCATCTTCAGGCCGAACAATTCGTCGATCTCCTCGTCCTTGGAGGTGAGGAAGATCACCGGCAGATCGGACTTCTGGCGCAGCCGGCGCAGCGTCTCCATGCCGTCCATGCGCGGCATCTTGATGTCGAGAATCGCAAGGTCCGGCGGCGAGCTCTTGAAACCGTCCAGCGCGGAGGCGCCGTCGGTATACGTCATGATGCGATAGCCTTCAGCCTCGAGTGCGATCGACACCGAGGTCAGGATATTGCGGTCGTCGTCGACGAGAGCGATTGTGGGCATGAGCCTGCTTTCGGTTTATCTGCGGTTGACGTGAGGCGCCAGTTGAGTTGGGCGAAAAGAGCGATGGCGAAAATCTGGCGCCTTGCTGTCGAATGGCGAGTACGAATTCAACGGAACCTAAACAGCCCAGCAAGCTGGGCTTAAATGTGACAATTCTCCGAGTTCGGCCGCTTTATCCGCTGCACAACGCTTATATGGTCATTCTCGTTCCCTGGCGACAGGGCCGCAGGGGCTGAAAACCGAGCCCAAATCAGGGTTTAGAATGGTTTCAGAGGTTAAATTCGACGCTTCAGGGCTTGCCCGGCGGCTTTTGCGCTGTTCATCGCAGGGCGCGCTGGCGACCGTCATGCCGGACACCGGCGCGCCATATTGCTCGCTGGTGAATGTCGCGAGCGCCGCAGATGGCGCGCCGCTCATTCTGGTGTCGCGGCTTGCGGTGCACACGAAAAACATTCTGGCGGATGCGCGTGTCTCGCTGATGCTGGACGAACGCCGCGCCGGCGATCCGCTGGAAGGCTCGCGCATCATGCTGAGCGGCACCGCCGCTGTCACCGCAGACGCGCTGATGCGGCAACGCTATCTCGCGCGACATCCGTCGGCCGCGCAATATATCGACTTCGCTGACTTCTCGTTGCTGCGCATTGATCCCTCCGGCCTGCATCTCGTCGCCGGCTTTGGCCGCATCACCGATCTCGCGCCGCGCGATTTTCTCACAGATATCTCCGGCGCCGAGTTGCTGCTCGCAGCCGAACCCGATGCGGTGGCCCATATGAACGAGGATCACCGCGACACGCTGTCACTATACGCCAGCCGTCTACTCGGCCGGCCCGAGGGGCCCTGGCGCTGCGTCGCATGCGATCCCGAGGGTCTGGATATGCAAAATGGCAACGAAACCGTTCGACTTTTGTTTTCCGAGCGGATTTCGAGTTCTGCTGCATTGCGAAAAGCACTGAAAGAACTAGCGGAAAAGGCTCGCGCGCACTGCGCCATAACTGCGCAACATAAACCACTTTGAGTGGGATCAACTTGGCATCCGGCCCGCGAGCTATTAAGACATCCGCCAATTCATCCCCGCGCCCGCCGCAATCCTGATGGTAGAGTGCGCCTCGGAGGAAATTTTCGTGAAGCAAGTTGGACTGTGCAACGCCGCCTTCGGCGCCGATAAATTCGGATTCACCGATCTCGCTGAAGTTCGCTGGAATCTTCTGCCCCCCGCGCTCTATGAGCACGCTCTCGCGAACGGAGAGGCGACACTGTCGGCGGGCGGCGCTCTATGCGCCGACACCGGCACGCATACCGGCCGTTCGCCCAAGGACAAGTTCACCGTTCGCGACGCCACCACCGAGAAGAGTGTGTGGTGGGGCGGCAACAAGCCGATCACGTCCGAGCAGTTCGAAACGCTGCGTCAGGATTTCATTGCGCATGCCAAGGGCAAGACGCTTTACGCACAGGATCTCTATGGCGGCGCCGATCCGAAATTTCGCATTCGCACGCGCGTCTTCACCGAGCTCGCCTGGCACTCGCTGTTCATTCGCCAGCTTTTGATCCGTCCCGAGCTGTCGGAGCTTGCTGCTTTCGCGCCGGAACTCACCATCGTCGATCTGCCGAGCTTCAAGTCCGATCCGAAGCGCCATGGCGTTGCGTCCGACACCGTGGTCGCGATCGATTTCGCACGCCGCATCGTCCTGATCGGCGGCACGCGGTATGCGGGCGAGATGAAGAAGTCCGTCTTCACCACGCTCAACTATTATCTGCCGGAGCAGGGCGTCATGCCGATGCATTGCTCGGCCAATGTCGGCAAGGGCGGCGACGCGGCGATCTTCTTCGGCCTGTCGGGCACCGGCAAGACAACGCTGTCGGCCGATCCCAACCGCACGCTGATCGGCGACGACGAGCACGGCTGGGGCGAGGACGGAATCTTCAATTTCGAAGGCGGCTGCTACGCCAAGTGCATCAAGCTGTCGGCGGAAGCCGAGCCGGAGATTTTCTCCGCGAGCCAGCGCTTCGGCACCGTGCTCGAAAATATCGTGATGGATGCCGACACCCGCATCGTCGATTTCGACAACGGCTCCAAGACCGAGAACACGCGTTCGGCCTATCCGCTCGATTTCATTCCGAATGCGTCGCGCACCGGTCGCGCCAGCCAGCCGAAGAACCTGATCATGCTGGCCGCCGACGCCTTCGGTGTGATGCCGCCGGTGGCGAAACTGACGCCGGCGCAGGCGATGTATCACTTCCTGTCTGGCTACACCGCGAAGGTCGCCGGCACCGAGCGCGGCGTCACCGAGCCCGAGCCGGAATTCTCCGCCTGCTTCGGCGCACCGTTCCTGCCGCGTCATCCGTCCGAATATGGCGATCTGCTGCGCAAGCTCATCGCCAAGCACAATGTCGATTGCTGGCTGGTCAACACTGGCTGGACCGGCGGCAAGTATGGCGTCGGCCGCCGCATGCCGATCAAGGCGACGCGTGCGCTGCTCACCGCCGCACTCGACGGCTCCCTGCGCAATGCGAGCTTCCGCACCGATCCCTATTTCGGCTTTGCGGTGCCGACCTCGATCCCCGGTGTCGAGCCGCATCTGCTCAATCCGATGAAGACCTGGGCCGACAAGGCCGAGTTCGACGCCACCGCGCGCAAGCTCGTCGCCATGTTCCAGCAGAACTTCGCCAAGTTCGAAAGCATGGTCGAGGCTGACGTGCGCGCCGCCGCCCCGCAGGTGCGCATCGCGGCGGAATAAAACTTACTTCCGCGCTGTCGCGCGTCCGAACATTTCCGCAAAATTCTCTTCCCCGCGCCTGCTGAACAGCACGGCGCGGGTTTTTGTATCGCGCTCAGCCCACGCCAAGGCATAGATGCGCTCAAGCAACGCCGCGCCAAGCGCGCCTGCGAGATGGCTTCTCCTGACGCTCCAGTCGAGGCAGGCGCGGCACAGCGGCCGTCGGGATGTCTCGACCGTTGCCAGATCGATGCCGAAATCCGTGCAGAAGTGCCGACCCTTTGCCGTCAGCGTCAGGTCGGCGTCGTCGAAGCTCAGCAATTTCTTCCGCGCCAGATGATCGAACATCTGCACGCCGAGATCTCCGGCAAGGTGATCGTAGCAGACGCGCGCATGGCGTAGTGCCGGGTCCTTCGGCCCTGTTTGCACGCGGCGATGGCCGGCGTGATCGGCGAGGCCGATGACCGCTTCCAGCGCATGCGCGACGTCGGGATTGGCGAGCCGGAAATAGCGGTGGCGGCCCTGCTTGTCCTGCGCCAGTAACCCGCCGCCTTGAAGTCGCGCCAGATGCGAGCTTGCGGTTTGCGCCGTGACGCCGGCCTCCTGCGCCAGCTCCGTCGCCGTCAATGCACGTCCGCCCATCAGCGCGGTCAGCATGTTGGCGCGTGCCGGATCGCCGAGCAGCGAACCGATTAGGGCGATGTCGGGTCCTGTTTTCATGACGCAAGGCTACTGCCGACACCGGCGTGCAGCAATCCGGAATGCTTCGATCCGCATCGAAGCATTGTCATGCGCCGGTGCGCTACAGCGGCGCATGAATTGAAAGGGATGCGTGATGATCGCGATGATTATCGAAGTCGTGCCGCGGCCGGGCCGCAAAGGTGAGTATTTCGAAGCCGCCGCGCGATTGCGGCCCTTGATCGAGGAGGCCGTCGGATTCGTGTCGGCCGAGCGGTTCGAGAGCTTGAGCGAACCGGGAAAATTCCTGTCGTTGTCGGTGTTTCGCGACGAGGCGGCGGTGCGCGGCTGCCTTGAGCGCATGGAGCAAAAGGTCGTGCAGCAGGCGGATGGCGAGGAGATGTTTTCCTTATACCGGGTCCGCCTTGCGCCGATTGTCAGCGACGGCGGTTTGAAGGCGCCACCACAAGCGACGCAGCCGCGTCGCCGCGGATTCCTTCAGTCAACTCTTGCCCGCCTGATCCCGGGTGGCGTTGCGGGGGCGATCGAGCCGACGACGGCGGGCTCGCTGCCGGCCGCTCCCGGCGCGACCTTGGTCTCGCTCAACCGCGTGCGCAACTCCGCGCCCAGTCCTGCATAGTCGTGCACCGGCGTGAACTGGCCGTTCGTGTGGCGCGCATTGCCGTCATAGGCAACGAGGCCGTCATTGGTGGCGACGATGTCGCCGGTCCGCAGCGTGGTGTCGAAGGAGAGGTCGACAGGCACCAGCCCGGCGCTGCTGCGGCCGTTGCAGGTACAGCCATCGACCAGATGCTGGCGATAGACAAACGCGTTCTTGAGGTCGCGATAGCGGCTGCCGTCATTGGCGAAGGCGGACTCGATGCTGCCGCCGGAATAGAGCTTCGTCGCGCTGGCCGGGCAAAACGCATCGCACATCTCGGCGGCGCTGGTTCGTCCTGTCGCCGTGACGGGGAAATACTTGCCGTCGCACAGCCGCACGCAATAGCCCGAGGAGCGCTGGCTCATCGCGGGCGGGCCCGGCGGTGTGCCGGATGCGTCAAACGGATTGGTGAAGGCGCTGGCTTGTGTCGGCGCGGGGCTGCGGGAGCCGAACAGGAAGTCGAACAGTCCGGCTGCGCCGGCCTCCACGGGATTTCCGATCAGTGCGGCGGCAATCAGCACGGCCGGCGATGCGATGCGCGCCCTCGCGCGCAACGAACGAAACGCAGAACGCAACACCGATCACACCCCACGCAACGCAACTTGCCGGTCGCAGTCGGCCGGCGAGAAGGGATGTTACGTCAGGATGGTAAATGAGCGGTGCACGTCACGTGTAATGCGGCTCTTAGAAAAACACCCACGTCACGAGAATGAAGATCGGAATCAGGATCGCGCCCGACCAGAGCATGTAGCCGAAGAAGCTCGGCATTTTCACACCGGCCTGCCGTGCAATGGCATAGACCATGAAATTCGGAGCATTGCCGATATAGGTGTTGGCGCCCATGAACACCGCGCCGGTCGAGATCGCAGCGAGCGTCAGCGCGCCGGCCGTCATCAGCTTCTGCGGGTCGCCGCCGGCCAGTTCGAAGAACACAAGATAAGTCGGCGCGTTGTCGAGGAACGACGACAGCCCGCCCGTCAGCCAGAAATAGGCGGCGTTGTTGGCGCTGCCGTCGGCATTGCGTGACCATCGTGACCAGCGGCGCGAGTGCGCCGTTGCGTGCCGGCGTGCAGCATGGCGATGACCGGCGCGATGCAGATGAAGATGCAGGCGAACAGGATCGCGACTTCCTTGATCGGGCCCCAGGAGAAGCCGTTGGCGTCGCGGTCGCTTTTTCGCGTCAGCGCAAGCGAGGCGAAGGTCACGGCGACGAAGATCGCATCGCGCAGCAGATCCTGCAGTTCGAGTTCGACGCCGACCAAGTGGAACGATATGCCGGGCTTCCACGAGGCGCTCATCAGGATGGCGGCGATGATGACGCCGATCAGGATGAAATTGATCTGGCCGTGCAGCTGCAGGGCGAATCCGGCGTCGGATCTTTCAGGGTGCCGAGCTCTGTCGTCGCGGCGATGGAAGTAAAGATCGATGACGAAGAACAGCGCCAGCAGGATGGCGGCGACGAACACCGTTTCCGTGAACAGATGCGTCGTCGTCCAGAAGAAATCGACGCCCTTGAGGAAGCCGATGAACAGCGGCGGATCGCCGAGCGGCGTCAGTGCGCCGCCGACATTGGAGACAAGGAAGATAAAGAACACGACCACATGGGCGTTGAAGCGGCGGTCGTCATTGGCGCGGATCAGCGGCCGGATCAGGATCATCGAGGCGCCGGTGGTGCCGACAAGGCTCGCCATCACCGTGCCGATGCCGAGCAGCACCGTGTTGGTGAAGATCGTGTCGTGCAGATTGCCTTCGAGATAGATGCCGCCCGCGACCGTGAACAGCGCCAGCAGCAGAAGGATGAACGGCATGTATTCGAGGAACGCCGTGTGCAGCGAGCGTCGTTGTCACCGCGCCGGCCGGCAGCATGAGATATAGCGGCACGATCACGCAGGCCGACCAGAACAGCGCGAACTTGGCGTAATGATGTTCCCACAGATGGGGATAGAGCACGGGGCCGGTGGCGATGCACAGCAGAATGCCGGCGAACGGCAGCGCCCACCACAGCGACAGTTCGCGCGCGTCGAAGCCCTCGGCGGCGAAAGCGGCGGATGGTGCGAGCGCCGCAACAGCAAACGCGACGGCGGCAACGAGTGCCGCGCGGCGACCGATCGAAATTGTCATGCTGGTTCCCCCGGCCACCACCGCTTGCTGCGGCTTCTGCGGGGGAGTTTAAGCAAAGTCCGGCGCGCGGCAAAAGCACAATCGGTGCGGCATTCCGTTCAGCGATATGCTCAGCTTTTGGCGAGGAATTCCTTCGCCGTGAACAGCGCGCGGAATGTGAGCCCGGCGTCCTTGAACGTATCCGCGGCCCCTTCTTCGCGATCGACCATGGTGAAAACCAGCGCGACCTCGCCGCCGGCATCGCGCACGGCATCGACGGCCTTGAGCGCCGAGCCGCCCGTCGTGGTCACATCTTCCACCACGACGACGCGCTTGCCCGCAAGCGTCTCGCCCTTGGCCAGCCCTTCGACCGACAGCTTGGCGCCGTATTCCTTGGGCTTCTTGCGCACGAACACGGCGGCGATCGGCGTGCCCTTGATCCAGGACAGCTGGGCAATCGCACCGGCGATCGGCACCGCGCCCATCTCCAGCCCGCCGACATAGTCGATCCTGTCGGCCTTCAGCGCATCGAGCGTCAGTTCGGCGAGCAGCGCTGCGCCCTCCGGGTCGAGCATGGTCGGCTTGAGGTTGAAGTAGAAGTCGCTCTTGCGGCCCGAAGCGAGCGTGATCTCGCCGCGCCCGAACGAGCGCGTGCGGATGATGTCGGCAAGGCGGGCGCGGGATTTGGCGGTATCGGTCACGGTGGCGGTTCCGGCGTGAGAGCGGCAGGTCAACCTCATCCCATGGCGGGGATGCGGCTGACAAGCGACGGGAGCATTTTCAGGAAAGTGGACACCGGTTTTCCGCAGAAAATGCGACCAAATGAGACCTAATGCGCCTCGTCCCAGTTGTCGGCGGCGCGGGCGTCGACCTGCAGCGGCACGCGAGGACGGCGGCGGGGAAGCGGCGCCTCCTCCATCACCTGCGTGACGACCGGCAGCGTCTTCTCGACCTCCTTCTCCGGCACCTCGAAGACCAGTTCGTCGTGCACCTGCAGCAGCATCTGCGCGCCGAGCTTCTTTCGCGCCAGCGCCTCGTCCATGCGGATCATGGCGCGGCGGATGATGTCGGCGGCGGTGCCCTGCAGGGGCGCATTGATCGCGGCGCGCTCGTTGAAGGCGCGGATCGACGGGTTCGGCGCCTTGATGTCCGGGTAATGGCACTTGCGCCCGAACAGCGTCGCCACATAGCCGTGCTCGCGGCAGAACTCCTTGGTCTCTTCCATGTAGTCGCGGATGCCGGGGAAGCGCTCGAAATATTTCTTGATGTAGGCGCCGGCCTCCTCGCGCGGGATGCCGAGCTGGTTGGCGAGGCCGAAGGCCGAGATGCCGTAGATGATGCCGAAATTGATCGCCTTGGCGCGGCGGCGCACTTCGCCCGGCATGTCCTTGACCGGCACGCCGAACATTTCCGACGCCGTCATGGCGTGAATGTCGAGGCCGTCGCGGAACGCCTGCTTGAGCGGCGGGATGTCGGCGATCTCGGCGAGCAGCCGCAGTTCGATCTGCGAATAGTCGGCCGAGACGAGCTTGTGGCCCGGCGTCGGCGACGAAGGCGTGGCGGATCTTGCGGCCTTCCTCGGTGCGGATCGGGATGTTCTGCAGGTTCGGATCGGACGACGACAGCCGGCCGGTCGTCGTCGCGGCCAGCGCGTAGCAGGTGTGCACGCGGTGCGTCTGCGGATTGACGTAGGCCGGCAGCGCATCGGTGTAGGTCGATTTCAGCTTCGGCGACCTGCCGCCAGTCGAGAATCTTGCTGCGGCAGTTCGTGGCCCTGCTCGGCGAGGTCTTCGAGCACGCGACGCCGACGTCGACCAGGCGCCGGTCTTGGTCTTGGTGCCGCCGGGCAGGCCCATCTTGCCGAACAGGATGTCGCCGAGCTGCTTGGGGCTGCCGAGATTGAGCGGCTCGCCGGCGAGCTCGTGGATCTCGTCCTCGAGCCGCGCCGCCGCCTGCGCGAACTCGCCGGACAGGCGCGACAGCACCTGCCGGTCGATGGAGATGCCGCGCCGCTCCATGCGCGCCAGCACCGGCACCAGCGGCCGCTCCAGCGTCTCGTAGACCGTCGTCATGCTGCTCGGCGACGAGCCGCGGCTTTCAGCACCAGCCACAGCCGCAGCGTGACGTCGGCGTCCTCGGCGGCATATTCGGTCGCCTTGTCGATCGCGCACCTGGTCGAAGCGTGACGCTGCGCCTTGCCGGTGCCGGTCGACGTCGTCGAAGTGGATCGGCTTGTGGCCGAGGAAGCATCTCCGACAGCGCATCCATGCCGTGGCCGGTGCGGCCGGCGTCGAGCACGTAGGACATCAGCATCGTGTCGTCGAGGGCGCGATGCGTGATGCCGTGCTGGGCGAAGATCTGCAGGTCGAACTTGAGGTTCTGCCCGATCTTGAGGACGCTCGGCGTCCTCCAGCAGCGGCTTCAGCGCCGCGAGCGCGTCCGTCGGCCTTGATCTGGTCCGGCGCGCGCGCCGCCGGCGAACAGCCCCGAGCCGTCGCCGCCGGTCCGGTGGACCAGCGGCACGTAGCAGGCCTCGTTCGGCGCGAGCGCCAGCGAGAAGCCGCACAGCTCCGCCTGCATCGGATCGAGGCTGGTCGTCTCGGTGTCGATGGCGACGAGGCCGGCGTCGCGCGCGCGCGCGATCCAGTTCTTCGAGCCGGCGAGCGTGCGGACGGTGTCGTATTTGCTGCGGTCGAACGGCGTGTTGCGCGCCGTCTCCTGCCGCGCCTCGGCCAGCGCCTGCGGCGTCAACGCGCCATCCGCCGGCGTCGACTGGCCGCTCTTGGCATCGGCCGCCGCAGGCGCGGCTCCGTCTCGCCTTGTCGGCCGTGGGTGTGCCCGTATCGGCATTGCCGAACAGATCGCCGGCGTCCGCGAGCTTGACCGGAGACGACGGCGACGCCGGCCATCAGCCGCGTGTCCGGCTCGATCTGCGCCGGTGTCGACTGCGAATAGTCGGCGACGCGCCGCGTCAGCGTCGTGAACTCCATCGCCTTGAGGAAGGCGATCAGCTTGCGCGCGTCGGGCTCATGCACCGCCAGGTCGTCGAGCGGCACGTCGAGCGGCACGTGGTCGTCGAGCTGACGAGCTTGCTTCGAGAGGCGCGCCTTCTCGGCATTTTCGATCAGCGTCTCGCGGCGCTTCGGCTGCTTGATCTCGGGCGCGCGCTTCAAGCAGCGTTTCGAGATCGCCATACTCGGTGATCAGCTGCGCCGCCGTCTTGACGCCGATGCCGGGCACGCCCGGCACGTTGTCGACGCTGTCGCCGATCAGCGCCTGCACCTCGATGACCTTCTCGGGCGGCACGCCGAATTTCTCGATCACCTCGGCGAGGCCGATGCGTCTTGTCCTTCATGGTGTCGTACATGACGACGCAGTCGTTGACGAGCTGCATCAGGTCCTTGTCGGACGACGACGATGGTGACGGTGGCGCCGCGCCTCGCAGCGCCTCGCGCGCATAGGTCGCGATCAGGTCGTCGGCCTCGAAGCCGCCCTGCTCGATGCAGGGCAGGTCGAAGGCGTGCACCGCCTCGCGGATCAGCGGGAATTGCGGAATCAGATCGGCCGGCGCGTCCGGGCGGTGCGCCTTGTAGTCCGGATAGAGCTCGTTGCGGAACGTCTTCTCCGACTTGTCGAACACGACCGCCAGATGCGTCGGCCGCTTCGTCCTTGGCGTCATGTCGCGCAACAGCTTCCACAGCATGTTGCAGAAGCCGGCGACGGCGTTGACGCTGCAGGCCGTCGGACTTGCGCGTCAGCGGCGGCAGCGCGTGATAGGCGCGGAAGATGTAGCGACGAACCGTCGACCAGAAAGACGTGGTCGCCCTTCTTGAGGCGGACGGGGTTGCAGGCAGCGTTGAGTCTCATGGCCGACATGTAGCGGCTCATGCGGCGGATTTGGCACCCCCAATGCGCGCGTCCCGCCGTCCCGGCGTTACCCGCAGCCGTCGGACGCGATCTGAGAAGCGTTATTCCGCCGGCTGCAGGCTCGAGCGCCGCGGCCGGTCGCGATCCAGAACCGCTCCGGGCGGCGCGAACAGGAAGTCGAGCCGCGTGCCGCGCGCCGCCCACCACATCGCCAGCGCGCCGACGACGCCGGCCGCGGTGACGATCAGCGAGACCGTGCCGATGATCGGGAATGATCCCGGTCTTGAGCAGCAGCGTGCGGCGTCGCCGCCATCGGCAGGAAGAAGGCGAGATAGATGACGATCGAATGTCTCGCCGCAATAGCGCAGCGCGATCGACCAGTCGCAGCTTGCGCCAGCAGCGCCGACACCGCGACGACCGCGGCGGCGCCGACGAAGCCGAGCGCCGAGCGACACGAACGGCAGTTCGCGGACAGCCGGCGAACACCAGCGCGCCGTTGAGCACCGCCCAGACGGCAAGCCCGGCCAGCGCCGCCGCGGCATCGCCGCTGCACCACGTCGGCGAAGCGCGAAGATGCGCGCCGCGAACACATAGCCGGTGTAGAAATAGACGAAGCGGCGCGGCGAACTCGTCGATCACGGTCCAGCCGGTGTCGATCGGCGCGATCTCGAGCGCGCGCGCCGACGAGCCAGAGCATGACGGCGACGGGAACGCTGCGTGTCAGCTTGGTGACGACGAAGAAGATCGGCAGCAGATAGATGAACCACAGCGTGCCGAACGGCTCGATGAAGGATTCGAGATACAGCTGCACGACTTCGTCGCGCCGCCCTTCGGCCGCGAAGGCCGGCGCCTTGAAGACGAACTGGATCGTCACCCACAGCACATAGAAATAGACGAAGTGGACGACCTTGCGGTCGAGATAGGTCCGCCAGTCGCGGTCGATGACGCGCGCCAGGAACAGACCGGAGATCAGGAAGAAGTCGGGCATGCGGAACGGCTTGGCGAAGGCGACGAGCGCATGCATGCAGCCGGTCTCGGCCGGCCGCCGCTTCGACGCCGAGCGTCGAATGCATCATCACCACCATGACGATGCAGAAGCCCTTGGCGTAGTCGACCCAGTCGATGCGCGGTGCGCCCAACGGAAGCGTGGTATCAGAAGAAGTCATGGCTGTGCCTTTCCGAGGCAGTTCAGCGGCACTATCGGTGCTATATGTTTCTGTCTTATTGATCGCAGCAAATAACATGCCGGTTTGAGGCGAATATTTTACCGCCGATTACCGATCGGACGTGCTTTTCGCCCAATCGCTGCTTCAATAGGCACGCAAGGGCTCAAGCCGGGTTCCCCTTTTTCCAAAGCTGCGCTACGACGCCTGAAGGGACTGGCGGGCGCGTTAACCATGGTTGGGACTTAAACATGCGGATTGCGATGATCGGCACCGGCTATGTCGGCCTTGTGTCCGGCGCCTGTTTTGCCGATTTCGGGCATCACGTCACCTGCGTCGACAAGGACGAGACGAAAATCGCGGCGCTCAAGCGCGGCGAGATTCCGATCTACGAGCCCGATCTTGAGCGCCTCGTCGAAACCAATGTTCGCGCCAAGCGGCTCGATTTCACCACCGATCTCGCCCCCGCCGTGCGCGAGGCCGATGCGGTGTTCATCGCGGTCGGCACGCCCTCGCGCCGTGGCGACGGTCATGCCGACCTGAGCTACGTCTATGCCGCCGCGGTCGAGATCGCAGCCGCGCTCGAGGGCTTCACCGTCGTCGTCACCAAATCGACCGTTCCGGTCGGCACCGGCGACGAGGTCGAGCGTATGATCCGTGGCGCCAATCCGAAGGCGGATGTGGTGGTGGCGTCCAATCCCGAATTCCTGCGCGAAGGCGCGGCGATCCGCGACTTCAAGCATCCCGATCGCATCGTGGTCGGCACCGACGACGAGCGCGGCCGCCGTGCGCTCGCGGAAGTCTACCGTCCGCTGTATCTCAATCAGGCGCCGATCATGTACACGTCGCGACGCACCGCGGAGCTGATCAAATACGCCGCCAACGCGTTCCTCGCCGTGAAGATCACCTTCATCAACGAGATCGCGGATCTCGCCGAGAAGGTCGGCGCCGATGTGCAGGAAGTCGCGCGCGGCATCGGTCTCGACAATCGCATCGGATCGAAGTTCCTCCATGCCGGTCCGGGTTTCGGCGGGTCGTGCTTCCCCAAGGATACGCGCGCGCTGGTCAAGACGGCGCAGGATTACGACGTGCCGCTGCGCATCGTGGAATCCGTCCTGTCCGTCAACGACAACCGCAAGCGCGCGATGGCGCGCAAGGTCGCCAATGCGTTCGGCGGCAATCTGCGCGGCAAGACGGTCGGCGTGCTCGGTCTCACCTTCAAGCCCAACACCGACGACATGCGCGAGGCGCCGTCGATCCCGCTGATCACCGCGCTGAAGGACCTCGGCGCCACCGTCCGCGCCTACGATCCCGCCGGCAAGCATCAGGCGCTGATCGAGATGCCGGACCTCGATATTCGCGAAGGGCCGTATGAATGCGCCGACGGCGCCGACGCGCTGGTCATCGTCACCGAATGGGAAGAATTCCGCGCGCTCGATCTCGACCGGCTGAAAGAGATGATGACCCATCCGGTGATCGTCGATCTGCGCAACATCTACCGCCCGGATGAAATGGCGGCGCGCGGCTTCCTCTATGAGAGCGTCGGCCGCCCGTCCAAGCCGGTGGTGTGACGCGCTTTTTCCACCTCTCCCCGTTTACGGGGAGAGCGACGACGGCAATCATACTCGGCGTCATGCCCGGACTTGATCCGGGCATCCATCTTCTTCAGGAAGGTTCATGTAAGATGGATTGCCGGGTCAAGCCCGGCAATGACGGATGCTGATGGCCTGAAATGACTCTCCGCTTCGACACACCGCTTCCCATCGATGCCGTCCTCGACCGTCTGGCGCAGACGCTGCGCGGCGGACGCACGGCCGTGCTTGTCGCGCCGCCGGGCGCAGGCAAGACCACGCGCGTGCCGCTGGCGCTGCTCGATGAGCCCTGGGTTCAAGGCCGCAAGATCATCGTGCTGGAGCCGAGGCGTCTGGCCGCGCGCGCCGCCGCCGAGCGCATGGCCAGGACGCTCGGTGAGAAAGCGGGCGAGAGGGTCGGCTATCGCGTGCGCTTCGGCTCGAAAATTTCCAAGGCGACCCGCATCGAAGTCGTCACCGAGGGAATTTTCACGCGGCAGATCATGGATGACCCGGAGCTGTCGGGTGTCGGCCGCCGTTCTGTTCGACGAATTTCATGAGCGTTCGCTCGATGCGGATCTGGGGCTCGCGCTTGCGCGCGATGTCCAGGGCGCCCTGCGCGAGGATTTGCGCCTGCTGGTGATGTCGGCGACGCTCGATGGTGCGCGTGTGTCGGCGGTCCTCGGTGGCGCGCCGGTCGTCGAGAGCGAAGGCCGCGCCTTCGATGTCGAGACCCGCTATCTCGGCGCGCAAACCGGATGCGCCGATGGAACGCCAGATGGCGGAGGCCATCGCGCAGGCGCTGCGCGCCGAGACGGGCTCGGTGCTCGCGTTCCTGCCGGGCGCGGCCGAAATCCGCCGCACGCAGACGATGCTGGCCGAGCGCATCAGCGATCCGTCGGTCGATATCGTGCCGCTGTTCGGCGCGCTGGATTTCGGCGATCAGGATCGCGCGATCAGCCCGTCGCCGGCGGGACGGCGCAAGGCTGTGCTGGCGACGTCGATTGCCGAAACCTCGCTCACCATCGAGGGCGTGCGCGTTGTCGTCGATTGCGGGCTGGCGCGCGTGCCGCGTTACGAGCCCGACGTTGGTTTGACGCGGCTGGAGACCGTGCGCGCCTCGCGCGCGGCGGTGGACCAAAGGCGTGGCCGCGCGGGCCGCACCGAACCCGGCGTTTGCTATCGTCTGTGGGACGAACCGCAGACGGCATCGCTGGATGCGTTCACGCGTCCCGAAATTCTGTCTGCCGATCTGTCGTCGCTGGTGCTCGATCTGGCGCAATGGGGTGTCAGTGATCCGGCCATGCTCGCCTTTCTCGATGCGCCGCCCGCGCCCGCGTTGAACGAAGCGCGCAATCTGCTGCGCGAACTCGGTGCCATTGATGCCGACGGGCGCATCACGGCGGAGGGCCGCAGTCTGCGCGCGCTGCCTCTGCCGCCGCGTCTCGCGCGTCTCATCGTCGATGCCAATCGCGCAGGCAGCGGGTCGGTCGCGGCCGAGATCGCAGTTTTGCTCACCGAGCGCGGCCTTGGCGGCGACAGCGTCGATCTGGATATCCGTCGCGACAATCTGCGGCGTGACCGGTCGCCGCGTGCCTTAAGCGCGCGCCAGATGGCCGGACGTTTCGCCGCACAGGTTGCGAGTTCCGAGCCGCCGCCGCGCGACGCCGAGCCGATGGAAAATGGTGTCCTGCTCGCGCTGGCCTATCCGGACCGTATCGCGCGCGGGCGCGGCAATGGCGCCTTCACGCTGGTCAACGGTCGCGGTGCGTCCGTCGATGCGGCGTCGTCATTGGCGCGCGAACCGTTTCTGGCGGTTGCGGAGATTGCCGGCACCGCGGCTCAAGGGCGTATTCTGCTCGCCGCGCCGCTCAAGCTCGCCGATATCGAGCATCATTTCGGAGATCGCATCGAGGCGACCGACGATCTCACCTTCGATACAACCTCGCGGGCGTTGCGCGCGCGTCGCCGCCGTCGCTTCGGCGCGATGGTTCTGGCCGAGCAGCCGCTTGCGGTCGCGCCGTCTGCGGAGACGGCCATCGTGCTGGCGCAAGGGCTCGCGGATTCGGGTCTCGATCGCCTGCCATGGTCGAAGCCGCTGCTGCAATGGCGCGATCGCGTCATGTTTCTGCGCAAGGCCGAAGGCGATGAATGGCCGGATCTGTCCGACGCGGCACTCGCCGCGAAGCTCGATGACTGGCTGGTGCCCGCGCTTTACGACAAGACTTCGGCGGCCGCGATCTCTGCCGGCGATCTGTCGGACGCTGTCATGGCATTGATGCCGTATGAATTGCGCGCGCGGCTCGATCGCGAGGCGCCGACGCATTTCGAGGTGCCGACCGGCTCGATGATCGCGATTGATTATGACGCGTCCGAGGGTCCGAAAATTTCCGTGCGTGTGCAGGAAATGTTCGGGCTTTCGCAGCATCCCTCCATCGCGCGCGGCCGGGTGCCGCTGGTCGTGGAATTGCTGTCGCCCGCGCATCGCCCGGTGCAGGTGACGCGCGACCTGCCCGGCTTCTGGAGCGGCTGCTTATGCGGCCGTCCGCGCCGATCTGCGCGGGCGTTATCCGCGCCATCCCTGGCCGGATGACCCGGCTCACGCCGCTCCGACGCGCCGCGCCAAGCCGCGTGGCACCTAGCCTCACGCCGAATTAACTCTCTGGTCACTGTTTTCGCGGAAATAACACCGGTGCCCCGGCGTGCGCGACTTGGTCGTAGCGGTCCTGTGGTGTGATGGCGTTCAAGTACGCGTAAAAGCAGGGGCGTTATGAAAAACATTCTGATTTTTGCAGCGGTTCTGATTGGCGTTGGCGTCATGATGGCCAAGATGGCCGATCGCATGGACTCCAAGCCGGCATCGGTTCAGGTCGCATCGACCGCTCCGATGGTTCCCGCCGCAGCGAGCAGCAACCGTGCTGCGGGCCCCCGCACGCTGACGGTCGAAAAGAATCGCCGCGGTCATTTTCAGGTGGACGGACGCGTTGCCGGCCGCAATCTCAGTTTCATGGTCGATACCGGCGCTTCGGTGATTGCGCTCACGGCGCAGGATGCAGCCCGTATCGGCGTGCGCCCGATGCGCTCGGAATATGACGTCAACGTCTCCACCGCCAATGGCACGGTGAAGGCCGCGCGCACCCGGCTGACCAATGTCGAAATCGGCGGCCTGATGGTTCGCGACGTCGATGCGCTGGTCCTGCCGGAGGGCGCCCTGTCCGAGAACCTGCTCGGCCTGTCCTTCCTCTCCAAGCTCAAGCGCTACGAGTTCGCCGGCTCCAGGCTGGTGTTGGAGCAATAAGCACGACCCGGAAGGCCCGGACGGGTTTTCTGAAAAGGCCGTGCTTTAATAAAGCTCCCTTCGCAGGCTTTCCTTCAACATTCTGACGCATTGTGACGGTTGATCGCAGGCCAGCCGCGTCGCGGCCGCGAGAAGCCACGTCCGCACCCGGAGCTCCCTTAAAATGTTTCCCAAGCCGCAGGCCAATCTGACGCCGAATACCTATGCCTATGAGGCCGAGCCGCTGGTCAAAGCCACGGGCTTTCGCGAGTACGACGCGCGCTGGCTGTTCGGCAAGGAAATCAACCTGATGGGGATTCAGGCGCTGGGCATGGGGCTCGGCACCATGATCCGCGAAATGGGCATCAAGCCCGAGATCGTCACCGGTCACGACTACCGTTCCTATTCGTCGTCGATCAAGTATTCGCTGATTTCCGGCCTGCTGGCCGCCGGCTGCAAGGTGCACGACATTGGCCTCGCGGTGACGCCGATGGCCTATTTCGCGCAATTCGAACTCGACGTGCCGTGCGTTGCCATGGTCACGGCTTCGCACAACGACAATGGCTGGACCGGCGTGAAGATGGGCGCGAACCGCCCGCTGACCTTTGGCCCGGAGGAAATGACACGGCTGAAGGAGATCGTGCTGAACGCGAAATTCGATCTGCGCGGCGGCGGCTCCTATCACTTCGTGCAGGATTTTCCGACGCGCTACATGGCCGATCTCACCGATCGTCCCAAGCTCACGCGCCGCCTCAAAGTCGTCTGCGCCTGCGGCAACGGCACCGCCGGCGCCTTCGCGCCCAAGGTGCTGGAAGCGATCGGCTGCGAGGTCATCCCGCTCGATTGCGAGCTCGATTACACCTTCCCGAAATACAATCCGAATCCTGAAGACATGGAGATGCTGCACGCGATCCGCGATGCGGTGCTGCAGAACAAGGCCGATGTCGGCCTCGGTTTCGACGGCGACGGCGATCGCTGCGGCGTGGTCGACAACACCGGCGAGGAGATTTTCGCCGACAAGGTCGGCGTCATGCTGGCGCGCTACATGTCGAGCCTGCACAAGGACGCCGTCTTCGTCGTCGATGTGAAATCCACCGGTCTGTTCATGACCGATCCGGTGCTGGCGAAGCAGGGCGCCAAAGCGTCCTACTGGAAAACCGGCCATTCCTACATGAAGCGCCGCACGCACGAGTTGGGCGCGCTGGCCGGCTTCGAGAAGTCCGGTCACTTTTTCTTCAACGCGCCGTTCGGGCGCGGCTTCGACGACGGGCTCGTATCGGCGCTCGCGATCTGCGACATGCTCGACCGCAATCCGCAAAAGACCATGGCCGATCTCAAGAACGATCTGCCCAAGACCTGGTCGTCGCCGACCATGTCGCCGCATTGCGCCGACGAGACCAAATACGGCATCGTCGAGAAGGTCGTGAAGCACTTCGAAGAGGCTCAGAAGAAGGGCGAAAAGGTCGCCGGTCAGTCCATCCGCGATCTCGTCACCGTCAACGGCGTGCGCGTCACGGTCGAGGACGGCAGCTGGGGGCTGGTGCGGGCGTCGTCGAACAAGCCCGAGTTGGTCGTCGTGGTCGAAAGCCCGGTGTCTGATGGTCGGATGCGCGACATGTTCAAGGCGATGGATTCAGTTTTGCGTAACCATCCCGAGGTCGGCGCCTACAACCAGACGATCTAATTGTCGTGTCGGGCAGCTCCCGTTAATTCTATGGAAGGCGTTGTTTGCTACTTTCGTCTGTGAAAGGCGGCGGTTCTGCCTCGTGCGGACGGCCATCTGAACCAGAAAAAGTCGTTCGAAGAGGGGCCTGAATTGCGCCCACGGTTCGCTGCGGCAAGTCCGAAAGAACGTCGGCATGCAGGTCTCCCAGCAATCTGTGATGACCGAACTGGAAGAAGCCATCCAGTCCGGGTCGCCCGAGCGTCGCGTCGAAACGCTGCGCCGCGTCACCGATCTTTTTCTCCATGAATCCGAAAAACTGACCGACGAGCAGATCGACGTTTTCGATGACGTCCTCGGTCACCTGATCAAGCGTATCGAGAAGAAGGCGCTGGTGGAGCTTTCGGGCCGCCTGGCGCCGGTCGACAACGCGCCGATCGATGTCATCCGCAGCCTGGCCTATAACGACGAAATCGCCGTCGCCGAGCCGGTGCTGGCGACGTCCGGGCGCCTGACCAACAACGATCTCGCCGACATCGCCCGTACCAAGGGGCAGGGCCATCTTCTGGCGATCTCCGGCCGTCCCGAAATCGACAGCAGCGTCACCGACGTCCTGGTGATGCGCGGCGATTCCGACGTCAGGCGCAAGGTTGCCGGCAATAGCGGCGCGCGCTTCTCCGACAATGGTTTTGCGGCGCTGGTCAAGGCGGCCGAAACCGATGAAGTTCTGGCCGAACGGACCGGCATGCGGCTCGATTTTCCGATCAAGCTTTTGCGCGATCTTCTGGCGCGGGCGACTGAAGCTGTTCGCAACAAGCTTCTGGCCATCGCGCCGCCGGAAATCGCCGAAGAGATTCGCCGCATCCTCACCGAGGCCGCAGCCGAGATCGATGCCGAGGCGTCCAAGCCCCGCAACTACGAGGCCGCGCAGAAGTTCGTCGCGCTGCTCAAGGAGACGAACGAGCTCAACGAGAAGACCGTCGCCGGGTTTGCCTATGGGCGCAAATACGAGGAAACGGTCGCAGGTCTGGCTTTGTTGAGCGGAACGCCGATCGACATCATCAAGCCGCTGATGCGCAGCCGCCGCCACGAGGGCCTCTTGGTGCCGTGCCGTGCTGCGAACATGCAGTGGCCCGCGACCAAGGCGATCCTTGAGTGCCGGTTCTCGATTGAAATTCCTGAAGCGGAGCTGAAGCAGGCAGAGCAGGAATTCAAGAAGCTCTCCGTCGCCAGCGCGCAGCGCTTGTTGCGGTTCTGGCAGGTGCGCGGCGCGTCCGCGCGCCCGCTGTAGCCGTCCGCCATGGTGGCCCCCAACCAGCGCAAGACCGGCCGGGTCGCATTCGGTCAGCCGTTCAGCGCTGTGATCATGGGCGTCGACGGTCAATGGCGCCGCGAATGCGCGGTCGAGAATGTGTCGCAGACCGGCGCCAAGCTGATCCTCAAGGCCGATGTCGCCGGCCTCGACCTTGCCGAATTCATTCTGGTGCTGTCCCCGTCCGGAAGCGTGTTTCGGCGCTGCCAGCTGGCGCGCCACCACGGCATGGAGCTCGGGGTGCGTTTTATTGGCGGTTCAAATACATAAAAATTCTGCGCCTTGTTCGATTGCGCATTTTTTGATCAGTTTGCCGGGATCGGTAGCGCCGTTACCGACTTGATCTTCTCCATCGCAAACCGCGACGTGACGTTCTTCAGCGCCACCGTCGAAATCAGCTTCTTGTAGAACACGTCGTAGCTCTGCATGTCTGCGACGACGACGCGCAGCATGTAATCGACATCGCCGGCCATGCGATAGAATTCCATCACCTCGGGCATGGAGCTGGCCGCCTGCGCGAAGGTCTTCAGCCAGTTTTCCGAATGGTCGCCGGATTCGATCGAGACGAACACGGTGATGCCGAGTCCGACCTTGTTCTGATCGACCAGCGCGACGCGGCGGGTGATCACGCCGTCCTGCTCAAGACGCTGGATGCGTTTCCAGCACGGCGTCGACGACAGCCCGACACGCTCGCCGATATCGGCGACGGACAGGGAAGCGTCCTCCTGCATCACGGCGAGAATTTTGCGGTCCACGGCGTCGAGGCGTCGGGTCGCGTCCTGCACGGCTACGGCGGCATCGGTCATGAGAAGAATACTTTTCTAATATGTCGGGGAAACCAACATATACATAGAAAATTATTCTACACAAGCCGGAATTTCTTGATGAAAACACTCGGTTTTTCGGCTCACGCCGTCCTGGCCCCCGCCAGAAAGGCCTCCACCTCGGCCCGGCTGGGGGCGGCAAAAGCCCCGCCGAATCTGGTGCATTTAAGCGCCGCGGCGGCGGCCGAAAAGCGCATGGCGCTTTCGATGTCCGCACCCGCGGCAATCTCCATCGTGAACGCACCGTGGAAGACATCGCCGGCGCCGAGCGTATCGACGGTGTGAACCGGAAAGGACGGCATGCGCTGCGGCTCGCCCTTGTCGTCGAGCCAGATCATGCCCTGCGGGCCGAGCGTCACGGCGAGAAACGCATCCGTCACGTCCGCCAGCCGTCGCAACGCCCGCACCGGATCGTCCATCGCCGCCGTCGCCTTCAGCGGCTCGAGCGAGAATATGATGTGTGAGGACGCGGTCAGCAGGCCCTCCCGCAGTGACATGATCTGGTCGCCATCGATGACAACGGGAATGCCGCGCCGCTTGGCTTCAGCGCAGATCTCGGTGGCGAACGGCGCGCAGCGGCTTTCGGTCAGGATCGCGCCGGAGTTCGTCAGGAGCTTGTCGGTGTCGCCGAGGCGCGTGTGCATCAGCTTCGGGTCGCGATAGGTCACGATGGTGCGCTCGCCGCCTTCGTCGATCATGATGGCGGAGATCGGCGTGACGACATCCTGATGGCGCGTGATGCCGTCGGTTGTGATGCCCTCGCGTGCGAGATCATCGAGCATGGTGCTGCCTTCCGGGCCCATCGGTCCGGCAATCGCCGCCTTGCCGCCGAGCCGCGCAATGCCGACCGCCGCGTTCAGCGCGTTGCCGCCGCTGATTTCCGCGTAATGCGTGGCATGAGCCTTGTCGCCGCGCGGCGGAACAGCCGGCACGCGAAACGTCAGATCGCGCACCGGAATGCCGATGCACAGAACGTGAGAAGCAGGATCAGCCGTCGCCATTACGAACCCAGTCGGTGAGGATGTGATGGGCGATAGCGAATGGATTGGGCGCGGTTAAGCCCTCGGCGTGGCGATTTTCGAGCATCGCCTGCGCTTCGGCGCGGGTGAACCAGCGCGCGGCTTCGAGTTCCAACGGATCGATGGTGATCTCGCGGCTCAGCGCCTTCGCGACGCAGCCGATCATCAGCGACGACGGATAGGGCCAGGGCTGCGAGGCAAAATAACTCACCTCGCCGCACACAATGCCGGCTTCCTCGAGCACTTCGCGGCGCACCGCGTCCTCGATCGATTCGCCGGGTTCCACGAAGCCGGCGAGGCACGACCACATGCTCGAGGCGAAACGCGCCGAACGCCCCATCAGGCATTTGTCGCCGTCCGTCACCAGCATGATGGCGACCGGATCGGTGCGCGGAAAATGCTGGATGTCGCACTTGGCGCAGTCGCGCCGCCAGCCGGCCGAGGTCGGTGTGCTGGGGGTGCCGCAATTGGCGCAGAAGCCATGGCGGCGATGCCAGCCGATCAGCGATTTCGCTTCCGCGAGCGGAGAGAGATCGTCATGCGACAGGAGCCCCTGTGTCGCCAGCGGACGCAGGTCGGACAATTCGAGGCCGGCATGGGCGAAATTTTCCTCCGCGCCCTTGCGCAAGGAGAGGGCAAAGAGCGGCGTCTGGCCGCGCAGGCCGAGAAAAATCTCAAGCGAATCGACCGGCAGCGTTTGCGCCAGCGCATAAGGCAGCAGCGGGTTGAGCCCGCTGTCGGTCTGTCGCAGGACCATGCCCTCGCGCTGCATCACGTAGCAGCCGGCATCGCTGCGCGCGCGCAATGCGGCGAGTTTGTCGTCGTGATCGCGCAAGTGCGCGGCGCGGTCGATCTGCCCGCGCGCGAACGCGAATTGCCGCAGTGGAAAAACCATCGAAGCGTTCATGTCAGCTCAGCCAGATCTTGCGCCGGATCGCGGCGGTGAATCGTTCAAGTTCATCGGGATCGGATGGCGTGGCCGGCGCATGGCCCCAGACCGGCTTCGGCCAGGCGGGATCGGTCTTGCGGCGCGCAACGAGATGCACATGCAGTTGCGGCACGATATTGCCGAGCGCGGCGATATTGAGCTTGTCGCAGCCGGTGACGTCCTTGAGCGCACGGGCGGCGCGGGTGATCTCGGTCATGAGCTGGGCCTGCTCCACTTCATCGAGGTCCAGAATTTCGTCGACATCCAGCCGGCGTGGAACCAGCAGGAGCCACGGAAAATTGCCGTCCTTGATGATGAGAACGCGGCAGAGCGGCAAATCGCCGATATTGACGGTGTCTTGTTCCAGTCGTTCATGAAGCGACCAGACCCGCGGCGGGGAGGGCAAAATCATCAGGTATTTCCGATCCTTGTCAGTCCAGCGAGATTACCAGAACCCGCCGGGCCGCGCTTGCTTTCCGCGCCGGTTGGCTCCAAATAGAGGCGGGAGGTTGGCGGTGGACAGACCACTCGCCAACCGGGTCAGGTCCGGAAGGAAGCAGCCCTAACGAGCTCCGGTTTGGGTCGCTCGTCAGCCTCCCACTTCATTCCGCAAGCCGCAACCGGGTCGCTTTTAGTCGATCCTTGCGGTGGAATCGTCTTAACGGATTCGGTGCATGACTGAGGCGGTCAAATCGGGAACTGTCGCCGACGCGCCCGGCTCCGGTGGCGCAGGCGCCGGCTATCGTGTGCTGGCGCGCAAATACCGCCCCGCGACCTTCGACGATCTCATCGGCCAGCAGGCGATGGTGCGCACCGTCTCCAACGCCTTCGAAAGCGGGCGCGTGCCGCAGGCCTGGATTCTCACCGGCGTGCGCGGCGTCGGCAAGACGACAACGGCGCGCATTCTCGCCCGTGCCCTGAATTACGAACTGCCCGACGGCTCGATCAAGGGGCCGACCATTTCCATGCCGGCGATGGGCGTGCACTGCCAGGCCATCATGGAAAGCCGGCACATCGACGTGCTGGAAATGGACGCGGCCTCCCATACCGGCGTCGAGGATGTCCGCCAGATCACCGACGGCGTGCGCTATGCGCCGTCCTCGGCGCGCTACAAGGTCTACATCATCGACGAAGTCCACATGCTGTCGGAGAAGGCGTTCAACGCCTTCCTCAAGACGCTTGAAGAGCCGCCGCCGCACGCGAAGTTCATCTTCGCCACGACGGAAATCCGCAAAGTCCCGGTCACGGTGCTCTCGCGCTGCCAGCGCTTCGATCTGCGGCGCGTGGAGACCGACGTTCTGGCCGCGCATCTCACCTCCATTGTCGCGCAGGAAAAGGTCGAGGCGGAGCCCGACGCGCTGGGCCTGATCGCCCGCGCCGCTGAAGGCTCGGTGCGCGACTCGCTCTCCTTGCTCGATCAGGCGATCGCTCATGCCGGCGGTCACATCCGCGCCGATGAAGTGCGCGGCATGCTCGGCCTCGCCGACCGCACCCGCATCATCGATCTGTTCGAGAATCTGGCGCGTGG
Source organism: uncultured Alphaproteobacteria bacterium (assembly GCA_963736355.1). GTDB lineage: Bacteria > Pseudomonadota > Alphaproteobacteria > Rhizobiales > Xanthobacteraceae > CAVTOO01. The sequence continues at coordinate 299,580 of CAVTOO010000002.1, read as the reverse complement.
CGATATCGCTGCCGCCTTCACCGAGTTTCGCGAGCAATACGACACCGGCGCCGATCCGGTGGTGGTGCTCAGCGATCTCGCCGAGTTCGTGAATTTCGTCACGCGCGTCAAGGCCGTGCCGTCCACCGCCGACAACATTGCACTCAGCGAGACCGAGCGCAGCCGCGGCCGCGAATTTGCGGCCAAGCTGTCGATGCGCGTCCTCTCGCGCATGTGGCAGATGCTGCTCAAGGGCATCACCGAAGTGCAGAGCGCGACGCGTCCGGCCGCAGCCGCCGAAATGGTGCTGGTGCGCATCGCCTATGCCGCCGACCTGCCGACGCCCGACGAAGTCATCCGCACATTGGACGGCGGTGGCACAGTCTCCGCATCGCCCGCGCCGCGGGCCGCGCCGTCTGCATCGCCGTCGTCGTCATCCCAATTGTCGTCTGCGCCCCGCAGCTTCGCGCCGCAATCCTCCGGCGGCGATCTGTCGCCGCGCATGGCCGCGACAGCGCCCGCGCAGGCTCAGGCGGTTGCGCCGGGGCAACCGCAGTTGCGTCTGTCATCGCTGCCGCAGATCGTCGCACTGGCGATGGAGAAGCGCGACATCCAGATGAAGATGGCGCTTGAAAGCGATATCCGCCTCGTTCGCATCGAGGACGGCCGGCTTGAGATCGCGCTGGAGCCGCATGCCGCACGCAGCATTCCGCAGGATCTCGGGCGCAAGCTCGAACTGTGGACCGGCCGTCGCTGGGCTGTGGTCGTTTCCAATGAAGCCGGGCAGGCGACGTTGCGCGACCAGAACACGGCACAGAAGGAAGAGCTGACCCGCGGCGTCTCCGCCGACCCGCGCGTTCAGGCGGTGCTGAAGCTTTTTCCGGGCACGAGCGTCGAAGTCCGCCGCATCGCGCCGGCCGAGATGCCCGAGGAATTGCCGATCGAATCGGACAACGACGACGATCTTCCGTAACGCGCTTGCAAACGTGGTGAGGCGATGGCCGATTTTCTTGGAATGATGAAGCAGGCGGCGCAGCTGCAGTCGAAGATGCAGGAGATGCAGGCCCAGCTCGACACCATCGAAGTCGAGGGAAAGGCCGGCGGCGGTCTTGTCGTTGTGCGCATGACCGCGAAATCGGATCTGAAGGGCGTCACCATCGACGATTCGCTGCTGCAGCCTTCGGAGAAGACCATCCTCGAGGATCTTCTGGTGACCGCGCATGCCGATGCGCGGCGCAAGGCGGAAGCCGCCATGCAGGAGAAGATGAAGGATCTCACCGGCGGTCTGTCCATCCCCGGTTTGAAGTTCTGATCGAGCATGATCCCAGAAAGTGGGAACCGGTTTTTGGACAAGATCATGCTCAAAAAAGATAACTAGCTCATGCCCGCAGTCGCCGGTCCCGAAATCGAACGTCTGATCCAGCTGCTGGCGCGCCTGCCGGGGCTTGGCCCGCGGTCGGCGCGGCGCGCCGCGCTGCATCTGATCAAGAAGCGCGACGCGCTGATGGTGCCGCTGTCGGGCGCACTGCAGACGGCGATGGACACCGTTCAGATCTGCAAGACCTGCGGCAATATCGATACGCTCAATCCGTGCACGGTCTGCACCGATGCGCGGCGTGACCCTGCGATTATCGTCGTCGTCGCCGATGTCGCCGATCTGTGGGCGCTGGAACGCGCCAGTGCGACGCATGGCCGCTATCACGTGCTCGGCGGCACGCTGTCGCCGCTCGACGGCGTCGGTCCGCAGGATCTCAATATCGATACGCTGATCAAGCGCGCGCACGACCCGGTGGTCACGGAAATCATCATCGCGCTCAACGCCACCGTCGATGGCCAGACCACGGCGCACTACATCACCGATCTGCTGCACGATGCGAACGTCAAGGTGACGCGGCTGGCGCATGGCGTGCCGGTCGGCGGCGAACTCGATTATCTCGACGAAGGCACGCTGTCGGCGGCGATGCGGCAGCGGACGCTGTTTTAGAGGAAACAAGGCAATGACGATCTGGACGAAACTGGCGGGCGCTTCGATTCTGCTTGGACTTGTGACCATGGCGGATGCCGCCCTGGCTCAAGTGCAGGTTGCCGTGATCGGTGACAGCAATGTGTATGGAAAGGGCGTCTCGTCGTCGGAGAACTATCCGACGCAGCTTGAAGCAGCCCTCAAGGCGAAGGGATTGAATGTCCGCATCGTCAACAGCGGAATCAATGGCGACACCACGACAGGCGTGCTGTCGCGACTCGATTCGGCCGCGCCGCAGGGCACCAAGGTCGCAGTCGTCTGGGTCGGCATCAATGACAGGCGTCGAGGCGCCAGCGATGGGGAGATTCGCGCCAACCGCGCGACCATCGTCAGCCGCCTGAAGGCGCGGGGCATCGATGTGTTCGTCATCGCGCCGCCGCTCTACAATCCCGCGGATCATCAGAATAAGGCGCTGACGGTCGATGACGGTCATTTCAACGCGGCGGGTTATCGCCGCATGGTCGCCAAGACGCTCGGTCCGGTGCAGGCGATGGTGGCTAAGGCGGCGAAAAGCTAGCTTGGTCGCTTGTCCAATGCGCTGAAATGCCCGCGCCGCTGCAACCACAGCAGCAGCGCAAAAGCGGGTACCGCGGTCACGACGCTGAGCGCGAAGAATAGCGGCCAGCCGGCCGTCTGCGCGATGTAGCCCGAACCCGCCGCCATGTAGGTGCGCCCGACGGCCGAGAGTGCGGTGAGCAGCGCAAATTGCGTTGCCGTGTGCAGCGGGCTTTTGCACAGCGCCGACAGATACGCCACGAAAATCACCGTGCCGATAGCGCTGGTGAAATTCTCGGCAATGATGGCCGCGACAAGCGCCGGATAATTTGTGCCCAATGTCGCGAGCCAGGCAAAGGCGAGGTTCGAAACCGCCTGCAGCACGCCGCCGGTCCACAGCGCCGCCGTCATCGACACGCGCTTGGCCAGCAATCCGCCGGCAAAACCGCCGATCAATGTCGCGGCCAGTCCCACGCCCTTGACGATGGTTGCGTAATCGTTGCGCGAGAAACCCATGTCGATGACGAACGGTGCCGTCATGGTGCCTGCGAACGCATCGCAGAACTTGAACAGCACAATGAAAGCGAGAGCGGCCAGCGCGTCGGGCCGTGTCAGGAATTCGGAGAAGGCGACGACAGCGGTGGCGATCACGCGCTTCAACGGGCTCGTCTCGGTTGTGTCGCGTGGCGCCGCTTCCGGCTCCGTTGCGACAATCGAAGTGACAAGGCCGATGCCGACCATCGCCGCCATGGCGACGTAGCCCCACATCCACGCCGCCGATTTACCCGTGCCGAGATCTTCAAAGAACGTCACGAGAAACAGCGCGCCCGCGGTCGAGATCAGCATGCCGATGCGATAGGCCGCGACATAGGACGCCATGCCCGCGGCTTGCTCGTTCTCCGGCAGGCTCTCGATACGGAATGCGTCGATCACGATGTCCTGCGTGGCGGAGGCCGCCGCCACCAGCAGCGCGCCGAACGCGACATAGAGCGGCGAACGCGCCGGATCGGCCGTCGCCAGCACCAGAATCGCGCCGATCAGCAGAAGTTGAGCGAACACCAGCCAGCCGCGCCGGCGTCCGAGCCTTGCGCTGAGCCACGGCACGTCGAGCGCATCGACAACCGGCGCCCAGAGAAATTTCAGCGTATAGGGCGTGCCGACCAGCGCGAAGAGGCCGATGGTCGTGAGATCGACGCCGGCCTCGCGCATCCACACCAGCAGCGTCGTGCCGGACAGCGCCAGCGGCAGCCCCGACGAGAAGCCGAGAAACAGAACGATGAGGACGCGCTTCTGCAGATAGACCGCGAGCGTGTCGCGCCACGATGTGCGCTCTCTCCACCGCCGCGCCCGTGGGCGTCTCGGGCATCGACTCACTATTCGCCCGCCTGCAATCGCGGCGCCGGGAACAACTCCGTCGCGGCTTTCGGTGTTTCGGACTCCGCAGGCGTGAAGTCGAGTTCCTCGATGCGCGAGGCGCGGCGGTCGATCTTGTCGGCCGAGATCAGGATTTGCCGCACGTCTTCGTTGGCCTGACCGAAATGGCTTTGCAGCTTGACGACGCGGTCGCGCAACCGCGCCAGATCGTCGGCCATGTGCAGCACTTCGGTGCGCACCTGATCGGCCGCCTCGCGCATGCGCGCATCCTTCAGGATTTGCTGCATCACCTGGATCGCCAGCATCAGCAGCGACGGCGAGACCAGCACCACGCGGACGCGATAGGCGCGCTGCACCACATCGTCGAAGCTGTCGTGGATTTCGGCATAGACGGATTCCGACGGCACGAACATCAGCGCCATCTCCTGCGTCTCGCCGGGGATGAGATATTTCTCGGCGATGTCGTCGACGTGCCGCGACACGTCGGCGCGCAACCGCTGCGTCGCGCCCTTCTTCTCGTCGTCGCTCTTGGCGTCGCGCAGCGCGGTGAAGGCCTCCAGCGGAAACTTGGCGTCGATGGCGAGCGGGCGGCCGTCGGGCAGGAACACGACGCAATCGGGGCGCTTGTTGTTCGACAGCGTGTGCTGGAATTCGTAACTGCCCTTGGGCATGCCGTCCTGCACGATCGCTTCCATCCGCGCCTGGCCGAACGCGCCGCGCGTCTGCTTGTTGGCGAGCACGTCGCGCAGCGTCGTCACCTGCGTCGTCAGATCGGTGAGGTTCTTGTGGGCGCTGTCGATGACCGCGAGCCGCTCATGCAACTGGCGCAGGCTGTCCACGGTGTGGCGTGAGGTCACCTCGATCGATTGCCCCACGCGATGCGTCACCGCATCCATGCGTTCGTTGAGCGAGCGCGACATCTCCGCCTGCCGCCCGACCAGCGCTTCGCCCATGGCATGCACGCGGCCCGAAGTGTCGGATTGCACGCGCATCAGTTCGCCGACGCGCTGTTCCAGTTCCTGGGCGTGGATGGAATGCGCCATCGCCGCCATCTGTCCGGTGCGCGCCTGCCGCATCACGACGATGACCAAGCGTCATGAGGCTGACGAACGCCAATACGCCGAGCGCGGCCAGCGCCGGCCCGACTCTCACGGGGAAGTCCCCAACGATGAACAGAATTTCTGACATGACCGCCTTCTTAGATCAGATTCTCTTGTAGCGAGATTCCGTCGAATGTGCGAACAAATAGTGAACATTTCACGGTGAGGTTGCCGCAGGCCGCGGAAGTCGTTCCGGCAATTGACCGTTTGCGGCGACGGCCTTACATCGCGGCCATGGCTGTGCGCGAAATCCTCGTTCTCCCCGACGACCGTCTGCGTCTCATTTCCAGGCCCGTGGCGTCCGTCACGCCGGCGGTGAAGGCGCTCGTCGCCGATATGTTCGAGACCATGTATGACGCGCCGGGCATTGGGCTGGCTGCGATCCAGATCGGTGTGGACGAGCGCATCGTCACCATGGATATCGCCAAGCGTGAAGGCGAGCCGGAATCGGCGCCACGCGTCTTCATCAATCCTGAAATCGTCTGGTCGTCGGAGGAGAAGGCGTCTTACGAGGAAGGCTGCCTGTCGATCCCGGATTATTACGAAGAGGTCGAGCGTCCGCTGAAGGTGCGCGTGCGCTACATGGATCTCGACGGCAAGCAGCACGAGGAAGAGGCCGACGGCCTGTTCGCCACCTGCATCCAGCACGAGATCGATCACCTCAACGGTGTACTGTTTATCGATTATCTGTCGAAGCTGAAGCGCGACCGCGTCGCCAAGAAATTTGCCAAGGCCGCCAAGCGCGCGGGGGGCTGAATGCCGCTTCGCATCATCTTCATGGGCACGCCGGATTTCGCGGTGCCGACGCTGCTCGAACTGGCCGGGCGCGGTCATGATATCGCAGCCGTCTATACGCGTGCGCCCAAGCCCGCCGGCCGCGGCATGCAGATGCAGCCGACGCCGGTGGAGCGGCAGGCGCGCCAGCTCGGCTTCAATGTATTGACGCCCAAGACATTGCGCACCGATGAGGCGCTCGCCGAATTCAAAAGCCACAACGCCGACGTCGCCGTGGTCGTCGCCTATGGGCTGATCCTGCCGCAAGCCATTCTCGATGCCGTGCCGCGCGGCTGCTTCAATCTGCACGCCTCGCTGCTGCCACGCTGGCGGGGCGCGGCGCCGATCCATCGCGCCATCATGAGCGGCGATGCGGAGGCAGGCGCCATGGTCATGAAGATGGATGCGGGCCTCGACACCGGCGATATCGCCGTCATCGACCGCACGATCGCCGCGCGCATCGGCATTGCTGACACCATGACGACCGGCGACCTGCACGATCGGCTTGCGGCCGCAGGGCGCCATTCTGATGGGCAATGCCATGGCGGCGCTCGAAGACAATACGCTGGAATTCCGCAAGCAGCCCGAGGAGGGCGTCACTTACGCCGCCAAGATCGACAAGGCGGAAGCGCATATCGACTTCTCGAAGCCCGCGCACGTTGTGCTGCGCCACATTCACGGGCTGTCGCCGTTTCCGGGTGCGTGGTGCGAGTTGCCCTGCGACGGCGAGATGGCGCGCATCAAGGTGCTGCGCGTCGAACTGAGCGGCGGGTCCGGCGCGCCCGGCACGCTGCTCGACGATCGTTTGGCCATTGCGTGCGGCGAAGGCGCGATCAGGCTCATTGAGGTGCAGCGCGCCGGCAAGCAGGCGATGACGGCGGATGTTTTTCTGCGCGGCACGCGTGTTGCACTTCCCTCAGATGGCACGCGAGCCACCTGATCATGCCGCGTTACAAGCTCACCATCGAATATGACGGCGCGCCCTTTTCCGGCTGGCAGGTGCAGGACACCGCGCTCACCGTGCAGGGCGTGCTGGAAGCCGCCGTCAAGGCGATGACCGGCGAGGATGCGCGCGTCCATGGCGCCGGCCGCACCGATGCCGGCGTTCATGCGTTGGGCCAGGTCGCGCATATCGAACTTGAGAAAGACGTGCGCATCGACAAGCTGCGCGACGGGCTCAATTTCTATCTGCGTCCGAATCCGGTCGGCGTGTTGTCGGCGGAAGAAGTGCCCGCCGATTTCGAAGCGCGCTTCTCCGCCATCCGGCGGCACTATCTCTATCGCGTCGTCAACCGCCGCACCGATCTCACCATCGAGGCCGGCCGTGCCTGGCGCGTCGCGCGTCCGCTGGATGTCGATGCGATGCATGACGCCGCGCAACGCCTCGTCGGCAAGCACGACTTCACCACCTTTCGCGCCATGGAGTGCCAGGCCAAGTCGCCGGTGAGGACGCTCGATGCGCTCGATGTGGTGCGCGACGGCGACGATATCCGCATCACCTCGCATGCGCGTTCCTACCTGCATCATCAGGTGCGCTCGATGGTCGGCTCGCTGGTCTGGGTCGGGGAGGGGCGCTGGAGCGCCGACGATCTCGCCGCCGCGCTCGCCGCACAGAACCGCACCGCCTGCGGCGTCGTCGCCCCGCCGGACGGGCTCTATCTGGTTCGCGTCGAGTATTAGTGTTTTCTCCGGCTTTTTGATGTAAACAGCGCTTACATGAGCTGGCACAAGGACCGCCGCGGCGACCGCGGCTACCATCACGGCAATCTGAAGGAAGCGCTGCTTGAAGCGGCGCTGAAGCTCATTGCCGAAAAGGGTCCGGCGGGCTTCACCTTTGCCGATGCCGCGCGCTGGGCCGGTGTCAGCCCGGCTGCGCCCTATCGTCATTTTCGCGATCGCGACGATCTGCTGGCGAGCGTCGCCGAGCGCGGTTACGTGCAGTTCGAAGCCGCTCTGAATGCCGCCTGGGACGATGGGCGTCCCGATACGCCGACTGCATTCGACCGTGTGGGAAAGGCGTATCTTGCATTCGCGCGCAATGAGCCCGCGCTTTATTCGGCGATGTTCGAATCGGGTCTGTCGCTGGATGCGAACCCTGCATTGCAGGTCGCGGGCGAGCGCGCTTTCGCGATCATCCGCGCAGCCTGCGAACGTCTTGTCGCGATGCTGCCGCCCGGTGCCTCGCGCCCGCCGGCCTTGATGATGGCGTTGCATATCTGGTCGCTGTCGCACGGCACCGCGTCGCTGTTCGCGCGCGGCGACGGGGCGCGGCGCAAGCTGCCGATGCAGGCGGAAGAGCTTCTGGAAGCGGCCGTGCTGATTTATTTGCGCGGTCTCGGGTTCCCGATTGGCGGCGGCGCGGCTACGCCAAAACAATAACCGAATGAATTCAGTTGGTTAGTTGAGCGATCGCGATCCGCTTGACACTCGCCCTCGTGTAAATGTAAATAACATTTACATCCGAGGAATGGATGGCCGGGCAACGCACCCTATCTACGCATTGTCGGCTCATCGTTCAGGCCACGCACGAGACAGGGAGACCGCCATGTCCAACGCCGCTGATTATCCCCACGACGCTCGTCGCGACTGGGATCGCCCCAACTGGCCGCGCCCCGGTTTCCACCCGTTGTGGATCGGCGTGATGGTGCTCGGCTTCATCCTGTGGTGGCCGATCGGGTTAGCCATTTTGTTTTACACACTCTGGAGCAGATCAATGTGCCGACATCAGAGCCGTCATGCCCGCTGGGATGAAAAGTTCGATCGTTTGCGCTCGCGCATGAGCGAAGGCCTGCGTGGTTTCGACGGTCCCTCGACCGGCAACCGCGCGTTCGACGAGTATCGCAGCGACACGCTGAAGCGTCTCGAAGACGAGCAGCGCGAGTTCAAGGATTTCCTCTATCGCCTGCGTCACGCCAAGGACAAGTCGGAGTTCGACCAGTTCATGAACGAGCGCCGCAACAATCCGCCCGCGCCGCCGTCGCCCGAAGTGCGTCCCAACAGCTGAGGCTGAGACTTCTCGGAGGACGTTGTCCCCCCGACGTCCTCAAAGAAAAAAGCCCGCGGCATGCCGCGGGCTTTTGTTTTTTTACCCTCCCCTTGAGGGCAGGTCGGCGCGCATCGCGCGCCGGGGTGGGGTGAATCTTACTTCGGCTCCAGCTTCAGCGACGCCGAGTTGACGCAGTAGCGCAAACCCGTCGGGCCGGGGCCGTCCGGGAAAACGTGGCCGAGATGGCCGTCGCATTTCGAGCACAGAATCTCCGTGCGCACCATGCCGTGGCTGACATCGCGGTCCTCGTCGACATTGGCGTCTTCGATCGGTGCGGTGAAACTCGGCCAGCCGCAGCCGGAATCGAACTTCGACTCGGAGCCGAACAGCGGCTGCCCGCAACCGGCACAGACGTAAGTGCCTTCCGTCTCCTCGTGCTCATATTCGCCGGTGAAGGGCCGTTCGGTGGCCTTCTCGCGCAGCACGGCATACTGCATCGGCGTCAGTTCGCTGCGCCACTCGTCCTCGGACTTGTGGACCTTGCCGTCCATGTCGGTCTTCGGCATCGATTTGGTCATCACATCTCCTTTGCTTGTTCTTCTTGTTGGTTCGTCGTGACGATCTCAGTTCGTCAGCACCAGCACCGGCTTCTCGCGATAGAGGCTGGTGAAGAACTTCTTCATGTTCTCGATCTTGGGCCGGTCGTTGAACAGGATATAGGGCTGCAGCGGATGCCGCGTGGCATAGTCCTGGTGATATTCTTCCGCCTTGTAGAAGCCGTCCAGCTTCTCGAGCTTGGTCACGATCTTCGCCGGGAACACCTTGGCGGCGTCGAGCTGCGCGATATAAGCCTCTGCCACCTTCTTCTGTTCGTCATTGGCAAAGAAGAGCCCCGAACGATAATGCTCGCCCCTGTCGGGACCCTGGCGATTCAGCGTCGTCGGATCGTGCACCACCGAATAGAAAATCTGCAGGATCTTGCCGTAGGAGATTTTCTTCGGATCGAATGTGATCTCGACGGCCTCCGCGTGCTTGGTCCGGCCCGCGCTGACGAGATCGTAATTCGCGGATTCCTTGGTGCCGCCGGCATAGCCCGACACCGCGCTGATGACGCCGTCGGTGTGCTGATACACCGCCTGCACGCCCCAGAAGCAGCCGCCCGCGATCACGGCCTTCTGCAGGCCGTCGGCCGGTGCTGCATCGACTGTGGGTGCGGGAATGACCACGGGTTCCGACGAAGCAAGGACGGATGTCGTCGCCAGCGGCAGCAGCAGCGCGGCCAGCAGTCCGGCGCGGCGGGAGAATGAGAGGGGCATGGGTGGCTCCTGCGAATGAGATGTTTCAATCTCTGGGGTCAGATTTTAGTGCCCGCTCAAGGCTTGGCAACGGCCCTGCCGCGGGTCTCGCTGACAAATACGGGCGAGGGGCCGTTTTGTTACGGCTCCGGCCACACAGTTTCGTGAGATTTTGACGCCTAAACGACCAAAGTCAGGCGCTTGGCCGCCCGCGTGATGCCGGTATAGAGCCAGCGCGCGCGGCTCTCGGAGAAGGCGAAACTCTCGTCGAACAGCACCACGTCGTCCCATTGCGAGCCCTGCGACTTGTGGACCGTCAGCACATAGCCGTAGTCGAACTCGTCGTAGCGTTTGCGGTTGTCCCAGGCGATTTCCTCGACGCCGCCGGTGAAGCACTCCGGCCGCACCGACACCTTCACGATCTTTCCGCCGCCTTCGTCGTCCGGCAGGAGCCGCAACGAGAGAATGTGCGACTTCGAGGTCGTGCGCTGCTTCACGCTCCACAGCCCGCCATTGAACAGGCCCTTGCGGCGGTTGTTGCGCAGGCACACCAGCTTGTCGCCGGCGACGGGCAGGGGGTCGTCGAGTTCGAGGCGCTGGCGGATGCGCGCATTGTAGCTGCGGCGCGTCGCGTTGCGGCCGACGAGGATCTGGTCGGTCTCCATCACGCGGTTGGGGTCGAGTTCGCTGCGCGGGATCACTTCGCTTTCGCCGTAGCGGCCGATCTCCGGCATCTCGCCTTCGCGCACTTCCATCGACAGGCGCACGATCGGGTCGTCCTGCGCCTGACGGTGCACTTCGGTCAGCATCGCGTCGGGTTCGGCGGCGGTGAAAAGACCGCCGCCCTGAATTGGCGGCAATTGCGCCGGGTCGCCGAGCACCAGCAGCGGCACGCCAAATGAAAGAAGATCGCGGCCGAGTTCGGCGTCCACCATCGAGCATTCGTCGATGATGATGAGGCGCGCCTTGCTCGCAGGCGCATCGTCCCAGAGCTCGAAGCTCGGCTGCTCGACGCCGGTCTCGCGCGCGCGATAGATCAGCGAATGAATCGTGGTGGCGCCGTCGCAGCCGCGGCCGCGCATCACCAGCGCCGCCTTGCCGGTGAAGGCGGCGTATTTCACTTCGCCATTCACGCCGTCTGCAATGTGCCGCGCCAGCGTGGTCTTGCCGGTTCCCGCATAGCCGAACAGGCGGAACACCTGCGGCGTCGAGCCCGTGCCCGGCTTGTCGCGCATCCAGTCGGCGACGGCGCGCAATGCGATGTTCTGGTGCGGGGTGAAAGCGGTCATGGTCGTCGCTGATACAGGCTGTGCCTTCCGCGACGCAATATAATTCGTGCGAACCGTGTCCGATGTGCGCTTGGACGCACAAACAGGCGCCCGGTTCAACGATTTGCCATCAACTTTCGTTTTCTTGACGCTGCCGCCGCAACATCCGAAACAGGCGCATGAACCCGTCCGCAGACTCCCGCTTTATCCCTGATTCGCCGGCCGCCTGGCGCCGCCTTGTTGTCGTGCTGGCGCTGGGCACGCTCGCCGCCGTCGGCATGTGGTCGGTCGTCGTCGCGCTGCCGGTGGTGCAGGCCGAATTCGGCGGCACGCGCGCGGATGCCTCGCTCGCCTACACCGTCGCCATGATGGGCTTCGGCGTCGGCAATGTCGCCATGGGCCGCCTGACGGATCGCTTCGGCATCGTGCCGGTGATCGCGCTCGGCATTCTCTCGCTCAGCATCGGTTACGCCGTGTCGGCGCTGGTCGTGGCGCAGTGGCAATTCGTGGCGCTGCATTTTCTTGTCGGTTTCGGCGCGGCCTCGACCTTCGGCCCGCTGATGGTCGAAGTCTCGCACTGGTTCGAGCGGCGACGCGGCGTGGCGGTTGCCATTGCCGCGAGCGGCAATTATCTCGCCGGCGCGATCTGGCCGCCCTTGATCGAACGCGGCATCGCCCATTTCGGCTGGCGCTGGACGCATGTTGCCATCGCGGTCGTCTGTTTCGTCGTCGCGATTCCGTTGCTTGTCGTGCTGCGCGGCTATCTCAAGAGCGGCTCGCGTCAGTCACACACCGCCGCGCAAAGGCCGAGCGTCGATCTCGGTCTCAATCCGAATGCGCTCACGGTCATTTTGGCGATCGCAGGCATCGCCTGCTGCGTCGCCATGTCGATGCCGCAGGTCCATATCGTCGCCTATTGCGCCGATCTCGGTTACGGCATGGCGCGGGGTGCGGAGATGCTGGCGCTGATGCTCGGCGCCGGCATGGTCAGCCGCATCACGTTTGGATTCATCGCCGATCGCATCGGCGGCCTGCGCACGCTGTTCCTCAGCTCGATCCTGCAGGGCATCGCGCTGACTTTTTATCTGTTCTTTGACGGGCTCGCCTCGCTCTATGCCATCTCGATCATGTTCGGCCTGTTCCAGGGCGGCATCGTGCCGAGCTATGCCATGATCGTGCGCGAGACCATGCCGTCGGAGGGGGCGGCCGTGCGCGTCGGCATCATCATTTTCGCCACCGTCATCGGCATGTCGCTCGGCGGCTGGATTTCCGGGCTGATTTTCGATGCGACCGGGTCCTATGCCGCGGCCTTCCTCAACGGCCTGGTGTGGAATTCTGCTCAACGGCGCCATCGCCCTGTGGCTTCTGCTGCGGTCGCGACCGCGCCTGACCCCGGCCATGGCGTGAGCGGCTTGAGGGCGTTGCCGCCGCCGTCCCGGCATTGTAAGTCACTCGCTTAGGGCCTGTAGCTCAATGGTTAGAGCCGACCGCTCATAACGGTCTGGTTCCTGGTTCGAGTCCAGGCGGGCCCACCATAGTCTATGCCGTTCCCATTTCCTGACGTGATGCCGCGACGCCGGCCGCCCGCGCGGCTGGCCTTCAAGCGCTTTCCGCCCGGGTCGTGGTAGCCGCCTTGTCTACAATTTGAACTGCGCCTTGAGAAAGTCCGCGACTTCCTTTCGGGACGCAGACAGGGCTGCCGCATCCGGCGCGATACTTGCGCCGCGCTCAACGCAGGCGTCACCCATCGACAGCGGTTTGCCGGTCTCCTCGTTTACGATCGTGCCAAGTGGACGTTCTGCGAGCCGGCATTTGCGAATGGTGATGGCCTGTGGAAGCGGGATCGGTCCGGGCATCCGCGTATCAAATGCGTGACGCGCACCTGCGTACTCGAACAGTTCTGCGTCAGCGCCTGCCGCTTTCAGCCTCTGCACGTAGTCCTTGCACGGCGCCGCGGGAATATAATCATCGGCAAGCCCGTGAAACATGCGCACCGGCGCGCCGGTCAGTTTCGTATCGTCTATGTATGTCGTCTCGCATGCTGCATAGAAGGAAATGTGCGCTGCGAACTGCACGCCTCGCGGAGCGAAGATTTCGCTGAACCGTCGCATCGCAGAGTAGTGCGAGGCAAAAGCCCCTTTTGAGAAGCCCATGATCGCGATCCGCTTCGGATCGACGCGCTGGTGCTTTGATAGGATGTCGAGTGCGCGATAGGAATCATGGAGCATCGCGTAAATTGAAAGCTGACTTTGATCCGCCATGGTGTCGGTGATGCCGCGGCCGGTAAAGCTGTCGAGAATGAACACGACCAGGCCAAGCTTGTTGAGTTCATTCGCCCAGTCAGTGACGTTGCTCGCGATGCCGCCGGAGCCGTGGACTAAAATGATGGCCGGAAAGCGCTCATCGCCGAATCTCGGTATTCGCAGCTCGCCGCTGATCACGGCGCCCGGACCTTCAGCCGTCCCGTTGAGAAACTGCGCTGCGCCTGGGTTGCGCGTTTCAATTGGATAAATCTCGGTACGGAATTGAGCACGAGCATTCCCGGTCCACCCGAGAATGGCGATGAGCACGGCAAACGTCGGCAGAACGTGGCGCAAGGCCTGTCTCCTGAGAAATGATGACGCCGGACGATTTGAAGGTCTTGCAAGGACCCGATCAGGCGGGGGTGGGTTGCCCCCGCCTGATCGTTTCAGGTTCTGACAAGTCGTTGAACCGCTTTTCGTGCAATCGGAGCAACGACCAGCACGATCGGGAAGGCGATAAGCCAGGACGGCAACCATGCCGAAATCCAAAGACTGGCAAAGCCGTCGATGAGTCCCGTCGTGCGTACGGTTGAGATGCCAGAGACGATAAACGACATGAGGGCCGACAAGATGAACCCGAACAGTATAGGCGCGAGCTTTGGGGAAATCATTGTATCTTCCTTTCGAGGGTTGGTTAGAGGGCTGCTGAGATCGCTGCGGCTGAGTAAAGACCCAGGCCAAAGGACAGGTGATTCAGCAGGCTCCGTAACAGCGCTTTGCGAGGGTTGGATGAGAGGCGCGCTGCGACCCCCAGTCCAAATGCCGGCTGCATGACGAACAGAGGCAAGGCGATGGTGACGAAACCTGTCAGCACGGCAGGAATGAGCGTCGGGGCTGCCAGCCATTGCGGGCCAGCGATGGCAACGAGTAGCGCAGCAAACACAATGCCGGTTGCGTAGTGCGTCGCCCATCCAATTCCGGTCTCAAACGGAATTCGCTGCACGCGGGCCATGCTCTTGTGAGCGAAGCTTCGCGTGATGACCATGTGTCCAATCCAGCGGCCGACGAGGCGATAATCCGGACTGTCGAAGAGCCTCAGATACTTCAAGGCTAACGACGCCATGTCCATGATCGCCGTGGCAATCACACCGGTAGCCACTGTTCTGGCAACAATCTCGATCACCGTATTTCCCTTGTTTCGTTTGCAACCATGACTTACCTTACAAGTTCAAGTGAACTTGAGGTCAAGCATGAAATTACTCGATATTGCTGAGGTTTCTCGTTTATCGGGCCAGCCCGCATCGGCCTTGCGCTTCTATGAAGAAAAGAAACTTATCCAATCGGTGGGGCGGAGCGGGCTCAAGAGGTTGTTCGAGCCGGGCATCTTGGAGCGTTTAGGACTGATTGCTTTGGGGCAAACAGCGGGCTTCAGCTTAGAAGAGATAGCGCAGATGTTCGCTCCAATGGGGAAGGTGGATATCCGCCGAGAGAAGCTAGCGGCCAAAGCTGATGAGCTAGACCGACGTATCAAGCATATGACTGCTATGCGAGATGGCCTCCGACACGCTGCGAATTGTCCCGCCCCGAGCCATTTCGAATGCCCGACGTTCAAGCGACTTGTTCATGCCGCAGCAAAAGGTCATTTGAGGCCGACGGAAAATCTGTCTGGTCCCAAAGCTCGTCGGAGGAAAAACTCGAAGAAGCTGTAGCCGAAGCGGCTCGGTCTCCTGCAATGCGCTTTATCCAGTGCGGCCGATCCCAGGAACGGACCACAGATTGACCACAGAAACCCCGTGAACAGCCGCGAACAACGTGGCCTCGAACGTCACGAAAATCAACGGATTTTGCTGGCTTTGCGGGATCGAGTAGACCGCTCATAACGGTCTGGTTGGAGGTTCGAGTCCTCCCGGGCCCACCAATATTTTGTCAAAGCGGCGCAAGGGCAGCGATCACTAGGCCGCGGTGCCGCAATTCAACGCGTGGGGCCGACGTTGATCAGCTGCACGCGTCGGTTCTCGCCTGCCTCCGGATTGGACGGCTTCAGCAGTTGCTCCTCGCCAGCCCACCAACTCGAGGCGCGACGCAGCTATCCCGAACGGATTGATCAACGCTTCGCGAATCGCGGCGGCGCGCTGCTCGCTCAGCTTCAGATTGGACTTCGCGGTTGCCTCTGGCGTCGGTATGACCGACGATCAGAAACCGGTAGCTTTGCAGGTACGGATGATCGAGCGAGTCCGCCATCAGGCCGACCGCTTGGAATGAATCAGGGCGAATGCGCGCCGAGCCAAGATCGAAATTGATCGCGATCGTCAGCTGCGCGAGCTTCTCAAGCTCGTCGGTCAAGGGTGGGCGGTTCATCCGGCTGGCGCGGGCCGGATCATTCAGGCTTCGCAGCGCCATCTGACGCAGGCGTGCGGCCGTCAATGCGGTGCCAGCCTGTTCGGCGCCTTGCAGACTGTTGATAAGGTCGCCCGAACTGAGCTTGACCTGAGACGTCGAGGCACCCGCGTTAATGGTCGCCTCGTAGCCGGCATCGGTGATCGCTTTCTGGCACGCCGCACTGAAACGTGCCTTCGCCTTGAGTAACATTCCATCAGATTGCCATCGCCGGTCACAACGCCCTGGCAGAGGCGCCCCACGTCGGAGCGGCAGATTTGCATGACCGCGGCGCGTGCCTCCGCCCTGGTGTTGAGCAAGGACGCCATTTGGTTCAGGCTCGTCTTGCAGCCAGCTGAGATTGAGGCGCGATTTTGCTCTAGGCATTGGCTCATGCGGCCGCCGCCGAGCGTGGCCTTGCCGCAATACTTTCCGATGTCAGCGCCGCAAGCTGCGGCAAGCTGCCCGACCGCTCCGGAATAGCCAATGGTTTGCGCGTACGAGGGTCCGCTCAAAGCGCACAGCGACATTGTCATCAGCCAAAAATATCCGATCGTCAGCTTGCGCATTCGTTACCCTCCATTTGGCCGAGCACTCATGCCTCGGCGAAGCGCCGCTTTAAACTCTGCGACGGTCAGCCGCATCTCGGCATCAGCGAGGTGGACTCTGTTCTTAGGAACATCGACGCTCTCTCCATAAGCTTCGTGCTTACACTCTCGATTAAAATGATAGTGTCCTTAAGGGCAATACGCTGGCCACGGTATCCGTAATCCATTGATCGAATGGCGGAGTGGTTCTTCCTTCGGAACGTCCAGCATGTACTCCTCAAAGAAGATCCCGGCGTCGAAGACACATCCCCGCAGGCACTGGTCGAAGGTCTCGATTTCGAGAAGATAAAAAATGACTTCGGCGTGCTCGGCGCATCGCTGAATGGCCCGAAAATTTGGCTGCCGGAAAGAGAGTTCGACGGCATCGCCATGGCTTGGGTCGCACAACTGAACCTGGGCAACAGCGTTACGATCTCAGAAGGAATGCGTCCCTACAAACCCGCCACCATACGGTCTGGTTCCTGGTTCGAGTCCAGGCGGTCCCCACAGTAATCCCCGCAGAAACGAATGCTGGTTTGTTCGCCCGTCGTTCCCGTTATGAAACGCGGCTCCGCCCGATCCTTGGCTTTTGCGCAATGTTAGCGACAGCATTGCCAAAATGGTCCGGATGATGATGCCCGTAAGTGCGCTCTAACATCTCGACCGACATCCCCAAAAATCCAGCAGCTTGCCAGCGGTCTGTGCCGGCTTGCATGAGCCACGTCGCGGCCGTATGCCGAAAAGTCTCGTAGCCGCGCGCGGACATGACAGTCGTTGGGGCGCATTCTTTGTCGCCCAATCCTCGGCGGATTGCGTCATCAATATATTCGGACTTGATTTACGTCAGAGCGCAACCGCGCTTACCACAAGTACGCTCCGAAGAGCGTTTTACACCGCTATTGCCGATGACATATAAGGTACAAGGGTCTTAGGAGCGGCGAAATCATGTCAAGCAGTGATGTTGTAGGGAACGGTTCAAAGCCCGGATTGCTGTCACATGTCCGCGTGCTCGATCTCAGCCGTGTCTTTGCCGGACCTTGGTGTGGACAGCTTCTCGCTGATTTCGGCGCGGATGTCATAAAGGTAGAACATCCCAAGGGCGGAGACGATGTCCGCCACATGGGAGTCCCTTACAAAGACGCCGAGGGCCGGGACAGTGGGGAGACGTCTTCCTATCTCGCAATGAATTGCGGCAAGCGTTCGATCGCCATCGATATTGGAAAACCAGCAGGCCAGCGTCTGGTACGCCGCCTTGCCGAGCAATGCGACGTCGTAATCGAGAATTTCAAGACCGGCAATCTTAAGCGCTTTGGGCTCGACTACGAGACGATGAGTTCCACCAATCCCCGTCTCGTCTATTGTTCGATCACCGGATTCGGTCAAGACGGTCCATACAATCACCTGCCCGGTTACGATCCAATCTTTCAGGCAATGAGTGGGCTGATGAGCATCACCGGCGTGCCGGACGGGAAACCCGGAGCCGGCGCCAACCTCGTCGGCTACAGCGTCTCGGACATCACGGCAGGCTATTACGCAGCCATTGCCATTCTCGGCGCGCTCAATCATCGCGATCGGGTGTCTGGCCGCGGGCAATATATCGACCTAGCTCTGCTTGACGCGCAACTGCATGCTGTTTCCCATATCGCCATGAATTATCTCGCCTCGGGTCGCATGCCGATTTGCAACGGCGCGGCATCGCAGATCACCTGTCCGTGGCAGGCCTTCGATTGCGCCGACATGCCGATCATGATCGCGGTCGGCAACGATCAGCAATTTGCGCGATTTGCCGAGGTGCTTGGCCGTCCGGAACTCGCGACCGATCCGCGTTTTGCCGTCAATCGCAAGCGCATAGAAAATTCGGCCGAGTTGGTCGAAATGCTCGCTGCGTGCCTCATAACCCGAAACGCGACGGACTGGACGACGGCGCTCGCCGATGTTGGCGTCGCCTCCGGTCCAATCAACAACTTTGAACAGGCCTTCGCCGATCCGCAAATTATTCACCGCGAGATGCTGAAAAAGATTTCCCATCCGAAGGTCGGCCAGGTTTCGATCGTCGCCAATCCGGTGCGATTTTCGGATACACCGGTTAGTTACGACCGGCATCCGCCGCTGCATGGCGAACATACGCGCGAATTGTTGCGCGAGCGGCTGGACATGGTGGATGACGAGATAGAGGAGCTCTATCGCGAAGGCATTCTCGCCGGCAAGTGACTAGGTTTTCTTCGGCTCACCTGGCAGATCTAGGACACCACGCGCGAGGATATTGCGCTGAATCTCGCTCGAACCACCGAAGATCGTGGTCGGCCGTGCCTGCAGGAACTGGCCGGACGGGTTGAGTTCCGCGTGCAGGGTCGAGCGGATCAAGCATTCCAGCTTCTTCGCCGGCAATATCGAGCATCGTGTTGGTAATGCGCTGATAGAGTTCGCTCTGGAACAGCTTGAGGATCGAAACGTCGGCGCCCAAGGGCTCGCCATTGCGCAGCCGCTCGATATAGGATTTGTACAACGCCTTGAGATCGGCAAGATCGAGCCGCAGCCTTGTGTAAACGTCGCGGAATTCAGGGTCGCCGAAGATGCCCGCACGCTGCGCGAGAAGTCTTAATCGGCTCAGACCGAGCGACGAAAGCTTTGGAGAACCGATTGCGACGCGCTCGAAACCAAGCAGCGCTTTGGCCATAGTCCAGCCTTTGTCGACCTCGCCGACAAGATTGGTCTTAGGCACGCGCACGGCGTCGAAAAACACTTCACAAAACTCGTCGTGACGATCGAGATTGAGGATCGGCCGCACCGTGATGCCAGGTCGGTCCATCGGCACCAGCAGGAAGGAAATGCCCTCCTGCTTGCGAGCAGACTTGTTCGTGCGTACCAGGACGAAAATCCAGTTCGCGTCGTTGGCGAAGGTGATCCACGTCTTTTGCCCGGTGATGACCCATTCCTCGCCGTCGAGTACAGCTTCGGTGCGCACTGCAGCAAGATCGGAACCGGCATTGGGTTCGCTGTAGCCCTGCGCCCAAATGTGCTCACCGCTGAGGATACGCGGCAGAAAGAACCTCTTCTGCGAATCACTGGCAAATTTTATCAACATCGGGCCAAGCATCATGGTCCCCATGTCGCTGACCCGTGCGCAGCCGTGACGTTCGAACTCCTCTATCATGATGAGCTGCTTGCTCGCAGCCAAGCCCATGCCACCATATTCACGCGGCCAGCCAGGGCATAGCCAGCCTTTGGTGGAGAGCTTCTCGTACCAGATGCGGTTGTCGCGCCAATGCAGTCGCCGCTGGGGAAATCGCATCTCGACTGGATAATTGTCCTCGACCCAGCGCCGCACCAGCATTCGGAAGCTGTCGTCGTCGAGGGAGTTCAAATCATCGTTGGTCGCTATTCCGGCGGGCGCAGTCATAAGTTGCTCTCGTCATCGGGTGCAAGTTCAGCATAGCGCGCCCGGTGCAGCATCGGGGATCCGAATTGCCCGGCGAGAACCATGGCTTTGCGTAAATACAGTCCGACGTCATATTCGTCCGTGTAGCCGATGCCGCCATGCATCTGTACCGCTTCCCGGCCGATGAGCAGCGCGGCATCCGACGCACGCGCCTTGGCCCGCGAGACCGCGGCGCGACGCAACCTGAGCGTCGCATCGCTATCGAGCGTCGCAGCGGCGGCCTCGACACTGGCTCGTGTCAACGCGAGCTGAATTTTCATGTCCGCAGCGCGATGCTGCAGCGCCTGGAAACTGCCGATCGGCTGGCCGAACTGCACCCGTGTGCGCAGATAATCGAGTGTCATCGCGAATGCTCGTTCCGTGACGCCGAGAAGATACCCCGCCGTGGCCAATGTCGCTTCCTCGAAGGCGTCCGCCAGATCGGCGGGAATTGCGGTAGCGGGCGTGTTGTTAAAAACGAGGGTACCGTAATGACCGCCGTCCTGCGTCAGGTCGGTCGCCAGCGTCATGCCGGGTGCGTCACGCGCGACCAGTGCGAGCCCGCCAGCCGTCGTCATCACGAACGCATCTGCCCCCGCCGCCATCGACACGAAGCATTTTCGGCCAGTTACGTATCCGTCCTGCAACGCCGCTTGTGGCGCGTCCCACAAGGCGTTGGCGTGTTCCTGAAAGGCCGACAGCACAAGGCGCTTGCCGGAAAGGATGTCGGGCAGCATCGCCGCAGGGAGAATGCGCGCAACCAGCGAGGCGGCGATCAGGGGCTCGGGCAAGAGGCCTGCACCGCATTCCTCGGCAAGCGCCACATACTCCTGCATGCCGAGACCAGAACCACCGTCGGCTTCGGATATGCGAAGTCCGAGCCAGCCCTGACCGCAGATTTCGCGCCAGACGGCGGGATCGAACCCCGGCAGCGTGTAACGTAGCGTGCGGATACGCTTGAGATCACCGCTAGGAACGATGGCGGCGGCGCTCTCGCGGATCATGCGGATATTGTCGGCGCGCTCGTTCACAGCCTGCATTGGTGAAGTCCTGCCACGGCAAGCCACCGGCCGCGATTTACGTTTTGCGGTGACGCGTGATTGTCGAGGATAGCGGATTACCTGTTTTCTGGAACTCTGATTGTTGCAGTCGTCATAAGGTAAAATCTACGGCCGCAGGGCGTTTTTTCCGACATGAGCATTTGTAGGCATATAGTCGAGCGCCGTGGCAACGTCGTCGAGCGCAAAAACACGATCGACCAGCACGCGCACTTTACCGGAGGCGATGCCGTCCTTCAACGCCGTACAGGCATCGCGCGGGCTTTCGCTTTTATTGGCGGTGCAAGTCAAGGGCTCCCGGTCAGCCGGCGGCGTCTCCGGAAGTGCGTCGGCTGATCCGAGATATGAGCGTTGCCAATCCGCTCCGGGAGCACCCGGGTTCATTGCGAACTGCTCAAGCTCGGCATTGAGATCGCTCAGACGAGCGTCGCCAAATATGCGGTCAGGCGACGGCACCCACCGTTCCCTAACCGTGTCAGCCACGCAGCTCGGCGCCAAATGACTGCAATGCTTTTCGACCATGCGCGTCGGAAATGCCAATTTGTTAGGTAAAATTCGCGTTGCCAGGAGGAGTCACCTCCCCACAGATATCCCACAGAAAAGTGCTCTCCAAGCGTGTTCGAGCTAACTCAGAAAAAGTTGAAAGTATCGATTATATCCGGGTTTTTGGTTAAATAGCTGCGCTCATAACGGTCTGGTTCCTGGTTCGAGTCCAGGCGGCCCACCACAGAATTGAATTACTGAGCAGGACTGGCAGCGGCAGCCTATCGCCTGACCTCGTTCTGGATCTGACTCCAGCGGGGCAGGTCGGTCGCCACGATTTCTGGTGTCACGACAAAGGCACTGAAGGTCGATGCACCTGGCTTCAGGCTCGTGAAGTTCGACTTCATGTCCGGACGGACTGAAACGTAGTTCGACGCTTCGAGCACTTTCTGCCCTTCTTCAGATGTCATGAACTCCACGAAGAGTCTGGCCGCGTTCGGATGGGGTGCGGCCTTGGTAATGCCTGCAGCACTGAAAAAGGCAACGAGCGGCTGAATGTTGCTGAATTCGACAGGCGCGCCCTTCTTCTTGTATTCGTCGATATGGTTGTTGTTGCAGCCGATGCAGAAGGCGAACTGGCCTGAGGCGATTGCATCCGCGGTACCGGCAGGTGTCACGTTCTGCGCGACGGCACCATTCTTGTGCAACTTATCAATAAAATCGCGGGCCTTCTCCGTGCCGCGTTCCTTCTCGAGCGCGCCGAAGAACCCGTTAATTCCAGAAACCGTGTACTGCATGGTGTACGCAATTTTGCGGCCGGACCATTTTGGATCGAGCAAATCATCGATCTTCTTCGGGATATCTGCTCCCTTCACGAGATCGGTATTGTAGGCCAGCCCTGCGACATAAAGATTGACGGCGGTCCAGTTGCCGTTCGCATCCTTATAGTCACCGTCGTATTTTTCAGCTTCCTTCGGCTTGTATTGCACGACCAGTCCGGCATCCATCAGCTGGGTGATACCGGACGATCCATCGAACACATCAGCGCTCGGCCGGCCAGCCTTGGACTCGTTGATAATTTTTGTAACGAGATCCTCGTTGGTGTGGCGCGAAGCTTCGACCTTGACCCCGTACTTTGTCTCGAAGGCCTTCGACAGCGCATTCATCGACGAAATAAGCCGCGTCGTGTAGTAGGTCACGACCCCTTCTTTCTTTGCCGCCTCGATGAGCGCTAAATCCGCCGCGCTGGCGCGATGGGTCAGCCCTGTCAGTGACAACGCGATGGCGGCAGTCGCAACGAGTGAGCTGATTTTGATCAAGCCGTCTCTCCTGAAAATGTGGAGCTTCGTGCCGAAGTTTCGCACGAATTGCAGGGCTGAAGAAGCCCTTCGTTCCGACAGATTGTCGCGAGGCTGTCAATTATGGAAGTCGAGAAAAAGCTTGGGGGAACCATCGGAGCCGATTTCGCAATGCCAAACGGCATGGCGCATCTTGACATCATCAGGCGCAATGTAGAGCGATAAGGGATGTTCGTGGACGTGCCGGCCGGGAATTAAAAACTTCTACAGAAATCCAATCAACAGGAGCGCTCACGTGCAGCCCACAGTGCAGATTACCGGTCTCGATACGACCGCCGAGGCGGTTGCGCGCATTGCACGTTACGGGCATCGCGTGGAGCTTTCGCGGGAAGGACGTGCGCGCATGGAGGCGGCGCGCGCGGTCGTGGATCGCACCGTTGAGAAGGGCATCAAGGTCTACGGCCTGACGACCAGTGTCGGTGCGAAAACCGGCATCGTCTTGAGCGCCGACAAGATCGTCGAGTTCAACCGGCGGCTGATCCTCACTCACAATGTCGGTCACGGGCCGGTCGCGCCCAAGGAAGTCGTCCGCGCCATGATGACTGTTTTGCTGAGCGCCATGGCCAGCGGATATCTCGGGGTGCGCCCGCTGCTTGCCGATCGTCTGGTCGAAGCGCTCAACTCGGACAAGGACATCAAGGTTCACATCTGGGGGTCGATGGGCGAGAGCGACATGTCGCCGGTCTCCGACCTCGCACTCGGGCTCTATGGCGACATTGAACTTGCCGCGGGCGAAGCGCTCTCGCTGGTCAACTCGAGCGCGCTGTCGCTGGGGACGGCGGCCTTGGCGATCTACGACCTGACCAACCTGCTCAAGTTTTCGACCCTCGTCGGCGCGCTGAGCATGGAAGGATTTGGAGCCAACCCCTCCATCGTGTCGCCCGAGGCGATTGCGTCCCGGCCGTTCCCCGGGCTCAAGCTGCATGGCGAGAAAATCCGAAGCTACCTCACGGGTAGCTATCTCAACGCGACCGGCGGACCGCAATTCCTGCAGGACCCTCTCTGCTTCAGATCGCTTCCGCTCATTCATGGCGCCGCTGCCGATAGCCTCGGCTTTGCGGCCGGCCAGATCGAAATCGAACTGAAGGCCAGTCAGAACAATCCGATCGTCTCCGTCGACAGCGACAAGCTCGTGTCCGTGGCCAACTTCGATATGGTCGCCTTGTCGATGGCGCTTGACGTCGCGCGACTGGCGTTTTCGCCGGTCGTCACATCGTCGGCCGAGCGATTGGCCAAGCAGGTGGATTCGTTCTGGTCCGGATTGAGCATCGGACTGATGGAAGAGGATGGCGTGGGGCTGCCGGGGTTCAACGGCGTTGCGCAGTTTCACAAGTCGATCACCTCCGAGGCCCGGCTTCTGGTCGCGCCGGTCGTCACCGAACTGCCGAGCTCCAGCCATTCAAATGGAAACATGGATCGCGTGAGCATGGCGGGTCTGGCGGCGCGGCGCGCCGCCGAGCTGGCAACGCTGTGCCGGTCGATTTTCGCGATGGAGCTGATGGTCGCGGCGCAAGCCGTCGATCTGCGAAAGGTCACGCAGCTCGGCCAGACCACCAGGAAGCTTTATGACTTCGTCCGCAGAGCCGTGCCGTATGCGGGCCGTGGTGATCGCCCCCCGCACATTGCGCCGTTGCTGGATATGCTGGATCGCGAGAAGTCGCAGATCGAAGCGCTGGTCAACTGAACGGTCGATCTCACGCCTGACGACGCGACGCCCGTCGATGTGTGCCGCCTATTCCGCCAGCTTGATATTGTTCGAGCGCGCGACTTCCTTCCAGCGATCGGAATCGGCGATCAGCGAGTTCTTGAAGTCGGCTCCACCGAGATAGGAGACCTCGTAATTGATGCGCCCGAGGCGCTCGATCACGGCGGGGTCTTTGAGCATGGCCTAAATCTCGGTTCTCCAGCGCTCGAGAATGGGCGCGGGCGTGCCGGCGGGCGCAAGCACGCCGTTGTAAAGCAGGATCGAGACATTCTTCAGGTCTGGAATGCCGGCATCCATCAGCGTCGGCGTGTCGGGAAACCGCGGGTTGCGTGCAACGTCGGTGATGACGATGGGGCGCAGCGAGCCGGAGGCGATGTGATCCTGGGTGGAGGCCGGCGCTGCGATCACCATGTCGGTGGTGCCGTTGACCGCTGCAGCGGCGGCGGGCGCCGATCCGCCATAAGGGATCTGCACGGCCTGCACGCCGACCGCCTTCAGGATCAGCGCGGCGGCAAGCTCTCCGCTGATACCGGACGTGGAATAGGTGAGCTTGCCCGGATTGGCTTTTCCGTACGCGACCATCTCGGCCATCGTCTTGAACGGCAACTTCGGGTTCGCCGCAAGCACCAGCGAATATCTCATCGTCGTGGCGACGAATTCGAAATCCTTGTCGAAGTTGAAGGAGAGATTGCTGCGCAGCGCGCGCAAGATCGCCATCCCGTCCGACGTCGTCCAAAGGAAGGTGTAGCCGTCGTTCTTCGCTTTCGAGAGCAGCTCGAGCGCGACCGCGGTTTGCGCGCCCGGCTTGTTCTCGACGAGAACCGGCTTGCCCAGGCGCTTGGTCAGATCTTCAGCGGCAATGCGTGCGGTGAGATCGGTGCCGCCACCCGGTGCAAAGGAGACAAGCAGGCGAATCGACTGGTCGGGATAGGACGTCTGTGCCGTGGCCGGTGTCTGAAACGCTGAAAGGCCCGTGACGATCGCGGCCGCGGCGAAAATGAACCGATTCAACATGAAGCCTCCCTGAATACTTTTTGTGACGTTCGGTTTTTGAAACCGGCAGTGAAAATTTTCGGATGCGTCGAGGCGCTGCCGCCTCAAACCCTCGGGCTGTGATTCAGATCCGCGAGGGAATCACAAGCTGAGATCGCGCCGCATCAATCGGGCGCAGTCAGGCAAATCCGCGGCGGCGGGTCAAGCGGGCTCGTGGTCGCATCGTGACTTTCGTCGCTGCGATGCAGTAATGCGCCACCCTCCTAGAGGGTTTCCTTCATCCATTTGAGGATGAGGTCGGCAATGGCGTCGCTGTTTTTGTCGTTCATCAGCATGTGGCTGTTTCCGAAAATGCCGAGTGCGGGAGGATGCAGCATGCTTGTCTTGCCGCCGGCCTTTTTCAGCCTGTCGACGAAGGCGAGGCAATCCGCGTAACTGTTCTTCCAGATTGGGACAGCGTCGAGATGGTCGCCAAAGACGACAAGGATCGGAGTCTGCGCGAGCTTCGCGACCTGATCATTCGTGTAGGTGGTGGAGTTACAGCCGCCTGCGGGCTCGATGGCCACCACGCCCTTGATGCCGCTTGCGTCGATCAGCGCAGCTTCGAGCGGAAACCGCCCGGATTGAGAGTGGCTGATGATGACCGCGCCTTTGAGGTTATTGCCGAGTTCGGCGAGCGCCTTGAAATTTGGGTCCGGCTGCGGAAGCATTCGCATTGAGCGTCGTGATCTGCTGCTTGGCGAACTCGTTCAGAGCTTCGACGGGGAACTGCGTGTTCGAAAATGGCTCTCCCATTTTGGGCCCGAACCTGAACAGCGTCCATGCGGTCTCGTTGCTGGTGCGCTGCATCACCGGGAAGCTTGTTCGGCGGCTCTGCTCCGGTACGAACCTTGTTGAACAGCGAAATGTCGTTTGACGAACGCCCGCGTCCCGCCTGGTCGACGACATAGGTCGCGCTGCCCTTGCGCAGAAAATATTCGTCCCAGCCCATGCGGCCATCGGGCTGCGTCTCATAATTTTTTCCGCTGAGGCCGCCGCCGTGAAGCAGGACGATGGGCAGATTGCTCACGGTCTGAGGCACCATGTAGCGCACATACATCTGGCCGATCACGCTGTTGCCGGTCCGGTCTGGTCCCAGCTGGTCGGAAAAGAAAAAGTCGCCGCCGACGTAAAAGCTGCCTTGCGCCTTCAGCGTCAAAGGCGGGTTGCTATCTTTAAGGTCGGAGAATTTCTGCGCGTGGGCATTGTCTGCCGTCCCGGCAGTGCCAAGCAGCAAACCGCCGAGCAGGGCCAGAAGCTGCGTCGGCATTTTGAGAGCGCTGGATTTTGTCATCGGATTCCACCCCTGATTGTTTTTATGTCCGCCTTGTTCGCGCGGAACAATTCGACGGCATGTTCGATCATCGGTGCATCGAATTCAATGGCCCGCATTTGACAGCAAGGCGACAAAGCAGGTGCAGCGAATTGTTCGCGCAGAGCGGTTCAACGAAATTGCCACTTGAAACCATTCTGCTTTTTGGTTTCTTGGACCCTCGCTGATAAAGCGCCATGCTGGCTCGTCCGCATTCATCCGAACGGCTGCGCGCGACGGACTGCGAATAACCGGGGAAAGAACATATGGCGACGATTTCATCTCAGCTGGCCGACTGGATCGTTCGGACCAGGCTTGCGGATCTTCCCGCGGAGGTCGTGCAGAACACCAAATTGCGCGTATTGGATCTCACCGGAGTGATGCTGGCGTCGAAAGATCTGGACATCGTTCGATCCGCCCGCAGCGCATGGACCGACGTTGACCCCGGCACAGGGGCCACGCAACTGGGCGTTAATCAGCCCACGTCCGTCACGACCGCTGCATTTCTCAACGGCATCGCCGCGTCTGCCCTTGAATTCGATGACACCTACCTGCCGACGACCATGCATGCGACTGGTCTCGCTCTGTCGGTGTGTTACCCCGAAGCCCAGCGCCGCAAAGTGTCGGGTTCTGCGCTGATCGAGTTGGTGCTGCTGGCCAGCGAAGCCATGATCCGGTTGTCGATCGTCTCCCCGCAGGACTGGTTCAGCTACGGCATTCATCCCACCGGCGCGTTCGGCGCGTTCGGCGGCGTCACGGCGCTCGCCAAACTTCGCAGCATGGACAATGCGGCGATTGTCCGGGGGTTCGGCCATGCGGGCTCAATGGCAAGCGCGCTGACCGCAGCCTTCGAGGACGGTACGTCGACCAAAAATCTTCATGTCGGCTTCGCTGCCGCAAACGCATTCCGTGCAGCAGCACTGGCTGAGAAGGGCATCACCGGGCCGACGGGCGTCTTTGAGGGAAAATTTGGCTGGTATCGTGCCCATGTGCAAACGAATGACGAGCGCCGCTACGAGCGCGTGACATCCGAACTTGGCCTGGACTGGCTGGTTCTGGAGATCGCGTCGAAGCAGTATCCAGTCGCTTACCCCTTGATGCCGCATATCGAGGCGGCCATCGAGCTGCGTAACAAGTACGACATCAAGGCAGAGGACGTCGTTGAGATTGACGCCTATATCCTGGCGCAGAAAATGAAGACTCTGTGCGAGCCGCGTGAGCTGAAGATCAAGCCGCTCACGACATGGCACGGTCGTATCAGCCTTTACCACACGATCGCGGAAGCGTTGGTGAAGGGCAAGATGGATAAATACGCCTATTCGGAAGAGACCATTCGCGACCCGGTCATCAATGGTCTGGCGGCCAAGGTGAAAGCCTTGCCTGATACTGATGCAACAGATCTGCTGCGTTCACGCGCCAAGGTCGTGGTCCGCATGAAAGATGGCCGCGAGCTGATACACGAGATCACGGACTTTCGCGGCACGCGACGCAATCCGCTCGGTGTCGATGGCTATGTCGCCAAGTTTCGCGCCAATGTTGGCGACATCTTGCCGGCCGCTGTCGTCGACGAAGCCATCGACACGTTCCTCAACCTTGAAAAGGTGGGCGACATCGCGCCGCTGATGAAGCGCCTGACGGCATAGCAATGAGAGGAATGCGCCGGTCGTCCGGCGCATTCTCCATGCTTTTACGTCATGAGGTGTCGCGCGCTCACTCCGGCTCGATCCCGAGCCGCTTCATGTCGGCAAGAAAGATGTCGCCGTCGGTTTTCAGGCGATTGTTGAAGTGCTGCCAGTCGCCGCGATAGAGCTGCACGCCGGCCTTTTCCAACCTCGCGCGATTGTCGTCGTTTTTCTTGGCGTCTTCCATCGCCTTGCGAAGCTTTTCGACGATCTCAGGGGGCGTATTCTTGTGCGCAAACACGCCAAGCGAGATGCTGTCGTTGATCGGATAGCCGATTTCCGAATAGGTCGGCACGTCCGGCAATATTGGGCTGCGCACATCGCCCGAGACCGCGAACACCTTGATGTTCGGGGAATTCATTGACGCAAGAGCTGTGCTGGGCGACGCCACAAAAGCGTCGATCGTGCCCGACACCACGGCCTGCACGGCATCGTTGGCGCTCTTGAAGGGAATTCTCACGCCAGCCGATCTTTGTCATCGAGTTCGAAACGGCTCGACACGAGCGACGTCGCGCTGCCGACTCCGGTAGAGCCAACCGTCAGCGTTCCGGGATTGGCCCGGCCGTAAGCGATGAACTCCTCGACGTTCTTCGCGCCCGACGACTTGGTGTTCACGAACAACGTGTAGCCCGAATAGCCATAAGCGCCGATGGTGATGAAGTCATCGAGCTTGTATCCGGGCTCCTTGAAGGCATGCAAATTATACGCAAGCGTCAAGTTGTTGAACAACAGCGTGTATCCGTCGGGCTTCTCGTTGAGGACGAGACGCGTTGCGAGTGCGGTGTTTGCACCCGGTCTGTTCTCCACGACCATGCGGTGACCGAGCACGCTTCCGACGTGCTCTGCGATGAAACGTGCCACCAGATCATTGACGGCGCCGGGTCCATATCCAACGACCAGGCGGATCGGTTTGTTGGGATAGTCCGCCTGGGCCGCGGCAGGATGTGACGAAAAGGTGAGCGCGGCGAACACCAGCGCGACAAGGCTTTTGGCGACCATTGCGTTTCTCCCATTTGTTCAGAGCTTTTCCGGGAGTGTACGAACGCAACACGGCCTGTCAAATTGTCGCCCAGATTGCCGATGCATCTGGCTGATGCAACTGTCCGCTCTTAAGTTGCTGTCGGATCGTCGCCGAACAGGTTCGGTCCCTTGGTGCCCGGCAAAATGCCGAGCTCGACGATGCCCCACAGCGCAATCGGCAGGCTCGTGAGCATGATGATCGAGGTGGCCGGCCACACGCTCAATGAGCGTTTGCAATCAGAACGCCACGCCGATGCGAACGCCGCGGCGCCAGACGATGCGGCACTGCTTGCGCACATTGCTATGGACGAGTTCGAAATCGCTCCGGCAGCGGCACCATCGGGAACAGCTCGAGGCATGCGCCGCCCTTGGAATAATCGACGACCTTGCAGGTGATCGCCGCTGGTTTGCCCGTCACGAAGATCTTGGCCTCGGCACTCATCTGGCCGCCTGGCCGGACGCGGGGATACAGGCGCGGATGCGACATCGAAATCTACTTCGCGGGATGGCTGTGCAATGACGAACGGCGCGATCTGCGCCGGCCGATTCGTCGGGGGCCCGACAACGGCCCTTGATGCGAGATTCGGGGTTGTTTCGTCAATGCATGCTTGATCAGCCGGCGGCAGCGACCGGGTCAGCCGCCGCCGGCGAGATCAGGCTTACGCCGCCGTGCGGCTTACTGATGCGGCAGGATCGCGTAAGGCGTCGTGTAGGGTTCGACACGCAGCGAGGCATTGGCGAGCAGGCCGACCTTGGCCGTCGGGGCCTGCTGCATGTCGCCATTGGCGCCGCGGCGCACATTGTACTGCCAGGCCGCGAGGTCGCCCTTCTGCGCCAGGGCCCGCGCCACCGCGCTGGCGTCGGTGCCGCCGAGCGCCTTGAGCTCATCGGCGGTCAGTCCGATGATGATCTCGTCCTTGACCGTGATCACCTTGAACAGGCTGACCTTGGCGTCCTGGGCGGCCGCGATCTGCGTGCCCGCCAGGGTCAGAATCGATACGGCGCCGAACATCATTTTTCTGCGTGACAACATGCGAGTGCCCCCAAAATGTCTGGTGATGCGCGCCGGGTCGTGGTGTCAGGTCTTGGTGACGGCGCGCAGATGCGAAGGGTCGGGCGACGGCCCGACCCTTCATCATCTCTGTCGCGTCAGGACGGCGGAAGGTTCAAATCCGTCAGTCGGTCCGCTACCGGTAACCCCGAAAAGAGCTATTCCTTCTGCAGGCCGGCATCCGCGATCATCTTCTCCCAGCGGACCAGTTCGGTTTTCACGAATGCATCCACCTCGCTGAGCGACATGGTCACCGGCACCTGTCCCACGGATTTCATGCGGTCCTGAACGATCTTCGACTCCTTCACGGCTTTGCCGAAGGCGGCATGGAGCTTTTCGACGATCGGCTTGGGCGTGCCCGCGGGTGCGAACACGGCCGCGACCGATCCTGAAACAACCGGATAGCCAAGCTCGGTGAGCGTCGGCACGTCCGGGAACAGGGCCGAGCGCGTCTTGGACGTCGTCGCCAGAACACGAAGCCGCTTCGATTCGATCATGGGCACCGCGCTCGTGTCGGCGAATGCGATCTGCAGCCGCCCGGCCGCGAGATCGCTGTAGGCTTCGGTCGCGCCCTTGTACGGAACGCGGCGCAATTGAAAACCCGCGACTTTACTGAAGGCGACTGACGTCACCAGCACGGTGGATTGCCAGAATGCCGCGGTCAGCTGGTCCGGGTTTGCTCTGGCAAACTTGACGATGTCATCGACCGTCTTGAACGGCGAATCCGCGCCGACTGTCAGATACCACGGCGAATCGCTGATCGCCGCCACCGGGATGAAATCCTTGATCTGATCGTAGGGCAGGTCCTTCATCAGGTTTGGATTGAGCGAATAGGTGGACTGGGCAGTGAACAGCAGCGTGTAGCCGTCAGGTGCGGCCTTTGCCACGATGCCGGAGCCGATTGCGCCGTTGGCGCCGGGGCGCGAGTCGATGACGATCGTCTGGCCGAGGTCTTTCGACACGACTTCGGCGACCGTCCGTGCGTTAACATCCGTGCCGCCGCCCGCGCCGAACGGGACAACGATCTGAATGGGCTTCGTCGGATATTGCTGAGCGAGTGCGTCGTGACTCCATGCACCGAAGCTGATCGCGGTTGCCGCCAGACACTGCAAAACAGATCGATGATTCATGTCACGTCCTCCGGGTTTTTTAGTCGTTATCGATTTGCGATGGTGACGACTTTATCAGCCGCCACAGCGATGGAAAGCGAGGTGTGGGAAGATTATGTGCTGCACCGCATCGATTGACGCTTGCGCGACAAATTCATCGGGATCGTCTTTGGCCGCAGGCAGGCGGCCGCTCTGCGGTTCGCGCGCCTCGCATCAATTGGGCAGGTTCGAAAAATCGTTTTCCAGCCTGATGGGCGGCACGTGTGACGCGCGCAGCTGCGTGTTCAGATTGTCTTCGCGCGCCGAGGGCTGTTGCTCGAGCTGGATGGCGGCCTCGATCGCCGCTCGGGTCTCCAGCAGCGATTTGGTCGTTTCCGCGCGCAGCGTGTGCGGCCGCGTCGCCTCCTTGAAGTAGGACAGGTTCACGATCGCCAGCAGCGTGCCCTGGCTGAAAATCGGGGCCGCAACGCTCGATGCGCTGACGGTGCGGGTATCGCCGCGGGTGGCATAACCCTTCTCTCTGATTTCCGGCAGCAGCTCGCGAACCTTGGCTTCGTCCGCGCGGTCGGACACACCGCTGTCGATCCGGGATTTGAAAATACGTTCGCGGTCGGCATCCGGGCAAAATGCGAGATAGGCGCGGCCCATCGCCGTATAGAAAAGATCCAGCCGCCAGCCGAGCGATACGGCGTTTGCGCGTTTGCAAAGCGCGGCCGTGGAAAATCGCAACCAGATGGCGTCGTTGTCGGGCGTGCCGATCCCGACAGTCCATTGTGTCCGCTCGGTGAGCGCGATGGCAATCGGGCGCGCGACCTCGATGATCTGCGAGATACCGTTGTACCCAAGGCCCAGTTCGTTGGCTTTCGAGGTGATGCGATAGCCGCCGCACAGATTATCGCGCGCGACATAGCCTTCCGAGATCAGTGTCTCCAGAACGCGCACGATCGTGGGCTTCGGGATCTTTGTCTCGGCGAAGATGTCGCCGAGCGTCACGATGTGAAATTTGCTGACGGTCCGCAGCACATGCAGGCCGCGCGCGATGGACTCCACGGTCGGGTAGGAACGCGTGTTGAAATCGGTCGAGCCGCGGTGGGAATTTGTCCGGCAGGGTGCGGGGAGAGGCACGCCTTGCGTCGTGTCGCCGATCTTTTCGCGCACGGCGCGATTTCGCCGCCGCGCGCGCAGTTTGCCATTCGCGATCATGTCGGAGGTCGGCATGGAATCTCTCCCGGAGTCTGGTCTGGTTTTATCGCTTGATACGCTTGTCGGTATCTTTGCGGTCGTGGCCTGTTGCCGGCGTCACGATAGCATGCGGCGCTGCCGGACACTCCTGCCTTGTGGCAGGCGCATTTTTCCGTAGCCGAAACAGGCGTCCACAGGCCAATATTGGTGTTTCTTTACAAAGGCGTATGTCTCGCCGGTGTGATGGGCCAGAATTTGGAAGGTTTTGCTGGCGCAGCGCTGGCTAGATCGTGCCGCGTTCCAGCGCGGTCTCGGTCGGATCGACGCGGATCACTTTGCCCGGATTCATCAAATGCTTGGGGTCGAGCGCGCGTTTGATGGCGCGCATGATGTCGAGTTCAACGGGCGAGCGGTAATGCTCCAGCTCCATCACCTTGATGATGCCGATGCCGTGTTCGGCCGAGAACGAGCCGTCGATCTCGGCGACCATGTCGTTGACGATCTCGTCCAGCACTTTCACCATCGGCGCGTAGTCGGCCTTGGTGGTGATGTGCTCCGGCGCGGTGAAGGAATAGTGGATGTTGCCGTCGCCGACATGACCGCCGGGGCGCGGGCGCACGCCGGGCACCGCCTTCAGCGCGGCGGCATTGGCGCGTTCGATGAGGTCGGGAATCTTGTTCACCGCCACCGAGACATCGAACGAGCAGGTCGGGTTGGGCTGCCGCTGCATCGAGCTGCCGCTGCTCTCGCGGATCGCCCACATGTTGCGTGCCTGCGCCACCGATTGCGCCAGCGTGGCGTCGATCGCGAGGCCGCGCTCGAGACAGTCGGCGAGGTAGGTTTCCATTCGTTCGGTCATCGTGCCGGAGGCATCTTCGCCGGCCGCACGCGGCGATGACCATTCCATCAGCACATGCCAGTCGTGTTGCCCGGCAATCGGTCGTTGCAGATTCTGGCCGTACTGGAGAATGCATTCGACCGAGAAGGAGTTCAGCAATTCGCAGGAGGTGACGCTGTCGGCCGATGCGCCACGCGCCTCGGACAGCATCTGGATTGCCGCGGCTGGGTCACGCACCGCGATCCAGGCAGTCGCCACATCCTTCGGCTTCGGGAAGAGCTTGAGCACGGCCTTGGTGACGATGCCGAGCGTGCCTTCGGCGCCGATGAACAGCTCTTTCAGGTGATAGCCGGTGTTGTCTTTCTTCAGTGCGCGCAGCCCGTCCCAGATCTGTCCGTCCGGCAGTACCACTTCCAGCCCCATCACCAGCTGACGCGCATTGCCGTAGTGGAGCATGTTCACGCCGCCGGCATTGGTCGAGATGTTGCCGCCGATCATGCATGAGCCTTGCGAGCCGATCCGCAACGGAAAGAAGCGGTCATGCTCGGTCGCGGCCTGCTGGATGCTTTGCAGCACCGCGCCGGCTTCGACCGTCATGGTGTAGCCATCGGCATTGACGTCGAGAATGCGGTTCATGCGCGCCAGCGACACCAGCACTTCGTCGTCATCGTGGACAGGCGAGCCCCCGCCCATCAGGCCGGTCAGGCCGCCCTGCGGCACCATCTTCAGATTATTGGCGTTGCAGAACGCAACGATGGCGGCGACCTCCGCGGTCGTCGCCGGCTTGACCACGGCCGCGGCCCGGCCGCGCGCCGCGCCGAACCAGTCGGCGTTGTGGAATTTCAGCAATGCGGTGTCGGTAACAAGGCCCTTGTCACCGACGATGGCGTGAAGCGCTTGCGTGATCTCGGATGAAAGCAGTTTGGCCATCGATGTCGCTCCACCCGTCTGGCGTGTCCGGTTTATTCCGGCTGAATGCCCAGCTTTTTGAAGTCTTCGGTGTATTGCTCGGTCTGCTTGCGGATCTCCGTGTCGAACTGCTGCCGTGAATCCATGTAGACAACGGAGCCGGTCTTTTCGATCAGCTCCTTTGTCTCCTTCGCATTGATGACCTGGGCCATGGCGGCGCGGAGCTTGTCGAGGATCGGCTGCGGTGTGCCGGCCGGGGCCCAGACGCCTGTCAGGGCATAGTCATTGATAGCAGGAATGCCGGCTTCGATGAATGTCGGCACGTTCGGCATCAACTCCATGCGGCGCTTGTCGGTGACACCCATGCCGACCATGTTCGGCTGGTTGATGACCTGGACCGCCGTGTTGGGCACGAAGAAATACGCATCGACCGTGCCGTTGAGGATATCCGGCATCACCTGATCGACTCCCTTGTAGGGGATTTGCCGCCAGCCGATTCCGGTCAGCGCGTTGAGCCGTTCGGACGCCACGTTCTGGATGCTTTGCGGTCCGAGCGTCGCAAATGTCAGCTTGCCGGGGTTTGCCTTGCCGTACGCGATGAGTTCTTGCAGCGTCTTCGCTTTGCTCGAGGCCGTGTTCGCGACCAGCACCAGCGGCCCATAGGACATGCTGCCGACCAGCACGAAATCGTCCCACACATAGCCCGGCTCTTTCAGGCCGTAGAGATTCATCGCCATGTTGGTGGAATTGAAGATCAGCGTGTAGCCATCCGGCGTGGCGCGCTTCACCGCGCGCGTGGCGATGGCGCCATTCACGCCCGGCCGGTTCTCGACGATGACGCGCTGGCCCAGCACATCCGACATCTTCTCAGCCAGGATGCGCGCCAGCGTATTGGTGATGCCGCCCGGCGCGTAGCCGACGACCAGCTTGATTTCCCGGTTCGGATAGTCTTGTGCAGTCGCGCTGCTCAGGCCTGTGGCCGCGATCATCAGGCCGAACAGACCGGCGAGAAGGCTGTTCCTTTTCATTGGTATCTCTCCCATTCAAATTATTTTTTTGGATATGGTCGTTTTCATAGCCTGTGACGCATAGCTGGACGTGACGGTGCGTCCGTGACGCGCCGTCACGTGCCGGCCTGCTTTATTCCGGCTTGATGCCGAGCCGCTTGAAGTCGCCTGCGACTTGATTGGTCAGGCGCTTGATCAGCGCATCGAACTGCTCGTGGCTTTCCTTGTAAATCAGGTTGCCGGTCTTCTCGACCTGCGCCTGAAACTCCGGCGACTTCTTGGCTTCTTCCAGTGCCGCGCGCAGCTTCTCGACCACCGGCTTGGGTGTGTCCTTCGGCACCCAGAATCCGTTGACGCTGAAATCGTTGATCTCCGGGAAGCCCTGTTCCGCAAACGTCGGAACGGTCGGCAGCAGCTTGTTGCGCGCGGGCTCCGAGATGCCCATGACCTCGATGTCGGGGCGGCCGAACACGGAGACGCCGGTGCTCAGCAGTCCGAAGTAAACGTCCATCGTGCCGTTCAGCAGATCCGGCACAACCTGCGCGCCGCTGCGATAGGGGACTTCCTGCCACTCGATCTTGGCCAGCATGCCGAGACGCTGCGGCAGCAGGGCGTTCAGGCTCTGCGGTCCGAGCGAGGCAAATTTGAGCTTGCCGGGATTGGCCTTGGCGTAGGCCATCATGTCCTTCACGGTTTTTGTCTTGGACCCGGCGGTGTTGGCCATCATCACGAACGGTGAATAGGAAATGCCGCCGATGACCGTAAAATCGTCCCAGGTATAGCCGGGATCGAGCATGCCGATGATGTTCGTTCCCATGTTGGAAGCATTGAGCAGGATCGTGTAGCCATTCGCTTCTCCTCGGGCGACGGCGCGCGTCGCCGTCGCGCCGTTGGCGCCGGCGCGATTCTCCACGATCATGCGCTGGCCGAGGGCTTTGCCCATATGCTCCGCGATGATCCGCCCGACGACGTCGGTCGGGCCACCCGCCGCGAAGGTCACGACGACCTTGATTTCGCGATCGGGGAAAGTCTGCGCCGAGGCCGGTGCGGCCGCTGTCAGCGTCACGGCCAGCCCGGCAACAAGCGCGAGTTTCGTCGTCAGGTTTTCAAAAAAAATCATTTCTTCTCTCTGTGGGTCGATCGTGCGTCGGTGCGCGCGCGCGGCTTGCGCCGCGCGCTGCGTTGGGCCGGGTCACTCCGCCTGGATGCCGAGCTTCTTGAATTCGGCGCCGTATCGGGCCGAGGAGTTGCGAACGTCCTTCTCGTATTCCTCGGGCGTCATAGCGAGAATGGCGTTGCCGGACTTGCCGAGCAGCGCCTTCACGTCGTCCATGGCCCGGACGTCGGCGAGAGCCTTGCGCAGTTTGTCGACAACCGGCTTCGGAGTGCCGGCAGGGACCCACAGGCCGGTGGCGCTGAATTCAACAAACTGCGACACACCCTGCTCGACAAATGTCGGCACATCCGGCAGCCGCTCGTTGCGCTTGTTGTCAGCAAGGCCGAGCAGCACGATGTCAGGCTGGCCATTCAGCTGCGAGCCGACAGTGGTGAGGCCCCAATAGGCATCGACATTGCCGTTGAGCATATCCTGCACGATCTGCGGCGCGCCCTTGTAGGGTACCTCGCGCCAGTCGATCCCCACCTGCTCCTTGAAGCGGTTGGCGGCGAGGTTGGCGATGCTCTGAGGTCCGAAGGTCGCGTAGCTCAGCTTGCCGGGGTTGGCCTTGGCATAGGCGACGAATTCCTTCAGCGACTTTGCCTTGGTATTCTTCGATGTGGTGATCAGCACCATCGGGCTGTAGGCAAACGCGCCGATGATGGTGAAGTCGTCGAGGCTGTAGCCCGGCTCTCTCATGCCCTGCAGGTTGATCGGCAGGTCGGTGCCGTTGAAGGCGAGCGTGTAGCCGTCCTTGTCGCTGCGCGCGACGCCGCGTGTGGCCGTTGCGCCATTGGCGCCGCCGCGATTCTCGACAATCACGCGCTGGCCAAGAACCGTCGACAGCTTGTCGGCGAGGATGCGCGCTTGAATGTCGGTTGAGCCGCCGGCGGGAAAGCCGAGGACCATTTTGATCTCGCGATTGGGATAATCCTGCGCTTCAACACGCGCAGGAGTTGCTGCAAAAATCAGCCCCATTCCCAGTGACAGCAGAAGCGATCGTTTAAGCATGTTTCCCTCTGAATTTTGATTGTTGTCTGACGGCGCGTTGGTCGCGGCGTTGCGCTCACACTACGCAGTTCAAAATATCTGGCAATGATGTTGGGGTCGCGGTCGTTGCGCGCCGGTAATACTCCGCTTTCATCTATCGAAACACGAGTCCGCAACATGCCGGACATTTGTTTCGCAGCGCGGCACTTGCGATCGCTGCTGGTGCAGCGCAACGCACCCGGGCATGCGCGCCGCTCGCATTGCTTCATTAATTCCGGATAGAGCGGTATGAACGCGTTTGCGGTGATGCAGTGTCCAGAGGCCCCATGAAGCTCTACTCGTCCGCTCGCTCTCCCTATGTGCGCAAGGTTCTGGTGTGCGCCTACGAGCTGGGGATCAACGACAAGATTGAGCGCGCGGCACGTGTTGCGTCGGCCGACGGGTCATATAGCGACTTCGCCAGGATCAATCCGGTCGGCCAGATTCCGGCCATGGTGCTCGCGGACGGAACGGTCATTCCGAACTCGACCGTCATCTGCGATTACCTTGCGACCAATTTTGGCGGGCCGTCGATGTTGCCGGCGAAGGGCCTTGAGCGTCTCGACGTGATGCGGCGCTATGGATTTGGCGAAGGCATCATCGACAAGGCCATCCGCTGGGTGTCGGAAAATCTGCGGCCGAAAGAACTAAAGTCAAATGTCATTGCCGATGGCAGCCGGCAGGCGGTGCGGCAGACGCTCGATCTTCTGGAAGGCGAGGTCGATAATTGGTCGCGCGAGCGCTTCGATCTCGGCGATATCGCGATCTGCTGCGGCCTCGGTTATCTCGATTTCCGCCACGCGCGGTTCGACTGGCGTGGCACGCATCCGGGCCTCGCGGACTACTACGCGCATCACGCAAAGCGGCCGTCGATGATGGCGACGCCGCAGCCCCCGCCGCCGGAGGACGGCACTTCCGCGACCGACATGGCGTTGACCGGCGACGCGCTCTGACCGCACGCGTTGTGGAAAGCCCGACAAGCCGATCCTGTGCTACAGCTTGAGTGCAGCCTGGTCGCATTCGCGGCTATTGTCGCTGCTGCGGAGGCTTCCGATGAATCCCAATATCGTCGCGCTCACCGAGAAGATCCGCGAACTGGAGGCTGAACTCGACGCCGAGTTGGCGCAGCGCCGGGCCGAGCTTCACTTCGGCCTCGAAAGGGGCCGCGCCATTTTTGAGCAGGAGATTCTCCGCCGGCATCGCGAATTGCGGACGCGACTTTGGACCTACGTCGCGAAAGCGGGCATTCTGGTGATTGTCACCGCACCGGTGATTTATGCGTTGATTGTTCCGTTTATTTTTCTCGATCTCGCCGTGACCGTTTTTCAGGCCGTGTGTTTTCCTGTGTACGGAATTCCCAAGGTGAGACGGCGCGACTATTTCATTTTCGATCGCCGTCACCTTGGCTATCTGAATACGCTGGAAAAGATCAACTGCGCTTACTGCTCATACGGCAACGGCCTGATCGCATATGTCCGCGAGATTGCCGGCCGCACGGAACAATACTGGTGTCCGATCAAGCATGCCCGGCGCGTCGTCGGGGCGCATCCTCACTACGTGTCTTTCGAGGACTATGGCGATGCCGAAGGCTTCCGGAAATTAATGCAGAAAAACCAAAATCGGCAAACCGAGGCGTAGGTCTCGGGCGCAATTTGCACTGCGCGAGCGAGCGTCACGCTGAGCAGCAGAGTGTCATTTTTGCCAATTCAGCACCCGCCGGGCGGTGGCGCCGAAGATGTTTTTCTTGTCCGACACCGACAGCCGATCGGTCTCGCGCAGAAAATTCAGGCAGTCGCTGTAGAGCATCCCGCGCCGCCGCGTCGCATTGCCGGGCGGCAGGTTCGCCTCGCGCAGGCGCGTGTAATCGCTGGCCCATAGGATGCGGTCGGAGCCGAAGGCTGCGAACACCTGGTCGAGATACGGCCAGACGTCGTCATAAGGATAAGAGCCGGTCGACAGCAG
This sequence comes from uncultured Alphaproteobacteria bacterium, assembly GCA_963736355.1. Classification (GTDB taxonomy): domain Bacteria; phylum Pseudomonadota; class Alphaproteobacteria; order Rhizobiales; family Xanthobacteraceae; genus CAVTOO01. The sequence goes on along the minus strand of CAVTOO010000002.1, from coordinate 259,769 downwards.
CGGCGCACCGCAAAGTTTCACGTGCACATTTGGATAGCGGGCGAGCGCCAGCAGATCGGGCAGCCGGTCCCACGGCTGTTCGCGCGGCGGCGAATACGGCGTCTGGCTGACGCCGATGTGGTCGATAATCAGCGTCAGGTCCGGGTAGCGTGCTGCAACGGCATCCATCTGCGCGGCCCAGCCGTGACTTGAGATGAACAGCGGCAGTTTTTCGCGTGCGGCTGCGCGAAACAGCGGCTCGAATTTTCCTTCCGTGAACGCCGGCCACAGGATCGCGTCGCGATAATTCGTGATCAGGGCCCGGCCGGCAACGACACCCGGCAGCCGCCGCACGCGCGCCGCCTCGGCGTCGAGATCGCCCGCAGCGTGGTCGAACGTCACGACACCGGCAAAACGCTCCGGGTAGCGTTGCACGGATGCCGCAATGAATTTCTCGCTCGCCACGCCAAGCGCGATATCGACGCCGACGCTGTCCATCGCCTCGCGCGCGAGTTCGACATTGACGAGCGTTGCCGCCTCAGGGGTGAACCCTGCGCCGAGCTTGCTCGGCGGTGTGGGTTCGTGAATTTGCGCGTCGATGATTTCGAAAGCGTCTGGCTGTTTCATGTTCCGGGGCTCGGCTTTCGATGCGGCGGGGAAGGCGAGGAGAAAAGATTGTGCGCTTCAAGTTCGATCCATTTTTAGCAGCTTTTAGTTTTCCTTCTATCCTTAACCAGAACCCGTGGCTTTAATTTACACTGTTCATGTCCGGTTTACCGTGTGGGCATTGCCCGACTCACGGAGGCCCAGATGCAGCACCGGTTCAGACCAATTTTTTGTTCGGCGTTTCTCTTCATTGCGGCCGGTAATCCCGGCGTAGCCGCGAACGACAATGATCCGCCGGCGGTGCGCGCCGATACATTATCTGCCAGCACAGCCGTGAGTTGTTCGCTCCGCGCGTCGCCCGAGGAGTCGTTCGATCCGCCGTCCACCTCTTCGTTGCTGCCACAGGATCGCTTTGTGGCGCGCCTGCATTTCAAGGAGGATATCTCCGCAACGGCTGACGTCAGGATTTCCTGGCTCGGAGCGAGGTTCTCGCAGCGCTATGTCGTGAAGATCGAGAACGAGGCCGCTGATGTCACGCTCCGAAGCTATACGTTGACCCGTCCATCGAACGACGACGAGATTATCGCGGAGCTCAATGACCGTCATGAAACGAGGCTGGCGGATGTGTGGTGCCTGTTGCGGCGTCATGCTCGCGGCCAGGGCGGCGGGTTGCGGTCCAGTGAGGCGCCGAATCTCTTTTTGTTCGCGATGCTTCCGGCGAACTCGGTGTGGTCGATGTCATCTGGGGCGGTGCGGGTTGGGAGATCGGCGCGAGCGAGGTGGGAGGTCCACGCCATTGGCCCGGTGGATCGCATGTTGTCGGACGTTGATATGCCCGCTCTGGGAACGGGGGCAGGTTCGCGCTGAATGCATATCGAATTCTGCTGTCGCGTAACGCAAAGGGAGGCCATCTGCTCAATGGTCTGATCGAAAGTTATCTCTATCATTCGGGCCGGTTGGACACGCCGCTGCCGTTCGACGAAATGCGCCGGCGCTCCCTCATCAACGAGGCCGCGCAGGCGGCCGAGGGGGCACCTGATTTCTCACAACGTATTCGCCAGTCCATGCCGACAACACGGCCCTGATCTGGCGGTGACAGCAGGCGTTCGCATTGGACGGCAAGAGATTTCGGCAGGCGGTCCTGTTGCGCGCCGGACTTGCCATCGTCCCCTTTCGGGCCAATGATGTGCACTGCACAATCTGGTCTTGGACGGGCATTTGGCGGGAACAATGGAGCATCAGGACAAGGACTATCCGCTGATTCAGGATATCCGGCTGCTCGGCCAAATTCTGGGCGATACCGTACGCGAGCAGGAAGGCGACGGCGTCTTCCAGCTCATCGAAACCATCCGGCAATTGTCGGTGGCGATCAGCCGCCGCTCGTCCGCCACCGCCGCCGACGAACTCGACCGGCTGCTCCGGTCGCTGAAATCCGACGACGCCGTCTCGGTCATTCGCGCGTTCACGTATTTCTCGCTGCTCGCCAACATCGCCGAGGACCGTCACCACATCCGCCGCCGCGAGGCGCATGAGGCGGCGGGCGAGCGGGCGCAGCCCGGCAGCCTGGAGCGTTGTTTCGAGCGATTGGATAAGGCCGGTGTCTCCCATACCGACCTGCGCGCCATGCTCGACCATGCCTGGGTGTCGCCGGTCCTGACCGCGCATCCGACCGAAGTCCAGCGCAAGAGCATTCTCGATGCCGAGCACGCCATCGCGGCGCTGATCGCCGAGCGCGACACGTTGCGCGTCGAACGCGATCTTGACCGCAATCTCGATCGCATTCGCGCCCATGTCGCCAAGATCTGGCAGACGCGGCTGCTGCGCACCTTCAAGCTCCGGGTCGAAGACGAGATCGAGAACGCGCTGAGCTACTATCGCATCACCTTTCTGCGCGAAATCCCGGAGGTGTATGGCGAGCTCGAAGCCTTGCTGCCGGACGCACCGGTGCCGTCGTTCTTCCGCATGGGAAGCTGGATCGGCGGCGACCGCGACGGCAATCCTTTCGTCACGGCGCCGACGCTGCGCACCGCCTTTGAGCGTCAGAGCGATCTCATTTTTCGGCACTATCTCGATGAGGTTTACGCACTCGGCTCGGAACTCTCGATTTCCGCGATGCTCGCGGGCGCGACGCCCGAATTGTTCGCGCTTGCGGCGGCGGCGCATGATTCCAATCCGCACCAGACCGACGAGCCTTACCGTCAGGCGCTCACTGGCATCCGCGCCAGGCTTGACGCGACATCCCGCATTGCGCGCGGCGAGCCTGGCGGAGGGTACTGCGGAACCCTACGATACCCCGCAGGCCTTTCTCGCCGATCTTCGTGTCATCGAAGCCTCGCTCGTCGCCCATCACGGCGCGGCGCTGATCCGCGAGCGGCTGCACCCCCTGATCCGTGCCGTCGATGTGTTCGGCTTTCATCTGGCGACGGTCGATCTGCGCCAGAGTTCGGACAAGCATGAAGCCGCGGTCGCCGAATTGCTGCGGGCTGCAAGGCTTGCGTCGGATTATTCGGCGTTCAGCGAGGCCGACAAGATCAGGCTGCTTCTCTCCGTTCTGTCGGATCCGCGCTGCATCCGCATTCCGCACAGCGCTTACACGCCCGAGACCGAGAACGAGCTGGAGATTTTCGAGACCGCGCGGCGCATGCGCGAGACCTTCGGCAACGAGGCGATCCGCCACGCCATCATCAGCCATACCGAAAGCGTCAGCGATCTGCTCGAAGTGCTGGTGCTGCAGAAGGAATGCGGGCTGATGCACGGCGTGCTCGGCGATCCGCAGGCGAAGTCCGATCTCGTCGTCGTGCCCTTGTTCGAGACCATCGGCGATCTGCAACGCGCCCGCGCCATCATGGGCGAGTTCTTCGCGCTCTACGGCATCGCCTCGCTGGTGCGCGCCGCCGGCAACGAGCAGGAGGTGATGCTCGGCTATTCGGATTCCAACAAGGATGGCGGGTTCTTCACCTCGAACTGGGAGCTGTATCGGACCTCGACAGCGCTGGCGCAGCTGTTCTCCGACGAACTGCGCGTCAAGCTGCGCCTGTTTCACGGCCGCGGCGGCACCGTCGGCCGCGGCGGCGGGCCGAGCTATCAGGCCATTCTGGCGCAGCCGCCGGGCACGGTTGCCGGGCAAATCCGGCTGACGGAGCAGGGCGAGGTCATCGCCTCGAAATACGGCAATCCGCAGATCGGCCGGCGCAATCTCGAAACGCTGGTCTCCGCCACCATCGAGAAGACGTTCCTGGCGCGCGACGAGCGCATGCCGCAGGACTTTCTCGCGACTGCCGACGCGCTCTCGGCCGCGTCCGCCAACGCCTATCGCGCGCTGGTTTATGACGATCCGGAGTTCGTGCGCTTCTTCTTCACGGCGACGCCCATCTCCGAAATCGCCGAGTTGAATATCGGCTCGCGTCCGGCATCACGAAAGGCGACGCAACGCATCGAGGATTTGCGTGCGATCCCGTGGAGCTTTTCATGGGGTCAGGCGCGGTTGGCGCTTGCCGGGCTGGTACGGCTTCGGAAGCGCGGTCGAGCAGGTTGTCGCGAAGGGCGGCGACGGCGCACGCGAACTGCTGCGGCGGATGAATGTCGAATGGCCGTTCTTCCGCACGCTGTTGTCCAACATGGACATGGTGCTCGCCAAGTCCGACATCACCATGCTGGTGCGCTATGCATCGCTGGTGCCGGATCGCGCACTCGCGGCGCGGATCTCCGGCGCGATCCAGGCGGAGTGGGAGCGCACGGTCGCCGCACTTGAGATGATCACCGGCGAAACCGAGCGGCTGGCGGATAATCCGGCGCTGGCGCGCTCCATTCGTCACCGCTTTCCGTATATCGCGCCGCTCAACCATCTGCAGGTCGAGTTGATCCGTCGCTGGCGCGAGGGCGAGCACGACGAGAAAATCCGTCGCGGCATCCTGATTTCGCTGAACGGCATCGCCGCAGGACTACGGAATACCGGCTAAAGCATGATCCCGAAAAGTGGGAACCGGTTTTCGGACCAGATCATGCTCAAATAGTATTCCCCAAATAAAACGCCGCCGCTGGTGTGCAGCGGCGGCGCAGAATAACAGCTCACTTGAAGAGTTCAGGACTCGGCGGCGTCGAGATCGGAGATGATGGCCTCGACCGCATGGATCGCCTGCTGGACGGTGGCGATTTCGTGAAGCTTGTCGCGGTTGAGCACGTCCGGGCTTTGGCCCCAGGCGAGCACCAGTTCGCGACGCAGTTCCTTCAGGCTGACGAGCGGCAGTCCGTGATCGGTCAATCGCTCTACCGCCCGCGCGGCGTTGGTCCGGGCGGGGGTCAAGTGCACCACAGCATTCATTGAACGTCCCTGTGCCGAAGACTTGTTGGTCATGCGTCCACAGCCGAGCCTTCTCTCCGGCCATGTCCCAATTGCGATCCTGGAGGCGGTTTGCCCGCCTCTCGTTCGGATGCCACTTTGCCCCGTAACCCCCAAAATAACGTCCGAGATTTCGTGCGAATTTTAATCAAAAAAGTCCCTGTGCCGCAGGCTCAAACGCAGGTTTCGGGTGTGATAAGTGCCCGCCAGAAAAGGCTGTTGTTTCAAGGTTGAATCGGTCAAAACGGCCGGAAAATAACGGTTTCGGCGGGCGAAATTCACCCCCTGCGCGGTTGTCGCCCGGCTCGTTGCACCTCTACCTCCTTACTTCTCACCTCTTTTCCCCGGAGCAAGCAAATGCCCCAGACTATCTGTGTGATCGGCCTCGGCTCGATGGGCTACGGCGCGGCGCAATCCCTTCTGCGGGCAGGCTTCGTCGTGCGTGGCGTCGATGTCCGTCCGGACGTGCTCAAGCGCTTTGCCGCCGAGGGCGGCGTGCCGGCGACGACTCCGATGGAGGGCGCGAAGGATGCCGATGCGGTCATCACCTTTGTCGTCAACGGCGAGCAGACCGAAACCGTTCTGATGGGCGCGGAGGGTGCTGCGTTTTCGATGAAGCGCGACGGCGTCGTCATCGCCTGCGCCACCGTGTCGCCGCTCTACACCGAAGATCTGGCGCAGCGTCTGGCGGCGCGCTCCATCGAATTGCTCGACGCGCCGGTCTCGGGTGGCGCCGCCAAGGCGGCCTCCGGCGAGATGACGGTGATGGCGTCCGGCAACGCAACGGCGTTTGCGCGCAGCGAGGCCGTTCTGAAGGCCATCGCCACCAAGGTGCATCGCCTGGGCGACACGCCGGGCATCGGCTCGCGCGTGAAGGTCATCCACCAATTGCTCGCGGGCGTGCACATCGCTGTCGCCGCCGAGACCATGGCGCTCGGCATCCGCGCCGGCATCGATCCGAAGGCGCTTTATGAAGTCGTCACCGGCGCGGCCGGCAATTCCTGGATGTTCGAAAATCGCGTGCCGCATATTCTCGACGGCGACTACACGCCGCGTTCGGCTGTCGATATCTTCGTCAAAGATCTCGGTCTCGTGCTGGAAACCGGCAAGGCGCTGAAGATGGCGTTGCCCATCGCCTCGACGGCCCACCAGCTTTATTTGCAGGCCTCCGGCCTGGGCCTTGGTCGCGAGGATGACTCCGCCGTGGTCAAGGTTTATGCCACACTGGCGGGCATCGAAGCTCCCTGAAAGGTCAAAAGCACTAAGGAAATAGCTTCTTGGATGTATTGCCGACGATTTCACCGGCGCGAGCGATCTCGCCAACACGCTCGTCAAGGCCGGCATGCGCACGGTGCAGTTCGTCGGCGTGCCGTCGGCGTGCGCGTCAGCGATTGCGAGGCCGGTGTCGTGTCGCTGAAGAGCCGCTCGATCCCGGCGAAGGACGCCATCGAGCAGTCGCTCGCCGCGCTGCACTGGCTGCGCGCGCAGGGCTGCAAGCAATTCGTCTTCAAATACTGCTCGACCTTCGATTCCACGCCGGAGGGCAATATCGGCCCGGTGGCGCGAGGCGCTGGCAGAGCGAACTCGGCGCCAAGCGCGTCGTCGTCTGCCCGGTGTTCCCGGAAGCCGGCCGCACCGTCTATCAGGGCCATCTCTTCGTGCACGACAAGCTGCTGTCGGAATCCGGCATGGAGAAGCATCCGCTGAAGCCGATGACCGATCCGGACATCCGCCGCTGGCTGCGGCTGCAGACGCAGGGCGAGGTCGGCCATGTCGGCTACAGCGCCGTGCGGCGCGGGCCGAAGGCGATTGCCGATGCGCATGGCGGCGCAGGAGCGACAGGCCTCTTGTCGTCGACGCGGTCACCGACGAGCGATCTCGTTGGCCATCGGCACGCGCCTGCGACGGCGCGCCGCTGGTCTCCGGCGGCTCCGGCATCGCGCTCGGCCTGCCGGACAATTTCCGCCGCCAGGGCGTGCTGCGAACAAGCATCGCAGAGCTTCAACGGCGTCGTCGGCGCCCGGCGCGGTGCTCGCCGGCTCGTGTTCGTCGGCGACGCTCGGACAGATCGAGGCATATCGCCAGCGATCATCCGGCGCTGGCGGTCGAGTGTCGACGACGTGATGGACGGCGCGCATGTCCGCCGACGCGCTGGCGCCGTTCATGATCGGCGAATCTCGGCGCCGAGCCGCTGATCTATTCCGTCGGCGACGCCGGAAGACGTCGCCGCCTCGCAGAAGAAGCATCGGCCGCGACGACGGTCGCGCGACAAGCTCGATACGCTGTTCGGCGATGTCGCCAAGCGTCTCGTCGGCGCGCGGCGTGCAGCGTCTCGTGGTCGCCGGCGGCGAAACGTCCGGCGCGGTTGTCTCCGCGCTCGGCATTCGCGCGTTTGAGGTCGGCCCTGAAATCGATCCCGGCGTTCCGGCGCTGCGTCACGGATCGCGACGCCGTCGCTCGGGCTGGCGCTGAAGTGCGGCAATTTCGGCGCGCCGGATTTCTTCGACAAGGCATTGCGCGCGCTCGGCGGAGAAGGCTGATGAGCGAGGAAGCACAGCTTCGCGAAAGCTTCGTCAAATGGGGCCGCTCGCTGTTCGAGCGCGGCCTACACGTCGGGCTCCTCGGGCAATCTGTCGGCGCGTCTGCCCGACGGCTTCCTGATGACGCCGACCAATTCCTGCCTCGGCTTTCTCGACGCCGGCGAAGCTGTCGAAGCTCGATGCCGTCGGGCAAGCACATCGGCGGCGATGCGCCGACCAAGGAAATGCCGCTGCATATCGGCTTCTACGAAGCGCGTCCGCAATGCGGCGCGGTGGTGCATCTGCATTCGACCTACGCGACCGCGCTGTCGTGCCTTGCCGATGTCGACCCGAAGACGCCATCCCGCCGATCACGCCCTATGTCGTGATGCGCGTCGGCCAGCGTGCCGCTCGTGCCGTATACGCGTCCGGGCTCGGCGGACGTGAAGCCGCTGATCGCGTGCGAGGCGCCGCACTCGGCCGCGGTGCTGCTCGGCAATCACGGGCCGGTGGTCTCCGGCGCAAACTTCGAAGCCGCCGTCTTCGCGGCCGAGGAGCTTGAGGAAACCGCCAAGCTCGTGCTGCTGACGCGCGGCATGAAGGTGCGCCCGCTCTCGGACAAGCTCGTGTCCGAACTCGACGCCATGTTTCGTTTGAAGTAATCCGCCTGAAGTGAGTTTAAAAATGCCGCGCCTGTCCGCCAATCTCTCCATCATGTTTCAGGAACACGCCTTCATCGACCGCTTTGCGGCGGCGGCGCGTGCGGGCTTCGAGGCGGTGGAGTGCTGGTTTCCGTATGAAATTCCCAAAGCCACGCTGAAGAAAATTCTCGCCGACAACAATCTGAAGCTCGTCGGCATCAACTCCGCGCCGGGCGATGTGGCGAAGGGCGACTGGGGTCTGGCGATCTTTCCCGAGCGCCGCGACGATTTCCTCAAGACCATCGATCAGGCGCTCGATTACGCGGTGGAGCTGGGCGTGCCCGGCATTCACGTGCTCGGCGGCACCATGACCGACGACACCTGGACGGCGAATACGTCCTACATCGAAAGCCTTCAGGCCGCGCTGAAGCGCGCCGAAGGCACGAAGGTCAATTTGCTGATCGAACCGCTCAACGGTCGCGAGCGGCCGACCTACATCGTCACGCGCTCGGATCGCTGCGTGGAAGTCATCAACCAGATCGGTCATCCGCAGCTGAAGCTGATGTTCGACGTCTATCACGTGCAGATTTCCGAGGGCGACGTCATCACGCGCCTGCGCAAGCACTTCCCGCATATCGGTCACATCCAGATCGCCGCCGTGCCGACGCGCGAGGAGCCGGATGTCGGCGAGGTGAACTACCGCGCCATCCTCCAGGAAATCGACGCGCTCGGCTGGAAGGGCTATGTCGGCTGCGAATACAAGCCGCGCACCACGACCGAAGCCGGTCTTGGCTGGCGCGAAACTCTTCTGAAATAAGGACACCCAAATGCACGTCTTGACCATCGGCGCCGGAGGCATGATCGGGCGCAAGCTGACCGATCGCCTGGTGAAGCAGGGAACGCTCGCGGGCAAGGAGATCGCGGCGTTCACGCTGGCCGATATCGTCGCGCCGCCATCGCCTGCGGGATTCACCGGCAAGGTCATGACGCTGGCCGCCGACCTGTCGCAGCCGGGCGTCGCCGAGACGCTTGTCGGATCGCGGCCGGATGTCATTTTTCATCTCGCCGCCATCGTATCGGGCGAGGCGGAGGCTGACTTTGAGAAGGGCTACCGCGTCAATCTCGACGGCACGCGCTATCTGTTCGAGGCGATCCGCAAGATCGGCGACGGCTATCGGCCGCGCGTCGTCTTCACGTCCTCAATCGCCGCGTTCGGCGCGCCGCTGCCGGATACTGTGCCGGATGAGTTTTTCCTGACGCCGGTGTCGAGCTACGGCACGCAGAAGGCGATCGGCGAATTGCTGCTGTCGGATTACTCGCGCCGCGGATTCATCGACGGCGTCGGTCTGCGCCTGCCGACCATCTGCGTGCGTCCGGGCCTGCCGAACAAGGCGGCGTCGGGATTTTTCTCCGGCATCATTCGCGAGCCGTTGCAGGGCAAGGAAGCCATTCTGCCGGTCGACGACGAATGTGCGCGCCTGGCTCGCAAGCCCGCGCGTGGCGATTGAGGTCGTGGCGAAAGCCGGCGAGATCAATTCAACGCCGCTCGGCTGGCGGCGCACGCTGTCGATGCCCGGTCTGTCGGTGACGGTCGGCGAGCAGCTGGCGGCGCTGCGCCGCGTCGCGGGTGAAAAAGCGCTCAAGCTGATCCGGCGCGAAGCCAATGCCGATGTGCTGCGGATCGTGGAGAGCTGGCCCGGCGAATTCGCCGCCACGCGCGCCAAGGCGCTGGGCTTCAGGGGCGATGCCGATTTCGACGCCATCATCCGCGTCTTCATCGACGACGAACTGGGCGGAAAGATCGCTTAAGTCTTCATCCCGGAGCGCGCTACTCCAAATGCATTAAAGCCCCGCGCGAGCGGGGCTTTTCATTTGAGATGCAGAAGCCTTTAGCGCCTGCGGAACTGCTGATTGCCGCGCTGCTGCGGGCGGGGCGCCGGAGGATGCGCGCTCGTCCTTGTGGCGGAAAATCAGACGGCCCTTTTCGAGGTCGTAGGGCGACATCTCGACGGTGACGCGGTCTCCCGCGAGCGTCTTGATGCGGTTCTTCTTCATCTTGCCGGCGGTGTAGGCGACGATGATGTTGCCGGTGTCGAGCTGCACGCGGTAGCGCGCGTCCGGCAGGATCTCGGTCACGAGGCCTTCGAATTCGATCAGTTCTTCCTTAGCCATTCGGGCTCCCGTGTTTGGTTTAAGGACGGTCCCGAAAGCGCCAATGCGGCTTTCGGGACCGTGCTCAATTCATTGAGGCGCAGCAGCGTCAGTTCGCCGGACGCTGCGGCCGGTTGTTGTTGCGGCGTTTTTGGCCTGTCCGCTGCATGAATGCAACGCCGGAAAGGCTCTCGGCGCGTCCTGTGAACCGGTCTTCCCCGCCATTGCGGCGCGGAGCGCCCTGCGGATTGTGGCGGTTCGGCCGGTTCTGGTTGTCCGGGCGGGCCTGCTGTTCGGGCTTGGCCTGACGGCTCGGCTCGGCGCGGTACGGGGAGACGGCTGCCGGGGCGGGCCTGTTTTGCGGGGCGTTACGGTTGTCGCCACGGCTGTCTTGCGACCGGCCCTGGTTCTGACCCGCACTGTGATCGCGGCCCTGACCGCCATCGCGGCCACCGCCATCACGGCCATAGGCCGGACGCGAATTGCGGCGCGGCTGATTGTTGCGTCCGCCACGTCCGCCGCCGCCGCTCTTCTGCTGGCGATGCGGCTGCGGTGCTCCCGCCTCCGGCAGCGCGGTCTGCTGCGAGCGCTTGTCGGTCGCCGGGATCTTCTGGCGGATCAGCCGCTCGATGTCGCGCAGGAACGCCACTTCGTCGGCATCGCAGAACGAGATCGCGATGCCTTCGGCGCCGGCGCGCGCGGTGCGGCCGATGCGGTGGACGTAGCTCTCCGGGACGTTCGGCAGATCGAAGTTGATGACATGGCTGACGCCGTCGACGTCGATGCCGCGCGCGGCGATGTCGGTGGCCACCAGCGTGCGCACCGAGCCCGAGCGGAAGTCGTCGAGCGCGCGCTCGCGCTGGTTCTGCGATTTGTTGCCGTGGATCGCCTCGGCCGGAATGCCGGACTTGACGAGATTGCGCACCACCTTGTCGGCGCCGTGCTTGGTGCGGGTGAAGACCAGCACGCGCTCGACCGGCTCTTCGTTCAGGAGCTGGACGAGCAGGTTGGGCTTGCCGCCGCGATCGACATGGATGACGCGCTGTTCGACGCGCTCGGCGGTCGTGGCGGCCGGCGTCACCGCGACGCGGGCCGGATCGCGCAGCATCTGGCTGGCGAGTTCGGCGATCTCCTGCGGCATGGTCGCCGAGAAGAACAGCGTCTGGCGCTCCTTCGGCAGCTTCGAGACGATTTTGCGGATGTCGTGGATGAAGCCCATGTCGAGCATGCGGTCGGCTTCGTCGAGCACGAGGCACATCGACCTGTCCCAGCCGCAGCGCGTTGCTCTGCACGAGATCGAGCAGGCGGCCGGGTGTCGCCACCAGAACATCGACGCCGTTCATCAGCGCGCGCACCTGCGTGCCCATCGACACGCCGCCGATGACGAGCGTCGCGGAGATGTGCAGATGGCGGCCATAGGCCTGAAGCTGTCGAGGATCTGCGCGGCCAGTTCGCGCGTCGGGCTCAGGACCAGCGCGCGGCAGGACTTCTTCTGCGGCGGCAGCCGGTTGGCGGCGAGGCGGTGAAGGATCGGCAGCGCGAAGGCGGCCGTCTTGCCGGTGCCGGTCTGGGCGATGCCGACGACATCGCGGCCGGTGATGGCGATGGGAATCGTCTGGGCCTGGATCGGCGTGGGGACGGTGTAGTTCTCTTCCGCGAGTGCGCGGCGGATCGGATCGGCGAGGCCGAAATCGTCAAAAGTGGTCACAAAATATCTTTCACATCTGTGCGAAAGAGAACGCCGTGCAGATGTGCACGAACGGCCGCGATCGCGGGGTTCGAGACATCCCGCGTGTCAGGGCTGCCAGTTCAAAGGGAGCTAATGAGGGGCCGAAGACCCGCCAGATCAGGAGGGGGTTTCGTTCACGCGGCCGTCAGAGATCCGCAAACGGACCTCACTCTCATGCGCCCTCTATATGGGTGTTTGGGTCCCGAAAGCAAGAAGTCTTTGGTTTTCAGGGCGAATCCTCGCGCTTTCGGTCTTTAAGGTTTCCAAAACGTGCCGGTGCGCCGGGTTAAACCGGCCCCAAATGGGGCGGCCTTGAGGCACACACACGCAGCCGCTATAGGCTTGCGCAGTCTCCTCAAAGCCCAAGATCACTACTCATACTCAAGAGTTCCGATGTCGCTGCCGCCGGTCAAGACCTCGTCGCGCATCTTCGTCGCGGGCCATCGCGGCATGGCGGGCTCTGCTTTGGTGCGTCGCCTGACGGCGGGCGGCTACACCAATCTCATCACCCGCACGCACAGCGAAGTGGACCTGATCGACCAGCGCGCGGTGCGCAGCTTCTTTGAGTTCGAGAAGCCGGAGGTCGTGTTTCTCGCCGCCGCCAAGGTCGGCGGCATTCAGGCCAACAACATCTACCGCGCCGAATTTCTCTACGAAAACCTGATGATCGAGGCCAACGTCATCCACGCCGCCTGGCAGGCGGGCGTGAAGCGTCTGATGTTTCTGGGCTCCTCCTGCATCTATCCGCGCGATTGTCCGCAGCCGATGCGCGAGGACGCGCTGCTCACCGGGCCGCTGGAGCAGACCAACGAGCCTTACGCCATCGCCAAGATCGCGGGCGTCAAGCTGTGCGAGAGCTACAACCGGCAATACGGCACCAGCTATGTCAGCCTGATGCCGACAAATCTCTACGGCCCCAACGACAATTACGATCTTGCCAACAGCCACGTCCTGCCCGCGTTGATCCGCAAGGCGCATGAGGCGAAGACGAGCGGCGCGGAGACGCTGGTGGTCTGGGGTTCGGGCAAGCCGCTGCGCGAATTCCTCCATGTCGACGACATGGCGGATGCCTGCGTGTTCCTGATGGAAAAGGGCATCGGTGACGGGCTGATCAATATCGGCGCGGGCTCGGATCTGACGATCCGCGAACTGGCCGAAATCATCATGGATGTCGTCGGCTTCAAGGGCACGATCAGTTTCGATGCCAGCAAGCCGGACGGCACGCCGCGCAAGCTGATGGATTCCGGCAAGCTCAACGCGCTCGGCTGGCACGCGAAAATTCAGCTGCGCGAGGGCATCGCCAGTGCCTATCGGGACTACCTCGCGAAGCACGCGGCCTCTCACCGCTGACGCGATTTGCATAACAAGCAGGCACGCCCGGGATATGGCCGGCCCGCTCACTCTCTCTTCACCAAGCTCCTGACATTTCTCGATAATCCGTGCGTGCGGGCTTAACCGCGGCGGTACCCCGTGCCTGCAATGCAGGCCGCATTTACGCGCTGTTATCCATTCCCGCGTACTTCTACCGGTTGTGGTGATCCAAATTACACCTGTGTGGCAGCAAGCCGGCAGGTCGCGTATTGCCCGCAGGAGCGATCCGGAATGCTGAGCCCAGAGACATCCTTCCCCAGCAAGTCAGAACCCGCGCCGGAAATATTCGGAGCCGGCTGGCTGTCGAACATGTCCTTCTCGACGAAGACATTCCTGGGCTTTGCGGTCGTGGTGCTGCTGTCGGTGGCCAGCATGGCCATGGCCTATGTCGGCTACCAGAAGATCAGGAACAACTTCGCCTCCTATAAGCTGAGCGTGACCGAGGCCGACGCCGTGCGCACAGTCGAGCGTGAACTCACGGCCTACCAGTTGCTCGCGCGCTACTATGCGCGTGGCGGAGCCGAGGCCGACGCAACCGCAGCGCTCGAGACCGAGAAAGCCGCAAGCGTAGCCATCGACAAGGCACGCGCTGCGATCGCAAACCCCGACCGCATGGCGCCGATCACGACGCTGACCGAAAGATTCAGGGCGTTCTCGTCGACGTTCAACGAAATTCTCGTGCTCAAGCGCCAGAACGCCACGCTGGCTCAGCAGGCGGTGCAGACCGGCGGCGGCATGCTGCGCTCCAAGATCGATGAGTTCGAGGATAGCGCCGCGTTCGCGGATCAGACGGATTTGCGCGACAAGGCGCGCGAGGCCGGCAACCAGCTTGTCACGGCGAACGCGCTGGCGCGTATGTTCACGCAGCAGTTCGATATGTTCTCCGCCAATGGCGCGGATGCGCGGCTGCAGATGATTTCCAATGTCCTGGGCGCCATCAATGTCGGTGGCAATGCCGCGACGAGCGCGCGCATCGATGGCTTGCGCAAAATGGTGGCCGACTACCGGGCCGCGTTCGCGACCATCGTTACCAATTCGCAGAAGATCGAGAAGCTCGTCGAGGGGCTGATGCAGATCGGCGACGAGATGATGACCGCCGCGCAGCTTGCCAAGAACGGCGCCACCGAGGATCAGACCAGGATCCAGGAGCAGGCGACCACGCAGGTCAGCGAAATCCAGACCCTCGTGACGGGGCTGACGGTCGGCGCGATTTCGCTGGCGCTGCTGTTCGCCACGCTGATCGGCCGCAGCATCGCCAAGCCGACAATCCGGCTGTGCGCGGCGATGCGCGAACTCGCCAGCGGGCATTTCGACGTCGTGCTGCCGGGCCTCGGCCGCGGCGACGAGATCGGCCAGATGGCGCTGGCCGTCGAAGAATTCAAGAAGCAGGCGATTGCGCGCAGCGAACGCGAAGCCGCCGACAACATCGACAAGGCGGCGTCCGCCGAAGCCGCACGCCGCGCCGAGCTCAATCGTTTCGCCGCCGATTTCGAAGCCGCCGTCGGCACCATCGTCTCGAATGTGTCGGCGTCCGCCAACCAGCTCGAAAGCGCCGCCAATGTTCTGGCGCGCAACGCCGAGACCACGCAGAACATGTCCGGCGTCGTCGCCGGCGCGTCCGAAGACGCCTCGCACAAGGTCCAGTCGGTCGCCATCGCGACCGAAGAGCTGTCGTCCTCTGTGTTGGAGATCGGCCGTCAGGTGCAGGAATCCCATCGCATTGCCGAGCAGGCGGTGTTCCAGGCGCAGCAGACCAATGAGCGCATCACCAGGCTGTCGCGCGCCGCGCAGCAGATCGGCGATGTCGTCAAGCTGATCACGGCGATTGCCGAGCAGACCAATCTGCTCGCGCTCAACGCCACCATCGAGGCCGCGCGTGCGGGTCAGGCCGGTCGCGGCTTTGCGGTGGTTGCCTCCGAGGTCAAGTCGCTCGCCAACCAGACGTCCAAGGCCACCGACGAAATCGGCGCCTATATCAGCGGCATCCAGGAAGCGACCGACGAATCCGTCACGGCGATCAAGGGCATTTCCTCGACCATCGACCGCATCTCCGAGATCGCCTCGTCCATCGCCTCGGCGGTGGAAGAGCAGGGCATCGCCACGCAGGAGATCGCCACCACCGTGCAGCACGTCACGCGCGGCTCGCAGGGCGTTGCGACCTCCATCACCGAGGTCAATCGCGGCGCGACAGAGACCGGCGCGGCCTCCAACGATGTGTTGTCGTCGGCGCGCATGCTGTCGTCGGAAAGCAAGCGCCTGCACGACGAACTCAAGCGCTTCATGGCCAACGTCCGCGCGGCGTAAGGTTTCTCGTCACTACCTCTTGTCATCCCGGGCCGCGCTTTGACCGCGGCGATCCAACTTCCTTGACCCAAAGACTGGATGGCCGGATCAAGTCCGGCCATGACGCGCGCAGCTGTCCGAAAGGTCGCCTCAGGCCACCGGAGCCCGCGAGCGCGCGTCGCGCACCAGATAAGGCATGTCGATGCCCTCGCGGCCGAACGCCTCGTAAAGCGCCAGCATCACGTCGCTGCGCACATTGCCCAGCCCCTTCTCCGGATCGTCGATCCAGAACGACAGCTGGAAGTTCAGCGCCCATTCTCCGAATTCAAGAAGCTGGCAGCTCGGCGGCCGCGTCTTGCTGACGCGCGCCGCCGAGGCTGCGGCCGCGATGGCGCATGCGATCACCTTGCGCGGGTCCGACAGATAGCTGACGCCGAATTTGACGCTGAGCAGCGTATTGCTGTCGCTATAGGTCCAGTTGATGACCTTCTGGGTGACGAGGTCTTCATTGGGGATCAGGAACTCGCGGCCGTCGACGGCGGCAACCGAGATGTAGCGCGTGTTCATCGCGGCCACGCGGCCGAAGGAATCGCCGACGGTGACGATGTCGCCCGGCTTGACCGATTTGTCGGCCAGCAGGATCACGCCCGAGATGAAATTGGCGACGATCTTCTGCAGGCCGAAGCCGATGCCGACGCCGATGGCGCCGGAGAAGATCGCGAAGGTCGAAAGGTCCACGCCGACCGCGCCGAGCGCAATGACGACCGCAATCGTCAGGAAGCTGAGCCGCACCAGCTTGGCGATCAGCACCTGCATCGACGGCGTCAGGTCGGCGCTGGTGGTGACGCGCGCCTCGATCAGCGTCGAGGCGAGCTTGGCAATCCACAACGCCAGCGCCGTGAACAGCACGATCTTGATGGCAATCAGCGGCGACAGCCGGATACCGCCGACCATCAGCGCGAAGGAATCCAGCGTCTGGATCATCGGGTGCAGCAGGCCGAGGATGCTCAACGCCGCGATCACCCACGCCGTCACCGACACCATCCGCACCAGCAGCGGGTTGCGGATCAGGCTCGTGAACAGGCTGATGGCGAGCCATGCTGTGGCAAGGCCCGTGGCCACGGCCAGCGGGTAGCTGCGGCTCGGCCATGTATAGTCCACCATGATCGCGCGCATCAGCCACGTGGTGAGCGCGAACACCGCGACTCCGAAATTGTCGACCATGTTGCGGAACATCAGCCGCAGCGGGGTCGGCCACCCCATGCTGATTTCGACGATCTCGATATGACGGCGCAGGATTGTGCCGGCGAGGGTGCCCAGTCCCGCCGCCAGCGCGATCAGCAGCAGCGACAGGTAGAACCACGGCGAATTCAGCAGCTCTTGGAAGGCGCTCAACGCGGTCGTGAAGGCGTCGGTCGTGTTGGAAAAAACGAACATCGATAACGGGTCCCGGATCTGAGCGATTCGCCTCAGGCCGCAGATTTTCACATCCGCCTGCGCTGTTCCACACCACTCCATGCCCCGTCCGGCGGCAATGGGTCGCTGCCATGGCAGTAACGGGCCAATGGCACGGCCTTTCATGGGCATAGGCAAGCGCACCGGCGATGGGTTAATCATCGATTCGGTAGTTGGAAAATTCATGGCCTCGCTCGACAGCGTCAGCATTGCAATCCTGCTTGGAGCCGTCCTGGTGATGGCCGGCATCCTGTCGAGTCTCGTGGCGCTGCGCTTCGGCGCCCCCTTGCTGCTCGTCTTTCTCATGTTGGGCATGTTCGCGGGCGAGGGCGGCCCCGGCGGCGTTCAGTTCGACGATGTCCGCACCACCTATCTCGCAGGTTCCGTGGCGCTGGCGCTGATCCTGTTCGACGGCGGGTTGCGCACGCGTTTCCAGAGCATCCGCGCGGTGCTGGCGCCCTCGACCGCGCTCGCCACCGTCGGCGTTGTCATCACGGCCGCGCTGGTCGCGCCAGTTGCCAAATACATGCTCGGCATGGGTTGGGTCGAGTCTCTCCTGATCGGCGCGGTGGTCGCCTCGACCGACGCGGCTGCGGTGTTTCTCCTCGTCCATTCGCGCGGACTTCGTTTGCGTCCCCGCGTCGGCGCGACGCTCGAGGTCGAGTCCGCCACCAACGATCCGCTCGCGGTGTTTCTGACGATCCTGCTGGTCGAGATTCTGGTGCGCGGAGGCGGCAGCACGGTCGGTGTCCTGATCCAGCTCACACGCGAAGCCGCACTCGGCACAATCATCGGTTTCGGCGGCGGCGGTCTCATCGTGCTGGCGCTCAACCGCATCTCGCTGCCGCAGGGTTTGCATGCGCCGTTCGTCGTCACCGCCGTGCTGGCGATCTTCGGGCTGTCGCAGGCGCTGCACGGCTCGGGATTTCTCGCCGTCTATCTCGCCGGACTGATGGTCGGCAACCGGCCGATGCGCGCGCACAACACCGTCGTGGTGTTTCTCGACGCCATCACCTGGCTGGCGCAGATCGTGATGTTCGTGCTGCTCGGCCTGCTGGTGTCGCCGCAACGCCTGCTCGGCAGTCTGGTGCCGGCCATCGTCATCGCGCTGGCGCTGATGTTCGTGGCGCGGCCGCTGGCGACCTTCATCTGTCTTGCGCCGTTCCGGTTTCCCTGGCGCGAAAAGGCGTTCATCGCCTGGGTCGGCCTGCGCGGCGCGGTCGGCATCTTCCTCGCATCGATCCCGCTGCTGGTCGGCATTCCCGGCGCACACATCTATTTCGACGTCGCCTTCGTCGTCGTCTTCATCTCGCTCCTGGTGCAGGGCTGGACGCTGGCGCCGGCCGCGCGCAAATTGCATGTCGCCTTGCCGCGCGCGGATCGCGCGATCCGCCGTGTTGAACTCGATCTGCCGGGACAATTGGAGCAGGAGCTGGTCGGCTATTCCGTCGGCGGCAAGAGTCTGTTTCTGCGACGGGGCATTCTGCCGTCATGGTCGAAGCCCGCGCTGGTCGTGCGCGACGCCAAGGTGCTGTCGCACGCCGAGGCCGATCCGGTGCGCGCCGGCGATTATCTTTATCTCCTGGCGCCGCCCGAGAAGGCGCAGGCGCTCGACCGTTTCTTTGCGGATTTGCCGCCCGCACCCGCGCCCGATCCGGCGCTGCTCGGCGACTTCTTCCTGTCGGGCGAAGCAACGCTCGGCGGGCTTGCGCAGATCTATGGCGTGCCGATCGATCCGGCAGAGGCGTCGATGACGCTTGCCGATTATTTCGACATCCATCTCGATCATGCGCCCAAAGCCGGAGCGACGTTGCCGATCGGCGACATCGTTCTGGTGGCACGCTCCATCGGCGGCACGCGCGTCAATGTTGTGGCGTTGCGCCTGCCGGGAGACGAGGACGACGAGCCGGTCGTGCCTGTCTCGCGCATCAATGCGGCGAAGTCCGCCGCGCGGCGGTTCATCAGCAAGCTCTGACGTCGCGGGCTTCTTCACCTCTCCCTGAAAGGGAGAGGTCGCCGCTGAAGCGTTAGCGCAGGCGGGCGGGTGAGGGTCTCTTTTCGGGCGCTGACCCCCACCCCGACCCTCCCCCTTTCAGGGGGAGGGAGTTTGCTCAAGCGCCTTCTTCACGGCGCGGAAATCCTGCCACGCCTGACGCTTGTAGCCGGGCGAGCGCAACAGATAGGCCGGATGGAACGTCGCCATGGCCTTTATCTTGCGCGTGCCGGTGTCGAACTCCAGCCATTTGCCGCGCGTGCGCATGATGCCTTCCTTGGTGCCGAGCAGCGTCTGCGACGACGGATTGCCGAGGCACACCAGAATATCCGGATCGACCAGTTCGATCTGGCGGCGGATGAACGGCAGGCAGGTCTGCGTTTCCTGCGGCGTCGGCGTGCGGTTGCCCGGCGGACGCCACGGAATGACGTTGGCGATGTAAACGGATGTGCGGTCGAAGCCGATCGCGCCGATCATCAGATCGAGCAGCTTGCCCGAGCGGCCGACGAAGGGTTTGCCCTCGATGTCCTCGTCGCGGCCGGGCGCCTCGCCGACAAACATCAGCTTGGCCTTGGGATTGCCGTCGCCGAACACCAGCTGCGACGCGGTCTGCTTCAGCGCGCAGCCGTCGAAAGCCGCCATCAGCGTGCGCAATTCGTCGAGCGTCTTGGCCTCGCGTGCGGCGTCGCGCGCATCGGCCGCCGCCGCATCCGGCGCGGCCAGAGCAGGGGCCGAGACCGGCGATGCCGGGGCGGCAAAAGCGGGGGCGGCCGGCACCGGCGACAGCGCGGAGGGGGGCGGCATGTCGGCCAGCCGGTCGATCGGGGTCTCGTCGAGCGCGCAATCGACCCCGGCCTCGCGATAAAAGTCGAGTATTTCTCGGATTTTACGGGTCTGATCGGGCTGCATTGCGGCGTTTATAGCAAACGAAAATGGCGGCGGGGGATTTCCTCTTCTTATAGTCGGATCACCAATCCGCAGTTGTCCCGGCGGAAAAAATGGGTGATTGGAATGGGTCTAAGCATGATCCCGGAAAAGTGGAGGCCGGTTTTCCGTCCAGGATCATGCGCTGAAAACTGGTGACGCCATGACCGACGAAAATTCCGAACTGCCCGCCCGCGAGTCGATGGAGTTCGACGTCGTGATTGTCGGCGCGGGCCCCGCCGGTCTCGCCGCCGCCATCCGGCTGAAGCAGCTCAATGCCGATCTGTCGGTCGTCGTCGTCGAGAAGGGTTCCGAGGTCGGCGCCCATATTCTCTCCGGCGCCGTGATCGATCCGGTCTCGCTCGACACCTTGCTGCCGGACTGGCGCGAGGATGCGGAGCGTCCGCTCAAGACCGCCGTCACCGAGGACCGCTTCTATTTCATGGGCGAAAAGTCGGCGCTGCGTCTGCCGAACTTCATGATGCCGCCCCTGATGAACAATCATCATTGCTTCGTCGGCTCGCTCGGCAATGTCTGCCGCTGGCTGGCGACCAAGGCCGAGGCGCTCGGCGTCGAGATCTATCCGGGCTTTGCCGCCACCGAAATTCTCTATGGTGAGAGCGGCGCGGTGCTCGGCATCGCCACCGGCGACATGGGCATCGGCCGCGATGGCGAGATGAAGAACTCCTTCGCCCGCGGCATGGAGCTGCATGCGAAATACACGCTGTTCGCCGAAGGCGCGCGCGGCAGTCTCACCAAGATGCTGATCGCGAAGTTCGCGCTCGATCAGACCAGCGAGCCGCCGAAATTCGGTCTCGGCATCAAGGAAGTCTGGGAGATCGACGCGTCGAAGCACAAGCCCGGCCTCGTGCAGCACTCGTTCGGCTGGCCGCTCGACAATTCAACCGGCGGCGGATCGTTTCTTTATCACTACGAGGACAACCTCGTGACCGTCGGCTTCGTCGTGCATCTCAACTACAAGAATCCCTATCTGTCGCCGTTCGACGAATTCCAGCGCTTCAAGCAGCATCCCGCCATCCGCGCCACCTTCGAGGGCGGCAAGCGTCTCGCCTATGGCGCGCGCGCCATCACCGAGGGCGGCTTCCAGTCGGTGCCGCGTCTCACCTTCAAGGGCGGCGCGCTGATCGGCTGCGCCGGCGGCTTCGTCAACGTCGCGCGCATCAAGGGCGTGCACAATGCGATGGGCACCGGCATGCTGGCGGCCGAGCATGTTGCCGCGGCCCTTGCGGCCGGGCGTTCGCATGATGAAGTGGTGGATTATGAAAACGCCTGGCGCGACAGCGCCGTGGGCGACCGATCTGAAGAAGGTCCGCAACGTCAAGCCGCTGTGGTCGCGCTTCGGCACGCTCGTCGGCGTCGCGCTCGGCGGCTTCGACATGTGGACCAATACGCTGTTCGGTGTCTCGCTGTTCGGCACGCTCGGTCACGGCAAGCGCGATCGCGATACGCTCGATCCTGCCAGCGCGCACACGCCGATCGCGTATCCGAAGCCCGACGGCAAGATTTCATTCGACAAGCTGTCCTCGGTGTTCCTGTCGAACACCAATCACGAAGAGGATCAGCCGGTGCATCTGAAGGTCGGCGATCTCGCGCTCGAACGCAGCGTCGAG
Source organism: uncultured Alphaproteobacteria bacterium (assembly GCA_963736355.1). Classification (GTDB taxonomy): domain Bacteria; phylum Pseudomonadota; class Alphaproteobacteria; order Rhizobiales; family Xanthobacteraceae; genus CAVTOO01. The sequence goes on along the minus strand of CAVTOO010000002.1, from coordinate 238,148 downwards.
CACGATGTCTATGGCGGCCCCTCCGGCCGCTACTGTCCCGCCGGCGTTTATGAATGGGTCGAGGAGCCCGCCGGTCCCCGTTTTGTGATCAACGCCCAGAACTGCGTCCACTGTAAAACCTGCGACATCAAAGACCCCGCCGGTAACATCACATGGGTGCCTCCCGAGGGCGGCGGCGGGCCGAATTATCCTGCCATGTAAGCGGTTTGTGATCGCCAGCCACGAGGCCGCCACATTGGCCGCGCCCTTGAACGTGAAGGCGCCGATCCTTGCGGCGACGCACCAAACAGGCCATGTTGAGCGTGTCGGGCGCGCCATCGAAGGCCGCTGGCCGGCGCCATCAACCCGGCGCCATTAAACGAGGTATCCCGTGATCCTGTCCGTCCTGCCCAAGCGGTTCGCGCACGCAGCTCTTGCCGGTGTCGCCGTTGCCGCGCTGGTCCTTCCCGCGCCGCTCTTGGCGCAGCAACCCAAAAATCAGGACAAGGGCCAGTTCCAGGGCAAGCAGACGATTTCGGAACTGCTCAACAACAGCATTCGCCTCTCCACCTCCGGCAGCTATCTCGCCGCGCGTCATGCCAGCATGCAGCGCGACGCCGGTGCGGCGGCGTCGTTCTATCGCGCCACGCTGCGCGCCGATCCGAAGAACGGCGAATTGCTTGAGCGCGCGTTCCTCGCCACCGTCGCCGAGGGCGATTTCGACGAGGCCGTGAAGCTCGCCGACAATCTTCTGCGCATGGACAAGAACCATCGCGTCGCCCAGCTCATCGTCGGCGCGCGCGATCTCAAGCAGAAGCGTTACGAATCCGCCAAGACCCATATCAACCAGTCGGTCCGCGGTCCCATCACCGATCTCGTCGCGACGATGCTGTCGGGTTGGGCGAGTGTCGGCGCCAATGACTGGCGCGGCGCGCTCGCCAGCATCGACAAGCTGCAGGGCGCCGAATGGTATCCGATCTTCAAGGATCTGCATTCGGGCATGATGGCCGATCTCGCCGGCCGTCCGGCCGAGGCCGGTCCGCGGCTCGAGCGCGTCTACAAGCTCGACAATGCAGCGCTGCGCCCGGCCGAGGCCTGGGGCCGCTTCCAGTCGCGTCACAAGGATGTGCAGGCGGGCATCGACGTTTTCGAAAAACTCGCGAAGGGCTTGCCGCAGCATCCGCTCGTGATCGACAGCCTGGCGCAACTGAAGGCGGGCAAGAAATTGCCGCCGCTGGTGGATTCGCCGCAGTCCGGCGCGGCCGAAGCGCTGTACGGCATCGGCTCAACGCTGGCGCGCCGCGGCGGTGAGGATCTCTCGCTCGTCTATCTGCAGCTCGCGCTGTATCTGAAGCCCGATCATGCGCTGGCGCAATTGTCGCTCGCCGATCTCTACGAGCAGCTCAAGAAGCCGCAATTCGCCATCGCGTCCTACGACAAGGTGCCGGCGAATTCGCCGCTGAAGCGCAATGCGCGCATCCAGCAGGCGTCCAATCTCGATGCGGTGGATCGCACCGAGGAATCCATTCGCATCCTGAAGGATCTCGTCGCCGAGAACCCGAAGGATCTCGATGCCATCACCATGCTGGGCAACGTCCAGCGCGGCCGCAAGATGTTCGCCGAGTGCGCCGAGACCTACGACCGCGCCGTCGAGGCGTTGCCCGCGGAGGGCCGCAACAACTGGGTGCAGCATTATTTCCGTGGCATCTGCCTGGAGCGCTCGAAGAACTGGCCGAAGGCCGAGGCCGATTTCAAGAAGGCGCTCGAGCTGCAGCCGGACCAGCCGCAGGTGCTCAACTATCTCGGCTATTCCTGGGTCGATCAGGGCATCAATCTCGACGACGGCATGAAGATGATCCGCCGCGCCGTCGAGCAGCGCCCGGATGACGGCTACATCGTGGATTCGCTCGGCTGGGCCTATTACCGCATCGGCAATTACGACGAGGCGGTGAAGAACCTCGAGCGCGCCATCGAGCTGAAGCCCGAGGATCCGACCATCAACGATCATCTCGGCGATGCCTATTGGCGCGTCGGCCGCACGCTGGAGGCCCGCTTCCAGTGGGCGCATGCGCGCGATCTCAAGGCCGAGCCCGACGAGCTGCCGAAGATCGAAGCCAAGCTGAAGGACGGCTTGCCGGAACATCGACAAATCTCCTTCCGCCTCCAATGGCGACAAGAAGGGCAACGGCGGCTAATCTCCCCCGGCCATGCAGTCGCTCGCTGAAATCCGCCCGCGCGAAAATCAACCTCACGCTGCGCGTGCGCGGACGGCGTGCCGACGGCTATCACGATCTCGAAAGCATCGTCGCCTTCGCCGGCTGCGCCGACACCCTGACGCTGGAGCCCGGTGCTGCGTTCGGCCTCGACGTGAAAGGCCCCATGGCCGCGGAGTGCGGCAATGTCGCCGACAATCTCGTGCTCAAGGCGGCGCACGCGCTGGAATTGCGCGTTCCCGGTCTGAAGCTCGGACGCTTTCACCTTGAAAAACATCTGCCGGTCGCAGCCGGCATCGGCGGCGGGTCTGCCGATGCGGCGGCGGCGCTGCGGTTGCTCGCCCGCGCCAATTCATTGCCGCTCGACGAACCGGCCCTGATCGACGCCGCGCGCGCGACCGGCGCCGATGTGCTCGTCTGTCTTGTGTCGCTCGGCTGCCTGATGCGCGGCATCGGCGACGATCTCGCGCCGCTCACGGTGCCGCGCTTTCCCTGCGTGCTGGTCAATCCGCGCAGGAGTCTGTCGACGCCGTCGGTCTTCGACGCGCTCGGCCTCAAGCCGGGTCAGTTCGGCAAGGCGGCGCCCGAATTGTCGGTGTCGGCGGTCGTCTCGCTGGAGACGATCCGTTCCGGCCGCAACGATCTCGAAGGCGTGGCCTGCCGTCTGGAGCCGATGATCACCGAAGTGCTCGACGCGCTTGAGCGTAACGCAGGGCATTGAGGTCGCACGCATGTCCGGCTCGGGGGCGACGTGCTTCGGGCTCTACTCCGACGCCATGATGGCGCACTCCGCCGCCGACGCGCTCAGCCTCGTGCATCCCGAATGGTGGGTGTGGAGCGGGGAGCTGGGGTAGGGCGGCATTGCCGCTGGGAGGAACGACCCTCATGGTGAGGAGGTCGCGTAGCGACCGTCTCGAACCATGAGATTGTCTGGCCAGCCTCATCCTTCGAGACGCGCCTTACAGGCGCTCCTCAGGATGAGGGCGTAGGCGCTCGCTAATGCGATCGCGCCACGCAGAACGCCACGACCTGCTCGAGCGCGGTCTTCATCTGTGACGGCGGGAACAGCCCGAGCGCATCGACGGCGATATCGCCATAATGCCGTGCGCGCGCGATGGTGTCGTCGAGCGTGCGGTGGCGCGTCATCAGGCCGATGGCGTGGTCGAGATCGCCGTCCTTGATTTCGCCGTGCTGCAGCGTGCGCGTCCAGAAGGCGCGTTCGGTATCGTTGCCGCGGCGGAACGCCAGCACCACCGGCAGCGTGATCTTTCCTTCGCGGAAATCGTCGCCGACATTCTTGCCGAGCTTGGCGGCCTTGCCGCCATAGTCGAGCGAGTCGTCGACGAGCTGGAATGCAATGCCGAGATTCATGCCGTAGGACCGGCATGCGGCCTCTTCGGCCTTCGGCTTCGCCGCGATCACCGGGCCGACTTCGCAGGCGGCGGCGAACAGTTCGGCCGTCTTGCCGCGCACGACGTTGAGATATTCGTCCTCGGTGGTGGAGGTATTTTTCGCAGCCGCAAGCTGCGCCACTTCGCCCTCGGCAATCGTCGCCGCGGCCGCCGACAGAATTTCCAGCGCGCGCAGCGATCCGACTTCCACCATCATGCGAAACGCCTGGCCGAGCAGGAAATCGCCGACCAGCACGCTCGCCTCATTGCCCCACAGCATGCGTGCCGCGAGCTTGCCGCGCCGCATGTCGCTCTGATCGACGACGTCGTCATGCAAAAGCGTCGCGGTGTGCATGAACTCCACGGCCGCCGCGAGCTTGATATGGCCTTCGCCGCCATAGCCTGCGAGTTGCGCCATCGCCAGCGTCAGCATCGGCCGCAGTCGTTTGCCGCCGGAGGAAATCAGATGATTGGCGACTTCCGGGATCATCGTCACCTCGGAGCCGGTCCGCGACAGAATCGTCGTATTCACCCGCGCCATGTCGGGTGCAACGAGTGCCACCAGAGTTTCGATCGACGCTCCGGACGGACTTTCAAAGGGGACGACAACCGCCAATTCCGCACTCCCTGTGGGCTATTCCTCGGCCAACTTTCAGTGGACAATAGAAACGCTGGCTGCGCGCGGCAAGTGGCTCGAATGGGCACTTGACGAGGCGATGGTGCATAGTGCCGGTTCGCCCGGCGAGGCGATTGGGCAAATTCGGGGCGGGAGACGAGAGGTGGCGGTGCGCGAACTGATCCGGACCAACGACGCCGTGCTCATTTCCGCGGTCGGCGCGCTTTTGGACGGCGCCGGCATCGGCCACATGGTGTTCGATCAGAACATGAGCGTGCTCGACGGCTCGCTCGGCATCCTGCCGCGCAGGGTCCTGGTCGGCGCCGAAGACATCGCCGCCGCGCGCCAGATCGTGATCGACGCCGGTCTGGGTCATGAACTTCGTCCAGATGACGCATGATCCCGAAAAGTGGGTACCGGTTTTCGGACAAGATCATGCGCAAACAAATAAGGGAATTTGAGTGAGTTCAGTCGTCGGATCAGGGGCTGACGCACCGGCCGATTTTACCGAAGACGCGTTTCTCGGCGGGCGTCTGCGGCTGCGCCAGTTGCGCAGCGGCCACCGCGCCGGTCATGACGCCATGCTGCTTGCGGCCTGCGTGCCGGCGCGTGCGGGCGATCGCGTGGCCGATCTCGGCGCGGGCGTCGGTGCGGCGGGATTGGCCTTGGCTGCGCGCGTCTCCGGCGTCGACCTGACGCTGGTCGAGCGCGAATCTGAACTTGTTGCACTCGCGACGGCGAATATTGCGCTGAACGCAATTCCCGCACGCACCGTCGCACTCGATGTCACAGCCTCCGCGGCGCAATTCACCGACGCCGGGTTGGGGCCCGATTCCTTCGATCGCGTGATGACCAATCCACCCTTCACCGATTCGGCGCGCCACCAGCGTTCGCCGGATGCGCTGCGCGAGGCCGCGCATGCTGCCGACGGCACGACGCTCGACGCCTTCGTTCACGCGGCGCGTCGTATCCTCAAACCCTCCGGGACGCTGACGCTGATCTGGCGCGCGGATGGATTGGCCGACGTGCTCGCCGCACTCGCACGCGGCTTCGGCGATGTCGCCGTCAAGCCGGTGCACCCGCGCGCGGGCACTGCGGCCATTCGCATTCTGGTCGAGGCCACCAAGGGCGCGCGCGGTCCGCTGCGGTTGCTCGACCGGCTGACGCTCGACGCGCCGCAGGCGGAATCGGTGCTGCGCGACGCCACGCCGTTGGTCCTGGGGGATTAAGGTATTTAAATACCTTGAAACGACCCGCCTGATGCGGCGTTACGTCTCCGGCCGTGCCTCGGGCTCCGCCACAGCTTCGCCGCGATGCTGGCCCCAGACTGGAACCAAGGGGCAGAGAGGAATGGAATATGCCGCGATTTGTGGTTTGGGCGTTTGGGGCGCTGGGAAGTGCGATCCTGGCCCGCGTCGTGACGCGCCTTGTTCGCCGCGTCGAGCGCGAATTGAACGAGCAGCGGATGTCGGAGGCGGTCGTGAAAGAGCGGCTGCCGCGGCTGCGGCTTGACCCCAAGACGGGCGTCTGGCGCCCGGAATAAATCGAAACTTTACAGCTAGATAGCTCTAAAAACACTTGTGCCGGCCTTAGGCGGGGCATCGCCTTGAGGGCCGGCAGCAAGCCTGGAGGTCGTCCAGTAAAACTTGGGCGTGAGCATGATCCCGAAAAGTGGAAACCGGTTTTCGGAAAAGATCATGCTCCAGAAGGACTAACCGAACTTGGAGGGGCGGGTGTCTTCCGACATCATCGCCGCCAGAGACAGCAGCACCAGAACCGCACCGATCACCTGAAACGCAACCATCTGACTTCTCCCTTGCTTCGTTACCTGTTTGTCGCCGCCTCCGAGGAGGAGGTTCGAACGGGTTCGAAGTTTTTAGGTCCGGGTTCTCCCGGGCCCTTTCGCGCATCCTTGGTAGCCGGGCGGTCCCTAACAAAAACCAACCACCAGCCTCGATTCGGACACCGCTCTGCCGCAGCGGTTACGGCCTCGTTACCGGTTTCGATTAAATGTGACGGGTCCGCCCGCGCCTTGATTCGGCGTCGGCGCGCGGTTAGAGCAGGGGGCGAAACCGCCCTAATTCCAAGATTTTCCAGCAGGATTCCATGTCGGATATGTCGTCGCACATGCGCCCGGAGCGCTCCTTCCAGGGCATGATCCTGACGCTGCAGCGTTTCTGGGCGGAACAGGGCTGCGTCATCCTGCAGCCCTACGACATGGAAATGGGCGCGGGCACGTTTCACCCCGCCACCACGTTGCGCGCGCTCGGTCCGCGCCCGTGGAAGGCCGCTTACGTGCAGCCCTCGCGCCGCCCGAAGGATGGCCGCTACGGCGAGAACCCCAACCGCCTGCAGCACTACTACCAGTATCAAGTCATTCTGAAGCCATCGCCGCCGGATCTGCAGGATCTCTATCTGCGTTCGCTCGCGGCCATCGGCATCGATTCCGCGCTGCACGACATCCGCTTCGTCGAGGACGATTGGGAAAGCCCGACGCTGGGCGCCTGGGGTCTCGGCTGGGAGTGCTGGTGCGACGGCATGGAAGTGTCGCAGTTCACTTACTTCCAGCAGGTCGCAGGTTTCGAGTGCTCGCCGGTCGCCGGCGAACTCACTTACGGCCTGGAGCGTCTCGCCTGTTATCTGCAGGGCGTCGATCGCATCATGGATCTGAACTTCAACGGCGGGCAGGGCGCCGACAAGGTCACCTATGGCGACGTGTTCTTTCAGGCCGAGCAGGAATATTCGCGGCACAATTTCGAATATGCCGACACCACGATGCTGTTCGAGCAGTTCAAGATGGCCGAAGGCGCGTGCCGCAAATATCTTGGCGACGGATGGAGCGGTGAAGGCAATAACCGCAAGCATCTGATGGCGCTGCCGGCCTACGATCAGTGCATCAAGGCCAGCCACGTTTTCAATTTGCTCGATGCGCGCGGCGTTATCTCGGTAACGGAACGTCAGAGCTATATCCTGCGCGTGCGCGAACTGGCCAAGGCCTGCGGCGAAGCCTGGCTTGCGACTGCGACCGGAGGCGGCGTATGAGCACCGCTGAGCTCAAGCTGCACGCGCCGATCCTGATGGCGAACGATTTGCCAGGCAGCCTCAAATACTGGAACGATCAGGTCGGCTTCGAGAGCCGCAACGTCGTCGGCGATCCGCCGCATTTCGCCATTCTCGGCCGCAACGATTGTTTCCTGATGCTGAAGCAGGCGCCGCAAAACCACACCATCGTGCCGCACTGGAAAGTCAGCGAAGGCGTGTGGAACGTCTATTTCTGGGTGGACGACGCGCGCGCGATGTTTGACGAGCTGAAGGGGCGCGGCGCCACCATCGATTATGAATTGTGCGAGCAACCTTACCGTGTACTTGAGTTCGGCATTCAGGATATCGATGGACACGATATCGGCTTTGGCCAGGAACTCGAACCGACGCTCGCGCGCGAAGGGAAGGCCTGAACGGATGCTTGCCGCTTCATTAGAGATGGATGCACTGTTCCCCTCCCCCCGCTTGCGGCGGGGAGGGGTCAGGGGTGGGGGGTGCTTGATGCGCAAGCCGTCCGTCGTCGACACGCGTATCCCGCGAGCCCGCACGCTGCGTCGAGATATGACCGATGCCGAGAAGAAACTCTGGCAGCATCTACGGCAGCCGCCCTTCAAGCAGCATCACTTCCGGCGTCAGGCGACGATCGGACCTTACTTTTGCGACTTCGCGAGCCACACGCTCAGGCTCGCGATCGAATTGGATGGCGGACAGCACGCGGATAACGCTGCCGATGATCGCCGAACGGCCTTTTTGTCATCGCGCGGCTATCGTGTCGTTCGTTTCTGGAACAACGACGTCTTGAAAAATGTTCCGGGTGTCCTGTCGTCAATCGGCGCGGCCGTGCACCACACCACGCCCCCCACCCCCGACCCCTCCCCGCCGCAAGCGGGGGGAGGGAGACGCGCCGAGCGCGCAGAACTCCCATGCCTGATCTTCTGCTTGAAATCTTCTCCGAGGAAATTCCCGCGCGCATGCAGGCGAAGGCGGCCGACGATCTGCGCCGCATGGTCACCGACAAGCTCGTGGCCGAAGGTCTCGTCTATGAAGGCGCCAAGGCGTTTGCGACGCCGCGCCGTCTGGCGCTCACCGTGCACGGCATTCCCGCGCGTCAGCCCGATCTGAAGGAAGAACGCAAAGGTCCGCGCGTCGGTGGCCCCGATGCCGCCGTGCAGGGCTTCCTCAAGGCCACGGGCCTGTCGTCGCTCGACGAGGCAAAAATCCAGAAGGACCCCAAGAAGGGCGACTTCTACATCGCGCTGATCGACAAGCCCGGCCGCCCGACGCTCGAGGTTCTGGCCGAAATTCTGCCCGTCATCATCCGCACCTTCCCCTGGCCGAAGTCGATGCGCTGGGGCGAGGCGTCTGCGAAGTCCGGCTCGCTCAGCTGGGTGCGTCCGCTGCACTCCATCGTCGCCACCTTCTCGACCGAGATGGAAGAGCCGGAAGTCGGTCAGCTTCTCCGTCGGTGGCGTCGAAGCCGGCACCACCACGCAGGGTCATCGCTTCATGGCGCCGGCTGCGATCGCGGTGAAGCGCTTCGACGATTACGTGGTCAAGCTCAAGGCCGCCAAGGTCGTGCTCGATCCCGAGCGTCGCGCCAACACCATCCTGCATGACGCCCGGCAACTCGCTTTCGCGCAGGGCTTCGAAGTGGTCGAGGACGAGAAGCTGCTGGAGGAAATCTCCGGCCTCGTCGAATGGCCGGTGCCGCTGATGGGCTCGTTCGACAACGAGTTTCTGTCGATTCCGTCCGAAGTCATCCGCGCCACCATCCGCAACAACCAGAAATGCTTCGTGGTGCGCGATCCCAAATCGGGCATGCTGGTGTCCAGGTTCATCCTCGTCGCCAATATCGAGGCGTCGGATGGCGGCACGGCCATCGTCCACGGCAACGAGCGCGTCATCCGCGCGCGGCTGTCGGATGCGAAATTCTTCTACGAGACCGACCTCAAGACGAAGCTCGAAGATCGCCTCCACAAGTTCGAGCAGATCGTGTTTCACGAGAAGCTCGGCACGCAGGCTGCGCGCCTCGCGCGGATCGAAAAGCTCGCGGTTGAACTCGCGCCGCTGGTAGGCGCCGATGTGGCCAAGGTCAGGCGCGCGGCGCAGCTGTCGAAGGCCGATCTGCTCACCGAGGTCGCGGCGAACTTCCCGAAGTGCAGGGGCTGATGGGTCGCTACGACGCGCTGGCGCAGGGCGAGGACAAAAGCGTCGCCGCCGCCATCGAGGAACACTACAAGCCGCAGGGCCCGACCGATCGCGTGCCGACCGATCCGGTCAGCATCGCCGTCGCGCTGGCCGACAAACTGGATATTCTCACCGGCTTCTGGGCCATCGATGAGAAGCCGACCGGCTCGAAGAATCCGTATGCGCTGCGTCGTGCGGCGTTGGGTGTGATCCGCATCCTCGTCGACAACAATCTGCGTCTGCCGCTTGGCAAGATCACGAAGTCGGAAGATCTCCTGTCGTTCTTCGCCGATCGCCTCAAAGTGCAATTGCGCGAGCAGGGCGCGCGACACGATCTCGTCGACGCTGTGTTCTCGCTCGAAGGGCAAGATGACTTGCTGCTCGTCGTGCGCCGCGTCGAGGCGCTGGGCAAATTCCACACCGACGACGGCAACACTGCTCGCCGGCATCAAGCGCGGGGCGAACATTCTGCGCATCGAAGAGAAGAAAGACGGCAAGAGCTATAACGGCGCGGTCGACGCATCGAAGCTGGATCAGATCGAAGAAAAGACGCTCGCCATCGCCATCGCCGCTGCCGAAAAGGATGCCGCCGCGGCTGTCGCGAAGGAAGACTTCGCTGCCGCCATGACCGCGCTCGCCAAGCTGCGGCCCGCTGTCGACGCCTTCTTCGACAAGGTCACGGTCAACGCCGACGACAAGGCGGTGCGCGAAAATCGTCTGACGCTGCTCAATCAGATCCGCGCCGCGACGCTCCCCGTCGCCGACTTCTCCAAGATCGCGGGATAATTCTCCGCCTTTATGCCTGCGTCCGGGTTTCGCGATGGAACCCGCGCGCCTGTCATGCGTTGGCCTTGGCCATTTGCGCCCAGGAGCATCCATGACCTTCAGCATTGCCAACCTTCAGCCCATCGTTGACTCATCGCCGGCGTGCTGATTCTCATCATGCCGCGGCTTCTGAATTTCATTGTCGCGATCTATCTGATCGTCATCGGCATCCTTGGGCTCGGCATTTTGCGCTGAGCGTGCGGTAATCCACTCCGCCATCATCGTCCGCGAATTTCGCCGCTTTTTAAAGAAAGCGAAAGCGGGATTTGCCGCGATCTTGCCGAGCATTCTTCGAGAAAATCACCCGCTCACGGGTAGCTTCGCATTGTGGTTTTCCAGACTGGCGGGCTTGCGCGGTGCGCCGGAAGCGTGTTTGTTGCGCCGCATCATCGTCCCTTCAGTCTCCCGCAGAACGTGATCCCATGGCCAAAGCCTCCTCACGCAAGACGAAGCCCGTAAAATCAGCGCCTGCGCGCAAATCGGCCGCGCGACCGGCGAAGAAATCCGCCAAAAAGGCAGCCAAGAAGGCCTCGCCGGCCAGGGTCGCCACCGCCAAGGCGCCGCCGAAAAAGCCCGTCTCCGCGAAGGTCACCACCATCCGCCCGGGCCAGTGGGTGTTTACGTTCGGCGACGGCAAGGCCGAAGGCCGCGCCGCATGAAGGACCTGCTCGGCGGCAAGGGCGCCAACCTCGCCGAGATGTGCAATCTCGGACTGCCGGTGCCTCCGGGCTTCACCATCACCACGGATGTCTGCACCGAGTACTACGACAAGCAAGAACGCATATCCCGAACGAGCTGAAGGCGCAGGTCGAGAAGGCGCTGGCGCAGGTCGAAGCCGCTGACCGGCAAGAAGTTCGGCGATGCCGAACAATCCGCTGCTGGTCTCCGTGCGTTCGGGTGCCGCGCGCTCGATGCCGGGCATGATGGACACCGTCCTCAACCTCGGCCTCAACGACGAAACGGTCGAAGGCGCTGGCCAAGAAGACCGGCAACCCGCGCTTTGCCTATGACTGCTATCGCCGCTTCATCACGATGTACTCGCGACGTCGTGCTGGGCCTCGAGCATCATCACTTCGAAGACAGTTCCTGGATGCTGCAGCAAGGATCGCAGCGGCTACAAGCTCGACACCGAGCTGACGCGCCGACGACTGGAAGGAGCTCGTCAGCCGCTACAAGGAGGCCGTGCTAGCGAGAACCACGGGCAAGCCCTTCCCGCAGGATCCGCAGGAACAGCTCTGGGGCGCCATCGGCGCCGTCTTCGGTCGTGGATGAACGCGCGCGCGATCACCTATCGCCGCCTGCACGAACATCCCCGACGATCTGGGGCACCGCCGTCAACGTGCAGGCGATGGTGTTCGGCAACATGGGCGACGACGTCGGCCACGGGCGTTGCCTTCACGCGCAATCCCTCCACCGGCGAAAAGCGCCTTCTACGGCGAATTCCTGATCAACGCGCAGGGCGAAGACGTCGTCGCCGGCATCCGCACGCCGCAGGACATCACCGAAGCCGCGCGCAAGCATCCAGGCTCCACGCAAGCCGTCGATGGAAGAGAGATGCCGGAGGCTTACAACCAGCTGACGCGCATCTATCGCCTGCTCGAAAAGCATTACCGCGACATGCAGGACATCGAATTCACCGTCCAGCAGAGACAAGCTGTAGATGCTGCAGACCCGCACCGGCAAGCGCACGGCCAAGGCCGCGCTGCGCATCGCCGTCGAACATGGTCAATGAAGGCCTGATTATCGAAGAAGGAAGCCATCAAGCGCATCGATCCGGCGGCGCTCGATCAGTTGCTGCATCCGACCATCGATCCCGGCCGACAAGCGCAAGTGCTGCCAACGGGTCTGCCGGCGTCGCCGGGCGCGGCGTCCGGCAAGGTCGTGTTCTCCGCCGACGAAGCCGCAGCGTCTGAAGAGCGAACGGGCAGAAGGTCATTCTGGTGCGCATCGAGACCAGCCCGGAAGACATTCACGGCATGCATGCGGCCGAGGGCATTCTCACGAGCCGCGGCGGCATGACCTGTCACGCGGCCGTGGTCGCGCGCGGCATGGGCAAGCCCTGCGTCTCGGGCGCGGGCGACACTGCGCATCGATTACGGCAAGGGCACGATCACCGTGGGCGCACGCACGCTCAAGACCGGCGACATCATCACGATCGACGGCGGCAATCGGCCAGTGTCATGGCCGGCTCGATGCCGATGATCGAGCCGGAACTGACCGGCGATTTCGGCACGCTGATGGGCTGGGCCGATTCCGTGCGCCGCCTGAAGGTGCGCGCCAACGCCGAAACGCCGGCCGACGCGCCGCGTCGCCGTGCAGCTTCGGCGCCGAAGGCATCGGCCTGTGCCGCACCGAGCACATGTTCTTCGACGACGACCGCATCCGCGCCGTGCGCGAGATGATTCTGGCCGACGACGAGGAAGACGCGTCGCGCGGCGCTGTCGAAGCTTCTGCCGATGCAGCGCGCCGATTTCGTCGATCTGTTCGAGATCATGGAGGGCATGCCGGTGACGATCCGCCTGCTCGATCCGCCGCTGCATGAATTCCTGCCGCACACGCAGGCCGAACTGGAAGAAGTCGCCCGCGCCATGGGCGAAAGCGTGCAGAAGCTCGCCGATCGCGCGCGCGAACTGCACGAATTCAACCCGATGCTCGGCTTCCGTGGCTGCCGTCTCGCCATTGCCTATCCCGAAATCGCCGAGATGCAGGCGCGCGCCATTTTCGAAGCCGCCATCGAGGCGGGCAAGCGCACCGGCAAGCCGGTGGTGCCCGAGGTGATGGTGCCGCTGGTCGGCCACTCGACGCCGAGCTCGATCTCATCAAGGCGCGCATCGATGCGATGGCGCAGGCGGTGATCAAGGAAACCGGCCACAAGCTCGACCTATCAGGTCGGCACCATGATCGAACTGCCGCGCGCCGCGCTGATGGCGGGCGATATCGCGCAGTCGGCCGAGTTCTTCTCGTTCGGCACCAACGATCTGACGCAGACGACGTTCGGCATCAGCCGCGACGACGCCGCCTCCTTCCTCGGCACCTATGTGGCGCGTGGCATCCTGCCGATCGATCCGTTCGTGTCGCTCGATCGCGACGGCGTCGGCGAACTGGTCAAGATCGGCGTTGCAGCGCGGACGCAAGACGCGTCCGGACCTGAAGGTCGGCATCTGCGGCGAACATGGCGGCGATCCGGCGTCGGTCGCCTTCTGCAGCGCCGCCGGTCTCGATTACGTGTCGTGCTCGCCCTACCGCGTGCCGATCGCGCGCCTCGCAGCCGCGCAGGCCGCGCTCGGCAAGGATCCGGCCAGCCAGGCGTAATGCTGCGCTCAGCTTATGAAATGCAAAAGCCCGGCTTGATGCCGGGCTTTTTGTTGATGCGCACTCGAGCTGAGACGACGCCCCGCTCAAAAGAAGTACGCCGCCCGGCTTTGACCCCAGGCGGCGTGTCGACCTGATTTGCAAGCTCAGCCATAAGCCAACAGACCAGAAAACGAATTGTCACTTCAGTTTGGCGGACACCGCAGCGAACGTCGAGGTCAGCTTGGTCCCCAGAGTCGTCAGCGCGCCGATGATGACCACCGACACGAGCGCTGCGATGAGGCCGTACTCGATCGCCGTTGCGCCGGAATTGTCATTGAGAAACGATTTGATGTTCAGCATTTTTGTCTCCGCCTGTTCAGCGGGACACTGGACGGGAACACTTAAACAAAGGCTGAAATCGCATAAGAAAGTTGTGACCCGAGACGTCACATGCGCAGAGTTCCACATGTCAGTTCCATACGTGAGTTCCACCGGCTCAAGGTTCCGTCGATGGAACTACGTACGAAAACCTGAAGCATGCTCTGCATGCTTCAGGTTGCAATGTGAATCTCGCAATCGATTCAGCGGGCGGATTACATCTCGCCCTCGGCCTCGATGTTCACAACCCTCTTGGCGAGAGTCGTCAGCGCCTTGTCGGTCGCGCCTTCTTCATTGAGCGTTTCCTGAAGAAGCTTGGCTGCCTCAGTGTGCCCAAGTTCCTGGGCCCATGTCCGCAGCGTGCCGTAGCGCGATATCTCGTAGTGCTCGACAGCCTGCGCGGCGGCCAGCAATCCGGCGTCAAGAGCAGGCATGCCCTTAAACTCCTTCATGATCTCCGCGCCCTCATCGGTGATGCCGTTGATCGCGGCGCAGGTCTTGCCGCGCGCCGGCTTGCCGATGATCTTGAACACGGCATTGAGGCGCTTGACCTGAACCTTGGTCTCGCGCGCGTGCTTTGCAAACGCAGCCTTCAGCTCTTTGGACTGAGCCGCCTTCTGCATCTTCGGCAGCGTCTTGAGAATTTTGTTTTCGGCGAAGTAGATGTCTTTCAGCGTCTCATGAAAAAGATCGCTGAGCAGTTTCGGCTTCTTGGCCACGGGAATCTCCACTTGTAAGGGGTATGTGGGAGAACACGACGCCGGAACCTTTGTTCCGAAAAAGATCGCCATCACGCAAAAAGCCTGAAACATGATGGGCTCATGCTTCAGGCTTTTCAGGGCGTGTTGAGCGCCGGGATTATCCAGTTTGCAGGGGACATGCAGACCGGACATTTATTCAATGCGACGGGGCGAGTTCTGTTCCGCGCCTGTCGGAGTTTTCACCCGCGTATCCCTATTGCTAGTCTGCGTCTTCCGTTCCGTCCGCAGTCGTGGCGGATTGCGGGTCTGCGGGGAACATGGCGATCAGATGCTTGTCGTCGCGCCAGATCTGGATCGCGTGTCCCAGGGCAAAGACCCGCGCGATGCGAAGCGCGTCGTCGTCGCTTTCGCATTCGACCATGGTCGGCCTGCCCACGACTGAATTGTCGGCATCCAGCAAATCGATCCGATAGCGCGGCATGCGGGTCAGTCTTGTTAATCGGCTTTTGGCTTTAAAAAACGCTTCATCTCGGCGAGCGCGCGATACGTGCCGGCCTTCCGCAAAAGTTCCGAACGGTCGTCACCCGGCGGCAAGGCCTCTGCCTGTGCTTGCAGGTCGGCGGCGACGCGTTCGGCATCTTCAAAGCGGAACGTATCGCCCAGCTGTTCACCGTGAGCTTTTCTGGGCATGAAGATACTGACTGCGTGGTTGAAACTGTTGGGATAAACGCCGCCGGGCGGTTCTGGTTCCGGCCGCCCGCCACCGGGAGGCGTCGCTCAAACAAAAAGCCCGCCATGTCGGCGGGCTTCTGCTTTATCTCAGGAGTGCGAGTAGAATGATGATTGGAATCGGCACACCGATCAGCCAAAGCAATATTCCGCGTCCCATGTCTTTTCTCCTCTTCTTTGTTTCGAACGGGTTGGCTTAGTAACGGGGTTTGGTCCAGGTGCCGTCGCGCAGACCGCCACCTTCGGTTGCGGCCAGGCTTGCCGCGAATGCGCCAAGGAACAACGCGGCGGTCATCCACAGCGCGAGTTTCATCGCGGCCTTGCGGGCCTCGTCCGCGGCTGACTTCGCCTGAACGACAACCTCGTTTACACGACGCTCGGCGTCCGGCTGGCTGACGCCCGTTCGCCGCGAGATCGCCTGCGCGATGTAGACCTTGTCGTCGTTGCCGATTTCTGCACGCGTGCGGAAGCTGGTGGCGAAGATCCGCGAGAGTTCGGCGCGCAGCTCGGTCGTGTCGTCCGTGGCCGGAGCGGCAGCACCAAGCGGCGAAGGCGCCGATTGCGGGCTCGGGGTTGTCGCCGCCGGCCGCAGCAGGCGATCGACGTAAGGGTCGCTGACGGATGACGATCCGCCGATTGCTGCGCCCTGCGCGAGACCGAAGGTCGTCGAATTCACGACACCTGCGGCTGCGGATCCAAGCAACGCGGCGCCGATGACGGAGGCCACGGCCCAGGCGAGAAAGCCGTGCGCGGTGTCACGGAAATAGACTTCGTCACTTGCGACGCCGACCCATTTCGAACGCAGGCGTCCTGCAACGTAGCCACCCAGCGCAGAGGCCATCGTGGCGACGACCAGCAGAAAGACGCCGCTGGCGATATGAAATGTTCCGCTCGATACGCCTTCATTGGCCCAGGGCGAAACCACGGCCAGCCCCAATCCGGTTCCTAACGTCAGCAGGACCAGTGTCAAAGCCAGCGAAACAACCGCGCCGGCAAGAACGGCCGCCCACGAAACGCCGGCAACCTGCGGCTCGGTCACGACGATTGTCGTTGTGTCCGTCATTGATATCTCTCCCGGAAAATAGGTGTTGAGCTGCTTCGTTCCTTCGAAGCTGCGTGTTGTTGATGTGAGATCGAGCGACACCAGCCATGTGGGAATTGGGGGAATCCGGTCGGTGCCGCTCGCGAGTATTTGCATACCCGCAATTCAACCATGATCGTGGCAAGAAGTTCCTGAGTTCGCGCCGCCGGTATCGACCGCGGAATTGATCTGCTGCGTGTTCGAATATATCGCCTTGGGTGGCAGCTCCGCGACGATGCGGTTGCCGTCCCAGATCTGCACGGCGGTTCTATCGACATGGGCATGGGCGTGGCGTACCGCCTCCTCATCCGTCTCGCATGAGACAACGATAGCGGGCGTGTCGATACGACGCCGCTGGTTGAGAACAAAAATTCTGTAATCCGCCATAGGGACGTCTGCCGCATTTTGGCGGGAGCACGAGCGGTCTCTCTGTCACCGAAAATCTGCCAGGGGCCGGGCGGTGATCGTGCGACTGTAACGAAGGGGAAACCAAGCGCCTTAATCTGGATTAAGTGCGCAGCGCCTTAAGCTCATCGTTGTCTTGCGCCCTTCTTTCACAAGCCCTTTTTTCACAAGCCTGCGCGTGGGCGAAAGGGAACAAATATCGTATGTGAGGGACCCTTTTGGGGTATTGAGCATTGACCCGGGAACCCGGCGGTGTGGAGTACGGTATGTTGATGTTCGGCTTTTGGCACTCGATGACGATGTTGGCTCTGGAATCGAGTGAAGTGGTCAGGTTGCGCCTGGCCCGCCTGGCCGCCGGCGGGGACTTGGGCGCCGAAGAGTTCACGCTCATGTTCGCGGAAAAGATGGACGCCGGGTTTGAGGCAGGCGCGAACATGTGCGGCGGCAGCACGCCCCACTCGGTTGTGGAGCGTTATCGCCATCACGTCGCAAACAATGCGCGGCGCCTCACCCAGCTGTGATCTGTTCGTCGCGCTATTGTCTTCGAACCAGCCCGTGACGTTATCTGGAGCCGGCTAACAGGCGTTGAGACGCGTGTTGATGGGCCGGCTCGATCGCTTCGTCCACCTCGTCCGTCACCACCACGAACCTCTTGAGATCGGTGTTTCCGAAGCTTGTGGAGATCGCGACATCGGCCGCGTCGCGCCCGCGGGCGATGAGCATCCGCCCGATGCGCGGTACGTTGTGACGCGCGTCGAACGTATACCACCGATCGTCCAGCAACACTTCGAACCAGGCGCTGAAATCCATCGGCGCCGGATCCTTCGGCACGCCGATGTCTCCGAGATAGCCCGTGCAATAGCGCGCCGGAATGTTCATGGCGCGACAAAGGGCGATGGCAAGATGTGCGAAGTCGCGGCACACGCCGACGCGCTCGCTGTGGCCTTCTGAGGCCGTTCGGGTCGCACGCGCGTGATGGTAGCCGAATGTAATATGCTGGTGAACGTAATCGACAATCGCCTGTACGCGCTCCCAGCCCGGCCTGGTGGTCCCGAACCGCGACCATGCAAAGGCCAGCAGCTTGTCGCTGTCGCAGTATCTGCTCGGAATCAGGAACTGAAGAGCCGTGGAGGGGAGCCTGTCGATATCGGCTTGCCTCGCGTCAGGGGCAACCGGATCGGGCATGCCGTTGTCCCGGATCAGGAAGTCGGCGCTGATTCTCAGCTCGCCGGCCGGCGCGTGCACGCGCGTGCAGATATTGCCGAACGAGTTGTAGTATTCGTCATGTGAAATGCACGACGACAGATGCATCACATCGTCGGAAATGAGATCCCGGCGGCGCAAAGGATGCATCCGCAGCATGAAGACGATTGACGTTGGCTGCGCCAGTTGGAGCGCAATGTCATAGCCGGCCCGAATTTTCACGGCGTACACCTTTTTTCGCACCGACAGCGAGACCGAAAGTGTCTCGATTTGGTCTGGAAACTATTTCAATGAAACGTAGCACCCTTCGGTTTGTTCCATCGCGCGCTGGTATGCAGGAACGCCTAAATTGCGGGCAGCGACGAGGCGCGGTGTGCTCGGCCCCGCAGGCCACGCGTAGCGTCCTCATCCTGAGGAGCGCCTGAAAGGCGCGTCTCGAAGGATGAGAGGAAGGTCTCTCTTCACCTCTCCCCGTTCTGCGGGAGCGAGGGAGACCGCCGTCATCACTCCGCGTCACTTCCGCGTCATGCCCGGACTTGATCCGGGCATCCATCTTGTTCGGTGGAAGTCCGCCTCGATTCAGACCGACGGCTCCTTGTTTCGGCCGGTCTGGGGATCGAGCGGTGCCTTCCGCGCGCGTCGGAGCCCTTCGGGCACGTTTGCGGCATCGTCGGCTCCGCTTGTCCCGTTATCCATCACGCCATCCTGGGTGTCGCGCAGATCCTCGGTGGCCTGAGGCTCTTTCGGTTGTTCGGTGAAATGCGGAGATTTACCCATGGCGCTGCTCCTTCTCGATGACGCTTTGATCAATCGCCATGGGTCGCCGATGGTTCCGCAGCTAATGGCGGTCGCGCTCCTGATCGGTCCACCACGCTTCAAAATAGGGGGGACGTTCCTGATGCAGAGTAACCACCGTGGATCGTGATCGCCGGCGTCCATTCGGATCCGCGCAACGTCGGCAGACGAGCGCGCCTTCAAGTGTATGCACCTCGGACGATGGTCGGCGGCGCAGTTTGGACAGTTCGATCGCCGCGTGAGTGCGGCATCCTTGGCAGACGACTTCAAGGAAGCGATAGCCGGCATTCAACGCCACCGAGATCGAAGGCGATGGACAAGCCGGCCCACCAAGAAGCCGCATGCGCTCGTTCCAGGCACGGCAGGCGAGGGTGTCAGCCTGCTTCTGCGCGCTTTTGGCTTGGTCCTCGAGCAAGCGCACCGTGCTGCGGGACCCGTTTTCAAATCGCATGGCCATCGACGCATTTCGCAGCCTGCAGCCGTGGTCTTCAAGCCATAGGGGTTGCGGAAAACTTATGAACATCCCCTAGCGGCTGCTGAGCGGAACTATCTCTCGCAGAATTGTGAGAGGTCTGTATCGGTTCCCGGCGGTATCCTTGCTGATGGCAACCGTTGATGCGCTGTTTAAGGATCGCGCTTTCGAGCCCGAGCGCCTTCACCAGATGGGTGAGGCTTTCGACTTGGTGGCGCGCGCAATGCCGGACGTCGCGGCCGAAGAGGTCGCGATGGCGATTATCGCTGCGGCCCAACGCGGCGTAGCAGACGCGCCGTCCCTGAGTGTCGACGCGCTTGAGGCATTGGCGGATGCTCGGCGCGAGCGCGCCTGATCGGCAGCGGCTTTGCTTACGCCATATTCGGACGTCCTGCCGTGAAGCAGTGCTTTTCTTCACCTCTCCCCGTTCTTACGGGGAGAGGTCGTCCGCCGAAGCGCTAGCGAAGGCGGGCGGGTGAGGGGCGCTTGTTGTGCCAATCGCAAAAGCCCAACCCCACCCCCGACCCGTCCCCACAAGGGGGAGGGGCGACGACGCGCTGCGCGCGCATCACACACTCCGTCGTAAAACCGGCAGTGCCCTCGCGCCGCGCGAGGCTGCATTGCGCGCGCGACTGGGACGCACGGCGACGGAAGCGCTAATAGATGAGCGTGGTTTGCACCGCCCGCCCCAATAGGGCACGCCAGCCAGACGTTCTGGCTGGCTGGAACTCCATGCACTATCTGATCCCGATTCTCGCAGGCGCCACTTTCACGACCGGGCTGTCGGCGCGCGCGCCCGATCCCGTTATGTCGGCTATCGCATCCGATTTCGCCGTGGCGATCACGACGGCGGCCCTGCTGTCATCGGCTTTTGCTTTCGCATTCGCGCTGGTTCAGCCGGTCACGGGCGTTTTGGCCGAGCGTTTCGGCAAGCCGCATGTCATCGCGGCCTGTCTTCTGCTGGTTGCCATCGGCAATCTCGCCAGCGCCTTTGCTTCATCATTCGATCTTCTGCTCGCCAGCCGCATTATCTGCGGCCTCGGCGCCGGCGGTGCCGTGCCGGTGGTTCTGGCCTTCGTCAGTGATCGCGTCAGTCTTGATTTGCGGCAGGTGACCATGAGCCGGATTCTGGCCGGCACCATGTCGGGCGGGTTGCTGGGCGCGGCCATCTCCGGCATCGTGGGCGATCTCTTCGGCTGGCGCAGCGTTTTTCTGATTATCGGTGTGCTTGTTCTGATCTCCACCACGACCGTGGCAGTCGCCTTGCGTAAGCAGGGAAGACCGACGGGAACGCCGACATCGATCCTCGTTCTGATCGCGAAGTATCGCGCCATTCTGGCGCATCCCAATGCGCCGTTCTGCTTTCTCGGCGTGCTTGTCGAAGGCATCTGCGTGCACGGCATGTTTCCCTACGTGTCGTCGTTCGTCGCAAACACCGGCGTCACCAGCCTGACGATTTCGGGCATCGTCATTTCCGGGTTTGCCATCGGCGCTCTCGTTTATTCCTCGACCGTCAGGCTGCTGTTGAAGGCCTTTGGCCAGAAGCGCCTGATGGTGATTGGCGGCGTCCTGGTCTGTTCGATGCTGGTGGTCACCGGCTTCGGGCTGCCGTGGCCGATCCAGTTCGCAGCCCTGTTCGGAATCGGCTGGGGCTTCTTCATGACCCATGCCGGCATTCAGATGTTCGCCACCGAGATCGCTCCCGAGGCGCGATCCCTGCCGATGGCGCTGCATGCCTTCTCGATGTTCGTCGGACAGATGCTGGGGCCGATTTTTTACGGCATCGGCCTGTCGTGGTTCGGCATGCTGCCGACTCTCACGGCGGCAGGCATCGGATTCCTGCTTGTCGGAATCGTTTGCTCGTCGATGCTGCGGCATCGTCCGGCGAAGGGGTAGTGCCATCGCGGCACAGATCGTCCCGGTTCCTTTACTCCCTCTTTACTCTGCTTCCACGCGCATGCTGCTCGCGTGACTCATTCGCTTGGCTGTGGCCGCGAAGTCGCACGCGATTAACTGCCTCTAAACCCTAACGAGCTATCAAACAAACCTCTCGAATTGCGTGGGGTTTTGCGCATCGGGAATTGGTTGTGTTGCGTGTGAGTGCGTACCGGTCGCGTCAAGACAGCGCGTCGGAGAATGAGTAGCGTAGCGTGAGCGTATCAAAGCATCGCCGGCGTCGCCGTCCGTTCGTCTCTCTGCGTATGCGTGTGTTCGGCGCGACGTTGGCGATGTTCACGCTGTTCCCGGCGTCCATCGCCTATCAGGATATTGCCAGCCTGCTCGTGCGTCAGCCCGGTGTCACCGAGCGCTGGCAGAAGCAGCGCATGGCCTCGACCTTCGGCACCATTCACGCCGCGACGTTCGCGTTCGTCCGTCCGATCGGGACCGCGATGCCGCTGCCGCCGACGCTTCAACTGGCGAGCGTTTCCACCCGCGATGTCGACGTGACCGGCTCCATCGCACGCGATGAAGCGACCGTGACGCGCCAGAAAATCGTCTTCCCGGTCGTCAATCGGGAATTCGAAGGGCGACCGTCTGCCGCTGCCGCCGGTACAGGACGACAAGCAGACCTCCGATCTCGCGCCGGAGCAGCCCGTGGAGCAATCCGTCGCCTCGGTGAATCCGAAAAACGAGGTCGTGGCGCAGTCGCAGCTGGCCTCGCCGCTCGATCCCGAGCTTGAAGCCGCGCTGAAATCCGAACCGCTGCCGCACTATGAGGCGCCGACATCCGGCTCGCCGCTGCAGGAATTGCAGGAACTGGCGACGGGGGGCGACACCGGCTTGCCGCAGCCCGATATCGACGGCTTCAACGTGCGCACCGCGCGGCTGTTCTTCGGCTACTCCTCGCTCGGCGGCGTGACATCGCCGTCGTCGTCGCTCGAGCGCTGGGCGCCGGGTGAAGCGCCCATCGTTGTCGTGCCCGGCATGACCACGCCCGATGCCAAAGCCAATGCGACGCTCGCGGCATTGCCCGCGAAACCCGGCGAAACGATTGCCGGCAAGGGCCTCGTCACGGATGAGGCCAAACACCCGAAGAGCCCGGCCGAACGGCTCAGCCTTCTCGGCAAGGCGCGCGACAAGCAGGAACGCTGCCTCGCCAACGCCGTCTATTTCGAAGCGCGCAGCGAGAACGTCCGCGGCCAGATCGCGGTGGCGCAAGTCGTGATGAACCGCACCTTCTCCGGCTTCTATCCGGACACGGTCTGCGGCGTCGTCTATCAGAATTCCCACCGGCATCTGGCCTGCCAGTTCACCTTCGCCTGCGACGGCATCCGCGATGTCGTCACCGAGCAGGAGCAGTGGGAGCGCGCCAAAAAGATCGCACGCGAAACGCTCGACGGCCGGCTGTGGTTGCCGGAAGTCGGCAAGTCCACCCACTATCATGCCTATTATGTGCGCCCGTCCTGGGTGCGCGAGATGCGCAAGCTCTACCGGGTCGGCGCGCATACCTTCTATCGCCCGCGCAATTGGGGCGACGGCAGCGAGATTCCGATGTGGTCGACGCCCGCCACAACCGCCGAAGTCGCGGCGAAGCTCTAAACACCGTCATTCAAACTTGGTTGTCATTCCGGAAGTCGCGAAGCGGCTGTCCGGAATCCATATCCCCTGTCTTCATGATGCGGAAAAAGCGGGCATCATCTGCTGGCTTTCGCCGGTTGACACCCGCCACGATCGCCCGCATTCCATGGGCTTGATTTCACAGATTCCGCGCGCGACATGCCCCGACCGCTTCTCTATTACATCCGTCACGGCGAGACCGCCTGGAACGCCGAGGGCCGCGTTCAGGGTTCGCGTGATATCCCGCTCAACGACAAGGGCATGGGTCAGGCGGCGGCGGCGGGGACGATTCTGGCCCGTCTCCTGAAGCAAAACGGGCATGAGGCGGCTCGGCTCGACTATGTCTCGAGCCCGCTCGGCCGCGCCCGCCACACCATGGATCTGCTGCGCGCCCAGCTCGGTCTGCCGGCGCGAGGGCTATCGCATCGAGGACCAATTGCGCGAGATCGCCTATGGCGATTGGGAAGGCATGACCTTCCCGGAGATGGAAGCGCACAATCCGGCGCATTATGCGCTGCGGCTCCAGGACAAATGGGCGACGGCCGCGCCGTCGGGCGAAAGCTACGCCGAAGTGGCCGACCGGCTCGGGGTCTGGTACGGCGCGCTTGGCCGCCGACACGGTCGTCGTGGCGCATGGCGGCACCATGCGCGCGCTGATGGTCACGCTCGGTCATTTGGATGCGCAGGAAGCCTCCGACACGCGAATCGACCAGGGCGTCGTTTATGTCTTTGGTAACAATGGGTTAGAGAAGTTCGGCTAGGGTCTTGGCGATTTGACCCGTCAGGTCGCGCACGTTACCAAGACACCCACAAACACCCATTTTTCTGATCGGCAGCGATGTCCTTCAACACCTTCGGCCACATGTTCCGCGTCACCACCTTTGGCGAAAGCCACGGGGTTGCGATCGGCTGCGTTGTCGACGGCTGCCCGCCGCAAATTCCGCTGACCGCCGAAGATATCCAGCGCGATCTCGATCGCCGCCGCCCGGGACAGTCGCGCTTCACCACGCAGCGCCGCGAGCCCGATACGGTGCGCATTATTTCCGGCGTGATGGATCATCCCGACACCGGCGTTCAAGTCACGACCGGCACGCCGATCGCGCTGATGATCGACAACGAAGATCAGCGCTCGAAGGATTACTCCGAGATCAAGAACACGTTTCGTCCGGGGCATGCGGACTTCACATACGAAGCAAAATACGGCCTGCGCGATTTTCGCGGCGGCGGGCGCTCGTCCGCGCGCGAGACTGCAATGCGCGTTGCTGCAGGTGCAGTTGCGCGCAAGATTATCGGCAATGTCACCGTGCGCGGCGCGCTGGTGCAGATGGGCCCGCACAAGATCGACCGTGCGAAATGGGATTGGGACGAGGTTGGCCGCAATCCGTTCTTCTGTCCCGACGCCGAGAAGGCGAAATTCTTCGAGACCTATCTCGACGGCATCCGCAAAAGCGGATCCTCGATCGGTGCGGTGCTGGAAGTCGTCGCCGAAGGCGTGCCGGCAGGCTGGGGCGCTCCCATTTACGCGAAGCTCGATGCCGAGCTGGCGGCGGCGCTGATGAGCATCAATGCGGTCAAGGGCGTCGAAATCGGCGCGGGATTTGAAGCGGCCGAATTGACGGGCGAACAGAACGCCGACGAGATTCGCCACGGCAATAGCGGCCCGACATTTCTGTCGAACAATGCAGGCGGCATTCTCGGCGGCATCTCGACAGGACAACCCGTCGTCGCACGCTTCGCGGTCAAACCGACATCCTCGATCCTCACCACCCGCCGCAGCATCGACCGTCAGGGCCACGATACGGACGTGATGACCAAGGGCCGCCACGACCCCTGCGTCGGCATTCGCGCGGTGCCGGTGGGCGAAGCGATGGTCGCCTGCGTGCTGGCCGATCACCTTTTGCGCCATCGCGGCCAGACCGGCAGCTGATTCGCGCTGGCGCAGGCCCGCCGCTTAGTTGCCAACTCGCGACCAGCAGACCTGAAACATTCGGCGTTTCAAAGTGATGTGATCGTCGGTGGAATGGTGCTTTCCCCGGCTCCCGACGCGTGTCAGCATGCTGTCACACGTCGGAGGAGCCGCAATGCGCTGGTATGCCTCGATCGGAATGGCCCTGGCCGCGGGGTTCGTCATTGGCGGCGATGTGGCTGTCATCGCCGCGCCGGGTGGGCCAACGATGCTCGCGCAGGCGAGGGTCGACCCGACCGTCGACGTCGAACTCGTTCTTGCCGTCGACGTGTCCTACTCGATGGACATCGAGGAACTCGAGATCCAGCGCGAAGGCTATGCGGCGGCGATCACTTCGCCCGATTTCATGAAGGCGCTGCGCAACGGTCCGCACGGCAAGGTGTCGGTCACCTATTTCGAGTGGGCGTCTGCGTTCGATCAGAAAGTCATCGTGCCATGGCGCGTCATCGACGGACCTGAAACCGCCGATTCGGTTGCCGCTGAAATCCGCAAGGCGCCGATCCGCCGTGCTTCGCGCACTTCGATCTCGGGCGCGATCTCCTTCGGCGTCGGCCTGTTCGACATCAATACCAATCGCGGCATCCGCCGCGTCATCGACGTGTCCGGCGACGGCGTGAACAACAACGGCGCCATCGTCACTGTCGCGCGCGATGAAGCCGTCGCCAAGGGCATCATCATCAACGGCCTGCCTGTGATGGTGAAACAGACCAATTACTCGACGATGGATATCGAGAAGCTCGACTACTATTACGAGGATTGCGTCATCGGCGGGCCGGGCTCCTTCGTCATCGCGATCAAGAGCAAGTCGCAGTTCCAGGAAGCCATCCGCACCAAGCTGGTAATGGAAGTCGCCGATCTCGCGCCGCGGATCGTTCCGGTGCAGGACAAGAAGCCGCGCATCTCATGCACCGCTGGCGAAGAGTTATGGCAGCAGCGCTGGGGCCGCTAAGTTCGGTCCCCACAGGCGCGACATCACAGGTCGTCAACATAAACAGCAAGACCAAAAGCAGAAGGCCGGGATCGCTCCCGGCCTTCGTCGTTTGTAGCAATGATGTTTCGATCAGAGCGTGTCCCAGAACTCGCACTTGCGATCGATGCCAGAATCCACGGCGGTCTTGATCGCGGGCGTGTTGAGAATCTGCGTCTGCGATTTCGCAGTCGTCCAGCGCGGCCAGTTCGGGACACCCTTGCCGTTCGGGTTACCGGTACGCGCGAAGTTGGTCCAGTACTTGACCATCGCATTTGACAGCTTCTGCTGCTCGGCGCTGAGCGGCTTCTTCACGCCCGCGGCACCGTGATAACCCGGGAACACGTACTGGATTTCCAGCGTGTGCGCCGCACCGTAGGGGTACGACACCGGCGGGAAATACTGCGGCGCCTTCGTGTCCATGAACTCATAGACATAGAGCGGCGAGCCGTTCTTGTCGGCCGAGCGCATCACGCGCCGCGAGGGGCAAACGAATCCCCACGAGGTCAGCGCGTGCGAGAAGGTCTCGCTCGGCGACGGCTGGCTCGCCACCGGATACTGCGCCACGACCTTGGGTCCACGCTCGGGACCGAAGGTGGCGAGCAGAGTCTTCTCATAGTCCTCGGTCGCCATCGGCTTCTTGTTGGCGAGTTCGGTGAGGCTGGTGAACCAGTTCCATTCGTTCTGGTTGTTGCCGATCAGAATGGGAACCTTGTGGTATTTGCCTTCGGCCATCAGCTTCTGCATCTGGTCGGGCAGCACGGTGCCGTCGACGGCGCGGACTGCGCCATTGAGGAAGCGGCCGGCCTTCTCGATGATTTCATCCACGGACTTGGAGCGCATGCAGGCCGCGGTCTGGTCGGCGCAGCCCATCGCGGTGGCGAAATCCTCGCCGATCTTTTCGGCCGCCGGAAGCGGAGTCTGTGCCGCGGCCGAGACGCCGCTTTGCAGGATGGCCTTGTGGAACAGGCCTTTCGCGCCCGGTGAGACAAGGTTGAACATGATGGCGATGCCGCCGGCGGATTCGCCGAACACCGTCACGTTGTTCGGATCGCCGCCGAACGTCTTGATGTTCGCCTGAACCCACTTCAGCGCGGCCTGCTGGTCGAGCGTGCCGTAATTGCCGAACGGGTGGCCTTCCTTGTCGAGCGCCGGGTGCGCCATGTAGCCGAAAACGTTCATCCGATAGGTCGTGGAGACAACGACCAGATCGCCATCGGTCACGAGTTTGCGCGGATCGTAGTCGTCGGTGCGGCCGTTAAGGAGACCACCGCCGTGAATCCACACCATCACCGGGCGCAGCTTGCCGGCTTTCTTGGCCGGCGTGAACACGTTGAGATAGAGGCAATCCTCGTTGGTGCTGCGCACGGCCATCACGCCGAACGTATTCGTTTGCACGCAGGCTTTGCCGAACGAGCCGGCGTCACGCACGCCAGTCCACTTGGCAGGGGCTGCCGGCGGCTTCCAGCGCAGATCGCCGACCGGCGGCGCAGCGAAAGGGATGCCGAGGAACGCGGTGGTGCCGTTTGCCGAATAACCCTTCAGTGAGCCATCGCTGATCTTCACCGTTTCGGGCTTGCCTGACTTGATATTCGCGAAAAGGTCTTCCGCCTTTGCAGGCGTCGCCTGCGACAGCGCAAAGGCTGTCAGCAGCAGGGCCGATTTTCCAAGCCAACTCATCTAAGTCCTCCTCGTTTCATTTCATCCCGACGTTCGGTGTTCCGTGTGACAATCGTCACCGGCCCCGATCTTGAATGTGCCAACCTAAGCGAAAAGTCGAACGGGTTTGGCGATTATCCGCGGATTTCGATCATCGAAATCAGGAGTTCACCATTTGGTGTGTGTGCGTTGCCGTCGGCCTAGGTCACCCGTGCTGTCTTTGTGTGCGCCTGCGAAGTCACGGACGGTTGCGCACCGCACGATTTCAATTCTCCAGCTTCCTGCATCTTTGACTGTCGTGCAACGGACAAACGTTGAAAGATCGCACTCGTCAGATCAAGGCATATCTGATTTCGCATTTTGTATGGTTGAAGAACGTCATTCGAGAATGACCATACGCGCGACAAGTCGATTTAAGGAATCGCCGCGCAAAGCTTATACTGCAGCAACAACACGACCTGCTTACAAAAAAGGGAGAACGCCATGACTAAAACCAAACTGAACGGAGCTGCGCCGTCGCGCCGCAATCTCATGACGGCGGCGGCTGCCGGCGCCGCGCTGGCTGTCGCGGCACCGATGGTGCAGGCGCAGAGCGCGCCGAAAACCTTCGTTCTGGTTCATGGCGGCTGGCATGGCGGCTGGTGCTGGCGGCGCGTGACCGACCTTCTTGAACGCAAAGGCCACAAGGCTTTCGCGCCGACGCTGACGGGTCTCGGTGAACGCTCCCATCTGCTCAACAAGGATATCAGCACCGCGACGCACGTTGCCGATGTTGTCAATCTGGTGAAATGGGAGCGGCTGAAGGACTTCGTGCTGGTCGGACATTCGCTCGGCGGATTTGTCGTCAATGATGTCGCCGAGGAAATAAGCCCGCTGATCTCCTCGATTGTCTTCCTCGACGCGTTTCTTCCGGATGTCGGCGATAGCGCGTTGAAAACGGCGTCTCAGGCCTCGCGCGATGCCATCGCCAAGGCCAAGGCCGACGGCATCCTCGGCACCAAGCCGCAGACCGCCGAGCAGTTCATGGTGGCCGATCCGAAGGACCGCGAATGGGTCAACTCGCTGTGCACGCTTCATCCGATCCAGACGCTGATCGACGAGACCAAGGCGAATGGCGGGCGCGAGAAGATCGCCAAGAAGACGTTCATCCGCGCCAAGGGCTGGAATCATGCGGGCTTCGAGGCGAATTATCAGCGCGTGAAGACCTCCATGCCGACCTGGAAGGCCTATGAAGTGCCCTGCGGCCATGACGTGATGGTCGATATGCCGGAGCGGCTGGTCGAAATTCTGCTCGAAGTCGCGTAATTTTTCGCCAAGACAGTGCGCCGGGCTCCAGCTCCTTATCCTGACGCGTTTTCTTCACGCGAGCCGGTACCCACCTCGCTTGAAAACGCTATAGGGCCCGGCGCAGTTATTTCGAGCGTACGAAACGCGCCACCAGCTCGACATGGGCGGTGTATTTGAATTGGTCGACGGGCGTGATGCTGTCGATCCGGTAGCCGCCATCGATCAGGATGCGCGCATCGCGCGCAAATGTGGATGGATTGCACGACACCGCGACGATGAGCGGGACGCGACTTTCTGCCAGCTGGCGCGTTTGCGCCTCCGCGCCCTGACGCGGTGGGTCGAACACCACGGCGTCGAAATCGTTCAGTTCAAAAGGCATCAACGGGCGGCGGAACAGATCGCGCGCCTGCGCAACAATCGGCTTTAGTCCGCGCGTGAGCGACACTGCTTTTTGTAGAGCCGCGACAGCCGGCGCGTCACTGTCAAAGGCCGCAATTTTTGCCGATGCCGCGAGCCGCAGCGCAAACGGCCCGACGCCGCAGAACAGATCTGCGATGTTGCGTGACTTGGCGCAGAGCGCCGACACGTGTTCGGCAAGCTTGGTCTCACCTTCGGCGGTCGCCTGGAGAAACGAACCCGGCGGCAAGGTGACGGTTGCCTTGCCCATTTGCAGCGTCGGCGGTGTGCGCAGCACGACCAGTTCGCCATGGCGGGTCAGGCGCGCCAGGCGATGCTCGGTGGCGACGCGCGACAAGGTGGTCATGGTTGCAGATGTCAGTGCGCCGGAGCCGCGCACGTCGATATCCAATCCGCTGTCGGTGGCGGTGACGTGCAGGTCGAGCGGCTTCTCGGTCGCCTTGAGCTGCTCGGCAACCGCCCAGGCTGCCTCAAGGGCGCCTTTCATCGACGGCGCAAGGATCGGACAGTGGTCGATGGGAACGATGCGATGCGCCGCCAGCGCCGCGAAACCGACCTGAAGAATGTCATGCCCGCCGCGCCGCGCATGAAACACCGCGCGCCGCCGGCCTTCGCCATGCGCGTCGACAAGATCGCCGACCTCCGCCGCAAGGCCGGCGTTGCGCAGGGCGCCGACAACCAGATCGCGTTTCCACGCGCGATAGGGCGTCTCCTGCCAGTGCTGGGTCATGCAGCCGCCGCAGACGCCGAAATGAGCGCAGAACGGTTCGATACGCTCAAGGCTTGGCTGTTCGACGGCGATCAGATTGCGGCGATCGGGATGACCCGTGACCGCCTCGACTTCAACCGTTTCGCCCGCGAGCGTGTAGGGCACATAGACATTGGCGCCGTCGATTACGGCAACGCCGTCGCCGCGATGGCCGACATGGTCGATGGTCAGCCGCTCAACCATGTTTCAGCCCAATAAGAAATTCGCGGTTGCCATCACCGCCGGTGATGGGTGAGGGCAGCAAGCCCAGAATCGTCAGGCCAAGTCCAGTCGCGAAATTCACGATGTCATCGCAGACCGACTGATGCACGGCCTCGTCGCGCACGAAGCCCTTCTTGATGGCCTCGCGCGGCGCCTCGAACTGCGGCTTGATCAGCGCGACGAGTGTCGACTGTCGGGGCGGCAAGGGTCAGCGCCGCCGGCAGGACATGCTTGAGCGAGATGAAGCTGACATCGATGACGATGAGGCTCGGGCGCTCCGGCATCGACGCCGCGTCGAATTTGCGGATATCGGTTGCCTCCCACGACGTGATGCGCGGATGGCCGTGGAGCTTGCCATGCAGCTGGCCGCGCCCGACATCGACCGCGTAAACATGCCGTGCGCCGCGATCCAGAAGCACATCGGTGAACCCGCCGGTCGAGGCGCCGATGTCGAGACAAACGCGATCCGAGACAGGGATGGCGAGATGATCGAGCGCCGCCGCGAGTTTCACGCCGCCGCGCGACACCCATGGATGCGCGGGAGATGCTTCAAGCGCAGCTGTTGTTGCGATTTCGTCGGCCGGCTTGCGCACGGTCTTGCCGTCGGCGGTCACGCGTCCGGCCACGATGGCATCCTGCGCCTTGGCGCGGCTTTCGAACAGTCCGCGCTCGACCAGGAGGAGATCCGCGCGTTTGCGCGATGTCATGGGTTCAAGCCAGCTTGACGGTCTCGGCGCTGATATCTTTGCCCAGCACCTCGAACACGCGCGTGACAATGCCCTTCGCGTCGAGTCCGGCGCGCGCATACATCGCGGCCGGAGAATCGTGCTCCTGGAAAACATCAGGCAGCACCATGCTGCGGATTTTCAATCCGCGGTCGAGCGCGCCGTGATCGGCCAGCGTTTGCAGCACATGCGAGCCGAAGCCGCCGACCGAGCCTTCCTCGATGGTGAGGAGAACCTCGTGTTCGCGCGCCAGCCGCAGCACCATGTCCGTATCGAGCGGCTTCATGAAACGCGCGTCGGCGACTGTCGTGGACAGTCCCAGCGCCGCCAGTTCCTCGGCAGCCTTGAGGCATTCGCCGAGCCGGGCTCCGAACGACAGCAAGGCGACCTTGCTGCCCTCGCGCATGATGCGGCCCTTGCCGATCTCAAGCGGCACACCATGCTCGGGCATCTCGACGCCGCGACCTTCGCCGCGCGGATAGCGGAACGCGCTCGGGCCGGTCGTTGATCGAGACGGCAGTCGCGATCATGTGCACCAGATCTGCCTCGTCCGCCGCCGCCATGATGACGAAATTCGGCAGGCAGCCGAGATAGGCGTTATCGAACGAGCCGGCGTGAGTGGAGCCATCGGCGCCGACCAGGCCTGCGCGGTCGATGGCGAAGCGCACCGGCAGCGACTGGATCGCCACGTCGTGCACGACCTGATCATAGGCGCGCTGCAGGAAGGTCGAATAGATGGCCGCGAACGGCTTGAAGCCTTCGGTCGCGAGGCCGGCGGCGAACGTCACCGCGTGTTGTTCGGCGATGCCGACGTCAAAAGTTCGCGCCGGAAACGCCTGCCCGAACAGATCGAGCCCGGTGCCCGACGGCATGGCGGCGGTGATGGCGACGATCTTGTCGTCCTTCTCGGCTTCCTTGACCAGGCTCTGCCCGAACACCGAAGTGTAGCTCGGCGCGTTCGACTTCGCCTTGGCCTGCGCGCCGGTGGCAATGTCGAAGCGGACCACGCCGTGATACTTGTCGTCGGCCGCTTCGGCAGGCGCGTAGCCCTTGCCCTTCTGCGTCACGACATGAACGAGAATGGGCCCGATCTTGGCGTCGCGCACATTGCGCAGCACCGGCAACAGATGATCGAGATTGTGGCCGTCGATCGGGCCCGACGTAATAGAAGCCGAGTTCCTCGAACAGCGTGCCGCCGGTAACGTAGCCGCGTGCATGCTCCACGGCGCGGGTGATCGCGCGGTCCCAGCTCTTCGGCAGGCGCTGCGTCAGTTGCTTGCCGACATCGCGCAGCTTCAGATAGGTGCGGCCCGATCCGAGCCGCGCGAGATAGGCTGACATCGCGCCCGACCGGCGGCGCAATCGACATGTCGTTGTCGTTGAGGATGACGATCAGCCGCTCGTTGCGCGCGCCGGCATTGTTCATCGCCTCATAGGCCATGCCGGCCGACATCGCGCCATCGCCGATCACAGCCACGACATTACGGTCGCCGCCGGCGAGATCGCGCGCCACCGCCATGCCGAGGCCGGCGGAAATGGAGGTCGAGGAATGCGCCGCGCCGAACGGGTCGTATTCGCTCTCGGAACGCTTTGTGAAGCCGGAAAGTCCGCCGCCCTGGCGCAGCGTGCGGATGCGATCGCGACGGCCGGTGAGAATCTTGTGCGGATAGGCCTGGTGGCCGACGTCCCAGATCAGCCGGTCGTTCGGTGTGTTGAAGACGTAATGCAGCGCCACCGTGAGCTCGACAACGCCGAGGCCCGCGCCGAGATGCCCGCCGGTGACGGAGACGGCGTCGATGGTCTCCTGACGCAGCTCGTCGGCAAGCTGACGCAGCTGCTCGGGCTGCAACTGGCGCAGCTCGTGCGGCGTGCGCACAGTGTCGAGGAGCGGGGTCGTGCTCACAGTGTCGGTCAAGGATGTCAGGTCCGTCATTCGCCGCCATGCAAGCTGGCGTTTTTAAAGGCTTACATCAACTTTGACGACGTGGCGAGGACGGCGATTTCAATAACAATATCAGTTATTTGTCGACATCCAGCGGTTCGGTTCCGGTGACTCGGCCGGATGCGTCGGTGGCGATCTTCTCCACCCGCGTTTCGGCCTGCTTCAGAAGCTCCTCGCAGCGGCGCTTCAGCGCCTCGCCGCGCTCATAAATCGCAACCAACTCCTCGAGCGGCACCTTGCCTTCCTCGAGCCGCTTCACGATCAATTCCAGTTCCTCGATCGCACGCTCAAAGGTCAGCCGCTTCACATCGGCATTGGTGTTGTCGACCATCACTCAAACTCCCCCTTAAAACTGTCCGGCCGCCTCATCCCGCCCGCTGCGAATGTCTTTTTCGCGGGCAATCTGAGGACGCAATGTGGCGTATCCCCGGCCAAATCAACCCTTCATCAGCGTCATGACGTGAACCGCCACCGAGCAACTCAAGGCCTGCAGATCATAGCCGCCTTCCAGCACCGAGACGAGGCGTCCGCCGGCGCTGGCCTGCGCGGCGTCCATCAGCTTCTGCGTGACCCAGGCGTAGTCGTCTTCCTCAAGCTTCAGGTTGCCGAGCGGATCGCGGTAATGCGCATCGAATCCGGCTGAGATCACGATGAGACCGGGACGAAAATCGGCGATCCGCGGCAGGATGTCGGTTTCGATTGCCTCGCGGAATTCCTCGCCGCCATCGCCTGCTGCAAGCGGCGCATTGATGATGTTGCCGTGCTTGCCGCGCTCGGATCTGGCGCCGCTGCCGGGGTAGAGCGGCATTTGATGCGTCGAGGCGTAGAGGACGCTGGCGTCGTTCCAGAAGATGTCCTGCGTGCCGTTGCCATGATGCACGTCGAAATCGACGATCAGCGACGCGCTCGATGCCATGGGCGTTTTGCGCGTGGCGCGCGGCAATTGCTGCATTGTTGAAGAAGCAGAATCCCATGGCGGTCGCGGTTTCGGCATGGTGGCCGGGCGGCCGTGTGGCCACGAAAGCGTTCTGCGCTGTTCCTGCCATCACGGCGTCGACCGCCGCGACCGCGCCGCCGGCACCGCGCAGCGCGGCTTCCCATGTGCCGGGCGACATCGAAGTGTCGGCATCGATGCGCGCGATCCCCTCGCGCGGTGCCGCCTCGCGCAGCGCTTCGACATATTCGATCGGATGGCAGAGTGTGAGATGAGCGATCTCCGCCAAGGGCGCCTGCGCCCGCATCAGTGGAGCGAAATGCTCGTCCGCGAGCACGCGCTCGATGGCGCGAATGCGGTCAGGCCGCTCGGGGTGGCCTTCCGGGGTTTCGTGGCCGATCGATGCGGGATGGGTCAGAAGCAGTGTCGTCATGCGCGTGCCAGTCTCCGGGTCTCGTTCGCGGACCCGTTTGCGGCAGGGCAGGACCTCGCGGGCGCACCAGACATCGTCTTTATTTAGTGAATCATGTCCGTGCTGGGAAGGGCGGGCCGGCCTGCGTCATGAACGCGGTGGCTTCGATGTGCGACCAATAGGGATGGCGCAAGCGCGCCGGCCGACCCGGAGCCGGTCCGGCCTGAATGAACCTCAGGCCGGGCTCCGTTTTTTGCTCTAACGCGTTTTCTTCACGCGAACCGGTTTCCACTTCGCTTGAAAACGCTCTAGAATCGTCCCGCCAACCTGAAGAGGGGTCTTATGTCCGGTATCTCCGGTTTCGATATTTTTGTCATTGTTCTGGTTGTCGTTGCGATTTTCACACTGATGGCCGGCGTGAAGACGGTGTCCCAGGGCTACAACTGGACCGTCGAACGGTTCGGCAAATACACCCGCACGCTGTCGCCGGGCCTCAATCTCATCGTTCCGTTTTTCGACCGGATCGGTCGGAAGATGAACATCATGGAGCAGGTGATCGATATTCCGCAGCAGGAAGTGATCACCAAGGACAACGCCACCGTCACGGTTGACGGCGTCGCCTTCTATCAGGTGTTCGACGCCGCCAAGGCGAGCTACGAGGTGTCGCGGCTCGATCAGGCCATCGTCACGCTCACCATGACCAACATCCGCTCAGTGATGGGCGCGATGGATCTCGACCAGATGCTGTCGCACCGTGATGAGATCAACGAGCGCCTGTTGCGCGTGGTCGATGCCGCGGTCGCGCCCTGGGGCGTCAAGGTCAACCGCATCGAGATCAAGGATATCGTGCCGCCGCAGGATCTGATCCAGTCGATGGGCCGGCAGATGAAAGCCGAGCGCGAGAAGCGCGCCGAGATTCTCACTGCCGAAGGCCAGCGCCAGTCGGCGATTTTGCGCGCCGAAGGCGCCAAGCAGTCGCAGATTCTCGAAGCCGAAGGCCGCCGCGAAGCTGCGTTCCGCGATGCCGAAGGCCGCGAGCGCCTGGCGCAGGCCGAAGCCAAGGCGACCGAGATGGTGTCGGAAGCGGTGGCGCGCGGCGACGTTGCGGCGCTGAATTACTTCGTCGCCGAAAAATATCTGAAGGCCTTCGCGCAGATCGCGGATTCGCCGAACCAGAAGATCATCA
Organism: uncultured Alphaproteobacteria bacterium; assembly: GCA_963736355.1. GTDB lineage: Bacteria > Pseudomonadota > Alphaproteobacteria > Rhizobiales > Xanthobacteraceae > CAVTOO01. Next base: position 202,814 of record CAVTOO010000002.1, on the reverse strand, counting down.
TGATGCCGATCGAGACCATGGGCGTGCTCGGCTCGCTCGCGGGTATTGCCGAGATCGCCAAGGCAACCTTCGGCAATGAGGGATCGTCGTCTGCGCCGCGCCGCCCGGCATCGCCGACAGGTCCGGCGACGGGGCCGCTGAAATAATAACAGGCTTTCCCGGGGGATTCCGATGAACATGATACTCGCGCTGGGGCCATGGGCCTGGCTCGTTGCCGGCGCCGTGCTGCTGGGCATCGAACTGATCGCGCCCGGCGTCTTCATGCTGTGGCTGGGACTGGCCGCACTCCTCGTCGGGCTCGCGTCGTTCGTGATTGCGTGGACCTGGCAGGCGCAGATCATCGCGTTTGTGGTTTTCTCGATCGCGGCCGTGCCGTTGTGGCGGCGGATCTCGCTGACTCAGCGCGGCAAGACGCCCGAGGGCTTTCTCAACCGTCGCGCCGACGCCTTTGTCGGGCGTGTGTTCACGCTGGAGAAGCCGATTGTCGATGGTGCCGGGACGGTGCGGATCGACGATTCGATCTGGCGCGTTGCAGGGCCGGATCTTTCCGCCGGCAGCCGCGTCAAGGTGGTGAGTTCGGATGGCGGGCTGCTGACGGTGGAGCGGGAGTAGCGCGGATTGCTTCAGGCGGCGACGTCGCCGGCCGCGGCATTTGCCGTGCCGCGTGTCCGCAACCGGCGAACCGCGGCGAGCGTCGTCTCGGGCGAAGCGAGATAGCAGCGCGCCTTGCCGTCCGATTTGGCCTCATAGAGCGCGGCATCCGCGACCGCGAGCAGCGTGTCGACATCCTGGCCGTGCTCCGGCGCCATGGCGATGCCGACGCTGACGCCGATGGAGGCTGTGATGCCGGCATCGAGAATATAATCGGCCGAAATGGCATTGATGATTCTCAACCCCATCTCCACCGCTTCGTCACCAGTCACACCATCGACCAGCAGGACAAATTCGTCGCCGCCGATGCGGGCGATGACATCGCGCGGGCGCATGATGGCACGCAGGCGATCGGCGACCTGCACCAGCAGGCGGTCGCCGGTGGCATGTCCGAACGTGTCGTTGACAGTCTTGAACTTGTCGAGATCGAGAAACAGCACGGCGAAGTCGCCGCCCTCGCCATGAGCAGCTGCCGTAATCCTGTCGTCCACGGCGTCGGTGACGCCTGCGCGATTGGCAAGACCCGTCAGCGAATCATGACGCGCGCGCCGGTCGTTCTCTCGTTCGGCGCGCATCGTTGCGACCAGCACCTTGTTCATCTGATAGGCCGCCGCCGTCATGGCGGTGAGGTACAGCGGGATCTGTAACAACACGACGTAAAGCAACGGCTGACCGGCAATCAGGACAGCAGGGATGAATGGCCCGAGGCTGAGAAACAGCATCGCGGCGGCAAAGCGCGGCGCGCTGAAGAAACGAAAGCAGATGCCGCCCGCCATGCCGGCCGCCGAAACGCACGCCAGCGTCGCCACAATCCAGTCGCCGCTTGTGAGGCTGATGAAGACGCCATAGCCGACATTCAGGCTCCATGGCAGTGCGATGAGAATATGGAGGTCCGTTGGTGTTGGCCGCCGCTTGAGCGCCGCGCGCCGCGCGATGACCAGCACGACGAAACGCGCGACGCAGATCACAACCTCGACGACGAACCACGCGATGAAGGGCGGTGTCTGCATATACGCCGCGATCGCCGCAGACACAGCGAGCGTGTTGATGACGCCGCCGAAATAGATCGGCAGCGAGGCAAACAGGTTGCCGACCAGCGCTTCGCGCACATGATCCGGCGCGCCCGGCCCGGCATCGGCCAGCCAGCGCGTAAATCGCAATTGCGGTAAGCTGTAGCGTCTGCCGTCGCGCTGCACGAAGGCCTTCCCGGTTCCACCGACGATAGGTAAGGAGGCGCGCGCCATTCTGGGGCGTCGACCGGGACATCTTGGCGATGCTGTGCTTGCGATTGCGTGAATCGCGCGCACTTAAATTGCGGCTTATTGGCGCGATGGAACACGCCGTCACAATTCAGGTTCCAAGATGGAACAACTCGCCGCTTGTTTTAAGCGTCAGCGAGGAGGTGCGACCGGCAGTGCTGGCCAGACGCGGGGCGGCGATGCTGGCAGCAGTGGCCATGCGGGCCGCGCGGGAGGATCGGCGGGCAGGTGGGGTTGGCTGGCGAGCCACGACGGATCAGACGGTAGATGAGCGCTTTCGCCGCCCGGCTGCGGATCGTGAATGATCCACCCGATACCGCGTCGCTGGGCCAGTTGCTCTGTCGCAGCCGCATCGGGATAACCGCCATCGTAAGTCACCTTTGTCTTGAAGGTTGCTTCAAGATAGGCCGGGCTCAAGCTCCACCAGATTTTTCCGCCAGTAAAACTGCTCCTGATATCTGCATTGCTCATCATCTGAGCGCGAATCTTGTCGGCGACATATCCGCTCTGTGTGAGCAGGGGGGTAAGTTCGTCGCGGCGGCGCGTGGCAAAAAAATCGCGGTATAGATCTGTGAATGTCTTTTCTGCCGTCCGACTTCGTGTTGACTGCCGACTGCATACTCGTCGTGCATGCGAGTTTGCGCGTCGCCCAGTCGAGCCCATCGCATCCGATGCCGCCGCCATAATGCGCGGCGACCAGCGTGTTTGGAGCGACATAGGCCTCCGAGGTCGCAAGCAGGATGAAGCTGGCGCATGCTGACATGCAGTAATCATGCACGATGACGGTCGCATTTTTTGCCTTCAAGAGATCTGCGATGGCGAACGCAATGGGACCACTTCCGCCTGAGCTTCGGATGACGAAGAATTCGCCGCTAGCGAGTTCGCGCAGCGTCGCACGATCACTTTCGAGGGTTGCGCCCAGGATCGAGCCATGAAAGCAGGCGATCGTTTTGCTGTCGTTCAGCGCCACAGAATGATCCTGCCCGGACTGGGTCTTCCGGCAGAAGTCGACCGCATTGACGCGTTCTGCGAGCGATGAACCGACCGCGGCAGAAGGCAACCAAGCTGCTGCAAATAGCAGTGCGGGCAAAAGGATATTCTGTATCGGCTTTGACAGGACCATTGAAAATCGAGGCCCGCGCGAAAATATCCGCGCAGCATCAAATCGAATTGAGGCAAATACTGGACGAAGGCTTTGTTAAACGACGCCGGCTTGCAGAAAATCGTGCACATGCACGATGCCGACCGGCTTGTCGCCCTTGGTGACGAGCAGCACCGTGACCTTCGGTGAGTTGCCGTTGAGGATGGCGACGGCTTCGCTCGCCAGCATATCGGGCGGAATGGTGCGGGGGTTGCGCGTCATGATGTCGTCGACGCGCGCCTTGGTCAGATCAGTGCCGAGATGCCGGCGCAGATCGCCGTCGGTGATGATGCCGACCAGCGCGCCGGTTTTGTCGGTGATGCCGACACAGCCAAAGCCTTTCGCAGTGATTTCGGTTACCGCCTGCTTCATCGTCGTGCCGAGGGCTTTAAGCGGAATGGCGTTGCCGCTGTGCATGAACTCGCGCACCTGACGCAGCATCGCCCCCAACTTGCCGCCGGGGTGGCGCATCTTGAAATCGATGGCGGTGAAGCCGCGGCCTTCCAGCAATGCGATGGCAAGCGCGTCGCCGATGGCGAGCTGCATCAGCGCCGACGTGGTGGGCGCAAGATTGTGCGGGCAGGCTTCGCGGGCCTTCGGCAGCTCAAGCACGATATCGGCGGCCTGACCCAGCGGCGAGGCGGCGGATGATGTGATGGCGATGAACGGAATGCCGAAGCGCGCCGAATAATTAACGAGGTTCTTCATCTCCGGCTGTTCGCCGGACCACGACAGCGACACGATCACGTCGTCCTTGCCGATCATGCCGAGATCGCCGTGGCTTGCTTCGGCGGCATGCACGAAGAACGCGGGCGTCCCGGTGGAGGCCAGCGTCGCCGCGATCTTGCGCGCGATGTGCCCTGATTTGCCCAGCCCCGTCACGATCACCTTGCCCGAGTGACGCTCGGATTTGGTGTCGGTGGCCTTCATGATGACATCGACCGCAGCGGCGAAGGGCTCGCCGAGCCCGTTCTGCAGCGCGCGGGCCAGTGCGGCGAGGCCATCCGATTCGGCCTCCAGCGTCCGCAGCGCAGTGGCGATCGCAGGCTTGCCGGCGGCGGATTTCGCGGCTGGCTTGGCGGCGACTTTGCGGGTGCTGGATTTGGCCATTGTCAGGTTTCGGGTCCGGCGGACATCGCGTCCGGTGGCGGTTCGGATAGCACGCGGGGCGCGCCCGCGCGATGCAGGAACCGGTCTCAACGCCACGTTAACCATAATTGTTTTTACTCGCTTAACCATGCGGGATCGCCCACGCGCGCGCTCGCATGCCTAGGCATTTGAATTTGCAGCATTTTCTCCCAGGCTTGGGGAGGCGTTTCGGTGAGTTGGTGGCAAGGATTGGCCGTGCACAGGTCTCCTCCGCGGAGACGGCTTCCGGCTGTTCCGGCCACAGTCATCGCAACACTGCTGATGCTGCCGTCCGCTGCCGCGCACGCCCAGTCGTCGTCGGATCTGTTGCGGCCTGAGCCCGTCGCAGGCACCGGCGCACTGCGTCCCGTGCCTCGCGATGCAGAGGTGCAAACGAAGGCGTTCGAATCCGGCGCCTCGACCACGGGCTACGTTTCGTCAAATCGCAAACGTGCCAAGGGCAAGGCCAAAGCGGGTAGCGCGACAGCGCGCCTGCCGCAGAATGCGGCGGCTTCACCCGCTCCCACACAGGGGCCTGCAACCGGCCGGGCCAATCGCGAACGTGTCTCCGCTGCCGTGGCCGGCACAGCTGACGGACAGCCGCAGCGCCGGCGCATCAAGGTCGAGGACGATCCTTTCGGCCAGGTCGGATTTTATGCCGGCACGATGCTGGTCAAGACAGCGGTCGAACTGAGCGGCGGTTACGATTTAAATCCGGCGCGGGTCACCAACGGCAAGAGCGGCGCCTTCTACATCGTGGCGCCCGAGTTGCTGGCGACGTCGGACTGGTCGCGTCATGCGCTCAATGTCGAACTGCGCGGCTCCTATACCGGCTATGGCGGACGGGCCTTCGCGGACCCGACGGTGGCTGCCGGCAATCCGGTGCTGCTCGATCGCCCCGAATTCACCGGCAAGATTGCAGGCCGCTACGACATCACGCGTAATCTGCGCGTCGAGCCGGAAGTGCGCGCCACGGTCGGCACCGACAATCCCGGCAGCCCCGATATCCGCGCCGGTTTGCAGCGCTATTCATTGGTTTACTCGAGTGGCGGTACGCTTGGCGTGGCGCAGCGCTTCAATCGCCTCGATCTCTCGCTGAAGGGTGCGGCAGACCGCACGACCTATGCGGATTCCCTGCTCACAAACGGGCTGTCGGCCCCAAACGGCGATCGCAACTTCAACCAATATGGCTTCACCGGTCGCGCGAGCTATGAACTCACACCGGGCATCACGCCTTTTGTCGAGGGCGCCATCGATCGTCGCGAGCATGATTCAGAGATCGACCGCTCCGGCTACCGGCGCGATTTATCCGGTCTCACGGGCCGCGTCGGCACCACATTCGAATTGACGCGGCTGCTGACCGGCGAAATCTCGGCGGGCTTTGTCGAACGCAATTATGAGGATGCCCGCCTGAAACCGTTGCGGGGCGCTCTGCTTGACGCGTCGCTGGTATGGTCGGCGACTCCGCTGACAAAGGCCACGTTCACGGCGAAATCCGGCGTCGCGGAATCAACTCTGGCGGGCGTCTCGGGCACGCTGACGCGAGATGCCAGCGTGCAGATCGATCACGCATTCCGCCGCTGGCTCATCGGCACGGCGAAGTTCGGCTACGGCACCGCGATCTACGATGGCGCCAATCGCGAGGATCAGAATTATCTGGTGTCGGCCGCACTGACCTACAAACTCACTCGGACGATGCACCTGAAAGGTGAGGTCCGCCGCGAGTGGGTGCATTCGCTGGGCGGCACAGACTATGCCGCGAATGTGTTTCTTGTCGGCATGAGATTGCAGCGGTAGCGATCCTCATCCTGAGGAGCGGTGGCACACCGCGTCTCGAAGGATGAGGCCTCATGGTTCGAGACGCCGCTGCGCGGCTCCTCACCATGAGGATCAGCGCCGGATCTACTTCTTCAAATACTTCGCCATTTCCGCGCGCAGCTCGTCGGCGAGTTCGGGTCGGTCCATCGCATAGGCGATGTTGGCGGCGAGGAAGCCGGACTTCGAGCCGCAGTCGTAGCTCTTGCCCTTGAATTTGAAGCCGTAGAAGGCCTGAGATTTGGCCAGTCCCAGCATGGCGTCGGTGAGCTGGATTTCCCCGCCCGCACCGCGCTCCTGGGTTTCGAGCACCTTGAAGATTTCCGGCTGCAGGATATAGCGGCCGGTGATGGAGAGATTGGACGGCGCGACCTCGCGCTTCGGCTTCTCCACCATGCCCGCGAGTTCGAACAGGTCGCCCTTTTGCGCGCCGACCCCGACAACGCCGTACATGTGGACGCTCTCCATCGGCACTTCCTCGACGGCGATGATGTTCGCCTTGTCGGCGCCTGCGGCATTGGCCGCGTCGATCATCTGCTTCAGGCCGCTCGGCTTGTTCTTGACCAGCACGTCCGGCAGCAGCACCGCGAAGGGCTCATTGCCGACGATTTCGCGCGCGCACCACACCGCGTGACCGAGACCGAGCGGCTGTTGCTGGCGCGTGAACGATGTCGCGCCGGCTTCCGGCTGGTCGCGCTCGAGCAGTTCCATTTCCATGGTCTTGGCGCGGCCGCGCAGCGTGTCCTCAAGCTCGTAGGGACGGTCGAAATGATCCTCGATGACGCCCTTGTTGCGCCCGGTGACGAACACGAGATGCTCGATCCCGGCTTCCAGCGCTTCGTCCACGACGTGCTGGATCAGCGGCCGGTCGACCACGGTCAGCATTTCCTTGGGCATGGCTTTGGTCGCGGGCAGGAAGCGGGTGCCGAGACCGGCGACCGGGAATACAGCTTTGCGGATTTTCATCAGGCAGTCTTTTCAGGCGAGCGGTTTCAAGGACAACGGCTTTTCGCCGTCTGCGATACACCCAAAGCCGATAATATTGGCTGAACTGAGGGAACGCAGGCCGAGTTTTTTGAAAACGGTGCGGCGTTAAGACTATGGAAACCGCAAACTGGCCCCATAGGTTTGAGAGAAGCGAGGAGCCGCCGGGGCGGCCAGAGGGAAAAGACCGTGCATCTTGTCGTGATTGCGTTGGCGTTTCTGGCGCCGGGAGTGGCGTTGGCTCAAGGTGCCGGCGGCGGAGGTCCGTTGGTACTGACGCCGGATGCCGCCCGCCGTATGTCGGCGCCCGTCACGACCGGTTCGATCCCAAGGCCAATTCCCAATGCGGTCCCGAAGCCCGCGCAGAAGCGCACTTCGCAATTCACGCTGCCCGGAATCTCCCAGCCGGTGCCGGAATGGAGCGGCGAGGACGGCGCGCTCAGGTCATCCGCTGATGACCGCGCAGCAGGTCCGCCAGGCGGCGGCAAACTTTCCGAATTGCGTGGCGGCGATGTGGCCCGATGCGGCCCGCCGCAATATCACGGCGGCAAGCTTCCAGCGTTTCACGGCCGACCTGACGCCGGATCTGCGGCTCATGGACCTGATGGATGCGCAGCCTGAATTCACCAAGGCGGTCTGGGACTATCTCGATGTGCTGGTGAACGACACGCGCATGCAGAAGGGCCGCGATATCCTGACGCAGTATCGCGCGACCTTCGATGCGGTCGAACAGGCCTATGGCGTCGACCGGCATATCCTCGCCTCGATCTGGGGTGTGGAGTTCAACTACTCGACGCAAGGCGGCGACCGCAGCGTGCTGCGCTCGACCGCGACATTGGCCTGCGTCGGCCGCCGTCAGGCCTATTTCAAGGACGAGTTTCTGTCCGCACTGGATCTTCTGCATCGCGGCGATCTGCGTCCGGAGCAGTTGAAGGGTTCATGGGCCGGCGCGTTCGGGCCGTCGCAATTCATGCCGTCGACGTACAAGCGCTTTGCGCTCGATTTCGACAGCGACGGCCGTCGCGACATGGTCAGTTCGGTCCCGGACATGCTTGCCTCGACCGCCAACATGCTCAAGCGCAATGGCTGGAAGCCCGGCGAGACCTGGGGCTATGAGGTCGCCGTGCCGCGCGGTTTCGATTTCATGCTGGCGGATCGCGCCAAGCAAATGTCACTGGCGCAGTGGGAGCGTCTTGGTGTTCGCCGCCCGACCGGACAGGCTTTTCCGCGCAACAGCGATCAGGCGTGGCTGCTCGCGCCGGCCGGCGCGCAGGGCCCGGCGTTCCTCATGCTGCATAATTTCCGCGTGATCCTGCGCTACAATCCGGCCGAGGCTTACGCGCTTGCCATCGGTCATTTCGCCGACCGGCTGCGCGGCGGTGCGCCGATGGTGCAAGCCTGGCCGCGCCATGAGCGCGTGCTGACCCGCGCCGAACGATTGGAACTCCAGGAACTGCTCGCGCGGCGCGGATTCGATATCGGCACACCCGACGGCCAGCTCGGCGGCAAGACCCGCGCGGCCGTGCGCAGTTTCCAGGCATCGGTCGGCACGGCTGCGGACGGCTTTGCCTCTGCCGAGCTGCTGGACCGGCTGCGGGCCCGCTAAAAGACCCAAAACGGGACAAAACGACCTCGAAAAGGCGGCCGGAAGCGGCGGCGGCGAGATTAGGCCCTATCTTCAAGTTGACACGTTTGTGAGGCTCTTGACGGGGATCGGCCGACGCACGTTTATGGCTTCAGCCACGCAACCATTCGCAGACCTTTGGGCATGCCGAAGCGCACCACTTTGACGACACTAAAAAAAGCCGGACCGCTCGTGGTCGCGGTGTTGTCGATGGCCGTGCTCGGCGCAGGCTTCGCGCAGGCGCAATACTATTATGGCGGCCGTCAGCCGCCGCCCCCGCCGCCCCAGCGCGGCGGCGGATTCTTCCCCTTCTTCGCCCCGTTCCAGCGGCCGATGGCGCCACTCTTCGGCGGACAACCGGCGCCTGGGCCCGCGCCGGATCGTCCGGCCGATTTCTCGCGCGCGCCTGCAGCGAAGAAACTCGAGACCCAGCCCGAGCGCCACATCGTGGTGCTCGGTGATGCGATGGCCGACTGGCTCGCCTATGGTCTCGAAGATGCGTATGCCGAAACACAGGATCTCGGTGTCGTCCGCAAACACCGCACTATTTCGGGCCTGATCCGCTATCAGCCGCGTGGCGCGCCCGAAGATTGGGTCGCAGCCGCGAAGGACATTCTCGCTAACGAGAAACCGTCGGCTGTTCTCATCATGCTCGGCCTCAACGATCGTCAGGCGATCCGCGAGCCCGTCGCGCCGGTGCCGGCTGCCAAGGGCGCGAAACCCGATGCGAGCAAGCCGGACGCCAACAAGCCTGCCGCGGGGCAGGAGGCTGCGAAGCCCGACACCGCAAAGCCGGAGTCGAGCGAGGAGCAAACCGCCGAGGCCGCCAAATCGCCGGACGACGAGGACGAGCAGCCTTCGATCATCGCGCCTGAGCGCACCACAAAGGGTGCGGGCGGCATGCACGAGTTCCGTTCTGAAAAATGGGTGGAGCTTTACAAAAAGAAGATCGCCGACATGATCGCAGTGGCGCGCATGAAGGGCGTGCCGGTGCTGTGGGTCGGCCTGCCTGCGGTGCGCGGCCAGCGCGCGATGTCGGATGTGCTGCTGCTCAACTCGCTCTATCGCGAGGAGGCGAGCAAAGCCGGCATCACCTATGTCGATGTGTGGGACGGCTTCGTCGATGAACGCGGCGTGTTCCTGTCGAGCGGCCCGGACGTCGACGGTCAGACCCGCCGCCTGCGTTCCGGCGACAATGTCTATTTCACCAAGGCCGGCGCGCGCAAACTCGCCCACTACGCCGAGCGCGAACTCTCGCGTCTCGTGCTGAACCGCGCGATGCCTGTGGCCTTGCCGAGCGATCCGGGCCAGCCGGATCTCTCCGGTCGCCCCGGTCCGCGCCCGCTCGCCGGTCCGATCGTACCGCTGACGGCGTCTTCGGTCGGCACCACCGAATTGCTCGGCGGTGCAGGTTCCCGTCCGGCCAATGTCGATGCGCTGGCCGCGCGTACGCTCGTCAAGGGCGAGCCGCTGGCGCCGCCGTCCGGCCGCGCCGATGATTTCGCATGGCCGCGCCGCGATGTCGGTATTCCGGCGCCGGAATCGATCCTCGCCGCGCCGTCGCCGTCACAAACTCCCGCGCCGACACCGGCCGTTGCCACCGCGCCGGCCGCTCCCGCAGTTCCCGTCGCTCCGCAGCGTGCGCGTCCGGCGGCGCAGCGACCAGATGCCGCCGCACAGCCGTTGCAACCCGGCCAGCCATCGCAGCCGCGTGCGCAGCAGCCGCGCCGTCCGTCGGTCAATGACGGTGCGCCGCGTCCGCCGGCCCCGGTCGGTCCTTCGGCTCAGGCGCCCGCGCGCAACTGGTTCGGCTGGCGCTGACGCGTAGTCGTCATTGCCGGGCTTGACCCGGCAATCCAACTCTGATTTTCCGCAGAAAGATGGATGCCCGGATCAAGTCCGGGCATGACGCCGAGTTTTGGATCAGCGCGGCAGGTTGGTCGATCCCATCAGGAACTGATCGATTGCACGCGCGCACTGGCGGCCTTCGCGGATCGCCCAGACGACGAGCGACTGGCCGCGACGCATATCGCCGGCCGCGAAAATCTTGCGCTGCGACGACTGATAATCGACGACGTTGGCGGCGACATTGCCGCGCGGATCGAGCGCGACGTCGAGCGACTTCAGAAGACCCTCATGCAGCGGCGAGACGAAGCCCATCGCCAGCAGCACGAGATCGGCGCGGATGTCGAACTCGGAACCGACGACGGGCTGCATCTTGTCGTCGACCTTGGCGCAGGTCAGCGACTTGACCCGGCCGTTGGCGCCGTTGAACTTCATCGTCGTCACCGCGAATTCGCGCTTGGCGCCTTCCTGGTGGCTCGACGAGGTCCGCATCTTGAGCGGCCAGTTCGGCCAGGTCATCATCTTGTTTTCGTGCGCCGGCGGCTGCGGCATGATTTCGAGCTGGATGACCTCGATTGCGCCCTGACGCACCGAGGTGCCGATGCAGTCGCTTCCCGTATCGCCGCCGCCGATGACGACGACATGCTTGCTGGAGGCGAGGATGTCCTTGGACTTCAGCGGCGCTTCGCCGGAGACGCGGCGGTTCTGCTGCGGCAGGAAATCCATGGCGAAGTGAATGCCGTCGAGGTCGCGGCCGGGGATCGGCAGGTCGCGCGGGTTTTCCGCGCCGCCGGTCAGCGCCACGGCGTCATACTGCGCGGCGAGATCCTGCGCGCTGACATCGACGCCGACATTGACGCCGTAGTGGAACGTGACGCCTTCGGCTTCCATCTGCGCGACGCGGCGGTCGATCAGCGGCTTTTCCATCTTGAAGTCGGGGATGCCGTAGCGGAGCAATCCGCCGGCCTTCGCCCATTTCTCGAACACATGCACATCATGGCCGGCGCGCGCGAGCTGCTGCGCGGCGGCGAGGCCCGCCGGGCCCGAGCCGATCACGGCGACCTTCTTGCCGGTCTTAACAGCGGCCGGCTCCGGGCGCACCCAGCCGTTCTCGAAGGCGCGATCGACGATGGCGCATTCGATGGTCTTGATGGTGACCGGCGTGTCGGTGAGGTTCAGCGTGCACGACGCTTCGCACGGCGCGGGGCAGACGCGACCGGTGAATTCCGGGAAATTGTTGGTCGAGTGCAGATTGCGCGCGGCCTCTTCCCAGTTGCCGCGATAGACCAGATCGTTCCAGTCGGGGATCTGGTTGTTCACCGGGCAGCCGGTGTGACAATAGGGAATGCCGCAATCCATGCAGCGCGACGCCTGCTCGCGCGTTTTCTCTTCGCCGAGCGGAACGACGAATTCGCGATAATTCGTGACGCGATCGGCGACCGGCGCGTAAGTGCGGTCGGTGCGCTCGAACTCAAGAAAACCTGTAACCTTGCCCATCGTATTACCCCGTAACCCGTAGACCCCTTGAGGGCCTTACTCCGCTGCCTGCAACGATGCCTTCGCCATGTCGGCGAGCGCGCGGCGATATTCCACCGGCATCACCTTGCGGAATTTCGGGCACCAGCTCTTCCAGTTTGCGAGAATATCCTTCGCGCGCTTCGATCCTGTCAGGCGCGCGTGGCGCGAGATCAGGATGTGAAGACGCTCGATATCGAAGGACGACATGTTTTCCATGACGTCGACGCGGCCATGCGTTTCGAGATCGGTGAGGTGATCGAACTCACCATCGGCCGCCTGCTGTTCGCTCAGCACCGGCTCCAGCTCGACCATCGCCATGTTGCAGCGCTTCTCGAAACTGCCGTCTTCGTCCAGCACATAGGCGATGCCGCCGGACATGCCGGCTGCGAAGTTGCGTCCGGTGCGGCCGAGCACGACGACGATGCCGCCGGTCATGTATTCGCAGCAGTGATCGCCCGCGCCCTCGACAACCGCGATGGCGCCGGAGTTGCGCACGGCGAAGCGCTCGCCGGCGACGCCGCGGAAATAGGCTTCGCCTTCGGTCGCGCCGTACAGCACCGTGTTGCCGACGATGATCGACTCTTCCGGCACGATGCCCGAATTCGCCGGCGGCTTGATGACGATGCGGCCGCCTGAGAGGCCCTTGCCGACATAGTCGTTGCCTTCGCCTTCGAGTTCGAAGCTCACGCCGCGCGCGAGCCAGGCGCCGAACGCCTGACCGGCCGTGCCCTTGAGGCTGACCTGAATCGTGTCGTGCGGCAGGCCCTCGGCGCCATAAACCTTGGCGACCGCGCCCGACAGCATCGCGCCGGCAGAGCGGTCGACGCTGTTGATCTCGGTTTCGATCTTCACCGGCGTGCCCTTGTCGAGCGCGCCCTGGGCGGCGGCGATCAGCCGGCGGTCCAGCACCTTCTCGAGATGATGGTTCTGCGACTCGGTGTGATGGATCTTCACGCCCTTCGCCGTCTTCGGCTTGAAGAACAGCTTGGAGAAATCGAGGCCCTTGCCCTTGTAGTGCGCGATCAGCTTCTGCTGGTCGAGCATCTGCGACTGGCCGACCATCTCGTCGAAGGAGCGGTAGCCCATCGCCGCCATCAATTCGCGGACTTCCTCGGCGACGAAGAAGAAGTAGTTGATGACGTGTTCGGGCGTGCCGACGAAGCGCTTGCGCAGCATCGGGTCCTGCGTCGCGACGCCGACCGGGCAGGTGTTGAGATGGCACTTGCGCATCATGATGCAACCGGCTGCGATCAGCGGCGCGGTGGCGAAGCCGAACTCGTCGGCGCCGAGCAGGGCGCCGACAATCACGTCGCGTCCGGTGCGGATGCCGCCGTCGACCTGCACCGCGATGCGGCTGCGCAGGCGGTTGGCGACGAGCGTCTGGTGCGTCTCGGCGAGGCCGATTTCCCACGGGCTGCCGGCATGCTTGATCGAGGTCAGCGGGCTCGCGCCCGTGCCGCCCTCGAAGCCTGCGATGGTGACGTGGTCGGCGCGCGCCTTGGCGACACCGGCGGCAACCGTGCCGACGCCGATTTCGGAGACGAGCTTGACCGAGACGTCGCCGTCCGGGTTGACGTTCTTCAGGTCGTAGATGAGCTGCGCCAGATCCTCGATCGAGTAGATGTCATGATGCGGCGGCGGCGACACCAGCGTCACACCCGGCGTCGAGTGACGCACGCGCGCGATGACCTGGTCGATCTTGTGGCCGGGCAATTGGCCGCCTTCGCCGGGCTTGGCGCCCTGCGCCATCTTGATCTGCATCATGTCGGAGTTGACGAGATATTCCGTCGTCACGCCGAAGCGGCCCGAGGCGACCTGCTTGATCGCCGAGCGCATGGAATCGCCGTTGGCCATCGGCTTGAAGCGGTCGGATTCCTCGCCGCCTTCGCCGGTGTTCGACTTGCCGCCGATACGGTTCATCGCGATCGCGAGCGTGGTATGCGCCTCGCGCGAGATCGAGCCGAACGACATCGCGCCGGTGGAGAAGCGCTTGACGATCTCCTTGGCCGGCTCGACCTCGTCGATCGGCACGGGCTTGCGCTTGTCTTCCTCGGCGCTCTTGACGCGGAACAGGCCACGCATGGTGAGCAGCCGCTCGGATTGTTCGTTGAGCTGCTTGGCGAACGCCTTGTAGCGGTCCTGCGAGTTGCCGCGCACGGCGTGCTGCAGCAGCGACACCGACTCCGACGTCCATGCATGGGCTTCGCCGCGCATGCGCACGGCGTAGTCGCCGCCGACATCGAGCGCGTCCTTGTAGATCGGGGAATCGCCGAACGCGTCGCGGTGGCGGTTCACGGCTTCTTCCGAGATTTCAGCCAGGCCGATGCCTTCGATGCGCGTCGCGGTGCCGGTGAAGTAGCGCGCCACGAAGTCGCTCTTCAGGCCGATGGCGTCGAAAATCTGCGCACCGCAATAGGACTGGTAGGTCGAGATGCCCATCTTGGACATCACCTTCAGCAGACCCTTGCCGATCGACTTGATGTAGCGCTTGACGACTTCCTTGTCGTCGAGCTTGCCGGGCAACTGCTCCTTCATCGCCTTGATGGTCTCGAAGGCGAGATAGGGGTTGATCGCCTCGGCACCGTAACCGGCCAGGCAGGCGAAGTGATGCACTTCGCGCGGCTCGCCCAACTCGACCACAAGGCCGACGGAGGTGCGCAGACCCACGCGGATCAGATGATGATGCACGGCCGCCGTCGCCAGCAGCGAGGGCAGGGGAATGCGCTCGGGGCCCGCGGTGCGGTCCGACAGGATGACGATGTTGACGCCGTCGCGCACGGCGGCCTCTGCGCGTCCACAGAGATCGTCCAAAGCCTGCTCGATGCCTTCGGCGCCGAGGCCGGCATTGACGGTGGTGTCGAGCGTCAGCGAACGGAAATGCGATTCCGCGATGTCGGAGATCGAGCGGATCTTCTCAAGATCGCCGTCGGTCAGGATGGGCTGGCGCACTTCGAGGCGCTTGGTGTTGGCCATGCCCTCGAGGTCGAACAGGTTCGGCCGCGGTCCGATGATCGAGACGAGGCTCATGACGAGTTCCTCGCGGATCGGATCGATCGGCGGGTTCGTCACCTGCGCGAAGTTCTGCTTGAAGTAGGTGAAGAGCTGCTTGGGCTTGCTCGACAGCGCCGAGATCGGCGCGTCGTTGCCCATGGAGCCGTTGGCCTCTTCGCCGGTCGCCGCCATCGGCGACAGCAGGATCTTGATGTCTTCCTGGGTGTAGCCGAACGCCTGCTGGCGATCGAGCAGCGACAGGTTCGACTTGGCCACGCCGTTCGGCGCGTCCTGCAATTCCTCAAGCTGGATCTGCGTGCGCGTCAGCCACTGCTTGTAGGGGTGGCTCTTGGCGAGCGTCGCCTTGAGCTCGTCGTCGGGAATGAGGCGGCCCTGCGCGAGATCGACGAGCAGCATCTTGCCCGGCTGCAGGCGCCACTTGGTGACGATCTGGTCCTCGGGGATCTTCAGCACGCCCATTTCGGACGCCATGACGATGCGGTCGTCCTTGGTGACGAGGTAACGCGCCGGACGAAGCCCGTTGCGGTCGAGCGTGGCGCCGATCTGGCGGCCGTCGGTGAAGGCGATCGCGGCGGGGCCGTCCCACGGCTCCATCAGCGCGGCGTTGTATTCGTAGAAAGCACGCCGCTCCTCGTCCATGAGCGGGTTGCCCGCCCAGGCCTCGGGGATCATCATCATCATGGCGTGCGACATCGAGTAGCCGCCCTGCACCAGGAATTCGAGCGCGTTGTCGAAGCAGGCCGTGTCCGACTGGCCCTCATAGGAAATCGGCAACAGCTTGGAGATGTCGTCGCCGAACAGCGGCGAAGACACCGACGCCTGACGCGCCGCCATCCAGTTGACGTTGCCGCGCAGCGTGTTGATCTCGCCGTTATGCGCGACCATCCGGTAGGGATGCGCCAGCGACCAGGTCGGGAAGGTGTTGGTGGAGAAGCGCTGATGCACCAGGGCCAGCGCGCTCTCGAAATCCTTCTCACTGCAGGTCGGGATAGTACTTGCCGAGCTGATCGGCGAGGAACATGCCCTTGTAGATCACGGTGCGGCACGACAGCGACACCGGGTAATAGCCGGCGAGGCTGCGCTCGCGGCGCTGATAGATCGCCTGCGAGATCGCCTTGCGCAGCAGATAGAGACGGCGCTCGAACTCGTCCTCGGAGTCGATCGAGGTGCCGCGGCCGATGAAGACCTGCATGTGGTAGGGCTCGGTCGGCTTGACCGTCTCGCCGAGCGAGGAGTTGTCGACCGGCACGTCGCGCCAGCCGAGCAGCGTCATGCCTTCGGCCTTCACTTCCTTGGCGTAGACGCTCTGGATGATCTTCCGCCACGCCGCGTCGCGCGGCATGAACAGCGAGCCGACGGCGTACTGGCCGGGCTCCGGCAGCTTGAAGCCGAGTTCGGTCGCCTTGCGCTGGAAGAAGGCGTGCGGGATCTGCACCAGGATGCCCGGCGCCGTCGCCGGCACGCGGATCTGCGCCCACGGCGCCGCGGTGTTCCAAATTGACCAGGATCGTCAGCGCGTCATCGACGATCTTGTGCGACTTGCGGCCCTTGATGTCGGCGATGAAGCCGACGCCGCAGGAATCCTTCTCCAGCGCCGGGTCGTAAAGGCCCTGCGCGGCCGGAAATCCCGGATCGATCAGTTTGCCCACGCTGTTCTGCGTCTGCATTCCGCCTTCACCGCGCTTTTGACCTGCCGTCGCCATGTCTCGTCCCCGAAACTCGAAACCGTCGTTGAATATTAAAGTCCTGAGGCAGCCCGATTTTGCGGAGCGCCAAGTGCCCCACGCAACCGGCAGTCTCCCGTTCGCGGTCCCGCTTGGCCTCAGAGCCTGCAAAACTGCGTCTGTTCGGGCGATTTTGCCGCGATTTGGGACAGCATTACTGTCCTAACCACCGACATTGCCAAATTTTTTTCTAACACACAAGCGGCAGAAAAGTCTGTGGCGCAGGGATTTCACCTGTCTTCCAGCCGACCGGATTGAGGCTGCGTCCGGACCTGCGCGCGGGGGTGGTCGGGGCTGCCCGGCGTCCGGGAATCGGGTCGGAGGGGTCCCGAATTCTGCGATTACCGGGTCAATTCCCGCATGGCGCCTTCCAGGCCGTCCAGCGTCAGCGGAAACATGCGGTTTCCCATCATCTTGCGGACCATGCCGATGGACTCGGCGTACCAGTAGCGCTGCTCGACCGGATTGAGCCAGACCGCGTGCGGATAGGTGCGCAGCACGCGCTCCATCCAGACATGGCCCGCTTCCTCGTTGTCATGCTCGACCGAGCCGCGCGGAATGGCGATCTCGTAGGGCGACATCAGCGCATCGCCGACAAAGACGATCTTATAGTCGTGCGGAAATTTATGGAGGATGTCCCAGGTCGGCGTCCGCTCGGTCGCGCGGCGGCGATTGTCGGTCCATACGCTCTCGTAAAGACAGTTGTGGAAGTAGAAATACTCCATGTGCTTGAACTCGGCACGCGCGGCCGAGAACAGTTCTTCGACGCCTGCGATATGCATGTCCATCGAGCCGCCGACGTCGAAGAACAGCAGGACTTTCACAGCGTTGCGGCGTTCGGGCCGCATGTGCACATCGAGATAGCCGTGATTGGCGGTTTCGCGAATCGTCGTGTCGAGATCAAGCTCGTCGGGCGCGCCGGTGCGCGCGAATTTGCGCAGGCGCCGCAGCGCTACCTTGATATTGCGCACGCCGAGTTCGACATTGCCGTCGAGGTCCTTGAACTCGCGCTTGTCCCACACCTTCACGGCACGGTTGTTGCGGTTGCCGTCCTGGCCGATGCGGATGCCTTCGGGGTGGTAGCCATAGGCGCCGAAAGGTGAGGTGCCGGCGGTCCCGATCCATTTGTTGCCGCCCTGATGGCGGCCCTTCTGTTCCTTCAGGCGCTCGCGCAACGTCTCCATGAGCTTGTCCCAGCCCATGGCCTCGATCTGCTTTTTCTCTTCCTCGCTCAGGTATTTTTCGGCGAGTTTTTTCAGCCATTCGGCCGGGATCTCGGCCTGTTCCATCGCCTGCAGCAGGTTCTCGAGCCCCTTGAAGACCGAGCCGAACACGCGATCGAACTTGTCGTAATTGCGCTCGTCCTTGACCAGCGCGGCACGTGCGAGATGGTAGAAATTGTCGATCGACTGCTCGGCCAGGTCGGCGTCGAGCGCCTCCATCAGCATCAGATATTCGCGCAACGTCACCGGAATCTGTGCGTCGCGCAGCGATGTGAAGAATTGCAAAAACATGCGCCACCTTTGGCACTGGCGGTTGTTCCGTCAAGACCGGTTTTTTGCGTCTGCAGGGCCGATATGCCATAGACGCTCGCCCAGCTGGGCTTTCTAGAGTGCAGAAGAGCTTCGATGAAATTCACCGGTACCAAGGACTACGTCGCCGCCGACGATCTCAAGATCGCGGTCAACGCCGCGATCGTGCTGGAACGCCCGCTGCTCATCAAGGGCGAGCCCGGCACAGGCAAGACGGTTCTCGCCGAAGAAGTGGCGAAGGCGCTCGGTGCGACGCTGCTGACCTGGCACATCAAATCCACCACCAAGGCGCAGCAGGGTCTTTACGAATATGATGCGGTGTCGCGTCTGCGCGACAGCCAGCTCGGCGATCCGCGCGTCTCGGAGATTTCGAACTACATCAAGCGCGGAAAATTGTGGGACGCGTTCACGCATGCAACGCGCCCGGTGCTGCTGATCGACGAGATCGACAAGGCCGACATCGAATTTCCAAACGATCTCCTGCTCGAACTCGATCGCATGGAATTCCATGTTTATGAGACCGGCGAGACGATCAAGGCCGCGAAGCGCCCCATCGTCATCATCACGTCGAACAACGAGAAGGAGCTGCCGGACGCATTCCTGCGCCGTTGTTTCTTCCACTACATCAAGTTTCCCGACGCCGAGACGATGGCGCAGATCGTCGATGTGCATTTCCCCGGCATCAAGCAGCGCCTCGTCGAAGAGGCGATGCGGATCTTCTTTGAAGTCCGTCAGGTGCCGGGCCTGAAGAAAAAGCCTTCGACCTCCGAGCTTCTCGATTGGCTGAAGCTTCTGCTGAGCGAAGACATCACCGCCGAGACGTTGCGCGAGCGCGATCCCCGCAAGCTCATTCCGCCGCTGCATGGTGCGTTGCTCAAGAACGAGCAGGACGTGCATCTGTTCGAGCGTCTGGCGTTCCTGACGCGTCGCGAGAGCTGAGCGCGGTCTGACTGGCCCTTCGCGGCCGGGGAGTGATAGGGTTTGAGTGGACGTTAGTCCGTTCAAAGGGCTGTCGATGGCGCGAATTCTCATCACCGGGGCAAGCGGCTTTGCCGGCCGCCATCTCGCGCCATATCTGGCGCGCGCGGGTTTCGAAGTGCGCGCGGCGAGCCGCGATGCGGCGCTTCACTTCGCAGAGCCTGCCATCACGACCGTCCGTTATCCTGTCTCGTCCAATGACTGGGGCGCTGTGCTCGATGGCATTGACGGCGTCGTGCATCTTGCCGGTCTGGCGCACCGTCCGGCAACCGCGCAGGAGCACGACGAGGTCAATCATCGTCTCGCGGCCGAGGCCGCGCAGGCGGCCGCGCGTGCCGGTGTTCGACATTTTGTTTTCGTCTCGTCGATCGCCGCGCAGACAGCGGCAAGTGCGTCGCATGTCGTAACAGAAGCCGATCCGCCGCGCCCCGCAGGCGCTTATGGTGAAGCCAAGCTCGCGGCCGAAGCTGCGATCCGGCAGACGGGCGTTCCGTTTTCGATTTTGCGTCCGGTCGTGATCGGCGGGCCCGGCGCGAAGGGAAACCTCGCGATCCTCGAGCGCTTCGCGGCATTGCCGCTGCCGTTGCCGCTCAAAGGATTGCAAAGCCGCCGCGCGACTTTGTCGATTTAAAATTTCAACGCGGCGGTCCGCACTGTCCTGTTCAATCCAAAGGCCATGAGTGAAACGTTCGTCGTGGCCGATCCCGACGCCATGACAGTGGCCGGGCTCGTTGCCGATCTTCGCCGAAGCCGCGGCCGGCCGGAAAATCTCTTTACGGTGCCGCCGGCGCTGTTGCGGTTGGCGCTGATCGCCATCGGCAAGGGTGCGCTGTGGGAAAGACTCGGCCAGCCGCTGGTCGTCGATCCTGCGAAGCTGATGTCTATCGGCTGGACGCCGGAGCGCCCTTGAGCGTGCCGTAACCCGGCATCGGATTCTGCCCGCCATAGGTGCGGTCGATAATCATTGCCGCCGCGCGGTGGCCGAAATGCGAAAAATCTTCCCAATAGCCGCGCTGGTTCGCGATCGGAGAGGATGTGAAGTCCCAGACCGGCGCCGAGCGGCTGAGCCGCTCAACGATGCCTTCGATCACGCCCGGCTCGTGCTGTTCAAGGTTCTCGCGGATCATGGGCGTGATCACGACGGTGAGCTGCACGTTATGTTCACGACACAACGCCGCGAACTTTTCGAATTGCATCAACTGCCGTTCAAGGTCGGGCCGCGTCGAATTGAACGACCGCCGGTAATTCGACAGGCGCGGCGGCGTCAGCGGCAACGGTGCGTTGTCGCGTGCGGCGTCGGCGACGGCAGGCGTTGAGGCTTGCACCGGAGCGGGGGGCGGCGCTGCGGCCGGCATTGGCGCGGGTGCCGGAGGCGTTGCGCGCGCATGCCGGATGACATCGCGCCACAGCCGGAACTGAAACACCGTCAAGTAGCGCCACCAGTAGCGTTGCGGCGGCTCGCCGCTTAACTCCGGCGGCAGGAAACTGTTGATGTTGGAATTGGTCCATGGCGGCTTGCCGAAGAAATCCGCATCGAGCAGCAGCAGCACGGATTTGATGCGCTGTCCGCGCGCGGCCTTGTCGCGCAGGATGTACTGCATGATCGGCAGGTGATCGGTGATCATGCCGTAGGACACCGACAGGCTCATCAGGTTCGACGCGCCCATCTTCTGCGGCAGCGTGCCGAAATCGAAAAAATTGCCGCGCGAGGACGAGAACATCAGCGCGTCGATGTTGTCTGTGGTGCCCTTGTAGATCTCAAGTTTGCGGTTGCGTTCGTTGGCGTTCGGCGTCGGCGGAAACACGCCGAGCCCGAACACGCGTTCCGGATCGATGACAACGTTGGCAAGCACCGTCGAGGCGAACAGAGCCGCCGCGCCGATGATCACGATGAAGGAATAACGCCGCGCGCTCATAGGATCCTAGAACTGATAGTAGAGGAATTCACTGAAGCTGCCGAGGTTCATGAAAATTGCCACGAACAGGGCCAGCAGCGCCACTGCCCAGAGCGGCGATTGCGACCATTTGGGCAGGAACCACCACGTCCGGCGCCAGTCGGTATGCGGCTCGCCCTCGCGGTAATCGACGAATTCCATCGTGTCGGGCAGCACCAGTGCGGCGGCGAGAATCGCCAGCGTGATGCCGGTGCCGACGAGGGTCCAGTGCGAGCCGAGCCATTGGCGCACGAAGGCTTCGCTGACATAGCCGCTGTCGAGAATGCCGAAATCGTAGCTCAGCACCGAGCGGGATATTACCCGGCGCGGCTTGCAGACCGGCCATCGCCTCCAGCATGCGGCCTGCCGTATGGATATCCGGCGCGCGGAAGAACGTCATACCGATGACGAAGGCCGTAAAGGTGAGGAACCAGCCGATCAATTGCCCGGCGCGCGTCGGTTTGCGTTTGCCGCGCAGCGCTCGCCACAGATGGTTGAGCCCGAGCAGCACGCCGTGAAACGCGCCCCATGCGATGAAGGTCCAGTTGGCGCCGTGCCACAGGCCGCCGAGCGTCATGGTCGCCAGCAGATTGATCGTGCGTCGCGCGGGACCGCCGGAATTACCGCCGAGCGGCACATAGACAAAGTCGCGCAGGAAGCGCGACAGCGTGATGTGCCAGCGCCGCCATAGATCGATAATGGAGGTCGCACGGAACGGCGCGGCGAAATTCATCGGCAGGCGCAGGTTGAACAGAAGCCCGAGGCCGATCGCCATGTCGGAATAGCCGGAGAAATCGAAGTAGAGCTGCAGCGAATAGGCGGTTGAGGCCATCCACGCGGCGAACGGCGTGACGGGAATGCCCGCGGCTGCGGCATCGAACACCGGCGCGATGTGGATCGCGAGCTTGTCGGCGAACAGCACCTTCTTGCCGAGCCCGATGCAGAAGATCGTCAGTCCCAGCGCGATGTTGTCCCAGTTGACCCGGTAGCGCAGTTTGTCGGCGAGTTGCGGGCCCAGTTCGCTCCAGCGCACGATAGGGCCGGCGATGAGATGCGGGAAGAACGCCACGAACATCGCATAGGGCGGCAGCCGCAGCGGGATCGGGTTGCGCGCGATCTCCACGAGGAAGGCGATCTGCACAAAAGTCGTGAAGGACAAGGCGAGCGGTACGTTGGGCGCCGCCGCCGGGCGCTGCGCAAAGGTCGAGATGATGAAGTCGAAATACTTGAAGTAGCCGAGCACGGCGAGGTTGGCGACGACCCCGGCAATGACGAGCTTGCGCGCGACGGCGCGCTCGGAGGTGACGATCTGCTGCGCCAGCCAGAAATTGATGACGATGGACAGCAGCGGCAGGACGACGAAGGGCGGCTTCCACCAGGCATAGAAAAACAGTGAGGTGACGGTTGTCGTCGCCAGCGCGGCGGTAATGCTGAAGCGCGCGGCAACGAAATGCAGGCAGACGGCAATCGGCAGGAAGATGAAAATGAATTCAAGCGAATTGAACAGCATCGAAAGCCGTCGCGGTGATCGAGGATGAAGGAAGAAAACGGGGCCGGTTCGAGTGAAGTCGACCGCAGAAAACCTGCGCGACGCTTACATCATTTACCTGAGACGGACCAGCCCATTATGGCCACGCATTGCGCCTCGCGTCACATTCCGAGCATGGCGGTATCGATGCCGGCGATGCCGGCAAGCAGGCGGATGTCGTTGCGCTGCCTGTTGGTCAGCGAGGCGAGGAAGGGCGCGGCCTTCGCCTTGATGTTGGCGATTTCCGCATCGTCGGGCGCGCTTGCGTTACGGCTTTTCTGCGCGCGATAAAGTTGCGTCACGAGCTGGCGCAGCGCGTTCTCGGCATCCGGCCACAGTCGTTGCTGCTCGGCATTGAGCTGGAGCCGCTCGCGAATGCTCGTGATCTGCGCTTCGTTGAGGAGGATGTTGGTCGGCTTCTCAGCGCGCGCGAGCGCCTGCCGCCATTGCGGCGGCACGAGCAACACGGTGCGTGCAGTCTCCGCGACGCCACGCGAAATATGGCTGCCGAGCGGCTCGAATGTCGATGACGGCGCGAAGGGCAGCGACAGATCACGCGCCATGCGGTCGGACTTTCCGATCGCGTTGCTGACGGGAAAGGCTGCACGCACGGGCGCCGCCTCGGGCTGTGCATCGACCGTCTGGGCTGGAGCCAGATGCGGTGTCAGGCCCATGACATAGGCGCCGGCTGCCGCGATGCCGGCTCCAATCACCAGGATGATTATCAGAATTGCACGCACATTCAGGCTCGTCAGGGCTCCGGCGCCGACCATGCCGCATAGCCGTTAAGTGTGGCCTAATGAGGCCGCCCTTCCGGGCCGAAACCGGCCATGCCGCGCGGGAATGGTGGCCTCCGTTTCAGGCATTGAACCCGCGCCCCGGAACGGGCAAGCATTGCGCATCAGGGAGTTCCGATGTCGGATCAGGCGAAATCAGACCATGCAGGCGGCGCAAATCTGCCGCTCTCCGGCATCGTGGTGCTCGATTTGACGTTGGCGCGCGCGGGGCCGACCTGTGTCCGTCACCTTGCTGACTGGGGCGCGGACGTCATCCGCATCGAGCCGCCGCAGCCGAGCGGAACGGACGTCACCGGCGCGCGCGACGGTTTCGATTTTCAAAATCTGCATCGCAACAAGCGCATGATGCAGCTCGATCTCAAATCCGCCGAAGGGCACGCGGCGTTCCTGCGTCTGGTGGCGACCGCCGATGTCGTTGTCGAGAACATGCGCGTGCAGGTCAAGGATCGCCTGCGCATCAACTATGACGATTTGCGCAAGATCAATCCGCGTATCATCTACGGCAGCATCTCAGGTTTCGGGCAGAGCGGACCTTACGCGGTGCGCGCCGGTGTCGATCAGGTCGCGCAGGGCATGAGCGGGCTGATGTCGATCACGGGCCTGCCGGGACAGGGCCCGGTGCGCGCGGGCATTCCGGTGTCGGATCTCACGGCCGGGAATCTTCTTGCCTTCGGCATCACCATGGCGCTGTTCGATCGCACGCGCACCGGCGAGGGCCGCTGGGTGACGACCTCGTTGTTAGAGGCGCAGGTCTTCATGCTCGATTTCCAGGCGACGCGCTGGCTGATGAAGAAGGAAGTCGCGCCGCAAGCCGGCAACGATCATCCCACCAGCATTCCGCAAGGCGTATTTCCCGCAAGCGACGGATATTTCAATATCGCCGCCGCCTCGCAGCGCATCTGGGAGCGCTTTTGCGAAGCGATCGATTGCAAGGACTGGCTCGACAATCCGGAATGGAAAACGCTGCCGCTGCGCAGCGCCAACCGTCACGACATCAACGCGGCGATCGCCGAGGTGACGAAGCAAAAGCCGATGGCGCATTGGGTCGAAGTGCTGGAGGCCGCAGGCGTGCCGTCCGGTCCGATCTACACCATCGACAAGGTGTTCGGGGATCCGCAGGTCCAGCATCTGAAGATGGCGACGCCCGCGCATCATCCGCGGCTGGGCGACATCGAGCTGGTCAACAATCCGCTGAATTTCAGCGGCCTCGACAAGGGCGTGCGTCACGCCACCGCCGATTTCGGCGCACACACCGACGAGATATTGACCTCGCTCGGATACTCTGCGCAGGACATCGCCGGATTTCGTGAAAAGAAGGTAATCTGAATGAGTGAGTTCCGTTCGAAAGCTTGCCGACGGCAAGATTCTCGCCGAGGTGCGCGGTGTTTCGGGCATCATCACCTTCAATCAGCCCGAGAAACGCAACGCCATCTCCGCCGAAATGTGGTCGGGCGTCGCCGACATTCTCGCCGAATGGGAAAACGATCCCGCGGTGCGCGTCGTCGTGCTCACCGGCGCAGGCGACAAGGCGTTTGTCTCGGGCGCCGACATCAGCCAGTTCGAGAAATTGCGCTCCGATGCCGATGCGCAGAAGCAATATCACAAGATCACCGAACCCGGCCGCGCGCGGCTGACCAACTTCCCGAAGCCGGTGATCGCGATGATCCGCGGCTATTGTCTGGGCGGTGGTCTCGCCATCGCCATGCTCGCCGATTTCCGCATCGTGTCGTCAGACAGTCAGTTCGGCATTCCGGCCGCCCGCATGGGCATTGCCTATGCGTTCGAGGCCATCCGCAATCTCATCGCGCTGATCGGCCCGTCGCAGGCGCGGCTGATGCTCTATACCGGGCGGCGCATCGATGCGGCGGAGGCGCTGCGCATCGGCCTTGCCGATCAGGTGGTCGGGCCGGACGCGCTTGAGAAGACCGTCCACGATCTCGCCGCGACCATGGGCGTCAACGCGCCGCTGTCGATGCGCGCCAGCAAATATTTCGTGGCGCAAGCGCTGCGCGATCCCGCCGACCGCGATGTCGCGCGCATGCAGCAGATGACCGACGATTGTTTTTCCAGCGCCGATTATGCCGAAGGCCGCCGCGCCTTTATGGATAAGCGCGAGCCAAAATTCACCGGCAAATGACCGACACAATTCTCGATCGCCTGCTACGCGCGCTCCATCACAATCGTGCGCCCGGTTCGTCCTTCGCGGGCGACATGCTCGATCTGTCGTCCGAAATTGTGCCCGGCGGCGCGCGCATGACGCTCGCGCCGGGCGTCCATGTCGCCGATGCCCGAGGGATCGTCGATCCGTTGTGCTTCAGCGCCTTTGTCGATATTTCGCTGGCGCGCGCGGTTCGGGCGGCGACGCAATATCCGGCGCGCATGGCGACCACCTTCATCAATCTCAGGCTCAATGGAGCGCCGTTGAAAGCGCCGCTCGTCGCCAACGGCGTCTTCGAGGGCTGGAGCGTCGGCACCGAAGGCCGCTTTGCATCAAGCCATGTGGAGTTGATGGGCCCGGACGGTCCTGTCGGATCGGCGAGCGGGCAATTCGCAGCGCTCGGCGGCGCCGACATGGCTGTGCGTTTCTACGATACAGAACGCCTGGCGCCGCTGGCTATCGCCGATCTGACGGCGAGTGAGCAGAGCGTCTTTGCGCGCGCGGGCGATGCGCTGCAACGTGCGCAGTCGAACGGCACGTCCTTCATCACGGAATTCTGGGACGTCGCGGTGGAGCCGACCGACGGCGGCGCGCGCGCGATCTTTCGCAACGGGCCGCATGCCGCCAATCTCGTCGGCCATCTTCAGGGCGGCTTGCAGATGGGGTTGGCGGAAATAACCGCAGCGGGCGCACTGGGCGATGGCTGGGCCATGACCAGTCTGAATGCCTGCTTCGTGCGTGCCGGTGTCGGCGAGGAATTCGTGACCACCTCAGACATCATGCATCGCGGCCGGACCACCGCCGTTCTGGTCAATCGCATCCGCGACGAGCAGGGCCGTCTGGTTTTGGAGACCACGTCAACGCACGCCAAGCGCAGTTAGTTCCGTCGCCGGAACAGTGATTTCGCAGTGCGGGAACATTTCAGCCATTGCCACGTTGTCTGCCCGCAACAGGGGTGAACAGACATGGCCAAATCGGTCGAAATTGCGTTGCAGCGGGTTTTGAACGCTTACGCCCTGATGACCTCGACGAACGAGGTCGCAAAGGTCGTGCCGGAACTTCAGCAATATCTCGAAACGCTTGAGCGGGGCGGTCAAACCGATCCCTCTCAGCTGGCCGTTTACGGCTTTGCCTATCTGCGGCGTGACTTTCACGTTCAGCAGGGATTTTCCGGTCTGTAACAGTATCGCGTAAAGGCATGGAATTGTGCGTGAGCAGGACGATCAATTCATCACGCTCGATCTCCGCTCCTCCGGCACATACTGGAAAGACGATGCCCCGCGCCTCGAATCGCCGCTCCCTGCGCAAAATCTGGCGACGGATGTCGTCATTGTCGGCGCCGGTATCACCGGCGCGTTTCTCGCCGAGCGCCTGAGCCGAACCCATTCCGTTGTTGTCCTCGATCGTCACACGCCCGTGCGCGCCAGTACGGCTGCAAGCACAGCGCTGCTGCAATGGGAGATCGATGCCTCGATGGTCGAGCTGGAATGCAGGCTCGGCTTCGAGACGGCGGCGGCGATTTATCGCCGCAGCGTCGCGGCGGTCGATGGCATCGCGCAACTGGATACGGCGCTCGGTGGCGGCAGTGAGTTCACGCGGCGTGACAGTATCTTCCTCGCCGGCAACCGGCTGGATTCGTCGGATCTGCGAGAGGAATTGCGACTGCGCCGACGCGCCGGAATCGACGGCGAGTTTCTGTCGGCCGACGCACTCAGGCTCGGGTTCGGATTTGCGCGCGATGCAGCGCTTCATCATCACGGCTCGGCGGAGGTCAATCCGGTGCGCTTGGCGCGCCGGCTGCTCGATTGCGCCATCGCGCGCGGCACGCGTGTCGTATCTCCCGTGCAGGTCACGGATTATGATTGCGGGTCCGGCGGCGTCGTCGTCGGAACGGAGGAAGGTCTGCAAGTATCCGGCCGGATACTTGTGCTCGCCAATGGCTACGAGATGCCGCCATTTGTGAACATCGGCCTTCATCGCATCGTGTCGACATGGGCGCTCGCCACGCCGCCGCAATCCGAGCAGGTGTTATGGCCTGGCCGCGCACTCGTGTGGGAAGCGTCCAGTCCCTATATTTACATGCGCACGACACCAGATCGCAGCATCATCATGGGCGGTGCCGATGAGCCGATCGCGGATGGGGATGTCCGCGACAAACTTTTGGATGTGAAAACCGAAGGTCTGGCGCAGAAGCTCGGCGATCTCGTGCCGGGTGTGACAACCGAAATCGCTACCGCGTGGGCCGGCTTCTTCGGCGAGACCAAGGACGGATTGCCCTTGATCGGTCGGGTGCCGGGTCAACCGAATGCCTATGCGGCATTCGGGTATGGCGGCAATGGCATCACCTTCAGCGCCATGGCCGCAGGCATCATCGATCGCCTCGTGCATGGCAGGACCGATCCGGCACTGGACTGGTTCGCGCTCGACAGAAACTGACGCGATTTCAGGATAATTTCGTAGACGCCTGAAAGGCTGAAAAAGTTCCATCGGACGAGCTTTTTTTGGGAAGGAAAGCGGTAAAAAATCAGGTTCCCATTGCTGCGCCGCCGTGCCAGAAAAAGGCGGCATGAAGTCAGCATTAAAAGGGGGCCTGTCCGCGCGGACGATCATTCTGGTGCTTGTGGCGCTGATCGTTCTTCCCGGCATCGGCTTCACATCGCTCACCCTTTATCGTTACGCGCAGGCGGAAGTGGCGAGCAACAGGGCCGAGGCGCGCACGGTTGCGCGCGCGTCTGCCTATGCGGTCGACGGCAGGATCAACGGCATCATCACGATGCTGCAGACGTTAAGCACGTCGCCCTATTTGGCCTCCGGCGACATGCCGCGATTTTATCAGCAGGTGCAGGCCGTCAAGGACTACGCCGGCATCGACATCGTCTTGCGACGGGCGGACGGCGAATTCGAGTTCAGCACGCGCGTTCCGTTCGGTGAGCCGGTGGCGCGCCTCACATTGCCGGTCGACGCCAAGGCCATCGAAACGCGGCGTCCTGTGGTTGGCGGGGTATTTGTTGGCCGGGTCGCACAGCAGCCGGTTTTTGCCGTGCTCGTGCCGGTTGTTCGTAATAACGAGGTGAAATACCTGTTGCACGCCAGCGTCGACACGGACCTGATTGCGGAAATTATCTCGCAGGTTCCCTCGCCGGCCTGGCTGATCGGAGTTGGCGACCAGAGCGGGCTGTTTGTTGCGCGCTCTGAGCGTCACAGCGAATTCAGTGGCAAGCCTGCCGTGGCGGCATATCTCGAAAAGGCCAGAGGCACCGAAGGCACGTTTAACGGCGAAAGCGCCTTTGGCGACGAAGTTCTGGTCGGCTATGTGCGGTCATCGCTGACGGGCTGGCTGATCGCAGCCAACATTCCGCAGGCGGTCATTGAGGCGCCGCTGCGCCAGGCGCTTATCTCGCTCATCGGCTTCGGCTTCATCGTATTGGTCGTTACCGCACTGCTGGCCGGATGGCTGTCGCGCTTCGTGTCCCGCCCGCTCGAGGCGATGGCGGCCGCGAGCCGGGTCGTCGGTCATCCCGAGGAATTTCGAAGGATCAAGACGCCGTTGCGCGATCTGGCCACGGTCCGCGACGCTCTCGCCGAGGCATCGGAGCAGGTCCGTGACAGCAACGCGCTGCTTGAGAGCCGTGTTGTTCAACGTACGGCCGAACTTGAACGCACCAACGTCGAACTGATCTCGCAAATGGCGGCGCGCGAAAGCGCGGAAACCCAGTTGCGCCAGATGCAGAAGATGGAGGCGATTGGGCAATTGACCGGCGGCATCGCGCACGATTTCAACAATATGCTGTCGATCGTGATCTCAAGTCTGGAGATGCTGCAACGCCGGCTGCAAAAGGGCGAAACCGACTTCCAGAAATACATCGACGCGGCAGCCGAGGGCGCACGGCGCGCCGCGGTGCTGACCTCGCGTCTTCTGGCATTTTCGCGTCAACAGGCGCTCACGCCCGATGTTCTGGACGCCAACAAGATCGTCGCCGGAATGTCGGAGCTGTTGCAGCGGACGCTCGGCGAATCCATCCGTGTCGAAACGGTGCTGGCGGCCGGTCTGTGGAAGACCTTCGCCGATTCAGCCCAGATCGAGAACGTCATCGTCAATCTCGCCGTCAACGCGCGCGACGCAATGGCGGAGGGCGGTCGCCTCACGATCGAAACGGGCAACGTCTTTCTCGACGACAATTACGGCGCTCGCCACGATGCCAAGCCCGGGCAGTACGTGCTTCTCGCCATCACCGATACCGGCACGGGCATGCCCCAGGCTGTCATCGACAAGGCGTTCGATCCCTTCTTCACCACCAAGGGCGTCGGACTGGGCACCGGACTTGGCCTGTCGCAGGTATTCGGTTTCGTCAAACAGTCGAACGGCCATATCAAGATCTATTCTGAAGTCGGGCAGGGCACGACCATCAAGATCTACTTGCCGCGTTACTACGGCAAGGAAGAGGTCCGTTCCGACGCCGATGTTGCCCCGCCGTTGATGCCGTCAGTCGGGCAGGAGTGCATTCTTGTCGTTGAAGATGACGAAGGCGTTCGCGGATTGACGGTCGATGCGCTCAGGGAACTGGGATACGTCGTGCTTCCGGCCGCCGCAGCGCCTGAGGCGCTCACGCTCCTCGACAAGCATCCTGAAATTGCGTTGCTGCTGACGGACGTCGTGATGCCGGACACTAACGGTCGCAAGCTCGCCGAAGAAGCAACGCGCCGTCGTCCCGGTCTCAAGGTTTTGTACATGACCGGATTTACCCGCAACGCCGTGGTTCACAACGGCATGCTCGATCCCGGCGTCAATCTCATCGGCAAGCCGTTTACGCTCGATCAGCTCGCGAGCAAGGTGCGCTCGGTCCTGACGAGCTAACAGGCGTTCAGCCGCGCGGCTCGATTGTCCGATAGTGGCGCTGCAGGTCGGTGATGTAGTCGCGCACCACAGGCGCGGCGTCGATCTTGTGCGACAGCTGCATGTGGAAGACCTGGTTGGCGCCGGTCTCGAACATCATCTCGGCGCTGACGAGATAGAACTCCCACATCCGGCAGAAGCGTTCGTCATACATCTGCGCCACCTTGGCGCGATTGGCCTCGAAACGCTTGCCCCATTCGCGCAACGTCTTTGCGTAGTGCAGGCGCAGGATCTCGACATCGGTGACCCACAGCCCCGCGAGTTCGGTCGCGGCGAACACTTCCGACAGCGCCGGGCCGTAGGCGCCGGGGAAGATGTATTTGCGAATCCATGGGCTCGACGGTCCCGGCGGGCGCATATGGCCGATCGAGTGCAGCAGCATCACGCCATCGTCGACGAGCATCTCTTTAACCTTGGCGAAGAACTCGCCGTAGTGCGGCACGCCGACATGCTCGAACATGCCGACCGAGACAATGCGGTCGAACTTCTGCGTTAATTGCCGATAGTCGAGCAGCTCGAACCGGACGCGGTCCGCAACGCCCATTTGGCGCGCTTTCTCATTCGACAGCTTATGCTGCTCTTTCGACAGTGTGACGCCGGTGACGTCGACTTTCTCCAGGGAGGCGAGATAGAGCGCGAGGTTGCCCCAGCCGCTGCCGATGTCGAGAATCTTCTGACCGGGCTGAAGCTGCAGCTTGGCGGCGATCAGGCGCATCTTGTTCTGCTGGGCGTCCTCAAGCGTGTCCTGATCGCTGGTGAAATAAGCGCAGGAATACTGCATGCCGCGATCGAGGAAGAGTTTGTAGAATTCGTTGCCGATATCGTAGTGGTGCGCGACGTTCTGCTGCGCCTTGCCGATCGGGTTGGTCTGCTGGAATTTGCGCAATGCGCGCGTGATGGCGCGAATGACTTTCTGCAGCGGGTAAGTGCCGAGCGAAGTCCGATTGGCGGAAAACAGCGACAGAAAATCACGCAGGCCCGAATTCTCGAAGCTGAGTGTGCCGTCCATATAGGCTTCGCCGACGACGAGGCCGGGGTTCAGGAACAGCTTGTGGTAGAGCGCGCGGTCGGTCAGCTTCACGGTAACGGTGGGCCCCGGTGCTCCGGCAAACACATGGCGCTTGCCGTCGGCATCGATGATCGTCAGCGTGCCCACGCGCACGAATGATTTCAGCATGTGCGACAGCGGGAACATGGCGATCTCCGTCAGGTTCGTCGAGGCTCGTTCTGCGTCTCTCATGAGGACGCAGCCGCGTCAACCGATCAGGGGCTTCGTCGCAGTGCACGCGTGGGCGGCAATGGTGCGGCGAAACCGCCGCCGAGTTCGTTGATGATGGGGCAGCCGGGACGGTCGCCGCGCTTGCAGGCGCCTGCAAGGCCACGCAGCGTCACGATCATGGCCTGAAGCTCGGCCGCCTTCGCTTCGAGTTCGCTCACATGTTCGAGCGCGACCTTGCGGACGTCGGCGTTGCTGCGGCCGCGATCGCTCCACAGGCGCAGCAGGTCGCGGATGCGGTCGATGGAAAAGCCAAGTTCTCGCCCCCGGCGCACGAAGCGCAAGCGGTGGATGTCGTCGGTCGCATAATCGCGATAGCCGCTGTCGCGGCGGTCGGCCTGCGGAATCAGGCTGATGGCTTCGTAGTGGCGGATCATCTTGGCTGAAACGCCCGATGCCGACGCAGCCTCGCCGATATTCATGGGTTTACTCCCCGTTGAGGGCCGAAACTGGCCAGGAGGGCAGTCTTGACCTTCCCATGATGGGAAGGTCCATATTCTTTTTCAAGAGCCCTCGAACTGCGCATAGCGGATTGTTGTCATGAGCCACGCCGATCACGATCATCACCACCACGGCCATAGCCATCATGGCCATGATCACGCGCACGGCGCGATCGATCCCGTCTGCGGCATGACCGTCGATCCGCACACGGCCAAGTATCGCGCCGATCATGCCGGGCGCACTTATTACTTCTGCAGCGACGGTTGCCGGAAGAAGTTCGAAGCCGATCCGGCCAAATATCTCGACAAGGATAGCAAGGCCGCCGAGCCCGTGGCGCCGGGCGCGATCTACACCTGCCCGATGCACCCTGAGATTCGCCAGGTCGGGCCGGGAAGCTGTCCGATCTGCGGCATGGCGCTCGAACCGGATGTGGTGACCGCCGACAGCGGACCGAATCCCGAACTCATCGACATGACACGGCGCTTCTGGATCGGCGCAGCGCTGGCGCTGCCGGTGTTTCTGCTCGAAATGGGCGGGCATCTGACCGGCCTCGATCATGTCATCGGTCGCGGCAATTCCAACTGGATTCAACTGGTACTCGCGACGCCGGTCGTGCTGTGGGCGGGCTGGCCGTTCTTCGAGCGCGGCTGGCAATCGCTCGTCACGCGCAACCTCAACATGTTCACGCTGATCGCGATGGGCACCGGCGTCGCGTGGGTCTACAGCATCGTCGCGACGCTGATGCCCGGTATTTTTCCGGCCGCCTTTCGTGGTCATGACGGCTCCGTCGCGGTCTATTTCGAGGCGGCGGCCGTCATCACTGTTCTCGTGCTGCTCGGGCAGGTGCTCGAACTGCGTGCGCGCGAGGCGACCGGCGGCGCCATCCGCGCGCTGCTCGATCTTGCTCCGCGCACGGCGCGCCGCATCGACGACAGTGGTGATGAGAACGATATCGCGCTCGACAAGGTCGTGGTCGGTGACCGGCTGCGCGTGCGTCCCGGCGAAAAGATTCCCGTCGACGGTGAGGTGATCATCGGGCGTGGCAGCATCGACGAATCCATGGTGACGGGCGAATCCATGCCGGTCACAAAGCAAAAAGGCTCGGTCGTCATTGGCGGCACGCTCAACCAGACAGGATCGCTGGTGATCGTTGCGCGCAAGGTCGGCAACGACACCATGCTGGCGCAGATCGTCAAACTCGTGGCGCAGGCGCAGCGCAGCCGCGCGCCGATCCAGCGCCTCGCCGATCAGGTCTCGGCCTGGTTCGTGCCGATGGTGATCGCGGTGGCGACGCTCGCTTTCATCGCCTGGGCCATATTCGGACCGGAGCCGCGCTTCTCCTATGGGCTGGTTGCTGCTGTCGCCGTGCTCATCATTGCGTGTCCATGCGCGCTTGGTCTCGCCACACCGATGTCGATCATGTTCGGGGTCGGGCGCGGTGCGCGCGCCGGCGTGCTGATTCGCAATGCCGAGGCGCTGGAGCGCATGGAAAAGATCGACACGCTCGTCGTCGACAAGACCGGCACGTTGACCGAAGGCAAGCCCGCGGTCACGGCCATCGTCGCCGCGCCGGGCTTCGACGAAAGCGAGTTATTGCGTCTCGCGGCCAGTGTGGAAAAAGCCAGTGAGCATCCGCTGGCGCATGCCATTGTCGCCGCGGCGCAGGCGAGGGGTGTTGCAACGGCGGCGGTCGAGAATTTCGACTCTCCGGTCGGTCGCGGCGCGCTTGGCACGGTCGAGGGCCGTCATGTGGCGCTCGGCAGCGCCGCCTTCATGAAAGAGCAGGGCGCCGATCCGGCCGCGTTGGCCACGGAAGCGGAGCGGTTGCGGCAGGACGGTGCCACAGCGATCTTCGTCGCGGTTGACGGGCGTTGTGCGGGCGTGATTGCGATTGCCGACCCGGTGAAGGCCTCGACGCCACAGGCGCTCGCCGCGCTGGCCAAAGACGGCATTCGCATTGTGATGCTGACCGGCGACAACGTCACGACGGCAAAAGCCGTTGCGCGCAAGCTTGGCATTGCCGAGGTCGAGGCGGATGTGCTGCCGGATCAGAAGAGTGCGGTCGTGACGCGCCTGAAAGCGCAGGGTCGCATCGTCGCGATGGCCGGCGACGGCGTCAATGACGCGCCTGCGCTCGCGGCCGCCGATGTCGGCATTGCCATGGGCAGCGGCACCGACGTTGCGATCGAGAGTGCGGGGATTACGCTACTCAGGGGTGACTTGATGGGTATCGTCAGCGCGCGGCATCTGTCGCAGGCGACCATGCACAACATCCGCCAAAACCTGTTCTTTGCTTTCGTCTACAACGCCGCCGGCGTGCCGGTGGCGGCCGGGATTCTGTATCCGGTCTTCGGACTGCTGCTGTCGCCGATCATCGCCGCTGCTGCGATGTCGCTGTCGTCGGTCAGCGTCATTGTCAACGCCACGCGGTTGCGCAACGTCAAGCTGTAGGCCAACATGGTTGCCTGGGAGGCAATCATGAAAATCAAACGCATCGAACACGTCGCGGTCGCGGTCAAAAAGCTCGAACCGACCATGGCGCTGCTTGAGGACCTTTTCGGTTTCAAGCTCGAATACAAGGAAGATCGCGAGACCGCGCGGCTTGCGATGTATCCGTTCGGCGAGACCTATGTCGAACTGGTCGAAGGCAAGTCCGGCATGCCGGCGCAATGGTTCGCCGAAAATGGCGAGGGACTGTTCCACCTCTGCTTCGAGGTCGACGACATCGATGCCGCGCTTGAGGAACTGCGCGGCAAGGGCGTGAAGTTGCTCACCGAGGTGCCGAAGATCGGCCATGGCGGCTGCCGTATCGCCTTCATCGACCCGGCCTCGACCGGCAACATTTTCATCGAACTGGCCGAAATGCCCAAGGGACACGGATCGGACACCCCGACGCATTGAAATCTCTGGGAAAATGCGCGGTTATACAGCCTGAATCCGTTTGAGTTGGCTGGCCGTGGCCTCTAAAGTCCGCGCAAATTCAAGCGGATGAGAGAGACATGCTGAGCTGGTTCCAGGCGATGATGCCGAAGGAAGAGAAGTTCTTCAGCCTTTTCGAGCAGCACGCGACAATCGTGGTGGCCGGAGCCGAGGCGCTGAAGGGACTGCTTCAGGGCGGTGACCGTGTCGAGCATTACTGCCGCGAAATCATGGCGCGCGAAAATGACGCCGACGAAGTCACGCGCAAGGTTCTCACGGCCGTGCGCCGGACCTTCATCACGCCCTTCGACCGCGCCGACATTCAGGCGCTGGCGTCCTCGATGGATGATTCCATCGACCAGATGAACAAGACCGCGAAGGCCATCCTGCTTTTCGAGGTGCGCGAATTCGCTCCGCCGATGCAGCAGATGGGCGATATCATCCTGCAGGCTGCCAAGCTGGTGCGCGAAGCGGTGCCTCTCCTGAGCGCGATGAACAAGAATGCGCCGCAGCTCAACACGCTCACCGAACGCATTATCCGCATTGAGGAGCAGGCCGACCATCTCCACGATCAGGGGCTCAAGGCGTTGTTCCTGGAAAGCCGCAGCGGCGACACGATGAAGTATATCGTCGGCGCCGAACTTTACGATCATCTGGAGAAAGTTGTCGATCGCTTCGAGGACGTCTCGAATGAGATCAACGCCATCGTCACAGACCACCTGTAGGCGCGGTTCAATATGGCCGCTCTCAGTTTTCAGGTTCTGGCGGGCTTGATCATCGTCGCGCTGATCTTCGATTTTCTCAACGGTCTGCACGACGCCGCCAATTCCATCGCCACCATTGTGTCTACGCGGGTCCTGCGGCCGCAATATGCAGTGGCGTGGGCCGCATTCTTCAACTTCATCGCCTTTCTGTTCTTCGGCCTCCATGTCGCGCAAACGGTCGGTACCGGCATTATCGACGCCAAGATCGTCGATGAACACGTCATCTTCGGCGCGCTGATGGGTGCCATCTGCTGGAACGTGATCACCTGGTGGGCGGGCATTCCCTCGTCGAGCTCGCATGCGCTGATCGGCGGGCTCGTCGGTGCCGGGGTGACCAAGGCCGGCAGCGCCGCCGTGGTCTGGGGCGGCTTGAGCAAGACCGCTGCCGCCATCGTGCTGTCGCCGATGACTGGGTTCTTTCTCGCGCTGATGCTGATCCTGCTCGTGTCGTGGATTTGCGTCCGCCTCAACCCGCGCTCGGTGGATTCCAGTTTTCGCTGGCTGCAGTTCGTATCCGCCTCGCTGTATTCGCTCGGCCATGGTGGCAACGACGCGCAGAAGACCATGGGCATCATCGCCATTCTGCTCTATTCGCAGGGCATGCTGGGCAGCGAATTCTACGTGCCGTTCTGGGTGGTCATCACCTGCCAGGCGGCGATGGGCCTCGGTACGCTGTTCGGCGGCTGGCGCATCGTGCACACGATGGGATCGAAGATCACGCGGCTGACGCCGATGCAGGGATTCTGCGCCGAGACCGGCGGTGCGATCACGCTGTTCGCCGCGACTTATCTGGGCATTCCGGTGTCCACCACGCACACCATCACCGGTTCGATCATCGGTGTCGGTGCCGCGCGCAAGGTGTCGGCCGTGCGCTGGAACGTGGCGAGCAACATCGTCGTTGCGTGGGTTGTCACGTTGCCGGCATCGGCGCTGATTGCCGCCTTCTTCTACGTCCTGAGCGGATGGCTTTTCGTCTAGTCGCTCTCGACGCCCGGACGCTTCAGTAATCCTTTGACGAGATCGCCGAGCGCGGGCCGCGGCAGCGCATTGAACGGCAGCGGCCGGCAGACATCCATCGTCGCGAGTCCGAGCCGCGCGGTCATCAGGCCGTTGAGCACGCCTTCACCGAGTTTGGCCGAGAGTTTTGCCGCAATGCCGTGGCCCACGATCTGCTGAATCAAGCTGTCGGTCGCGGCCATGCCGCCGGTGACGGCGAGATGTGCGATGGAAAGCCTTACGAGACGCGCGGTGCCGAGCGCGCCCGGGCGCCCGCCATAGAGCACCGCGAGCTGGCGGATCAGGCGCAGGCCCGTTGCCGCAACGAACAGAATATCGACGACCGCGCGCGGGCTCGCGGCGGTGACGATGGAGACGCGCTGCGCGGCGGAAGAGATCAGCCGTTTGGCGTCTTCGTCGAGCGGCGCCATCAATTCGCGCTCCGCCAATCGGATCATATCCGCGCCGTCGATGATGTCGTCGATATGGCGTTCAAGCGTTGCACGCGGACGCGCCAGACGCGGACTTGCCTGTGCGAACGACAACAAATCGCGCACAATGGCTTGCGCTTCGGCGCGATCGTCGGTGGCGAGAACGGCCTCGGCGCGCGTGTGAAAGCGGTCGATGCGATTGAGCCGCGCCAGCCCCGCGATCTCGCGGCCGGCAACGATGAGAAACGCAAGCGCGCAGAGCGCGGCGAGTGCGAGCCCGACATAGCCCAGCGTCGCGTTGCGCGCGAACAGGTCCTCGATCAGCCGCGTGACGGAGAGGCCGACCGCGAGCGAGACCAGTGCACCGAGCGCGCTGAAGAAGATGGCACCCCAGCGCAGCCCGCGTCGCCGGACGGGGATCGGCTCTATCACCGCCGGAAGATCGGCGGGCTCGGCTTCCGGCACGATCTGAACCGGCGCTTGCACGCGATGGCCGA
Source organism: uncultured Alphaproteobacteria bacterium (assembly GCA_963736355.1). Lineage (GTDB taxonomy): Bacteria > Pseudomonadota > Alphaproteobacteria > Rhizobiales > Xanthobacteraceae > CAVTOO01. The sequence continues at coordinate 164,968 of CAVTOO010000002.1, read as the reverse complement.
TCTCCGACACCGCCACAGCGGGATCGTCGAGGCGGAAGGTGGCGGGGCGGCGCTGGTCGCTCACGAGAGCTTGTCTCCGATCAGGAATTGAAGCGCGCGGTCGAGGCGGATATGCGGCATCGGGTCGTCGGCTTTCATCACGGGCGGGCGGAAGCGCAGAAAGCGAAAGTCAGCCTGCCCCGGCGTCGTCACGGTCAGCCCGCGAAACGACGCGCCCTCTGCAAATAAGGTGTCCGGATCGTCCGGCAAGTCGCCGGGAAAGGTCGCGACTTCGGTTTGGCCGTCGAAGGTCGCGCCGTTCGCTCTTTCGCCTGCGATGGGGGTGCCGAGAATCGAAGGCAAGTCTTCGCCGCCGCGCTGAACCCGCGCCTCGCGTGTGGCGCGAATGGCGGCGAGCGCAATGGCGTCGATACCGGCACCTGCAATGCTTGCGCGCTGGGACGCGCGCGCCACCATGCGCTTGAGGATCGCCTCCAGCCGGTCATGGCTGGTGTGGTGCAAATGATCGGCCTTGGTCGCGGCGAACAGAATGCGGTCGATGGAGGGCGCGAACATCGCGCCGACAAAGCTGCGCCGTCCGGCGCGAAAGCAGTCGAGGATGGACACGAGCGAAGCTTCCAGATCGCGCATCGCTTCCGGCCCGGCATTCAGCGCGCTCAAGGCATCGACCAGCACGATCTGCCGATCGAGCCTGGAAAAATGCTCGCGGAAGAACGGCCGCACCACGGCGTCTTTATATGACTTATAGCGCCGCTTCATCATCGCCCATAGCGAGCCGGACGGCGCATCGTCGCCCGTCACGTCAAGCGGTGCAAAGGTCAGCGCGGGCGAACCGGCGAGACTGCCCGGCAGAAGAAAACGTCCCGGTGGCAACAGGCTCAGCGCGAAGCGCTCCTGCCGGCAGGCCTTGAGATACTCCGTGAACAGCTTTGCTGCGGTGAGCGCAGCCTGCTCGTCGGCAGGCGCCTCGGGTGATAGCGTTGACAGATGCGCATGCCATTCGGCGGCGAGCGTTGCGCGCGGCATCTGCCGCGAGATCGCCAGGCTCTCGGCCGACCACTCTTCATAGGTCTTTCCGAGCAGCGGCAGGTCGAGCAGCCATTCGCCGGGATAGTCGATCAGATCGAGCGTTAGCTCGCGCGTCGCGCCCGACGCCGATTGATAGTCGAGCACCAGCCGCAGCTGCGCGAGGTCGGTGGTCGATTGCGGCCACTCGCGGACGTCCACGAGCTGGCGCAGATATGCCTCATAGGCGAAGCGCGGAATGGCATCGTCCGGTTGTGGCGCAAGGCGTGCACCCGCGATGCGCCCGCCCGCGAGGGGCTCGAACACCGGAAAGCGTCCGCCGCGCAACAACCCATGCACCAGCGCGGTGATGAACACGGTCTTGCCTGCGCGCGACAGGCCGGTGACGCCAAGCCGCACGGTCGGGTGGACGAGATGACGGCCGTAGTCCGCGAGCGAATTTGCGGCAAGGCGCGCCATCTCCACGATATCGGAGACGCCGGGCGGCATGATGAAACAGGATACTCCCGAAAGAACGCACTGGAATTGCGGCCGACACTACCGCACTCGCGCGCCCTTGCGCCACCGCGGCTAGCCCCTTGACGTCGCTGATCAGTTGGGGATTGTTGCGTCTCCGCGCAAGCTTGGGAGCACATCATGTCGCTTGAGCTTTATCTCGCCTTCGTGGCTGCCTGCCTCGCTCTCGCCGTGGTGCCGGGGCCGGTCGTTACGCTTCTTATCGCCAACGGGTTGCGCCACGGCACGCGCGCCGCGCTGATCAATATCGCGGGCGTGCAGCTTGGGCTTGGCGTCGTCATGGCCATCGTCGCGGTGGGTCTCACCACGATGATGTCCACCATGGGCTACTGGTTCGACTGGGTGCGCTATGCGGGAGCGGCCTATCTCGTCTGGCTCGGGTTCAAGCTCCTGCGCCAGCCTGCGATGATCGGCGAGACGGGCGACATCGCGCCGCCGCGCGGCGGGTTCTTCCTGCAGGGTTTGCTGATGCTGCTGACAAACCCCAAAGTGCTGGTGTTCTTCGGGGCTTTCATTCCGCAATTCGTCGACATGAAGGGCGATCACATCACGCAGGTCGCGATCCTCGGCATTACTTTCATGGTCATCGCCGGCATCACGGATGGGTTCTACGCGCTCGCTGCCGGTCAGGTGCGTCACTGGTTCTCGGCGAAGCGTGCGCGCATCATGTCGCGCGTCTCCGGCGCCTTCCTCATCGGCGGCGGCATCTGGCTGCTGCTGCTGCGCCGCGCATAACGGAAGGCCGCGTGAGATAACCCCATGTCCGATGTGCCCTGGATGGTCCTGCTCTGGCCGCTGTTGATGCTTGGCGTCATCGTCGTGGCCGCCGTGTACAAATACATGCAGGTCAACGCCGCCAAGAGCTGGCGCAGCGCGCCGGGCGTTGTCATCAGGTCCGATGTGCAGACGCGAAACGTCAAGGTGATGAGCGGTATCCAGCGTGCAGACGGCGGCGGCACCGAGGCGCGCAACTTCGCCAATGTCGTTTACGAATACGAGCTGTTCGGCAAGAAGCTGAGTAACAATCGCGTCTCGATCGGCGAGGATCTCGGCAATTTCGAGATCGAGGAAACGCTGGCGCGCTATCCGGTCGGCACCAGGGTCACCGTCTATTACAACCCGCGCAACCCGAAGGAAGCGGTGCTCGAGCGCGATATGCCCAAGGGCATGTGGGGTTGCATCGTCATCGGCATCGCCGGTTCCGCGATTGCCTATCTCGTTTCGGTTTTCGGTCTCGGCAAGCTCTACGATATGCTCAGCCAGGTCTGGACGCCAGCCAATGCCTTTCGCGTGATGTTCTTCACCGGCGCTGGCATTTTCACAGCATGGATCGCCGAAGCCATTCGCCGCAGCCTTGCCGCCGCGCGCAAATGGCCGACCGTGCCGGGCCGCATCGCGACGTCGGAAGTTCAAAGCTTCGAGGGCTATTCGAAAGCCGACAAGAACGGACGCACAACACTCCAGACGTTCTACAAATCCGTGCTTCTCTATTCCTACACGGTCAATGGCCGCGCCTACACCGGCACCAATGTCGGCACGACAAGCCAGGTGACCGCGAACTGGGAAGCGCCCGCGCGCCGGCTCGTTTCGCGCTACAAGGTCGGGCAGGTCGTGACCGTGCACCATGATCCGAAGAACCCGTCCGAGGCCATGCTCGATCCAACCGTTCCGTTGTGGTCCTGGCTGATCTGGCTCATTCCGCTGGCCGCTTTTTCTGCAGCGATCTTTTTCGGAACCCGATGATGAAAATTCGCCAGGCCGTGGCAGCCGACGCCGAGGAAATCTGCATGGTACTGCGCCGTTCCATCACGGAGCTGTGTGCTGCCGATCATCGCAACGATCCCGCTTTGCTCGCGCCATGGCTCGCCAACAAGACGCCGGAGACGGTGCGACTCTGGATCGGTAACGCGCATCAGCGCCTTCTTGTCGCTGTGGACGGCGGCAAGATCGCAGGTGCGGCCGCTGCGAGCGAAACCGGCGAGGTTATTTTGAACTATGTCTCGCCGGATGCGCGCTTCATCGGCGCAAGCAAGGCGCTGCTGGCAGAGCTGGAAGACTGGTTGCGCGAGAAGGGTCATGCGGCGGTTTCGCTCAGCAGCACGCAGACCGCACACAAGTTCTATCTCGCGCTCGGCTATCGCGACGATGGACCGGCGGAGTGCTCACCCGGTCGCGTCGGCTGCATCCCGATGCGCAAGGATTTGCGCGTCTGAGTTTCGTCGGGCGGTGGCGTGCGGTGCCATCAGCATGCGGCGGTTTTGATCTGTCGCAACTGGAAGGGCCGGTATCTGCGTAGAATGCAGTTGCCGCCGCGCCTGCGAGCGCACAGCCCGCCGGGGGTGGATTTTGGTCCGGCGGTCCGGGAATGATGATGGGTCCCGGCATGATGATGGGGCCAGGCATGATGCGCGGCTGGGGCCGTGGCGATCAGCGCAGTTTCTGCGGCCCGGGCGCGGCCGGTTTCTCGGAATGGCAGTATGAGCGCATCGTGCGTGCGGTGCAGCCCAACGACGCGCAGAAGAAGGCGCTCGACGAGGTGCGCGCCGCATCCGTCAAGGCCGCCGAAAAGATCGCGGCGACATGTCCGGCGCAGTTTCCGACATCGGCCAGCGCGCGGATGTCCTTCATGGAGAAGCGGATGGAGAGCATGCTGGAAGCCGTTCGAACGGTCAGACCGGCTTTCGACGCGTTCTATGCCACTCTCGATGACAAGCAGAAGGCCGCTCTCGACAACGTCGATACGCGTCGCCGCTGGCGCGGCTGGCGCTAATTAGTGCGACATCAACAAACGCCATTCAACAGGAGCATCCACCATGTCCGTCAATGTCGGTCCACTCGACCGCATGCTGCGTGTCGTCCTTGGTCTCGCGCTCATTGCCTATGCCATCCCGCTGGGCTTTCCGCAGACCGGCTGGAACTGGGTCGGCTGGATCGGCGTCGTGCCGCTGATCACCGCCGCGGTTGGCTATTGCCCGCTATATTCGATCCTCGGAATGTCGACCTGCCCCGCGCAGCGGAAATCCTGAAGCCGCGCGCGACGAATTAGAACCGCGTCGTCAGGTCGGTCAGCCATTGCGGCGAGGCCTCGACGAGGATGGTTTCGAGCCTCTTGTCCAGGCCCGTCAGCACCAGCACGCCGATGGCCATGAAGAACGCGCCAAGCGCGGCCTTCATGCCGTAGCCGGCCGACATCAGCCGGCTGCGCCAGCGCGTCATCGCGTCGCGCGTCAGAAGTCCGAGCAGCAGAAGCGGCAGCGCTGCGCCGATGCCGAAGGTGAACATGATCAGCGCGACCTGCGGCAGATCGCGTCCCTGCGCGGCGAGCAGGGAAGCGGCGCCCAGCGTCGGCCCCACGCAAGGGCTCCATACCGCGCCGAGCAGCAGGCCCACGACGAATTGTCCGCCGAGACCGCCATCCTGCGCCGGCCCGAGGCGCTGGTCAGCCCAGTTGGCGAGCGGCGCGCCGGCGGTGGCGAGTCGCGTCTGCAGAGCCGGCATCAGCAGCACCGTGCCGATCGCCATCAGCATCACAGCGGCGAGTGCGCGGAAGAAGCTCTCGTTGAGCCCGATGGCATAGCCGATCGTGGCGACGAACAATCCGATCATCACGAAGGAAAGTGCGAGCCCGGTGGCCAGCGCCACCGGGCCGAACCGATGACGCGACGCGGCTGCGCCGAGCACGATCGGCACCAGCGGCAGCACGCAGGGCGACAGGATGGAGAGCACGCCGGCAACGAAAGCGAGCGCGACGCTGCCGGCTGTCATGATTGATGTCCTTACAGCGTGGAGTTGACGAGCGTCGCGATCGAGGCGCGGTTGGTATCGCCCGCCGAACGGCCCTGTTTCCTTGCTGCCCTTGAACGCGACCAGCGTCGATTGCATGCGCGCGCCGAATTTCTGCACGAGATCCTTCTGGCTGTCGAAATCGACGATGAAGAAGGCGAGATCCTTGAACTTCGGGTCGCTGGTCAACTGGTCGAGGATCGGCGTCTGCGCCTTGCAGGTCGGGCACCACGACGCGTGGACATGAATGAGGATGGGCTTGCCGGCCTTCTGCGCCGCCGCAAAGGTCGTGGCATCGAAGGGCTTCGGGCTTGCCGCCAGCGCGGAGGTGGCGATGGTCAGGCTGGCAACGAGTCCGGCCACGGCAAAGCCCGCAGTGGCGATCAGCATGGAACGACGTGAAGGCATAGGTAGTCTCCCGGATTGCGTCGCCATGTTTAGGCGATCGGCTGCGGCGCAGTGCGTCACATCTGGGTTATTCGCCGGAGAACCGCATCTGTTACGCGCCATCCGGCGTTTTTTGAACTTTATTTTCCGGTATCGCAGGGTGGCTCTGCCGCAAAGGCGCGCGTCTTTGCGGTGGGTCAAGAAAACGTCCCGCCGGCACGCTATGTTATGCGGCCGGCTTGTCCGGGAGAGGTTGCTCATGCCCCGTTTTCACATCGCTGTGATGCTTCTGTTTGGTGTCGTCGCCCTGTCGACGATCCGGGCAGCGCATGCGGCCGACGCACCCAATGGCGAACGGCTGGCGCGGCGCTGGTGCGCCACTTGTCACCTTGTGTCCGGAGACCAGCGTCAGGCGAATGTCGATGCTCCCGCCTTCGCCGCCATTGCGCGCCACCCCAGTTTCACGCCCCAGCGCGTCATCTCATTTCTGTTCGGCACCCATTCGCAGATGCCCGACATGGCGCTGGGCCGGCGCGAGGCCGAAGACATCGCCGCCTATATCGCTTCTCTCCGATAGCGCTCCATTCACGCAAGGATTGTTCACATGACCACGCCCCATCATCACGCCGTCGTCTGGATCGACCATCGCGAAGCGAAGGTGTTTCACTTCAGCGCGACCGAGGTCGAGAAGCTGGTGCTGCATCCGCATAACCCGACGCAGCACATCCATCACAAGGCCAATACCATCGGCTCGGGCCATGCGGCGGAAGACCAGGATTATCTTCATGCCGTCGCGCATGCTTTTGCGGATGCCGGCGCCGTCCTCATCACCGGTCCGGGCGCGGCCAAGACCGCACTCGTCAAGCACATCCATCATCACGATCCAAAATTGATGGATGTGATCGCGGGCGTGGAGACAGTCGATCATCCCGGTGACGGCGCGCTGGTCGCCCACGCGCGCAAATATTTCGCGACTGCCGATCGCATGACGCCGCAAAAATAAGCCGGCGCGTCGAAACAATCGCTCAGATCACATAAATCCGGTCCGGCAATTCGCTGCGGTCGGATGCGGTGCGCGGGAAATGTTCCGCAAGCTTGTCGGCGCACAGATCCACCGCGGCGATGAAGCCGTCGGCGATTCGATCGTTGCGCATATGAACAATGAGCGCATCCACCGTGTCCTGCCATTCGCGCTGGCTGACGCGCGCGGCGATGCCGTCGTCGGCGATGATCCGCGCATAGCGCTCGGCAAGCGACACGAAAATCAGAATGCCTGAGCGGTCGCTGGTGCGTGCGATGCCGCGCATGATGAACTGCTCCTGCGCCAGCCGATGCGCCAGCGCGCGGCGCATCCAGCGCGGCGTCAGTCGCGCATGCACGGCGGGCAGGCACCCGATCGCAAACAGAACGACGAAGGCAAGAAGCTGCAACAGCAGAATTCGCTGCACCGTCATCTCCGTGAACGCCACGAGGCCCCACGGCAGTGCCAGCGCAAGCACCGCCGCGATCAGCACCGGCAGCGCCGTGCCGGCGGTGGATGTTTCGGCCAGCACGCAGACGATCTCGCCCGAGGTGCGCGCCTCGGCGGCGCGGATGGCGGCCGAGATGCGCTCGCGGTCGTCGTTGGACAGGTCCATCACCAGCTCCCCGACGCGCCGCCGCCGCCGGAGGAGCCGCCCCCGCCGGAAAACCCGCCACTCGAACTGCTGCTTGAACTGCCGCTGCTCCAGCTGCTGCCGCTCGACGAACTGCTGCTGCTCGACGAGCTGCCGCCGGAGTTGATCATGATGTTGATCACGGCATTGAGCACGAGCCAGCGAAAGCCCGGCCATACGATGAACATCGTCACGAAGGCGATGAACAGCATCGTCATGAACCAGTCCGCCGAATTCTTGCTCGGGTCGCTGTCGAGCCGCAGATCAGGCCGCGTCTGCCATTCCGAGGCATCGGTCGTCAGCACCGTGATGATGTCGTCGACGCCGCGCTCGATGCCGCCGGAGAAATCGCCGGCCTTGAAGCGCGGCGTGATCGCGTTGGTGATGATCACCTTGGAGAGCGCGTCGGTCAGCGTGCCCTCGAGCCCGTAGCCGACCTCGATGCGCACCCGCCGCTCGTTCGGCGCCACCAGCAGCAGCACGCCGTTGTTCTTCGTCTTCTCGCCGAGCTTCCAGGTGCGGAACAGTTCGTTGGCGTAGGGCTCGATCTCCTCGCCCTGCGAGCGAGGCGACCGTGGCGACGACGAGCTGGATGCCGGATTTGCTTTCGAGATCGGCAAGCTTGGGTTTCGACGCCGGCTGCGCGCCTCCGGCGTGATGATGCTGGCCTGATCGACGACGCGGCCGGTCAGCGGCCGGGAAGGTCAACGCCGCAGGCGAGCGTGGCGACGACAGACAGCGCAGATGCAGCGCCACCGTGCCGGCCGCAAGCGTCAGCCTGCGACCAGCAAATGCTGCGTGCGATCGCCGTCATGCTCCGCGCCGGCGCGTCAGAACTTCACTTGCGGCGGCGTCTGCGCTGCATCGCCGGCGGTGAACTCCGCCATCGGCTTGCTGCCGCGGAAGAACCGTCGTCGCCCAGAGCATGCTGGGGAAGGTGCGCAGCGTCGGTGTTGAAGGCGCGCACCGCCTCGATGTAGTCGCGCCGCGCCACGGTGATGCGGTTCTCGGTGCCTTCGAGCTGCGATTGCAGCGCCAGGAAGTTCTGGTTCGATTTCAGGTCGGGATAGTTCTCGCTCACCGCGATCAGCCGGCCGAGCGCGCCGGAGAGCTGGTTCTGCGCGTCCTGGAACTGCTTGAGCTTCTCCGGGTCGGTGAGCTGCGAGGCGTCGATGCGCACGGAGGTCGCCTTGGCGCGCGCCTCGACCACGGCGGTCAGCACGTCCTTCTCCTGCTTGGCGTAGCCCTGCACGGTGGCGACGAGGTTGGGAATGAGGTCGGCGCGGCGCTGATAGTTGTTCTGCACGTCGGCCCATTTCGCCTTGGCCTGCTCCTCGAGCGTCGGGATGGTGTTGTAGCCGCAGGCCGACAGCGTCAGCCCGAGAAGGACGACGGCGGTGGCGGCGCGGATGCGCGATGCGAGACGGGTCATGGTTTGATCTCCTGAATGCAGACGCAATGACACGGAAGAGATGAGCGTGCCGGACCGAAAATGCAACGGATTTGCAGTGAATTAGCCCGTTGCGTTGCATTTGAACAATGCGTTGCGTCATCCGCGTGTCCTCTCTTCACCCCTCCCCCCACTTGGTGGGGAGGGGTCGGGGGTGGGGGCTTTCGTTTTCCCTTGCGCGTGCCTCGGTTACCTCCGCGTGCCTAGCAGCCCTCGTGCCGGTATCCTAGATAGGCGGTTCCTCGCTGCTCCCCACCATCAGGATCCGCAATGCCCCAAGTCGCAATGCCCAAAGTCATCGAACTCGGCCTCGACACCTTCGGCGATGTCACGAAGGACTTCAGACGGCCGCCTGCTGTCGCAGGCGCAAGTCATCCGCAATGTGGTGGACGAGGGCGTGCTGGCCGATCAGGTCGGCCTCGATTTCTTCGGGCTCGGCGAGCATCACCGCGCTGACTTCGCCATCTCCGCGCCGGATGTGATCCTCGCGGCCATCGCAGCGAAGACCAAGCGCATTCATCTCGGCTCGGCGGTCACGGTGCTGTCGTCCGACGATCCGATTCGCGTCTTCCAGCGTTTCTCGACGCTCGATGCGCTCTCCAACGGTCGCGCCGAAGTCATCCTCGGGCGCGGCTCCTTCACCGAATCCTTCCCGCTGTTCGGCTTCGACCTGAAGGACTACGAGACGCTGTTCGACGAGAAGCTCGATCTGTTCGCCGCGCTGCTCAAGCAGGAGCCGGTGACCTGGCAGGGCACGACGCGTGCGCCGCTGCTGAAGCAATCCGTCTATCCGCCGGTCGAGAACGGCCAGCTCAGGACATGGATCGGTGTCGGCGGCAGCCCGCAATCGGTGGTGCGCGCGGCGCATTACGGCTTTCCGCTGGCGCTCGCCATCATCGGCGGCGATCCCGCGCGCTTTCTGCCGTTTGTCGAGCTGTTTCAGCGGGCCTGCGAGCAGATGAAGAAGGCGACGCCGCCGGTCGGCATTCATTCGCATGGCTATGTGGCGGAGACGGACGAACAGGCGCGCGAGGAACTGTGGCCCGATTATCGCGTGATGCGCGACCGCATCGGCAAGGAGCGCGGCTGGCCGCCGATGCAGCGCGCGGAATTCGACAACGAAGCGTCCAACGGCTCGCTCTATTGCGGCTCGCCGGAAACCGTCGCGCGCCGCATCGCCAAGACCATCAAGACGCTCGGCGCCAACCGCTTCGAGATCAAATATTCGGCGGGTGGCTTGCCGCACGAGAAGATGATGAAGAGCATCGAGCTTTACGGCACGAAGGTGGTGCCGATGGTGCGGGAGTTGGTGGGGGCGAATTGAACCTCCACCTGAAATGGCACGACCAATAGAGTAAGCCGCCATAACCCGAGGCATTCGAAGGCTGTCCATGTCCGCTCTGTTGACGCGCGCCGCCTTCCTCGCCGCCCTCATGCTCGCGCCCGCTTTCGCACACGCCCAATCCCCACCTGACGACTACGTCAAACTCGACGTCGCGCTCGACATGAACGGCAACGGCACGATGGATCGCGCGGTGCTGAGCGGCGGCGACGGGCGCCTTTTCAACAAGGATCTTGCGATCTATCTCGACGCCGGCACGGAAGCCGATTGATGCTTCGCGCAAGCCGTCCATCGTCAAGAAGGGTCTTGCCGACGGCACGGTCGCCACGCTGGAAGTTCGCGGCGGGTCATTGGGCGTGCAGTTCGGCTGCGGCGGGTGCAGCAATGATTACGAGACGTTTCTGACGATCGCGTTTCGCCGCGGCGAGTTCTGGGTCGTCGGCTATACTTACGAATGGGAAACGCGCGACCACGGCGCGGGCACCTGCGACATCAATCTGGCCACCGGCAAAGGCACGCTGTCGAAGGACGGCGGCAAGGCGCGCGCCGTAAAGGGCCGGTTCGCGCCGGTCAAACTCGCCGATTGGGACGAGGATAAAGCCCCGTTCAAAGCCTGTGGTTTCAAGGGCTGAACCGGCCCGATTTCGGCGTGCGGGGCGGATTGTCCCCACCGGCCCTGTGAATCACGGTGAAAACCGAAAAAATTCAAAAAACCTCGGCGTTTCTTAGCTTTCCGAAGCCCGCACCCTATATCCATGGCCGGTTGGCATTGTGCCTCAGAATCGGCCGAAAACCACTTATGCGCTTCACCCCCCAGTTCCTTGAAGAACTGCGTGCCCGGCTTCCGGTTTCGGAAGTCGTCGGCCGGCGCGTGAAGCTGAAAAAGTCCGGGCGCGAGTGGAAGGGCCTGTCGCCGTTCCAGCAGGAAAAGTCGCCGTCCTTCTTCGTCAACGACCAGAAGGGCTTCTATCACGACTTCTCCTCCGGCAAGCACGGCAACATCTTCGACTTCCTGATGGAGACCGAGGGCGTCACCTTCCCCGAAGCGGTGGAGCGTTGCGCCGCGATGGTCGGCATGCCGGTGCCGACCTCCTCGCCGGAGGATACGCGTCGCGAGGAACGCCGCCGCACGCTGCATGATGTGATGGAGCTGGCCGCGAAGTTCTTCACCGAGACGCTCGCCTCGCGCGCAGGCGCCAAGGCGCGCGGCTATCTCGCCGATCGCGGGCTCGATGCGCCGACGCAATTGAAATTTCGTCTCGGCTACGCGCCGCCGGATCGTTTCGCGCTGAAGGAATATCTCGGCGGCAAGGGCGTCAGCGTCGATGACATGGTCGAAACCGGATTGCTCATCGCGGGCGATGCCATCCCGGTTCCCTATGATCGGTTTCGCGATCGCGTGATGTTTCCGATCGGCGATGTGCGCGGCCGCATCATCGCCTTCGGCGGACGCGCGCTGGAGAAGGATGTCCCGGCGAAATATCTCAACTCGCCGGAGACGCCGCTCTTTCACAAGGGCGACACGCTCTACAACTTAAGCGCTGCGCGGCAGGCCGCGCATGACGGCGCGACTTTGATTGCGGTGGAAGGCTATGTCGACGTCATTGCGATGGTCAATGTCGGCTTCAACGCCACCGTCGCGCCGCTCGGCACGGCGCTGACCGAAAACCAGCTCGGCCTGTTGTGGAAGATGGCCGACGAGCCGGTGCTGTGTTTCGACGGCGACAGTCCGGCAAGCGCGCGGCCTATCGCGCCGCCGACATTGCGCTGCCGCTGTTGCAGCCCGGCAAGAGCCTGCGCGTCGCGCTGCTGCCCGAAGGACAAGACCCCGACGATCTCGCGCGCTCCGGTGGACGCGCTGCGATCGAGGAAGTGATCGCGGCGGCGCGTCCGCTGTCCGAGATCGTGTGGATGCGCGAGGTCGAAGGCGGTGCGCCCACGACGCCGGAGCGCCGCGCCGCGCTTGAATTCCGGCTCTCCACGCTGACGCAGTCCATTCAGGACGAAGTCGTGCGCAAATATTACCGGCAGGATCTGCAGCAGCGCCTGCGCGAGATGACGGCGCCGGCACCCGTCGCGCAGGCCAATTATCAGCAGCGCGGAAATTTCGGCGGGCGCGATTTCGGCTCGCGTGACCAGCAGAACTGGCGCGGCAACAATCAGCGCCGTGCGCCGTTCGGGGCGCCGCCGCCGCGTCCGGGTGCGCGCACGCCCTATCAGGTGACGAGCCCCCAACTGGCGCAGAGCCCGCTGATGCGCGGTCAGCGCTCGGCGCTGTCGCACCGCGAGGCCCTGATTTTGCAGTCCTTGCTCAATCATCCCTGGCTCCTCCACGAGCATCTGGAGGAGGTCGCGGTGCTGGAATTCGCCAATCCGGAGGCGACGAGGCTGCGTCAGGCCGTGGTCGATTTTTTTGCCCTGGACGCCCCGGAACTGGGGCCTGTCGAGGGGCAGGGCGAAAGGCTGCGCGGGGAACTCACGACGCGCGGATTCGGTGAGATTTTACAAAGGGTTGAGCGGTCCATCACGACGCTGGCGGTTTGGGGTGCCCAACCCGACGCCGCTGCCGAAGATGTGGTCACAACCTGGCACCAGCTTGTGTCCTTGCATCGCCAGTGGAATTCCTTAACTAGAGAGCTGAAGGACGCCGAGACGGCGCTGGGGCAGGATGCGAGCGAGGCCAATTACGCCTGGCTCCGGGACATCAAATCGCGGCTGGATGCCATGGACGGGACCGAAGCCCAGGTTGATGGGTTCGGCGACTCCTCCGGTCGCTCGGCGCGCACTGTGTAGGGAGCATGATCCCGAAAAGTGGGCCCGGTTTTCGGATCAGATCGTGTGCGGCGCGCAAGACGCGACCACGAAGGAACTTAGGTTAATCGGAGCTTAATTGGCTCCTGCGACATTGGGGCGAATGATTCGGGTGGCATTCTCGGGTGCTGCCCCTTTGTTCGTCCCGAATGTTTATGAGAAGCGCGCCCGTCGCGCACGTCGGTCAGGATTTGGATGTCGGAGCGTTTGATGGCCAAGGCGAAAGTACAACTCAAGGAAAAGCCGCAAGCAAAAGGCGCGCAGTCCAAGAGTGCGAAGGATAGCAAAGAGAGCAAGGCGAAAGTCCAGCTCAAGCCTGCCGCGACGGCCAAGGACGCTGTGAAGTCGAAGGTCGCGGCCAAGCCGCCGGCCAAGGTTCAGCTCAAGCCGCCCGCGAAAGAGTCCGCCAAGCCGCAGGTCGTCGCCAAGGGCAAGGACGCCGTGAAGGCGTCGCCGAACGTCAAGGTCAACCCGAAGGACCTCTCGAAGGACCCGAAGGCTGTCGCGGCGGCCTCCGCTGCCGCCGGCGCCAACGAGCCCGGCGAGAAGGAAGCCGTTCTGCCGCTGCTCGATCTGTCGGATGCAGCCGTCAAGAAGATGATCAAGCAGGCGAAGAAGCGCGGCTACGTCACCTTCGATCAGCTCAATGAAGTTCTGCCGTCGGATTCCACCTCGCCCGAGCAGATCGAGGACATCATGGCGATGCTCTCGGACATGGGCATCAACGTCACCGAGCAGGAAGAGTCGTCCGAGGAAGAAGAGAAGGCCGAGGACGACGACGACGAGACCGATGGCGAACTCGTCGAGGTCACGCAGAAGGCCGTTACCGAAGTCAAGAAGTCGGAGCCGGGCGAGCGCACGGACGATCCCGTGCGCATGTATCTGCGCGAGATGGGTTCGGTCGAACTGCTGTCGCGCGAGGGCGAAATCGCCATCGCCAAGCGCATCGAGGCCGGTCGCGAAGCGATGATCGCAGGTCTCTGCGAAAGCCCGCTGACGTTCCAGGCCATCATCATCTGGCGCGATGAATTGAACACGGGAAAGATTTTCCTGCGTGACATCATCGATCTCGAGGCGACCTACGCCGGCCCCGACGCCAAGAACAACATGAACCCCGCCATGAATGGCGGCGTGCCGGGCGAACCCGGTGTCACGCCGGAAGGTGGCGTGCCGGGAGCGCCGATGCAGGCTGCGGCCTCACCGTTTGGCGCGCCCGCTCATGCGGCGCCTCCGGCTGCTCCGCCCGCGGCGACGCCGTTCCGGCCTGCGCCCCTGCCGGGCGCTGCCGTTGAAGGCGAGGAAAAGGATCCGGCCGAGGCTGCCGCCGAAGCCGACATGGACGACGACGAGTTCGAGAACGCGATGTCGCTCGCCGCCATCGAGGCCGAGCTGAAGCCGAAGGTCGTCGAGACCTTCGACAAGGTCGCCGACAGCTACAAGAAGCTGCGCCGCCTGCAGGAGCAGGACATCCAGAACCGTCTGGAGAACGAGCGTCTGTCGCCCGCGCAGGAGCGCAAGTACAAGAAGCTCAAGGACGAGATCATCGCCGAGGTGAAGCTGTTGCGCCTCAATCAGGCGCGCATCGATGCGCTCGTCGAGCAGCTCTACGACATCAACAAGAAGCTCGTCGGCTTCGAAGGCCGTCTGATGCGCTCGGCTGAGAGCCACGGCGTCGCCCGCGAAGAGTTCCTGCGCAACTATCAGGGCCAGGAGCTCAATCCGCAGTGGCTCAACCGCGTGTCGAAGCTGGCAGCGAAGGGCTGGCGGAATTTCGTCGCGGTCGAGAAGGATCGCATCCGCGATCTGCGCCAGGACATCCACTCGCTCGCGAGCCTCACCGGTCTGGAGATCGGCGAGTTCCGCAAGATCGTGCAGTCGGTGCAGAAGGGCGAGCGCGAAGCCCGTCAGGCGAAGAAGGAAATGGTGGAGGCCAATCTGCGCCTCGTCATCTCCATCGCCAAGAAATACACCAACCGCGGCCTGCAGTTCCTCGATCTCATTCAGGAAGGCAATATCGGCCTGATGAAGGCGGTCGATAAGTTCGAATACCGCCGCGGCTACAAGTTCTCGACCTATGCGACGTGGTGGATTCGTCAGGCCATCACCCGCTCGATCGCCGATCAGGCGCGCACCATCCGTATTCCGGTGCACATGATCGAGACGATCAACAAGATCGTGCGCACCTCGCGCCAGATGCTCAACGAAATCGGCCGCGAGCCGACGCCGGAAGAGCTGGCCGAAAAGCTCGGCATGCCGCTCGAGAAGGTCCGCAAGGTCCTCAAGATCGCCAAGGAGCCGCTCTCGCTCGAAACCCCGGTGGGCGACGAGGAAGATTCGCATCTCGGCGATTTCATCGAGGACAAGAACGCCATCCTGCCGATCGACGCGGCGATCCAGTCGAACCTGCGCGAAACCACCACGCGCGTGCTCGCCTCGCTCACGCCGCGCGAGGAGCGCGTGCTGCGCATGCGCTTCGGCATCGGCATGAACACCGATCACACGCTGGAAGAAGTCGGCCAGCAGTTCTCGGTGACGCGCGAACGTATTCGTCAGATCGAGGCGAAGGCGCTGCGCAAGCTCAAGCATCCGAGCCGCTCGCGCAAGCTGCGCTCGTTCCTGGATAACTGATCGAGCTTGCAGATCGATTGAATGCAAAAGGCCGGGCAAACGCCCGGCCTTTTTGTTTGATGCTCCGTCATTCCGGGGCAACGCGAAGCGTTGAGCCCGGAATCCATATTCCCTGTATTTGTTGATTGTCTCGGCAGAAAATGGGGCGCTGCGGACTATGGATTCCGGGTCCGCACCTTCGGTGCGTCCCGGAATGACGGCTGAGTATGACGCGAGGCGCGCTACTTCTCCTCGCTCTCCAGAAACTCCGCCATCGTCGCCATCGGCTTGAGCCCGCGCTGGCGCAGCGTCATGAAGCCGCCGAAGATCCCGCCCATCGCGCACAGGAACGATACGAAGCCCGCGAGATTGCTGTCGCCGTTGACGAACAGCACGCCGGCGCCGCCGAAAATCGCACCGGTGGCGAACAGCAGGACGACGAAGGGAATGTTATCGAGGAATTTCATCATGGAGCGGTTCTATACCACTCCATGTGGATGGTGAAGACCTCACCCCACCCCGATCTTCCGATGCACCGCACAGCCGCAGCCGGCCGGATGCAGTGCCAGCTTTGACGCGGGCGCCGTGTCGTTCGCCGGCATCGGCGCGGCCGTTGGGAATGTAGTTGAGCACCGGCGCGAGCCAGCGCTCGGCCTCGCTCACATCCCAGCCCTTGCGCGCGGCGTAGTCTTCCACCTGATCGCGCTCGATCTTGCCGACGCCGAAATAATGGCTCTCGGGATGGCTGAAATACAGCCCGCACACGGAAGCGCCCGGCCACATCGCATAGCTCTCGGTCAGCGTCACGCCGGTGGTGCGCTCGGCGTCGAGCAGGCTGAACAGCGTTGCCTTCTCGGTGTGGTCCGGCTGCGCCGGATAGCCCGGCGCGGGGCGGATGCCGTCATATTGCTCCAGCACGAGCTGGTCGCAGGTGAAGGTCTCGTCGGGCGCGTAGCCCCAGAGCTCCTTGCGCACGCGCTGATGCATGCACTCGGCAAACGCTTCCGCGAGGCGATCGGCCAGCGCTTTCACCATGATCGACGAATAATCGTCATTGGCGCGCTTGAAGCGATCGGCGATGGGGTCTTCGCCAAGGCCGGCCGTCACGACGAAGCCGCCGATATAGTCGGGCACGCCGGAGTCGCGCGGCGCGATGAAATCCGACAGTCCGACATTGGCGCGGCCTTCACGCTTCTCCAGCTGCTGGCGCAGCGTATGCAGCGTGCCGATGCGCTGCGTGCGTGCATCGTCGGCATAGAGCACGATATCGTCGCCTTCGCTGTTGGCGCGCCAGAAGCCGACGGTGGCCGACGCCCCGAACCATTTCTCGGACAACGATCTTTTGCAGCATTGCCTGCGCGTCGTCATAAAGCGCGCGCGCGGCTGGCCCCGCCACCTTGTCGTCGAGGATCGCGGGATATCGCCCCGTCAGTTCCCAGGTCTGGAAGAAGGGCGTCCAGTCGATATAGGGCACGAGGTCGGCCAGCGGATAGTTGGTGAAGCTCTTTGTCCCGAGGAAGCTCGGGCGCTGCGGCTTCAGCGCGCTCCAGTCGGTCTTGAAAGCATTGGCGCGCGCAGTGGCGAACGACAGCCGGCGCTTGGTGGCGTCGCCGCGCGCATGGGTCGCGGCGATGCGCGCATATTCCGAGCGCACTTCGCTGGCATAGGCGTCGCGCCGCTCGGGCGACATCAGCGAGGAGGCGACACCGACGGCGCGGCTCGCATCGTTCACATGCACCACCGCGCCGCGTCGGTAGTTGGGGTCGATCTTCACGGCCGTATGAACGCGGCTCGTCGTCGCGCCGCCGATCAGCAGCGGCACCACGAAGCCCTGGCGCTCCATCTCGGCCGCCACATGGCACATCTCGTCGAGCGACGGCGTGATCAGGCCGGACAGCCCGATGATGTCGGCGTTTTCAGCCTTGGCCGTCTCGATGATCTTCGCCGCCGGCACCATCACGCCGAGGTCGATGATCTCGAAATTGTTGCACTGGAGCACGACGCCGACGATGTTCTTGCCGATGTCGTGGACATCGCCCTTGACGGTGGCGAGCACGATCTTGCCGGCTGATCGCGAGGCGGTGCTGCCGCTTTTCTTCTTTTCCTCGTCCATGAACGGCAGCAGATAGGCCACCGCCTGCTTCATCACGCGGGCGGATTTCACCACCTGCGGCAGGAACATCTTGCCGGCGCCGAACAGATCGCCGACCACATTCATGCCGGACATCAGCGGCCCTTCGATCACGGAGAGCGCACGGTCGGCGTTGGCGCGGCATTCCTCCACGTCGGTCTCGATGAACTCGGTGATGCCATGCACCAGCGCATGCGCAAGCCGCTTGTCCACCGGCCATTCGCGCCAGGCGAGATCGACCACCCGCGCCTGCTTGCCGTCGCCGCGATAGGTTTCCGCAAGCTGCAGCAGGCGCTCGGAGGCGTCATTGCGGCGGTTGAGCACCACGTCCTCGCAGGCGTCGCGCAGTTCCGCTGGGAGGTCGTCATAGACCGCCATCTGCCCGGCATTGACGATGCCCATGTCCATGCCCGCCTTGATGGCGTGATACAGGAACACCGAATGCATCGCCTCGCGCACCACCTCATTGCCGCGGAACGAGAATGACAGGTTGGAGACGCCGCCGGAGATATGCGCGTGCGGCAGGTTCTTTCTGATCCAGGCCGTCGCCTCGATGAAGTCGACGCCGTAATTATTGTGCTCGTCGATGCCGGTCGCCACCGCGAAGATATTCGGATCGAAAATAATATCCTCGGGCGGAAAGCCGACGCGCTCGGTCAGGATGTCATAGGCGCGCTTGGAGATTTCCGTCTTGCGCGCGAACGTGTCCGCCTGTCCCTGCTCGTCGAAGGCCATCACGACGACAGCCGCGCCGTGGCGGCGCGCAATCATGGCTTGCCGCAGGAAAGCCTCTTCGCCTTCCTTCAGCGAGATCGAGTTCACCACCGGCTTGCCCTGGACGCATTTCAGTCCTGCTTCGATCACCGAGAACTTCGAGGAATCCACCATCACCGGCACGCGGGCGATATCGGGTTCTGCGGCGATGAGATTGAGGAACGTCACCATCGCGGCTTCGGAGTCGAGAAGCCCTTCGTCCATGTTGACGTCGATGATCTGCGCGCCGTTCTCGACCTGATCGCGTGCGACCGCGAGCGCGGCGGCATAGTCGCCGGCCTTGACCAGTTTGCGGAAGCGGGCCGAGCCCGTGACGTTGGTGCGTTCGCCGACATTGACGAACGGAATTTCCGGCGTCAGCTCGAACGGCTCCAGGCCGGAGAGCCGCAGACGCTGCGGCACCTCGGGAATAACGCGCGGCGCTTTGCCCGCCACGGCGCGCACGATGGCCGCGATATGATCGGGCGTCGTACCGCAGCAGCCGCCGACGATATTGACCAGCCCGGCAGCGGCGAACTCGCCGATCAGCTTGGCGGTATCCTCGGGTTCCTCGTCATAGCCGCCGAACTCATTGGGCAATCCGGCATTGGGATAGGCGCACACCAGCGTGTCGGCGACGCGTCCGATCTCGACGACATGCGGGCGAAGTTCTTCCGCGCCGAGGGCGCAGTTGAAGCCGATCGACAGGGGAGCGGCGTGCCGCACCGAGTTCCAGAATGCCGACGGCGTCTGGCCCGACAGCAGCCGTCCGGATTTGTCGGTGATGGTGCCGGAGATCATCACGGGCACGGAGACGCCGCGTTCGTCGCAGAGTTCGGCGATGGCGTAGAGCGCCGCCTTGGCGTTGAGCGTATCGAAGATCGTCTCGACCAGCAGGATGTCGGCGCCGCCGTCCAGCAATCCGCGCGTCTGTTCGGCATAGGCTGCGCGCAGTTCGTCGAACGTCACCGCGCGAAAGCCGGGGTTGGAGACGTCCGGGGAGATCGAGGCGGTGCGGTTGGTGGGGCCGAGCGCGCCGGCGACAAAGCGCGGCTTGCCGTCCTGCGCGCTCACGGTTTCGGCGGCGATGCGCGCGAGCTTCGCGCCCGCGAGATTTAATTCATAGGCATGGGCTTCCATGCCGTAATCGGCCTGCGCGATCGAGGTCGATGAGAACGTGTTGGTGGCGACGATGTCCGCGCCGGCACGCAGATAGGCGATGTGGATGTCGCGGATCGCGTCCGGCTGCGTGATGCTGAGCAGATCGTTGTTGCCGCCGAGGTCGCGATTCCATGCGTCGAAGTGCGCGCCGCGAAATTCGGTCTCGCCGAAGCCCAGCGCCTGGATCATCGTGCCCATGCCGCCGTCGAGCACGAGGATGCGGTCGCGCGCCAGTGCGCGCAGTTGCTGTTCGCGAGGCGAGGGCACCTTGCTCATGCCGCTTCCGCCTTCTCGCTGGCGGGAGCACGAATGCCGAGCAGATGGCAGATCGCCAGCACCAGATCGGCACGGTTCATCGTGTAAAAGTGAAAGACGTCGATGCCGCGCGATTCGAGATCGAGTGCCTGTTCGACGGCAACGGTCGCCGCGATCAGTTTACGGGTAGCCGGGTCGTCGTCGAGGCCGTCGAACTTGTGTGCCAGCCAGTCGGGAATGGTGGCGCCTGCGCGCGCCGCGAAGTTCTTTGCCTGCTTGAAGTTCTGCACCGGCAAAAGTCCCGGCACGATCGGAATGGTGATGCCGCGCGCACGGACGCGGTCGAGATAGCGCAGATACGTCTCGTTATCGAAGAAGAACTGCGTCACCGCTCGGCTCGCGCCGGCGTCCACCTTGGCCTTGAGCATGTCGATGTCGGCATCCCAGCTCACGCTCTCCGGATGCTTCTCGGGGTAAGCCGACACGGTCACGTCGATATCCGGAAAACGGCGCTTGATGCCGCCGACAAGATCGGCGGCATTGCGATAGCCCTGCGGGTGCGGGGCATAGGCCGTGCCGATGCCCGCTGTGGGGTCGCCGCGCAATGCCACGATGTGGCGCACGCCGATGGCGTGATAGCGCGCGATAACGTCATCGACATCGGCGCGGGTGGCATCGACGCAGGTCAGATGTGCGGCCGGAACAAGGGTTGTCTCGTCAAGAATGCGGGCAATCGTCGCGTGGGTGCGTTCGCGGGTCGAGCCGCCCGCGCCATAGGTGACGGAAACAAACGACGGGTTGAGCGGAGCCAGCCGGGCAATGGCCTGCCACAGGTTCTGCTCCATCTCCTCCGTCTTGGGCGGGAAGAACTCGAACGAGACCGCCGGGCGGCCGTCTTTCGGCATGCCTGCGCCGGATGCGGGATTGCGCGTGGCGGTGTTTGGGCTCGGGTTGGTCGGGTTACGCGTCGTCATTACTCGTCCTGCTTCCATCCGGCATCGGGGAGGGTCGGGACAGCAATCTAGCGGGTTATATCGTAGGGCAATAGCCCATTTTCTAAGCTATTATGATGGGATTTATCCCATTATTTACATGGTGGGACGTGCAACGTGAGCATGTTGGGGAGCAGGCGATGCCAGGAATACTCATTAATCAGTTGATATATATAGATATTTTAAGTTGCTAGAGCATGGCCATTGTGGGAGAAGCAAGAAATTATCCTGTTGGACAATTTCAGTCCAAATATATTCTGCCCACCAATTCTGACGTGGATCGGCTCTGAGCCGCGCCGGCCGGTCAGCCATGTCAGGTGCGCGCTATCGCGGCCGGGGTTCGGCTTGTATTGAGGGCCATGACCGTTTTATCCGCACTCGACCTGTCTTTCGTCACCACCGGCACACCGCCCGCGAAGGCGCTGCGCAACACGCTCGATCTCGCGCGCCATCTCGATGGGCTCGGTTATCTGCGCCTCTGGCTCGCCGAGCATCACAGCCTGCCGTCCGTCGCCAGCCCCGCGCCGGATGTGATGATCGGTCAGGTCGCGGCGATTACGAAGAATCTCCGCGTCGGGTCCGGTGGCGTCATGCTGCCGAACCATGCGCCGCTCGCCGTGGCTGAACGTTTCAAGATGCTGGAGGCGCTGTTTCCCGGCCGCATCGATCTCGGGCTCGGCCGCGCGCCCGGCTCCGATCAGGTCACCTCTTATGCGTTGCGCAGCCGCATGGAGGAGCGCGAGGGCCACGACGATTTCCTCGAGCGCCTGCAGGAACTGGTGCTGTGGGACACGCGGAATTTTCCGCCCGGGCATCCTTTTCACAACGTCATCGCCATGCCGTCCGACACGCCATTGCCGCCGGTCTGGCTGCTCGGCTCGTCGGACTATTCATCGGAGCTGGCGGGTCATGCGGGCCTGGGCTTCGCCTTCGCGCATCATTTCGCCAACCACGATGCGGTCGCGGCGATGACCGAGTACCGGCGTCATTTCAAGCCGTCGCCGTGGAACGCCAAGCCATATTCTATTCTCGGCGTCGCCGTGATCGCGGCCGAAACGGACGAAGAGGCCGATCACCACGCCACGACTCAGGATCTGTTCCGGCTGCGCCGCGATAAGGGCGAGTTCGCGCCGCTGCCGTCGCCGGAGGAAGCCAAGGCCTATCCTTACACCGCGGCCGAGCGTGCCCGTGTGGCGAAAAACCGCGAGCGGCTGTTCGTCGGTTCGCCGAAGACGATCAGAGCGCGGCTTGCACCGCTGATCGAGGCGACCAAGGCCGACGAAATCATGATCGTCACCGCGATCTACGATCACGCGGCGCGCAAGCGCTCATACAGCTTGATGGCTGAGGAATTCGGTTTGGCGAAGACGCCCGTCGCGGCGGAATAGCGCATGATCCCGAAAGTGGGATCCGATTTTCGGATCGGATCATGTGCCGCTGAAAACTACGCGCCGTTGAGCGTGGCGCGGAACGGTGCCGCCGGATAGACGCCGACGATACGGAATTCGGCGCTGAAGAACTTCAGTTCTTCCAGCGCGAACGCCAGCCCGCGATCGTCGGGGTGTCCCTCGACGTCGGCATAAAACTGCGTCGCCGAGAAGCTGCCTTCGATCATGTAGCTCTCGAGCTTGGTCATGTTGATGCTGTTGGTGGCGAAGCCGCCCATGGCCTTGTAGAGCGCGGCCGGCACGTTGCGTACACGGAACACGAATGTCGTGATGATCGGTCCCGAGTTCTGCTTGGCCCAGGTCGAATCCTTCGACAGCACGATGAAGCGCGTGGTGTTATGGGCTTCGTCCTCGACATCCTGCGCGAGAATTTCGAGCCCGTAGATTTCGGCTGCAAGGCGCGAGGCGATCGCGGCCGCGCTCTTGTCGCCGCGTTCGGCAACTTCGCGCGCGGATCCTGCGGTATCGGCGGCAACGATCGGCTTGATGCCGAGTTTGCGGATGGTGTTGCGGCACTGACCAAGCGCCTGCACATGGCTCTCGACCGTCTTGATGTCCGAAAGCTTGGCGCCCTTGGGCGCCATCAGCTGGTGACGGATCGGCTGAAACCATTCACCGATAATGTTCAGGCCCGAACCCGGCATCAAATGATGGATGTCGGCGACGCGGCCGGCGAGCGAGTTCTCGATCGGGATCATGCCGATATCGGCTTCGCCCGACTGGATGGCGGCGAAGGCGTCCTCGAATGTCGGGCAGGGCAGTGCGATGGCGTTCGGATACGCGCCCGAAATCGCCAGATGCGAATTCGCGCCCGGCTCGCCCTGGAATGCAACCTTCAATTGTGCGGTCATCGTCTGGCCCCTTGCCGTCACTTCTGCAGCATTCGCCGCGCGGTCTCAAGATCGTCGGGCGTATCGACACCGAGCGGCACGCCGGCGACAATGGCCGCGTCGATCCGCATGCCGGCTTCCAGTGCGCGCAATTGTTCGAGTCGCTCGCGCAGCTCCAGGGTCGAGGGTGGCATCCGGACAAAGCGCTCCAGCGCAGCGCGCCGATATGCGTAGAGCCCGATGTGATGGTAGCGCGGCCCGTCGCCATGGGGCGCGGTGGCGCGCGTAAAGTAGAGAGCCCGCAGGCGCTGTTCGCCGACCGGCGTGCCGACCAGCTTCACGACATTGGGGTTGGTATGTTCCTCGGCCTTGCTGATCTCGGCGCAGAGCGTGGCGATATCGACCGCCTCGTCGGCCAGCGGGGTCAGTGCTGCGCGGATATCCTCCGGCGCGATGGTCGGCAGGTCGCCCTGCACATTGACGACAACGCTGCATCGGCCCTGCGGGTCGGCCTGGCCGAGCGCCTCGAAAATCCGGTCGGAGCCCGAGGGGTGGTCGGCGCGCGTCATCACCGCTTCGCCGCCGTCGGCTTTGACCGCCGCCGCGATCTCCGGCGAATCGGTCGCCACCACCGACCCGCCCGATGTCGGCTTCCCGGGCCCGGCGCAGCACCTGCACGATCATCGGGACGCCTCCGATGTCGGCCAGCGGCTTGCCCGGCAGGCGGGTCGAGGCCATGCGGGCGGGAATCAGGATGATTGCGTTGATTGAAGCCATGCAATCTCGACGGGCCGGGAAAGCGAAAAAGATAAGCGAACAAGCGGGTTCCGGCGGTTTCGGCGCGTTTATACGGGTTGCCAGAGATCAGGCAAACCGTTATCTCAGGCGATATTGGGACCTCCAAAGTCCCGCCTTGAACACGCCTTTTGAACCGGCCTGCCGAAGGCCGCGGAGCCTGAGCTGATGGACTCCTTCGAACTCAATAAAATCATGGGTGCCATCCTGGGCACCTGCCTCGTTCTGCTCACGCTGAACATCTCCGCCAACGCGCTTTTCTCGCCGTCCAAGCCTGCCAAGCAGGGCTTTGCGATCGCGGTGCCGGACGGTCCGGCCGCAGCCCCGGCGGCGCTCCCGCCGAGCCGGAGAAGCCGATCGCCGCAGTTCTGGCAGCCGCGTCGGTGGAAAAAGGTGCGATCGCCGCCAAGAAATGCGCCTCCTGCCACACCTTCGAGAAGGGCGGTCCCGCGCGTGTCGGCCCGAACCTCTACGACGTGATGACGCGTGGCCATGCCGCTCTCGCCGGCTTCAATTATTCCGCCGGCATGCAGGCGATGAAGGGCCATAACTGGAATTATGACGAGCTCGACAAATTCCTCGCCAATCCGAAGGCGATGGTGAAGGGCACCACCATGAGCTTCGCCGGCCTCAGCAAGCAGTCCGAGCGCGCGGACGTGATCCTCTATCTGCGCTCGCTGTCGGACAATCCGCCGCCGCTGCCGCAGGCCGCCGCCAACTAGTCCTTTCGCAGCATCTTCCAATGTTCAAAGAGCCCGGCCTTCGTGCCGGGCTTTTTCATACAACTGCCCGTGATCGGGGCATTTCGACGCGTCCAATGAGGGCGTTCGGTGGGCTTTGGCGCTGCTCCGGCGCTTGGGGGCACGCGCGGCTTGGGATAAATTCGGCACCGAAGCAGCCGTCTGTGCCGGCCGGTCTCAGTGTTTGATGGACAGACTTTCATGAATGGACAGAGTTTCATGAAACCCGCACCAATCCCGACACATTCCTGCCGGAACCTGACGAACCAGATCATTGGAGTTGGCCTTTGAAGCTCACACGGCGTCATGTTCTTCATGGCGGCACGGCGCTGGTCGCCGCGCCCTTCATGTCATCGTTTCCGTTTTCACATACGGCGCACGCGCAGGATGCATCCGGCTGGCGCCACGGTCTGTCGCTGTTCGGCGAGCTGAAATACAAGGCCGACTTCAAGCACTATGATTATGTGAATCCGGCCGCGCCCAAGGGCGGCGTTGCGCGCACGATCTCGATGGGCACGTTCGACAATTTCAACATCGTCGTCTCGGGCGTGAAGGGCAATCTCGCGCCTGCCGCGGGGCTGATCTACGATTCGCTGATGGCGGCTTCGCTGGACGAGGCGTCGACGCAGTATGGTGAGCTTGCCGAGGCGGTGAAGCACCCCGACGATTTCTCGTCGGCGACCTATCGCCTGCGCGCCGACGCGCGCTGGCACGACGGCAAGCCGGTGACGGTGGACGACGTCATCTTCTCGCTGAATGCGTTCAAGCAGCATTCGCCGATGTACATGGCCTATTTCAGCCATGTGGTGAAAGCCGAGAAGACCGGCGAACGCGAAGTAACCTTCACCTTCGACGGTCCCGGCAATCGCGAACTGCCGACCATCGTCGGGCAGCTGACCGTCCTGCCGAAGCACTGGTGGGAAGGCACGGATGCGCAAGGCAACAAGCGTAACATCGCCAATACCACGCTTGAGCCGCCGCTCGGGTCCGGTCCCTACAAGATCAAGGAATTCGTCGCCAGTCGCTCGGTCGTGCTTGAGCGCGTGAAGGATTACTGGGGCGCCAGTTTGCCCGTGCAGGTCGGCCAGAACAATTTCGACGAATTGCGCTTCGAGTTTTTCCGTGATCGCGAAGTCGCACGCGAAGCCTTCAAGGGCGATCGCGTCGACTGGATTCTGGACATGAGCGCCAAGGACTGGTCGACCGGCTACGACATTCCGGCGGTACGCGAGAAGCGCATCATTCGCGAGGAATTCCCCGTCAACAATTCGGGGCGCATGCAGGGCTTCGTCTTCAATCTGCGCCGCCCGCTATTCCAGGATGTAAGGCTCCGTCGCGCCTTCAACTACGCCTTCGATTTCGAGGAGATGAACAAGCAATTGTTCTACGGCCTCTACCAGCGCATCGGCAGCTATTTCCATGGTCTGAGCGAGTTGCAGGCGTCGGGATTGCCGCAAGGCGAAGAACTGGCGATTCTCGAAACCGTGCGCGACAAGGTGCCGGCGGAAGTCTTTACGAAGGCTTATGTCAATCCTCGCGGCGGCACGCCGGAGAATGTCCGCAGCAATCTGCGCGAGGCGACATTTCTGTTGCGCGAGGCGGGCTTCGAGGTGAAGGAGCGCAAGCTCGTCGACAAGGCCGGCAATCCCGTCACCGTTGAATTCCTCAGCTCCGATCCGTCGAGCGAGCGCTACATTCTCTTCTACAAGCCGAACCTCGAACGGCTCGGCATCACCGTCAATGTCCGCACCGTCGATGCCGCCCAGTACCAGAACCGCATGCAGAATTTCGACTTCGACATCACCACCGAAGTGTGGGGACAGTCGACGTCGCCCGGCAATGAGCAGCGCGACTTCTTCGGCTCGAAGGCGGCGGACCAGCACGGTTCCCGCAATACCGCAGGCATCAAAAATCCGGCGGTCGATGCCATCATCGAGCGCATCATTTTTGCCAAGAGCCGCGAAGAACTTGTCGCGGCGACGAAAGCGCTCGATCGCGTGCTGTTGTGGAATGCCTATACGGTTCCCCAGTTCACCGTGAACAAGTATTTCTACGCCCGGTGGGATCGCTTCAGCCACGCCGAGCCCTTGCCGAAATACGGCATTTCCGGCCTGCCGACGCTGTGGTGGTGGGATGCGGAGAAGGCTGCGAAGACGGGCGGCCGCTCGTGACGCAAGACGTGAGGGAAGAGCAGAACTCGCATCACACTGTCGCGGCGTCAGGCGCTGGCGCTCGGCGGCGGTGCGGCTCTTGCGCTCTCAACACGCGGCGCGTTCGCGCAGGCGCCGACCGAAGTTCACGGCCTCTCTTACTTCGGCGACCTCAAATATCCGGCGGACTTCAAGCACTTCGACTACGTCAATCCGAATGCGCCGAAGGGCGGTGCATTTTCATTCCTGCCGTTTGTGCGCGCTTTCAATCAGTCTTTCCTGACCTTCAATTCGCTCAACGCCTTCATCCTCAGGGGTGACGGCGCGCAGGGCATGCAGATAACATTCGCGACGCTGATGGCGCGCGCGCTCGACGAGCCCGACGCGATGTATGGCCTGGCGGCACGCGCGGTGCAGATTTCGCCCGATGGATTAACCTATCGTTTCCTGATGAGGCCCGAGGCGAAGTTTCACGACGGCACAGCGCTGACGGCGCAAGATGTTGCTTACTCTCTCAACATTCTGAAAGACAAAGGCCACCCGATCGCGGGCCAGTTGCTGCGCGACATGAAGAGCGCGGTGGCGGAGGGCGATGCGGCCGTCGTGACGTTTGCCGACAAGCGTGGCCGCGACGTGCCGCTGTTCGTCGCGACGCTGCCGATCTTCTCCCAGGCCTATTACGCCAGGCGAAACTTCGAAGAGACCACGCTCGATATTCCACTCGGCTCCGGTAGCTACAAGGTCGGCCGTTTCGAGGCCGGGCGCTATATCGAGTTCGACCGCGTGAAGGATTGGTGGGGCAAGGATCTGCCGGTGTCGGTCGGCTCCAACAATTTCGACACGGTCCGCTATGAGTTCTATCGCGACCGCGACGTCGCCTTTGAAGGGTTCACAGGCCGCAATTACCTGTTCCGCGAGGAGTTCACCTCGCGCATCTGGGCGACCCGCTACGATTTTCCGGCCGTCAAGGATGGGCGCGTCAAGCTCGAAACGCTGCCGGACGAAACGCCGTCCGGTGCGCAGGGCTGGTTCCTCAACATGCGCCGCGACAAGTTCAAGGACCCGCGTGTGCGCGAGGCGCTGTGCAACGCGTTCGATTTCGAATGGACCAACAAGAACATCATGTACGGCGCCTATGCGCGCACGCATTCGTTGTTCCAGAATTCCGACATGATGGTGCAGGGAACGAAGCCGGATGCCGCCGAGCTCGCCCTGCTGGAGCCCTTCCGCGGCAAGGTCCCGGACGAAGTCTTTGGCGTTCCCTACGTGCCGCCGGTGTCCGATGGCTCCGGGCAGGATCGCGCGCTGCTGCGCAAGGCGTCGCAATTGTTGCAGGATGCCGGCTATCCCATTCGCAACGGCAAACGCATGACGCCGAAGGGCGAGGTCTTCACGCTGGAGTTCCTGCTCGACGAGCCGTCGTTCCAGCCGCACCACTCTCCCTTTATCAAGAATCTCGGCACGCTTGGCATTGAGGCGGCCATTCGGCTGGTCGATCCGGTGCAATTCAAGGCGCGGACCGATGCGTTCGATTTCGACACGACGATTTCACGGCTCAGCGCCATGACGACGCCCGGCGACGCCATGCGCAGCTATTTCTCGTCGCAGTCGGCGGACGTCAAAGGGTCGTTCAACCTGGCCGGCATTGCCGATCCGGTCATCGACGCGCTGATCGAGAAAATCATCGGTGCGCGCACCCGCGCAGAGCTGACGACAGTCTGCCGCGCCTTCGATCGCGTGTTCCGAGCAGGCCGTTACTGGATCCCGCAGTGGAGCCGCACCACCCACCCGATCGCCTATTGGGACGTGTTCGGCCGGCCGGCAAAGATTCCCCGTTACTCGTCAGGGGTTGGCGCGCCCGAAATCTGGTGGATTGACAGCGACAAGGCCGCCAAACTCGGGCAGAAATAGCCTTATGATCTCGTATATTGCGCGCCGCCTGCTCCTGATGGTGCCGACGCTGCTCGGCATCCTGTTTGTGTCTTTCGTCGTGGTGCAGTTCGCGCCTGGCGGGCCGATCGAGCGCGTCATCGCCCAGATTTCAGGGTCCGATACCGGCGCGACCTCGCGCATCTCGGGCTCGTCCGGCGGTGATCTCGGCGCGCGGGCACAGCCCGGCGGCGGGTCGGAAGCGGGATCGTCAAAATATCGCGGCGCACAGGGGCTCGATCCCGAATTCATCAAGAGCCTTGAGAAGCAATTCGGCTTCGACAAGCCTCCAATCGAACGCTTCTTCCTGATGGTGTGGAACTTCGCGCGCTTTGATTTCGGCAAGAGCTATTTCCGCGACGTCAGCGTCATCCAGCTGGTGAAGGAGAAGCTGCCGGTTTCGATGTCGCTCGGCCTCTGGATGCTGCTGCTCACCTATCTCATCTCGATCCCGCTCGGCATTCGCAAGGCGGTGAAGGACGGATCGACGTTCGATATGTGGACTTCCGCAGTCATTGTCATTGGCTTCGCCATTCCGGGCTTTCTGTTCGCCATCCTTCTCATCGTGCTGTTCGCGGGCGGATCGTTCTTTGATTTGTTCCCGTTGCGGGGGCTGACGTCCGACAATTTTGCGCAGATGCCCTGGTATGGAAAGATCATCGACTATTTCTGGCATCTGGTGCTGCCGATCACGGCGATGGCGCTCGGCGCGTTCGCCACGATGACGCTTCTGACCAAGAATTCGTTCCTCGATGAAATCCGCAAGCAATATGTGATGACGGCACGCGCCAAGGGCTGCACTGAAACGCAAGTGCTCTATGGCCACGTCTTCCGCAACGCCATGCTGATCGTCATCGCCGGATTTCCCGGTGCGTTCGTGGGCGCGTTCTTTTCGGGTGCGCTGCTGATCGAAACGATCTTCTCGCTCGATGGGCTGGGCCTGTTGGGCTTCGAGAGTGTCTTGAACCGCGACTATCCGGTGGTCTTCGGCACGCTCTATATCTTTTCGCTCGTCGGCCTCGTCGTGAACCTGATTTCCGACCTCACCTATATGTGGATCGATCCGCGGATCGATTTCGAGGCGCGGGAGGCCTGATGTCGAGCGTCGCCGCACCGGTCATGACTGCGGAAAAACTGCCGCTGCCGCCACGCGGACGCTTCAGCCTGTCGCCGATCAACCGGCGGCGCTGGCAGAATTTTAAAGCCAACCGCCGCGGCTACTGGGCGTTGTGGATTTTTGCGGCGCTGTTCTTTGTGTCGCTGTTTGCCGAAGCCATCGCCAACGATCGGCCGTTGTTCGTGCGCTACGATGGCAAACTCTACTGGCCGGCCTTCATCAGCTATTCGGAGACGACGTTCGGCGGCGATTTCGAAACCGCGGCGGACTATCGCGATCCCTTCCTGCAGAAGCTGATCGCGGAGAAGGACGGCAAGATCGTCTGGACGCCGATCCGTTTCTCGTACCATACGCACAATCTCGATCTGCCGACGCCTGCGCCGTCCAAGCCGACCTGGATGCTGACCGAGGAACAATGCAAGCCCGTGGTCGAGCGCAAGGGTCTCACGGGCTGTCGCGATCTTGAATACAACTGGCTCGGAACCGATGATCAGGGACGCGATGTCGTTGCGCGCCTGATCTACGGATTCCGCATTTCGGTGTTGTTCGGCCTGACGCTGACGATCATCTCGTCTGTCATTGGCATCGCCGCGGGCGGCATCCAGGGGTATTTCGGCGGCTGGATCGACCTGCTTTTTCAGCGCTTCATCGAAATCTGGACGGCAATTCCGTCGCTCTATCTGCTTTTGATCATTTCTTCGGTGCTGGTGCCTGGCTTCTTTGTGCTGCTTGGCATTTTGTTGCTGTTCTCCTGGGTGTCGCTGGTCGGCCTCGTGCGCGCGGAATTCCTGCGCGGACGCAATTTCGAATACATCCAGGCGGCGCGGGCACTCGGTGTCTCCAACCCGATGATCATGTGGCGGCATCTGTTGCCAAACGCCATGGTCGCCACCATGACGTTCCTGCCCTTTATCGTCTCCTCGTCGGTCATGACGCTCACCGCGCTGGATTTTCTGGGGTTCGGATTGCCGCCGGGGTCGCCGTCGCTCGGCGAATTGCTGTCGCAAGGCAAGTCCAATATTCAGGCGCCGTGGCTGGGTCTGGCCGGCTTCTTCTCGGTCGCGATCATGCTGTCGTTGTTGATCTTCATCGGCGAAGCGGTGCGCGACGCCTTCGATCCCCGCAAGACGTTCAGGTAACCCCATGGACGCATCGCTCGGCCCCTTGCTTGAAGTGCGCGATTTGTCGGTGGCGTTCCGCCACGGCACGCGTGAGACGCTGGCCGTCGATCGTGTGTCGTTCCAGATCGGACGCGGCGAATGTGTCGCGCTGGTCGGAGAATCCGGTTCGGGCAAGTCGGTCAGCGCGCTCTCGATCCTGAAGCTGCTGCCTTACCCCTCCGCCTACCATCCGTCCGGCGAAGTCCACTTCAAGGGCCGCGAAATTCTGTCACTGCCGGAGCGCGAGATGCGCGGCGTGCGCGGCAACGATATCACCATCGTCTTTCAGGAGCCGATGACATCGCTCAATCCGTTGCATACGATTGAAGCGCAGATTTCCGAGATCATCGAACTGCACGGAACGCTGCGGGGCGACGCGATCCGCGCGCGCGTCATCGAGCTTCTGACCCAGGTCGGTATTCCCGAACCCGAAACACGGCTCGGCAGTTACCCGCATCAATTGTCCGGCGGTCAGCGCCAGCGGGTCATGATCGCGATGGCGCTTGCCAACGAGCCGGATCTCCTCATTGCCGACGAGCCGACCACGGCGCTCGATGTCACGGTGCAGGCGCAGATCCTGAAGCTCCTTGCCGATATCCGTACGCGCACGGGCATGAGCATTCTGTTCATCACCCACGATCTCGGCATCGTTCGCAAACTCGCTGATCGCGTCTGTGTCATGAATGGCGGCAAGATCGTCGAGCAGGGGCCGGTCGAGCGGGTGTTCAGTGCGCCCGAGCACCCTTACACCAAGGCGCTTCTGGCGGCCGAGCCGAAGCCGGACCCCGCGCCGGCCCGTCCGGACGAACCCGTCGTGATCTCGACCGACGATCTCAAGGTCTGGTTTCCGATCCGCCGTGGCCTGTTGCGGCGGGTGGTCGGACAGATCAAGGCTGTTGACGGCGTCAGCATCACGATCCGCAAGGGCGAAACGCTTGGTGTTGTCGGCAAATCCGGATCCGGCAAGACGACGCTCGGCCTGGCGTTGTTGCGTCTCATCTCCTCGAAGGGGCCGATCGTGTTCCTCGGCCAGGACATTCAGGGGCTGGGCTTCAAGCCGATGCGTCCGTTCCGGCGTGACATGCAGATTGTCTTTCAAGACCCCTATGGGGCGCTGTCTCCGCGCATGTCGGTCGGCGATATTGTTGGCGAAGGGCTTGCGATTCACCAGCCGGGCGTGAGCGAGGAGGAACGCGACGCGCAGGTTATTCGTGCACTCACCGATGTCGGTCTCGATCCGGACACTCGTTTTCGTTACCCCCACGAGTTTTCGGGCGGCCAGCGCCAGCGTATCGGATTGGCGCGGGCCGTCGTGCTGGAGCCGAGCTTTGTTGTGCTGGATGAGCCGACCAGCGCGCTCGACATGCTGTTCCAGTCGCAAATGGTTGCTCTTTTGCGCGCCGTTCAGCGCAAGCGCGAACTCACTTATATGTTTATTTCTCACGACCTGCGCGTCGTCGCGGCGCTGGCGAGCAACCTTGTGGTCATGCGGCACGGCAAGGTCGTGGAGGCAGGGCCCGCGGCCGAATTGTTCAAGAATCCGAAGACCGATTACACCCGCGCGCTGTTCGCCGCCGCCTTCAACCTTGAGGCCGGGCCGTCCGGCGCCGTGGCGGAATAGAGCATGATCCCGACCGGAACGGCCGCGTTAGCGCAAAGTGGGAACCGGTTTTCGACAAGGCTTGTCCCCGGACTTGATCCGGGGATCATGCTCAAACCGAGATAGTCCATGACGAAGAAGAACTTGCCGCTCAGCAACTCGGTCGCCTCTGTCGACGTTACGGGGCCAGAGCTTCTGGCGCGTGGTTATCGCGACTACGAGCGCTACGATGTCACAATTCATCGCGAAGGCGATACGCCGCTCAATCAACAGCGTGATGTGATACGCGGCGGTGGCGTGATCGGGCTCCTGGCCGTCGATGCGGCGCGTGATGAACTCGTTTTGATCCGTCAGTTCCGTCTTGCGGCACATCTCGCCAACGGGCGTGGCGATCTCATCGAGATCGTGGCTGGCCGCATCGACGAGGGCGAGGCGGCCGAGGCGGCTGCGCGTCGGGAATGCCTTGAGGAGATCGGCATCGCGCCGCGCCGTCTGGTTGAGATGTTCGATCTGTTTCCGACGCCGGGCCTGACCGACGAGCACATCATATTCTATGTCGGCTTTGTCGATGCCGAGGAGGTTCCCGAACGCGGCGGGCTGGCGCATGAAAACGAGGATACCCGTCCGATGCGGGTCTCCATCGATGACGCGCTCGCAGCCCTGGCGCAGGGCACGATGAAGAACGCGCTTCTGATCGTCGCGCTGCAATGGCTCGCGCTCAACCGGCAGCGTCTCGTCGATTTGTCCAGCTAAAGCGTTTTCAAGCGAAGTGGGTACCGGTTCGCGTCAAGAAAACGCGTCCAACAAAGAACTTCTACATCCGCTTGATGCTGGTCACAGCGCTGCCGGTCGCAGCGATCCGCTCAGTTCCATCCGCGATGCGTTCGATCGTCACACTCATGTGGAACGCATTGGCGTGGATCATGGTAGTGGCATCGCGCGCGATGGCGACATGGCCTTTCCAGAACAGGAGATCGCCGCGTTTCGCTGTCGCGCCGGGTGGCACAGTCTGGCCAAGCGCACGCTCCTGCATGTCGCTGTCGCGCGGCGCCTTGATTCCGCAGGCATCGAGGGCGATCTGCACGAGCCCTGAACAATCCAGGCCTGCAGCGGTCTTGCCGCCCCACAGATAAGGCGTCTCAAGAAAGCGCTCGGCGATGGCGACAAAGTCGGTGTCATACTGGTTGAGCGGAGCGAGATGTCGTGACGGCACATGCCAGCCGTCCTGTGTGACCGCGAACATGTCCTTCGTGCCGATGATCGGGAGCCGGCTGCCGAGCGGCAGATGCGCGGCCGGCGGCAGCTTGATCGACGGCCCCGGAAAGGCGAGCGTGCTGAGGCTGGCTGTCCTGTGCGTCGCGTGTGATCCCGGCGCACCGAGCGCCGCAGCCGAAATCCAGCCGACATAGCCGTCGTTTTCAAGCTGACCCCATGCCCAGCCGTCGCGTTGGTCATAGACCATCACGCGCTCGCCGCGCAGGGCCTCGGTGACCTGGGTTGCATGCGCGTCTGGGTCTTGTCGCAGCGGAGCAATGCTGGCTGTGACCTCACGCTGGCTGCCATCGACAAACCGCGCGGCATCTACGCGGCCTTGCAGATGTCGCGCGGCGAGGTCGGCGCGTGCCGGCGTGATGCGCGGATCGAATGTGTCAGCCATGACGTTCCGCCAGCAAGCGATACAATGCGCGGGCCGCCTGGCATTCTGCTCCCTCCGGCCGCCCCGGCTTGCCGGACGACCACGCATAAATATCGGCGTGGAGCCACTTTGTCTGCGGCTCGACGAAGCGCTGCAGGAACAGCGCGCAGACAATCGATCCCGCAAATCCGCCCGAAGACACGTTGTTGAGTGTCGCGGTTTTCCCATCGAGCCATGAATCGTAGGGAGCCCATAACGGCAAGCGCCATAGCGGATCGTTCTCGGCCATCGAGATGCGCGCCACATCGGCGGCGAGCGCATCGTCACGCGTATAGAAGGGCGGCAGATCGGGTCCGAGCGCGACGCGCGCGGCGCCCGTCAGTGTTCCGACATCCACAACAAGATCCGGGTTCTCTTCGCAGGCATAAGTCAGCGCATCGGCCAGCACCAGCCGGCCCTCGGCGTCGGTGTTGCCGATCTCCACGGTGATGCCCTTGCGCGACGGATAGACATCGAGCGGACGAAACGCGTCGCCCGCGACCGAGTTCTCGACGGCGGGGATCAGAACGCGCAGCCGGACCTTCAGCTTGGCGTCCATGATCATCTGCGCCAGCGCCAGCACGGAGGCGGCGCCGCCCATGTCCTTTTTCATCATCAGCATCGACGACGATGGTTTCAGGTCGAGCCCGCCGGTGTCGAAGCAGACGCCCTTGCCGACCAGGGTGATCTTCGGATGCGAAGCGTCGCCCCAGATCATGTCGATCATGCGCGGCGCGCGCGGCGAGGCGCGCCCGACGGCATGCACCAGCGGAAAATTCTGCTTGAGCAGATCGTCGCCGACAATGCTGGTCACCGTCGCGCCGAAACGCTGCGCCAGCGTTCGCACCGCAGATTCCAACTCGTCCGGTCCCATATCGTTCGACGGCGTATTGATGAGGTCGCGCGCCATCGCCACCGCATCCGCCATGCGCGAAATATCGGTGGCGTCATTGAGTGCGAGCTTGGCTGGCGGTGTCTCCGCCTTGCGGTAGCGTGCAAAGCGATAACCGCCGAGTGCGAAGGCAAGCGCGGCCAGCCGCGTATCGCCTGCAGACTCGGTGAAACGGTACGTGCCCGGCGGCAGCAGGCCCGGCAATTGTCCGGCGCGGAACGGGTCGCGCGACGGATCGGACGCTTCCTCGATGCCAAACAGCACATGGGCGATGCGCCCCTCGCCATCGGGAACGAGCAGGATCTTGCCGGCCTTCGCACTGAAATCGGCCGCCTGGACGAAGCTCCGCGCCGCTGCCGGCAATGTTTGCAGCGTTTGCGCGAGGGTTGATGTCGAGACCAGGAAGATCGGGGTGGCGGCCGGGGAGGGAGCGGCAAAAGCTGGGTGCATGGGGCATTTGTCCATCAGTTCGGGCGGGCCTGTCGAGCCCGGCCAGCATGGCCGGGATGGGACGAAAAGCTTTGCCCCAGGGGCAGTTAACCAGACGTTAGGGTTAACAGTCTATTGCTGCCGGACTGGGGCGTCGTCAGTTCACTTATTCGGATCGGTAGTATGCGCGATCGGACTTATCGGGCGCGGTTTGTGAGTTGCGCCATGCTTTTGGCGCTGACATCGGCGCTGGGCGGTTGCATCACCGGACGCACCTCTGGCGATATCACAGGCTCCATCGCCAAGCCGGACACGCCGCCGCGCAGCGAAGACGAATGGCGGCGTATGGCCGAAGGCGCCGGCGACAAATACCGCGCCAATCAGCAAAATCCCCAGGCCGCGATCGATTACGCGCAGGCGCTCCGCGCCAGCGGCCAGAAGACACAAGCCGCCGCGGTGCTCGAACAGGCATCGATCGCCAACCCCGGCAATCAGGCGCTGCTCGGCGCCTATGGCCGCGCTCTGGTGGACGTCGGCAATTTCAATACCGCGCTCGACGTCCTCAACCGCGCCCACTCGCCGGACAATCCGGACTGGCGCATTCTGTCGGTGCAGGGGGCCGCGCTCGATCAACTCGGCCGCAGCGACGAAGCTCGCAACTACTATGAGAGCGCGCTGAAGATCGCTCCCAATGAACCGTCAGTGCTGTCGAATCTCGGACTGTCCTACGCGTTGACGAAAGACCTCACCAAGGCCGAGAAGACACTGCGGCTCGCCCTGGAGCGCGGTGCGAGCGATCCGCGCGTGCGGCAGAATCTCGCCCTCGTGGTCGGATTGCAGGGCCGTTTCGTCGAGGCCGAAACCATTGCCAAGGCGGATCTTCCGCAGGAGGAGGCGGCCGCCAATGTCGCTTACTTGCGCGAAATGATCGGCCAGCAGGGTGGGGCGCGCAAGCCGGCACGCGGTGCGCCAAAGCGATCGTAGAATCTTGCCCACCGGCCGCGGGCATTTCTACTCTACAGGCGCACGAAACCGGCTCCCGGTTCGCGACGTGATGCTTTAGAGTGCCGGCCTGTTTGACCGGCCAGCGAACCTGAACCTCCATGACAACCGTTCATCGTGATCGCCGTGCGCTGCTGCGCGCGATGTTTGACGCAGCCGTTCGCGCCGCGCATCCCGACCACGCCCTCACGCGGCATTTCCCGCCGCCGCCCAAAGGGCGGGTCATCGTGCTGGCCGCAGGCAAGGGCGCCGCGGCGATGGCGGCCGCCGCCGAGCGGCATTATCTCGATACGCTCGGGTTTCCGCCTTCGCGATTTGGCGGCATCGCCACCACGCGCCACGGGCACGGCCACCCCACACGCCACATCAAGGTCGTCGAAGCCGGCCATCCGGTGCCGGACAGCGCGAGCGTTTCGGCAGCGACAGAAACGCTGGCGGCGGCGCAACAGGCGACTGCCGACGACCTCGTCCTCGTGCTGTTGTCGGGCGGAGGATCGGCCAACTGGGTTGCGCCGGCCGACGGTCTCTCTCTGGTCGAGAAGCAGACATTGACCCGCGCGCTACTGCGCTCCGGTGCGCCGATCGGAGCGATCAATTGCGTCCGCAAGCATTTGTCGAAGATCAAAGGAGGCCGGCTGGCCCGCGCGGCCTGGCCGGCCACGCTTGTCACGCTGGCGATTTCCGACGTTCCCGGTGACGATCCATCGGTGATCGCGTCAGGCCCGACGGTGGCGGATCCGACGACGCTGGCCGACGCGCAGCGTGTGCTGGCGGATTTCGGCGTGACGTCGGCGGCGGCCATGGCGGCGCTCACTGAGGCCCGCAATGAAAGTCCCAAGCCGGGCGATGCTGCTTTTGCCGGCTCGCATTTGTCCGTTGTTGCGACCCCGCGCGATGCGCTCGCCGCAGCTGCGCGCGTGGCCGCAGACGCCGGCTATGAGGTCATCGATCTCGGCAGCGATCTGGAGGGCGAAGCCCGCGAGATCGCAGGCCAGCACGCACAGCTTGCACGGCAGGCTCAGGCTGCGGGGCGCCGCGTGGCGATCGTCTCGGGCGGTGAATTGACCGTCACGCTGCGCGGCAATGGCCGTGGCGGCCCCAATCAGGAATATGCGCTGGCGTTGCTGACGCAGCTTGGCGACCTTGCGGCCATCCATGCGCTGGCCGCCGATACCGATGGCGCCGATGGCGGCGCGGGTGCGCCGACCGATCCGGCAGGGGCGTTCGTGGATAGGGAGACGGCGGCACAAAGCCTGCGGCTCGGCCTCGACCCGGCAGACTTTCTGACACGCAATGATGCGACGGGATTCTTTGAGCGTGCCGGGGGCCTGCTCGTCACAGGCCCGACCCTGACCAACGTCAACGATCTGCGCGCGATCCTGATCGACCCGGTGTGACCGGAGCGGTTACGGAGTCCGCGTGACGGTCGAGCTCTGGCGCGGCCTCACATAGAAATTCTCGTTGAGATTGATATTTCCGACCACTGCATAGCCGACCGGCGGCGCGTAGCTGTATTCGATCTCGCCGAAGATCAGCTGCGTATTGGGCACAGCGAGGGCTGCCGGCAGCGTCACCGCGGAACCGGTGGAACGCTTCGCGGTGTTGAGCGAGTTGCCCCAGGCCACCTTGGCGCTGCCGTCATTGGCGATATCGACCGCCGACACTTTGATCTTCATCGGTGTGTCCGGGTAAGGCATCATCACCTTGGACGCGGCATTCAGGATGTTGGTCATGTCGGCATTGCTGACCACAGCGGATTGAGAGACCAGATCGGTCACGGTGCGCACGGTCAGCGTCACCTTGCGGTCGATGGCGACACCGTTGCTGAGTTCGACCGCGCCCAGGAACATGGTCAGCATCAGCGGCAACACGGCCGCGAATTCGACGGCCACAATGCCTTTGCAGTCATGCCACAGCGCTGCAGCCTGGCGACGCCCCGAGATCATACGCTTCAGCGAGATACGCATCATGGCGATACTCATCACATGGGGGTTTGTCATGGCCCGGCAACCTTGTACGGCTCGTTGCGAAACGCCGTCGTTGCCGTCAGGAGCCTGACGTTGTTGTTCATGTTCGAAAGGTTGAGCCCCATCGTCGGCACGAAGAGCTGCCACGGGTACAAAACGCGCGCGATCACGATTGAGCCGGGCCCGCCTGGTTCGAAGGTGAAATTATTGACCAGGTTGCCGTTGCTGATGGGGTTCGACGTGTTCACCGCCGCGAATGACGGATAGTTTTTCACGTCGACGTAAAGCTTGCTGCAGTCCAGCAGCATGCTCACTTCAGTGCAGACCTTCTGCTTGAACTGCGCTTCCGTCATGCCGGATTGCTGCGCCTGTCCTGTGAGAATCAGGCGTGTCGTATCCTGCGCGGCCTTCTCGAGCAGCTGGCCGGCGAAAAACACCAGGCAGACTTCGATGATCGCGAACAGGATGGCGAAGAACGGAAAGGCGATCAGGGCAAATTCCACCGCCGTGGCGCCGTTCTGGTCGCGGCCGAGCGCGCGCGTGCGCGTGTAAAAGGCTCTTGGCCACCGGAAAAAGGCGCGCGATGAAACGGCGGACATGGCGGTGTTCCCTGCAGGGTAGTGTTGCGGGAACCTACACAAAGGGAATTGTTAAATCGTTTCGTCGATTTGGAACAAACCGTGCAATCGCATTAACACGGCTTTAGCCATAGCCCGCCGCGACGTTATTGCGTCGGCTGGGCGCTGCTGTTCGTCATCGCGGAAACAGCGCCGGCACGGGCTGTGATCTGTCCCATGTGCCGCCGAAGTGATCGCCATTGTCGCCGAGCACGGCGCGCGGCTGGCATTCGGGCATGCAGGTGTAGGAGTAGCGCTCGACACCGCGATGCACAGTCACGATTCTGTCGGACTGAGCCGTGACCTCGACCATGCGATCCATGACAACGGTGCCTGAGCGGTCCAGCACCGTGATGCTGGTGGCGCCATGACCCTTGCCGGTCACGAGCATGACACCGCCGGGCTGGATGGCGACGTCGGCGATCAGGGGGTTGCCCAGGATGATTGTGCTGGCGCGCTCGGGAACCTTGACCAGTCGCGCTTCATCAAGAACGACGCCAATCGGATCGGCGGCACGGCTGGGCGCGGCCACAAGCAGTCCACCAAGGATCGTGGCGACAGCGCAGGCGACGAGACGCGTACCGATACGTTTGACATACGCAATTAACATCTGGGCAACTCCGGATTCCACCGCTCGAACGGGATTTAACCGCCCGGCGGATTTAGGCAGTCCGAATCTGCCTTGAATTGATGAATTAAATGGAAAGAGATTGGCTCCGGCGCTCTTCGCAGGCTGCGACGATTCGCAGGTGCCGACGAAGTTCCTGGTAACGGTCTGTTAACCCCACATAATAAAGCGAAAGTTCGAAGAAAAATGCGTATTCGAATTAACGGCACTTCAAGGGGTCCCGCATAGATTTGCTGCAGATCACGGCGAATGAGCTGGCTGTGGTCGCTCAACAACAGCCACTGTACCAGGAGTAAACCATGACCAAGCTTTTCGCACGTTTCGTGAAGGATGAATCCGGCGTGACCGCCATTGAGTACGGCCTGATCGCCGCTCTCGTTTCCGTCGTCATCATCGGCGCCCTCACCACGCTGGGCACCAAGCTGACGAGCACGTTCAACGAAGTTTCGTCGAAGCTGAAGTAAGGTTGCCTCGAAGTCGCCGTCAATTGGGTGCAATTCAGCCTATTAAATTAACGGCGCTTCAAATCCTCTCGGATACTGTCGGTTCCGATCACGGCGGGTCGACCTGGCTGTGGTCACTAGACAACAGCCAACTGTACCCAGGAGTAAACATGACCAAGCACCTTATGCGCTTCGTGAACGATGAATCCGGCGCGACGGCCATCGAATACGGCCTGATCGCGGCGCTCGTCTCGGTCGTCATCATCGGCGCCTTGACGACGCTGGGCACCAAGCTCACCAGCACGTTCGATGAAGTCTCTTCGAAGCTGAAGTAAGTTTCGTCGAAGATCGAAGTCAATCAAGGCTCCAGCCTCTGGCTGGGGCCTTTTTTGCTTTTCAAAGCCGTCGCGCTGCCCGGGCGTCCCATTTCGACATTGTTCACACCTCCCCCCTAGATTGAACAGGCCGTCGATTGGGCCGAACCAGGCTCGATCCGGCCGCCGTTTCAGGCGTTGAGACCGATCCGAGTACTGGGCTATCTGCGATGATCCTCGATCTCATCAAGCTTTTTGTGCTGCCCCTGCTGTTCATCACGGCGGCGGTCAGCGATCTCTTCACGATGAAAATTCCCAACTGGATTGCGTTGGCAATCAGTGCGGTATTTCGTCGTTGTCGCGCTTGTCAGCGGCATGAGCCTGGCCGATCTCGGCCTGCATCTTGCCGCGGGGCTTGTTGTTCTGATCGTCAGCTTCGTGTTTTTCAGCCGTGGCTGGATTGGTGGCGGCGACGCCAAGCTGGCGGCTGCTGCGGCCTTGTGGTTCGGCTTCACCGACCTGCTGAACTTCCTGCTGATCGCGTCCGTTTTCGGTGGCGCGTTGACGCTTCTGCTTCTGTTTTTCCGGACGCAGCCACTGCCATTCGCGGCCGTCATGCCGCCCTGGGTGCTCCGATTGCACGATCAGGCGACCGGCATCCCCTATGGCATCGCGCTCGCGGCAGCCGGCCTGCTTGTCTATCAGCACTCGGACTGGATCAAGACAGTCGATCTTTCGCGCTTTGCCTTCGGATAAATAGCTGAAGGCCGTGCGCGCACCTGAGGTTACTGCCGTTCTTGAGGTTTCGCTCTCGGCAACTCGCCTGGATACACCTCATTAACCATGCCTTGACCTTTCAATGGTCAAATCGCCAACAGCGGCCAGATGCGCCGCAGCGTAATGTGGGAAGTCGAGCGTATGAACACCGCGCGCATTGTGGTCCTTACTCTTGCAATCGGTGCAGGCGGCCTCGCGGCCTATCTGGCCAGCGGTCCCGCGCCTCAGGCACCGGATGCGCCGCAGGTTGAGAAGGCCGAGACGGTCGACGTTCTCGTCGCCAAATCGGACATCGGCATTGGCCGAATTCTCGATGAAGCTGCGATGCAGTGGCTGCCGTGGCCCGTGTCGGCGCCGACTTCGAATTTTATTCGCCGCACCGATCGTCCCGATGCGATCAAGCAATTGAAGGGCACGATCGTGCGCAGTTCCTTCATCGCCGGCGAACCCATTCGCGAGCAGAAGCTGATCGCCGCGAGCGGATCCGGTTTCATGGCGGCGATCCTGCCGGAAGGCATGCGGGCCGTGGCGACGGAAATCTCGGTTGAGAACGCTGCCGGCGGCTTTGTCCTTCCCAATGACAGGGTCGACGTGATTCAGACCCGTCGGGAAAAGGTCGAAAAGTCCAGCGGCAACACCAAGACCGAAACCGAAGTCATTATCGCGACCGTCATTATCGAGGACGTGCGCGTTCTCGCGATTGACCAGGCGGTTGAAGAGAAGAACGGCGAGAAAGTTGTCGTCGGCCGGACGGCAACACTTGAGCTGGCGCCCGACCAGACCTCGAAACTTGCGAAAGCCAGAGTTGGCGGCCAGATCGTTCTCGCGCTGCGCAGTCTGCTCGATGCCGATAAGAAAACTTCCGAAGGCGAAATCCGTACACTTAGCGTCGTTCGCTTCGGCGTCAACGACGCTAGCAGATAGAAAACGCAGTAAGGAATGACGTATATGACAAGGCGCACGACTCGCAGAATCGCGACAGCCGCCATGGCCTGCAGCCTGACTGCATTTGTGGTGTTTGCGACGGGCTGGCTTTCAAAAGCCGCGCTCGCGACCGACTATCCGACACCGGGCGCGTCCACGCAGGCCGGGATTAAATTTCTTCCGCTCGGCATCGGCAAGTCTGTCGTTATCGACTTGCCGCGTGACGTGAAGGATGTGCTCGTCGCCGATCCGCGCATCGCCAATGCGGTCGTGCGTTCCGCGCAGCGCGCCTACATCATTGGCGTGACCGTTGGCCAGACAAACGTCTTCTTCTTCGACGCCGAGGGTCAGCAGATCGCGGGCTACGATATCGCCGTCAAGCGCGACCTCAACGGCATTCGCGCCGCAATCAAGCAGTCGTTTCCCGGAAGCGACGTGCAGATCGAAGGTGTCGGCACCGGCGTTGTGCTGAGCGGCAGCGTGTCGTCGTCGATCGAAGCGCAGCAGATTGGTGACATTGCGACCCGGCTTGTTGGCACGACGGATGGTGTCGTGAACTCGATCGTGATCCGCGGCCGAGACCAGGTGATGCTGAAAGTCACCGTGGCGGAGCTGCAGCGCGACATCATCAAGCAGCTTGGCATCGACATCAACGGCAGCCTGAACTACGGCACGGCCGTTCTCAACTTCAACAATAACAACCCATTCCCGATCAACGGCGGACCGCTGGTGAGCACGAACGCGATCACCGGCAGCATTAAGTCGGTCAGTGCGACGGTGCGCGCCATGGAACGTGCTGGTGTCGCCAAGCTGCTGGCCGAGCCGAACCTGACGGCGATCTCCGGCGAATCCGCGACGTTCATCGCCGGCGGTGAATTCCCGGTACCCAGCGGTTACACCTGCGATCCCGCGACCCGTGTCTGTAACACGCAGATCACATTCAAGAAGTTCGGCATCTCGCTGAATTTCACGCCCGTCGTCATGTCCGAGGGTCGCATCAGCCTGCGCGTGATGAACGAAGTGTCAGAGTTGTCGCAGGACAACTCGCTCACGCTGACGCAGTTGAACAACACCCTCGTCATTCCGTCGATCAAGACCCGCCGTGCGGAAACCACTCTCGAAATTCCCTCGGGCGG
The DNA here is from genome assembly GCA_963736355.1 of uncultured Alphaproteobacteria bacterium. GTDB lineage: Bacteria > Pseudomonadota > Alphaproteobacteria > Rhizobiales > Xanthobacteraceae > CAVTOO01. The sequence goes on along the minus strand of CAVTOO010000002.1, from coordinate 121,526 downwards.
TTCGATGGCGCTGGCCGGCTTGATTCACGAGCAGACCAAGCAGCAGATCAACGGCCTGCCGGGCCTGATGCAGCTTCCTATCCTCGGTACGCTCTTCAAGAGCCGTGACTTCATCAACCGGCAAACCGAGCTCGTCATCATCGTCACGCCCTATATCGTCAGAGCCGTGGCGCAGAAGGAGCTGTCGCGTCCTGCCGACGGCTTTACCGACGCGGCCGACCCGTCGACCGTGCTGCTGTCGAACTTCAACAAGATCTACGGAGCGCCGGGCGCCGTGCGCCCGCGCGAGAACTATCGCGGAAAATATGGCTTTATTCTCGATTGAGGCCGGAAGGACAAACGTTATGAAGTATCCCATCATCACGGCTCTCAACAAGGCTGCAAGCCGTCGCGGCATGTTGGTGCTCGCGGGCCTCGCGCTCACGCTTGGCGGCTGCAACACCACGCGTGAGGTCGCGGTCGTCGACACTCCCCCCAATGAATATCAGCTGCGTCATCCGATCGCGATCCAGGAAGCGAACAAGACCGTCGAGCTGTTCATCGGAACGTCGCGCGGCGGGCTTGAAGCATCCCAGCAGGTGGATGTCATGGCGTTCGCGCAGACCTGGCGATCGGAAGCCACGGGCGGCATCATCGTCGAGGTGCCGAACGGCACGCCGAATGCGCGCGCAGCAGCCGATGCCATGCGCGAAGTGCGTTCGATCTTCAATGCAGCCGGCGTTCCCGCGCGCAGCGTCGCAGTGCGACCGTATCGTCCGGCGTCGCCGTCGCAACTCGCCACGATCCGTCTGAACTATCCGAAAATGACCGCCAATGCCGGGCCCTGCGGCTTGTGGCCGGAAGATCTTGGCCCGACCTGGAGGAACCCGATCTACACGACAAACCGTCCATACTGGAATCATGGCTGCGCCACCCAGCGCAATCTTGCTTCCATGGTCGCCAATCCGGCCGATCTCGTTCAGCCGCGGCCTGAATCTCCGCCCTACACCGGTCGTCGCATGATCGCCTATGAGGCGTATCGCCGTGGTCAGCTGACCGCGCAGACTCATGCAGACGCCCAGCGGGCCAAACTGAGCGACGTCGGAAAATGATCAGCTACGCACGCCAGACAAGCGACGAGATCCCCACCGCACAGCCGTCCGCCGACGAGCACATCGCTCCGGCGCCGCGCGTGTCGGTGCAGGCTTTCTGCGAAACAGTGGAGACCGCGGCTGCCGTTCAGGCGGCGGGCGAAGATCGCCGCATGGGCAAGGCTCATCTGAAAGTCCAGATGGGCGGATTGCCGGCCGCCGTTGAGGCCTATCGCAATTCTCCGACTCCGAACGTCATCGTTCTGGAAACAGAATCTCGCGGCGACGCCATTCTCAAGGGGCTCGACGATCTCGCCGGCTCGTGCGATGCGGGCACCCGCGTCGTTGTGATCGGTCAGCTCAACGACGTAGCGCTGTACCGCGAGCTCGTGCGTCGCGGCATCAGCGACTATGTCATGGGACCCGTCGCTCCGATCGATGTCGTTCGCTCCATCTGCGGCCTGTTCTCGTCGCCGGAAGCGAAGGCAGTCGGGCGCATCATCGCGGTGGTTGGTGCCAAGGGCGGCGTCGGCGCCTCCAGCATTGCGCACAATATCGCATGGTCCACCGCGCGCGATCTCTCGCTCGACTCCGTCGTCGTCGATCTCGATCTCGCCTTCGGCACTGCCGGGCTCGATTATAATCAGGATCCGCCGCAGGGCATCGCCGAGGCGGTGTCGTCGCCGGATCGCATCGATACGGCCTTTGTCGATCGCCTGCTATCCAAGTGCACGGATCGCCTCAGCCTTCTCGCCGCGCCTGCCACGCTCGACAAGGTCTATGATTTCGGCGCAGATGCCTTCGATTCGATTTTCGATACGCTGCGCACAACAACGCCGTGCATCGTGCTCGACGTTCCGCATCAATGGTCGGGTTGGGCGAAGCGCGCCCTGATCGGCGCCGACGATATCCTGATCGTGTCGGCGCCGGATCTGGCCAATCTGCGCAATACCAAGAACCTTTACGACCTTCTGAAAGGCGCTCGCCCCAACGATCGTCCGCCGCTCTACGCGCTCAACATGGTTGGCGTGCCCAAGCGTCCGGAAATCAAGGCCGCCGAGTTCTCCAAGGCCATCGAGGTCGAGCCGGTTGTGACGATTCCTTTCGATCCGTACGTGTTCGGCATGGCATCGAACAACGGCCAGATGATCGAGGAAATCTCAGCCAATCACCGTATCGCAGGAATGTTCCGTCAGCTGGCGCAGCGCCTCACCGGTCGCGCCGAAACTCGGAAGGCTCCAAGTGGGCTGTTTGCGCCCCTGATCGATAAACTGAAACTGAAGAAGTAGTCCGCGCTGGAGCGCATATATCGTGTTTGGCAAGCGTAACACCTCAGAAGGCGATCTCAAGACCGCGCGGCCCGCGCCGCGGCCTGAGCCGGCGCCCGCGCAACAGGCGGCGCCTGCCGTCGCAAATGTGCCGTCTCCGTCGATTGCCCCGGTGCGCGCCGCGCCGCCGATGGTGGAGAACAAGCGCTCCGAAAACTATTACGAGGTCAAGGGCACCATCTTCGGCGCGTTGATCGAGGCGATCGATCTGGCGCAGCTGTCCAAGCTCGACGCCGATTCGGCGCGCGAAGAAATCCGCGACATCGTCAACGAAATCATCGCGATCAAGAATATCGTGATGTCGATTGCCGAGCAGGAAGAGCTGCTCGACGATATCTGCAACGACGTGCTCGGCTACGGTCCGCTGGAGCCGCTGCTGTCTCGCGACGACATCGCCGACATCATGGTGAACGGCGCCGGCACGGTCTATATCGAAGTCGCGGGCAAGATTCAGCGCACCGGCATCCGCTTCCGGGACAATCAGCAGCTCCTCAATATCTGTCAGCGCATCGTCAGCCAGATCGGCCGACGCGTCGATGAATCGTCGCCGATCTGCGACGCGCGCTTGCCCGACGGTTCGCGTGTCAATGCCATCGTGCCGCCGCTGTCCATCGACGGCCCCGCACTCACAATTCGTAAGTTCAAAAAGGACAAGCTGACGCTCGATCAGCTGGTGCGTTTCGGATCGATTACGCCCGAAGGCGCGACGGTGCTGAAGATCATCGGCCGGTCGCGCATCAACACGCTGATCTCCGGCGGTACGGGTTCCGGCAAGACGACGCTCCTCAACTGCCTGACGGCTTCCATCGACGAGGAAGAGCGCATCATCACCTGCGAGGACGCTGCCGAACTGCAACTGCAGCAGCCGCACGTCGTCCGGCTCGAAACGCGCCCGCCCAATCTTGAAGGCGAAGGCCAGATCACGATGCGCGATCTCGTGCGCAACTGTCTGCGTATGCGTCCCGAACGTATCATCGTCGGCGAAGTCCGCGGACCCGAGGCGTTCGATCTGTTGCAGGCGATGAACACCGGCCATGACGGTTCCATGGGGACGCTGCACGCCAACACGCCGCGTGAAGCGCTGTCGCGTATCGAATCGATGATTACCATGGGCGGCTTCTCGCTGCCGTCCCGTACGATTCGCGAAATGATCTGTTCGTCGATCGACATTGTTGTTCAGGCCGCGCGTCTGCGCGACGGCTCTCGCCGCATCACCCACATCACCGAGGTGATGGGTATGGAAGGCGACACCATCATTACCCAGGACATCTTCGTCTATGACATGGTCGGCGAGGACGCCAATGGCGATATCATCGGGCGTCATCGCTCGACGGGTATCGGCCGGCCGAAGTTCTGGGATCGCGCACGCTACTACGGCGAGGAAAAGAATCTCGCTGCGGCTCTCGATGCGGCGGAAGTCGCAGGCGCAAAGTAGCGGGAGCGGACATGATTCAGACCGTCGCGCTCGCTTTCCTCGCTGCCACCGCCATCGGTGGCATTGCCTGGGTATTCGTCTACCCGATGCTTTCGGGCGAGAAGAAGGCCGAGGCACGACGAGCGAACGTGTCTCGCGTCGAGGCGGTTGGAGCATCCACCGAACGCATGTCGCAAGGGTGCACGCCGCTCCCAGGTCGAGGAAACGCTCAAGGAAATCGACGAGAAACACCGCAAGGCCTCGAAGCTGTCGATTAATGCCCGTATCGCCATGGCCGGCCTGAGCTGGTCGAAGCGGCAGTTTGTGCTGATCGCGATTGGACTCGGCATCTCGATGTTTGTAGCGATCTTCATCTTCAGCGGAAGCCTCATCGGGGCGCTGGCGTTCGGATTTGCGGCCGGCGCGGGCCTGCCGTTCTGGATCTTGAAATTCCTCCGGAAGCGCCGTGAGAACAAGTTTCTTGAAGTCGTTGCCGGATGCAGTCGACGTGATCGTGCGCGGCGTGCGATCGGGGTTGCCCTTGTTTGACTCCATCAAGGTTGTGGCGGCGGATTCGCCGGAGCCGTTGCGCAGCGAATTCCAGGCGATTGTCGAAACGCAAACGGTCGGTATGCCGCTCGGCGATGCATGTCTGAGGCTGTACGACCGGGTTCCGCTTCCGGAGGCGAATTTCTTCGGTATCGTCATTGCCATCCAGCAAAAATCCGGCGGCAATCTGTCGGAAGCGCTCGGAAATCTGTCACGCGTGTTGCGTGACCGCAAAAAGATGAAGGCAAAAATTCAGGCGATGTCGATGGAGGCGAAGGCCTCGGCCGGCATCATCGGCGCGTTGCCGCCGGCGGTGATGATTCTGGTTTACCTGTCGACGCCGAAATATATCGAAATGCTGTGGCTTGAACCCATGGGCCGCGTTGTGCTCGCCGTCTGTGCGTTATGGATGGGTATGGGCATCATGGTCATGAAAAAAATGATCAATTTCGATTTCTGACGAGGCCGTATGATCGATCTTGTCATCGCAAAGTTTCACGACCGTCAGTTCATGACGATGCTGCTGGCGGCCTTTGCCGCCGCCGTCACCGCGTGGACGCTGATCAGTCCGTTGCTGGCCGGCGAAGTGCTGGACAAGCGCATGAAGGCTGTCGCCAGCGAGCGCGAACGCATTCGTCAACGTGAGCGCGAGCGCCTGAACCGCACCGACAAGCCGTCCTTGCGGCAGTCGCCCAAGGTGATGGTGAAGCGGATCGTCGAGGACTTCAATCTCTCCAAATGGCTGGCGCAGGAAGACGCGCGCGAAAAGCTGTTGATGGCCGGCTATCGCGGACAGGCGCCCTATGTCACGTTCCTGTTCTTCCGTCTCGTGACGCCGATCGTTCTGGGAGCCGTCAGCGTCCTCTATATTTTCGTTCTGACCAACTTCAACTATTCGACGACGACCAAGGTCGGCATCTGCATCTTCATGACGTTTCTCGGCATGCAGGGGCCGATGATGTTCCTGAAGAACCAGATCTCGAAGCGGCAATTGTCGATCAGGCGCGCGTTCCCGGATGCGCTGGATCTGCTGCTGATCTGCGTCGAATCCGGCATGTCGATCGAAACCGCATTCCGCCGGGTCAGCGTTGAAGTCGGATCGCAGTCCGTCGCGCTTGCGGAAGAGTTCACGCTGACGACAGCGGAATTGTCCTATCTGCAGGATCGCAAGGTCGCGTACGAGAACCTCGCCAAGCGCACAGGCATCGACGGCGTCAAGTCGGTCTGTATGGCGCTGATGCAATCTGAGCGCTATGGCACGCCGCTCGGTGCGACGCTGCGCGTCATGGCGCAGGAAAATCGCGACATGCGTATGGCTGCGGCCGAAAAGAAGGCGGCTGCGCTGCCGCCGAAGCTCACCGTGCCGATGATCCTGTTCTTCCTGCCGGTTCTGTTCGCGGTCATTCTTGCGCCGGCGATCATGAAGATCAACCAGATGAACTAGGCCTGTCTGCGGGCGAGGTCTGATCGGTTCTGACAACAACAAGCCAAACAAGAAAGGGACGCGGCTCGCGCACGCGTCCCCGATCAGGCCTGCTTCAGGGGCAGGGAAACAGGCTTGATGTCGGACCAAACGCGGCCGGCCGGCAATCGTTCCACCCGTTTTCACAAAGATTCCAGCGCCTCTTCGGGCGCAAATCCCTCCGCTTCAGGAACTGCAGGTTCCCGGGCGCGTTGATTGGCTGTCAGCGATGACGCGGAGGAGCCTTCCATGTCCCGATTGCCCTATGGAATGACCTTTATCCTGGCGGCGACCATGGCGGTCGCGGTGGTCCAGTTGGAGGTGACATCCAGCGCAGGTGCGACGCGATTTCAGGCCGATGATGCGGGGCTGCAAGAGCCCCTGAACGACGTCAACCGCACCAACAAATCGAGCCGTCTGGCCTGGCAGCGCAGTCCGCAACGCGACGTCACCTATATTCTGTACGCCACGGACGCCGCTACGGCGACGCGCATTTCGCTTGAGAAGGCCCAGCCGGCAGTTCAGCCGGCAAGCCCGGCATCGAGCGAACTCGCGTGGGATTCATCGGCCGATATCCGCGACACATGCGAGCCCCTCGTCAGCCCGATGATCGCGGAGGAGCTGAAGATCGCTCCCCGGCGCTGCCCGACTTGAACCTGATTGGATCAGGGTTAGACAAAGGGTGATGATGGCTCTCTTCTCACAAAAGTCCGCACGTATCGCGCTTCTGGGCGTGGCGACCGCAATGATGCTGGTGGCAGCCCCGGTTCCCGCCGATGCACAAGGCTTCTTCCAGAGCCTGTTCGGGGCGTTCACGCGCCCGGCGCAGCGGCCGGTCGCACAAGAACCCCTGATTTATGGCGACGAGACCCCCGACAGCCGCCCCGGAACCGGTTCGTCCATGACGTCCGGCGGAACGGGCGGGGCTTTCTGCGTTCGCAGTTGCGACGGCCGCTATTTTCCGGTGCCGGCCAGCGCGGGTGTCAGTCGCGCCGAATTGTGCAACCAGTTCTGCCCCGCGAGCCCCACGGCTGTCGTTTACGGCAGCAATATCGACAATGCGCGCACCACCGAGGGGCGCACATACTCCGCCCTGCCGAATGCCTTTCGTTTCCGTACCGAAATGGTGGCGGGATGTACCTGCAACGGCACTGACGGGCTGGGCCTGGCGCGCGTCGACATCAACAAGGATCGCACGCTGCGCCAGGGCGATATCGTCGTCGGTCAGAATGGCCCGTTGGTCGCCACCGGCCGGCCGGCGAAGAGCGGCGGGCTTTCATCGACCAATGTGCCGGCATCAGTCCGCAACAGCTTTGCCCGCTCCAGTGCCGGCGACGCTCGGTAAAACGTTCCAAAAAGAGTTCCCTTGAATGGAACTCTCCGGGTTCCGTCGCGTTACCTCAATATCAAACGCGGAGAGCCTGAATGTCCTTGCTGATTAGCGCCCTCATCACCTTCCTGGTGGTGATCCTTGTTCTTTATCTCGTCAACATGTTGCCGATCGACGGTCGCGCCAAGCAGATCGTGCGCATCATCGTCATCATCATCGGCGTGTTGTCGTTGCTACGCTATCTCGCTGTCTTCTAAACGCACTGACGACGGAGCCAACAAAAAACCCCGGCCGCAAGGCCGGGGTTTTCATTTGGTCTTGGCTTCAAGATTTACTTGAGGCTGTCGAACCAGCTGTCGACGTCCTTGCGGACCTGATCCTTGGCATAGCCATAGCGCTGCTGGATCTTGCCCTCGAGCTGATCGCGGCGACCTTCGATGGTCGTCAGATCGTCATCGGTGAGCTTGCCCCACTGCTCCTTGGCCTTGCCCTTGACTTCCTTCCAGTTACCTTCGACCCGGTTCCAATCCATGACGTGTTCTCCTCTGCGTATTGGGATACGGAGAGAACGCGTCGGATGGCGGGAGGTTCCCGGCCGTCAGACCGCTTTTGCCTTGGCCTCGCGGCGGCGGGCATGAAGAATCCATTCGGTGTAGCCATTGGCCTGCGCGCGGCCCTTGAACACCAGGTCGCAGGCCGCTTCGAATGCCACACCGTCGAACGCCGGCGCCATCGGGCGGTACAGCGGATCGCCGGCATTTTGCCGGTCCACCACCACCGCCATGCGCTTCAGCGCGCCCATCACCTGATCACGCGTAATAATTCCGTGGTGCATCCAGTTGGCGATGTGCTGGCTCGAGATGCGCAGCGTCGCGCGGTCTTCCATCAACCCGATGTCGTGAATATCAGGAACCTTCGAGCAACCGACGCCCTGATCGATCCAGCGCACGACATAGCCGAGAATGCCCTGGCAGTTATTGTCGAGTTCCTGCTGCACGGCGTCGGGCGCGAAATTCGATTGCGCCAGCGGCAGGGTCAGAATGTCGCCGAGCTTCGCCCGCGGCTTGCCGGTCAATTCGCGCTGGCGGGCGCTGACGTCGACCTTGTGATAGTGCAGCGCGTGCAGCGTCGCCGCCGTGGGTGAGGGGACCCACGCGGTCGTCGCCCCGGATTGCGGATGGCCGATCTTCTGGGCCATCATATCGGCCATGCGATCGGGCGCCGCCCACATGCCCTTGCCGATCTGGGCGTGGCCGGGCAGGCCGCAAGCCAGCCCCTGATCGACGTTCCAGTCTTCGTAAGCCTTGATCCAGGCCGTCGCGCGCATGTCGTTTTTGCGCACCACGGGCCCCGCTTCCATCGATGTATGAATCTCGTCGCCGGTGCGGTCGAGGAACCCGGTATTGATGAAGACGATGCGTTCGGATGCGGCCAAAATCGCCGCACGCAAATTCACCGTGGTGCGGCGCTCCTCGTCCATGATGCCGATCTTCATCGTGTTGGCCGGCAAGCCCAGCATCGCTTCGACGCGCCCGAACAGATCCGCGGTGAGCTTCACCTCGTCCGGGCCATGCATCTTCGGCTTGACGATATAGACCGAGCCCGTGCGGCTGTTGCGAATGCCGGAGGCTTTCTTCAGGTCGTGCAGAGCGATCAATCCGCTGATGGCCGCGTCCAGCACACCCTCCGGAATCTCCTTGCCTTCGGCATCGAGCACGGCGTCGGTCCACATATGGTGCCCGACATTGCGCATCAGAAGCAGGCTGCGCCCGTGCAATGTCAATTCGCCGCCTTGCGGCAACGTGTAGACGCGGTCGGGGTTGAGCGTGCGCGCGACGCTGTGGCCACCCTTGTCGAAGCTCGCAGCGAGGTCGCCCTTCATCAGCCCGAGCACATTGCGATAGACGTCGACCTTGTCGTCGGCATCGACGGCGGCGACGCTGTCTTCCATATCGAGAATGGTGGAGACCGCGGATTCCAGAACGATATCGGCGACGCCGGCCGGATCGGTCGCACCAATGGCATGCTTGCGGTCGATGACGATTTCAGCATGAAGGCCATTGTTGACGAGCAGCACGGCGTCCGGCGTCTCGGGTGCGCCGCGATATCCGGCAAAGCGCGTGGGGTCCTGCAGGCCTGTCACCGATCCGTCGTGCCGACGCGCCAGCAAGGCCCCGCCTGCGACGGTGTAGGCTGTGATATCGGCATGGCTGCCGAGCGCCAGGGGTGCGGCCTGATCGAGAAACGCCTTTGCGGTTTCGATCACCTTGGCGCCGCGCGCCTTGTTGAAGCCGCCGCTGCGCTTCAGCTCGCCGTCGTCGGCAATCGCATCGGTGCCGTAGAGCGCGTCATAGAGGCTGCCCCACCGCGCATTGGCGGCATTGAGCGCATAGCGCGCATTCGACAGCGGAACGACAAGTTGCGGTCCAGCCAGCAAGGCGATTTCCGCATCGACATTTCGGGTCGCTATCGCGGTCGCCTTCGGCTCGGGCAACAGATAGCCGATCTCGCGCAGCATCGCCTCGTAAGCGACCGCGTCAAAAGCCTTGCCCTTGTGCGCTGTGTGCCATGCGTCGATCTTGGTCTGCATCTCGTCGCGGATACGCAGTGCGTCGCGAATGCGCGGCGTGACGTCGGCAATGATGGCCGCGAGTCCGGCCCAGAATTTGTCAGGCGATATGCCGCTGTCGGGCGCGGCTTCCCGCGCGACGAAATCATGCAAAACGGAAGCGATCTTCAGCCCGCTTGTTTCGGTCCGGCTCATGCAGTGTCCCGTGATCAAAAGATGCAGATGGAACCGACATGCCACGGCGACCGCCAAATGTCGATTATCCGTCCGCCTAAAGTGATGCTCTTAGAAGAGGCAGCGGCTGATGATCAGGCGGGCTGGCGCCGGATTTTCTCGGTATCGAAGCGCTCGACAACCATCTTGATGATCACCGTCAGGACCGCGACCATTGTCAGCACGGTGGCCGCGGCGAAGGCGCCGGCCGTATTGTAGTCCTGATAGAGCAGTTCGATCTGAAGCGGCAGGGTCGTGGTTTGCCCGCGAATATTGCCGGAAACGACCGAGACGGCGCCGAATTCGCCCATCACGCGCGCGTTGCACAGGATTGCGCCATAGATCACGGCCCAGCGGATATTCGGCAGGGTCACGCGCATGAAGGTCGCAAACCCGGACGCACCGAGGGTCACGGAGGCCTCTTCCTCGTCGGTGCCCTGGACCTGCATCAGGGGGATGAGTTCGCGGGCCACGAACGGCGCGGTCACGAACATGCTCGCCAGGAAAATGCCGGGCAGAGCGAACATGATCCGCAGGTCGAGCCAGTCCAGCAGCGGCCCGAACAGGCCCTGTGTGCCATAGACGAAAAGATAGGCCACGCCCGCGACGATGGGCGAGACGGAATAGGGCAGTTCGATCAGGGCGATGAGAAGCGTGCGGCCGCGAAATTCGAATTTCGTCACGGTCCATGCCGCGGCGAGACCGAACAGGATGTTGATCGGCACCACGACGAGCGAGGTCAGCACCGTCAGCCAGATGGCGTGCTGGGTGGCGCCGTCGCCGAGGTTCTGGAAAAACTTTCCGACGCCCAGCTCCAGCGCCGAGGCGAAAATCAGCACGACCGGAGCGACGAGAAACAAAAGCGTGATGATCGCCACAAGTGTGAGCAGGATGCCGCGCGTCACCGGGCCGGCGCCGACAGGGGCGACCATCCAGCGTTTTTTTTCAGGTGCCGCCACGCTCATTGGTCGCCTCGTCCGACATAGCGCAGATGCCATGCCTGGATGGAATTGGTGACGATGAGCATGACGAAGGCCATGATCAGCATGATGGTGGCGATGGTGGCTGCGGCCTCATAGTCGAATTCGGACAGGCGGATGAAGGTCAGCAGCGCGACGATTTCCGTGCGCATCGGCTGATTGCCGGCAATGAAAATGACCGCGCCGAATTCGCCGAGCGAGCGTGCGAAAGCCAGTGAGCAGCCCGCAAGAAAAGCCGGAAAGATCGCCGGGAAGATCACCTTGCGCAGGATCTGCCAGTCGCTGGCGCCGAGCGAACGGCTGGCTTCCTCGACATCGGAGCCGAGATCCTCGATCACCGGCTGCACGGTGCGGACGACGAAAGGAAGGCTCGTGAACGCCATCGCAATGGCGATGCCGAGCGGCGTATAGGCGACCGCGATGCCGAGTTTGTCGAGCGGCGCGCCGAACCAGCCGTTCTTGGCGAGGAGTGCCGTCAGCGCGATACCGGCGACGGCTGTCGGCAAGGCGAAGGGTACGTCGACCAGCGCATCGAGCAGTCGCTTGCCGGGAAACTTGTAGCGCGCCAGAACCCACGCCAGCATCAGGCCGTAGACGGCATTGAACAGCGTCGCCAGCGCAGCCATGGAGATCGTGACTTTCAACGCCGCAAGCGTTCGCGGCGACGTCAGGATGTTCCAGAATCCGTCAAAGCCGAGTCCGGACGCCTTGAAAATCAGCGCGCAAAGCGGCAGCAGCACGATAGCCCCCAGATAGAGGACGGTCGTGCCAAGTGCGAGGCCAAAGCCGGGAATGACGCGACGGCGCAGGGACATGGGTGTTGGTTATCGGCAGCAGCGTGGGAAGACAAGGGGTACTTCCGGAAGTGGCGTCGTGATCGCGCAGGCCGAATGGAATGCGGCCTGACAACAGGCTCCCGACAAAATCATGGCCGGGGAAACCCCGGCCATGACGGAGTCGACGTTGGAATGCGGTTTTCAGCGCGCGGTGAAAAGCTGATCGAGCTTGGCGCCGGACGCCAGATGCTCCTTGGTGACCTTCTCCCAGCCGCCGAACTCTTCTTCGACAGTATAGAGCTTCAACTCGGGGAACTGGCCCTTGGTCTTGGCCAGCACCGCCGGGTGATGAATCCGGTTGTTGAATTTCGCCAGGATCGTCTGACCTTCCTCCGAGTAGAGGAAGTCGAGATAGGCCTTCGAGAGATCCTGCGTGTTGTGCTTGGTGGCGTACTTGTCGACCACGGTCACCGGAAATTCCGCAAGCAGGCTCGACGACGGTACGACGATCTCATACTTGTCCGCGCCGTACTGGTTGCGGATGGCGTTGACCTCCGCCTCGAAGGTGATGAGCACGTCGCCGGTCTGGCGCTCGACGAATGTGGTGGTCGCTGCGCGGCCGCCGGTGTCGAACACCGGGACGTTTGCGAACATCTTCTTGATGTAGTCGTCGGCCTTCTCAACCGATCCGAACTTGTTCTTCGCGTAGGCATAGGCGGCGAGATAGGTGTAGCGGGCATTGCCCGACGTCTTCGGGTTCGGGAAAACACTTTTCACGTCGGGGCGTGCGAGATCGTCCCAGTCCTTGACGTTCTTCGGGTTGCCGGCGCGCACCAGGAAGGCGGGCATCGAATAATAGGGCGATGACGCATTCGGCAGGCGCTTCTGCCAGTCGGCGGGGATCAGCTTGCCGCGGTCGGCGAGAATCTGCACGTCGGTGACCTGGTTGAATGTCACGACGTCGGCTTCGAGACCTTCGAGAATCGAGCGCGCCTGCGCCGAGGAACCTGCGTGCGACTGGTTGATCTTCAGATCCTGGCCGGTCTTGGCCTTCCAGTTCTTGATGAAGGCCGCGTTGATATCGACGTAGAGTTCGCGCGCAATGTCATAGGACACATTGAGCAGCGTGGCCGGCGCGGGAGCCTGTGCCGCGGCCGGGGTGGCGGCAACGATAAGGCTGGCGAAGGCGGAGATGAGAAAACGCTTCACGGGCTTCTCCTGTTTGTTGATCGTGAAATCAGATGTTGGCGGCGGCGTCGGCAAGGTCTTCGAACAGCACGCCGCTTGAGACCAGCATGCGCTCGAGATCGACGACCGAGTCGCGCACCGGGCGTTGGGTTGTATTGATGGCGAGTTCCGGACGTTGCGGAGCCTCGTAGTCGCCGGCCGTGCCGGTGAACCCCGGCAGCTGTCCGGCGCGGGCCTTGCGATAGTGACCCTTGGGATCCCGGCTTTCGCAGACTTCGGCCGGTGTCGAGACGTGAATTTCGCGGAAAAGATCGCCGGCGATGCGGCGCGCCTGCGCGCGGTCGTCGGCGGAGGGCGACACGGCGGCGACGATGGCGATGTGGCCGGCGCGCGCCAGATGTGCGCCCAATTCGGCGAGGCGGCGGATATTCTCGCTGCGATCTTCGGCTGTGAAGCCGAGATCGCCATTGAGGCCGGCGCGCAAGGTGTCGCCATCGAGCAGGATGGGCGAGCCGCCACGTGCGAACAGCGAGCGCTCCAGCGCGATCGCCAATGTCGATTTGCCGGAGCCGGGCAGACCGGTGAACCAGAGCAGAGCGCCGGCATGCCGGAAGCGTGAGGCGCGCTCGGTCGAGCTCAGCGCCGAATCCACCGGGACGATATCGACCTGGCCGCGCTTGCCGCTTTCGATCTGCAGCACAAGTCCACCGCCGGCGATGCGTCCGCCGACTTCGAGCACGAGGCGACCGGTGCGCGGATTGTCGACATGCACATCGGCGGCAACCGGGTGCGCCAGCGTCAGTTCGATTTCGCCGACATGATTCTGTGCAACCGACGTCGTGCCGACGCTGCTCAGCGCGCCGGGATCGATGGCCTTGTCGATGGCGGTGACGGTCGCGCGGGATTCGGCGGTGCCGAGCCGCACAGTCAGGGTCGCGCCTGTTATCAGCGGCTGTTCGTGCAGCCAGAACACGCGCGCGCGTAACCGGCGCGCATCCGACGGCGCCGATCCGGCATGGGCGATGATATCGCCGCGCTGAATGAACAATTCGCGGTCAAGCGTAATGCCGACCGAATAGCCTGCGACGAGCCGCGACGGATCGGGCGTGCCCGGCCAGCCTTCGACCGATTTGATTTTCGCGATCTTGCCGGACGGCATGACGACGACGTCGTCGCCGGCCTTGACGCGGCCGGATTCGATGCGGCCGGCCAGAATGCGGCGGTCGTCGAATTTGTAGATGGCCTGCACCGGCAACCGCAGCTCGATCTCGTCGCGCGCGCGGGCAGGAACGAGATGATCGAGCGACTCGACGACGGTATAGCCGTTGTACCAGCCAATCGCCGGTGTCACTTCGGTGACGCCGTCGCCGTTGCGGGCGGAAATCGGAATGACAGCGATCGGCGTGACGCCGACGCCGGTCAGATGATCGGTGATTTCGGCGCGGATCGCGTCGTAGCGCTCCTGGCTGAAATCGACGCGGTCCATTTTGTTGATGACGACCACGACCTGACGGACGCCGAGCAAATGCAGCAGATAGCCGTGGCGGCGGGTCTGATCACGCACGCCTTCGGCGGCGTCGATGATGAGCAGCGCGGCATCGGCCTGCGATGCGCCGGTGATCATGTTGCGCAGGAATTCAGCGTGCCCCGGTGCGTCGATCAGCACGATCTCGCGCGTCGCGGTGCGGAAGCGAATCTGGGTGGTGTCGATGGTGATGCCCTGATCGCGCTCGGTCTGGAGCGCGTCGAGCAGGAACGACCATTCGAACGGCATGCCGCGCCGCGCGCTGACGGCTTTCAGCAGTTCGAGCTTGCCGTCGGGCAGGCTGCCGGTTTCGTGCAGCAGGCGGCCGATCAGCGTCGATTTGCCGTGATCGACATGGCCGACGATGACGATGCGCAGCTGCGCGTTGTGCATCACAGGTTTGCCGGGAACGGTGGCGGCGACGATGCTTGAAGAGGTTTCGTTGCGCATGTTGTTCACAGGTAGCCTGCGGTGCGCAGGCGTTCGAAGGCGTCTTCGGATTCATGGTCCATCGCGCGGCCGGCGCGCTCGGGCACCTTGGTGCCGTCGAGTTCGACCAGGATCTCGGCAATGGTGGAGGCGTTCGAGGCGACCGGCGAGGTGATGTCCTGATCGCCGAGCGATCGGTAGCGCTTGCCGTCCTTCGCAAGATAGAGCGGGATGATGGGAATGTTCTCGCGCTGCGTGTAGGCCCAGATATCGACCTCGGTCCATTGCAGGATGCGGGTGGATACGCAGATGCGCGCCCTGCGGCACCGATGCGTTGAAATGGTCCCAGAATTCCGGCGGCTGCGTCGCGCACGTCCCATTGGCCTTCGGCGCCACGCGGCGAGAACACGCGCTCCTTGGCGCGGGTCGCTTCCTCGTCGCGGCGGATGCCGGCGACGACGCCGTCGAAGCCGTGCTTGGCAAGCGCGGCCTTCAGGCCTTCGGTCTTGCGCGCGGCGGAACGCGCAGCCGGCGGCAGCGTCGGGTCGATCGTCTCGATCGGCGGGCAATCTCGACGATCAGGTCGAGGCCCCATTCCTTCGACGTAGCGGTCGCGGAACGCATACATCTCGGGGAATTTCTTGCCGGTATCGACATGCATGACCGGAAACGGCACGCGGCCGAAGAACGCCTTGCGCGCCAGCCAGATCATGACGTTGGAATCCTTGCCCAGCGACCACAGCAGGGCGACCTTCTTCAGCCGGGCGAACGCCTCGCGGAAGATGAAGATGCTCTGGGCCTCGAGTTCGTCGAGATGGTCCATGCTTTTGGTGTCATTAACGGGCATGCGTTACTCCATCTCCGGCGCGAGCGTGATGCGCATGCCGTCCATCTCGGAGGTCACGAGGATCTGGCAGGCGAGCCGGGAATTCGTCTCAACGGCGAAGGTGGTATCGAGCTGGCTCAGCTCCTCGTCGGTCGGCGGCGGCAGGCGGCCGACCCACGCGGGATCGACATAAACGTGGCAGGTGGCGCAGGAGCAGGCCCCGCCGCATTCGGCCTTGATCGGCAAGCCCCAATCGCGGATGACTTCCATCACCCGCCAGCCTTCAAGGGCCTCAAGGGTGCGCACGTGGCCTTCTCGATCTGTGACGATAAGGTGCATCTCTGCGGAGGCTTCTTTAGAGGAAGAAATTCTATCTTTTAAGTCGGCTTTAGGAGAAATATTTTTTCCTTTGCGCGGCTTGGCCGGACAATATATAGAATATTATTCTAGTCAACCCCCGCAAATGCGGCGGGGTAGGATCTGTGGCGATGCAATATCTTCCCGTCTTTCTTGACCTCCGCACAGGCCCGGTGCTGCTCGCCGGCATCGGCGAACTGGCGCAGGCCAAGTTGCGGCTTTTGCTGTCCGCGGGCGCCACGGTGCGCTGGCACGATCCCGACAATCGCTACGACCTTTCAGGCGTCGATCCGGCCCATGCGGCCAGGGTCGAGCGCTTTCCCGCCGATCCGCTGACGGTCGAGCTTGGCGGCGTTATCGCGGTGCTGTGCGCCGGCATTGGCGACATGGGTGTCGCGATGTCACGTCGCGCCCGTGCCGCCGGCATCCCCGTCAACGTCATGGATGACATGGAGAACTCCACGTTCATCTTTCCGGCCATCGTCGATCGCGGCGACGTCATTGTCGCCATCGGCACCGGCGGCACGTCGCCGGTCGTCGCGCGCCGTCTGCGCGAGCGCATCGAGGCGATGGTGCCTGCGCGCATCGGCGAGCTGGCCGGCTTCATCGGCCGCTGGCGCAAACCTATTCATGCCGGCCTCGACGGCATGGCCGAGAAGCGTCGTTTCTGGGAACGCGTCATCGACGGTCCGATCGGCGAGGCTGTGCTTGCCGGCCGCATCGAGGAAGCCGAAGCGGCCCTGACGGGCATCGATCCGGTCGCGTTCGTCGCGCAGCCCTCCGGTCATGTGACGCTGGTCGGCGCAGGTCCCGGTGATCCCGATTTGCTCACCATCAAGGCGCTGCGCGCGTTGCAGAACGCCGACATCATTTTTTACGACGAACTGGTCTCGCCGGAGATTCTCGACCGCTCGCGTCGCGATGCGGCGCGTGTTCCGGTCGGCAAGCGGCGCGGTCAGCCCGGTGTCGGTCAGGACGAAATCAACCGCCGCCTGATCGAAGCCGCGCGCGAGGGTCAGCGCGTCGTACGTCTGAAGGGCGGCGATGTCTTCATCTTCGGCCGGGGCGGCGAGGAGATCGAGGCGCTGCGCGAAGCCGATGTCTCTTTCACGATTGTGCCCGGCATTACGGCGGCGCTCGGCGTCGCCGCGGAAGCCGAATTGCCGCTGACGTTCCGCAACGAGGCCTTGCGCGTCACCTTCCTTACGGCGCACCGCGCCGAGGACGCCGCCTCCATCGATTTTCCGGGATTGGCCGACAGCAAGACGACCATTGTCGCCTATATGGGCATCGCCTCGGCGTCAGCGGTTCAGGCCGGTCTTATTGCTGCGGGCCGCAGCGCCACGACACCGGTTGCGGTGTTTGTGCGCGCCACGCGCCCCGATGCACAAAGCTTCACTGGCGAGTTGCAGGAGCTCTCGGCGCTGGCCTCGAAGGCCGGCGAGGGGCCGGCACTTCTCGTCATCGGCGATGTCGTCGCCCGCTCCGCGCCGTGGCGCATGTCGAAGCTCGTCCGTCTCTTGTCCAAGAACATGGTGGCCGCATGACCTCCCCGTTACAGCAGAAGATCAAGATCACCGGGCCCTCGATCGTCACTGCCAATCGCACCTCCGACGGTTCGGTGATCTATCGCACCGAGACTAAGGGCTGGAGCAACGATCTGCAGGACTCCGCTATCGTCCGCGACGCCGACACGGCGCGTGCGTTGTGGGCTGAGGCGACCGCCGACGATATCGGCGCGGTCGGCTCCTATATCGCTCCCGTGATTGTCAATGACGACGGCACGCTCGCACCGGGTAATCTGCGCGAACGTATCCGGTTGTGGGGCGTCACCATCGATCTTCCTGTCGCCGTGTAGCGTGATCCCGAAAAGTGTGAAGCGGTTTTCGGATAAGATCACGCGTTAGAAATTAAAAACTGGAATTCGAAATATGTATGCCTATGACGAGCTGGACCGCACGCTGGTGCACGAACGGGTCGACGAATTCCGCGACCAGGTGAAGCGCCGCCTGTCGGGTGAACTGACCGAAGACGAGTTCAAGTCGTTGCGGTTGATGAACGGCGTTTATCTGCAGCTGCATGCCTACATGCTGCGCATCGCCATTCCCTACGGCACGCTGTCGTCGGCGCAGATGCGCGGGCTCGCGCATGTCGCGCGTAAATATGATCGTGGCTACGGCCATTTCACCACGCGGCAGAATCTCCAGTTCCACTGGATCAAGCTCGATGAACTGCCCGACGCGATGGCCGATCTTGCCGATGTCGGGCTGCACGGCATCCAGACCGAGCGGCAATTGCATTCGCAACATCACGACCGATCAATGGGCCGGCGTCGCGCCCGACGAGATCGAAGATCCGCGGGTCTGGGCCGAGCTGCTGCGCCAGTATTCGACGCTGCACCCGGAATTCTCGTTCCTGCCGCGCAAGTTCAAGATCGCGGTGGGCGCGTCCGAGCACGACCGCGCCGCGATCAAGGTGCACGATCTGGGGCTCCGCCTGCATCGCAACGGCGCCGGCGAACTCGGCTTCGAGGTTCTGGTCGGCGGTGGTCTCGGCCGCACGCCCTTCATCGCCAAGTCGATCAAGCCGTGGGTCGCGCGTCGTGACGTTCTGACCTACATCGAGGCGGTGCTGCGCGTTTACAATCAGTACGGCCGCCGCGACAACATCTACAAGGCGCGCATCAAGATCCTCGTCCATGAACTCGGCGCCGAGAAGTTCGGCGCGGAGGTCGAGGAGGAGTGGCTCAAGATCCGTGATGGCGCACTGGCGCTGGACGAAGCGGTGATCACCGACATCGCGCAGCGGTTCTCCTATCCGACCTATGAGAAACTCGCCAATTCGCCGCCCGAACTGACGCGCGCGCTGTCCAATTCCGCCTTTGCACAGTGGCACGCCAATTCCGTCGCGCCGCATCGCGAGCCGGGCTACGCCATCGTCGTCGTGTCGTTGAAGCCGCTCGGCGGCACGCCGGGTGACGCCACCGCAGCGCAGATGGATGCGATCGCCGATCTCGCGGATCGTTATTCGTTCGGCGAGGTTCGCGTCGGCCACGAGCAGAACCTCGTGCTGCCGAGCGTGGCGCAGCGCGATCTGCCGGCGCTGTGGAAGGCGCTGGTCGCGAACGAGCTGGCGACCCCGAACGTCAATCTCGTCACCGACATCATCGCCTGCCCGGGTCTTGATTATTGCTCGCTCGCCAATGCGCGTTCGATTCCGATCGCGCAGGAACTGACGCGCCGCTTTGCCAATCACGACACGGCGGCGATGATCGGCCGCCTGCACATCAATATCTCCGGCTGCATCAATGCCTGCGGTCACCATCACGTTGGGCACATCGGCATTCTCGGCGTCGAAAAGAACGGCGAGGAATTCTACCAGATCACGCTTGGCGGCAAGGCCGACGAAAACGCCGCGCTCGGCGTCCAGATGGGTCCGGCCGTGCCCTACGATCAGGTCGCCGACGTGGTCGAGGATATCGTCGAGATCTATCTCGACCTGCGGGCGCGGCCCGATGAACTGTTTGTCGACACGGTCAAGCGGCTAGGCGTCGAGCCTTTCAAGGAGCGCGTCTATGCCACTCGTTAAGAACGGCGAAGTCGTTGTCGATCGTTACGTCGTCATTGACGACGATGCGCCCGTGCCTGCGGACGGCGCGGTCATCGTCAAGGCCGAGCGTTTTCTCGCCGATGCCGCTGAATTGACGGCGCGCAACGCCGAGACCGGTGTGCTGTGGCCCAACAATCGCGATATCGACGAGCTCGCGCCACATCTCGATCGGCTGGCGCTGGTCGCGCTTGTCTTCCCGACCTTCCGCGACGGTCGCGCCTACAGCCAGGCGCGCATCCTGCGCGAGCAGTACAAATTCAGCGGTGAAATGCGCGCCACAGGTCAGGTGCTGCGCGATCAGTTCATCTTCCTGCTGCGCTCGGGCTTCGATGCGCTCGACGTCAAGAAGGAAGCCGACGCCGCTGTCTATGCGCAGGTGCTCAAGCGCTATTCGGTATTCTATCAGCCGACCGGCGATGGTCGCGTCACCGCGTTTCGCGCGCGGCTCGCGCCGCATGCCGCCGTGCTCAAACGAGAGGATGCCAAATCGTGACGCTGGCGACGACCACGCATCCCGATATCGCCGCGCTCGAGCGGCGTCTGGTGCATGCCGCGCCCGCCGATATCGTGCGCGAAGCGCGCGATCTGGTCGGCCGCGACAAGCTGGCGGTGGTGTCGTCGTTCGGAACCGAGTCTGGCGCGCTGCTGAAAGTCGTCGCCGATGTCGATCCGACGATTCCAGTGCTGTTCATCGATACCGGCTGGCTGTTTGCGGAAACGCTGGCCTATCGCGATACGCTGACAAAGATTCTGGGGCTGAAAGACGTGCGCTCGCTGACGCCTGCGGCGGATGCGCTCGCGGCGCAGGATCCCGAGAGCGATTTGTGGGACCGCGACCCCGACGCCTGCTGCGCGCTGCGCAAGGTTGCGCCGCTGGCGACCGGCCTTGGATCGTTCACGGCCTGGATCAACGGCCGCAAGCGCTATCAGGGCGGTGCCCGTGGTGAAATGCCGGTGGTGGAAGCCGACGGTGCGCGGTTGAAGTTCAATCCCTTTGCACGCGTCGAACGTGACGAAGTCAACGCGATCTTTCACGCCGCGCGGCTGCCGCAGCATCCGTTGCAGACGGCCGGGTTCCTGTCGGTCGGCTGCATGCCCTGCACCAGCCGCACGCAGGCAGGTGACGACAACGAGCGCGCCGGCCGCTGGCGTGGCCGCGACAAGGTGGAATGCGGCATCCACACGATGAAGCTATGAGCATGATCCCGAAAAGTGGAAGCCGGTTTTCGGACAAGATCATGCTCAACCAGAAGAGCCCCGAACCTTCGCGCTGCAAAATTCCTGAAATTCCGTTTTGTTGACATGATGTGCCGGTTCTCTGACGCACGGCGTCACACTCTCTGCGCCTCCGACCGGAGCCTGACATGCGCGTGACAGTTCTTGCGGCCCTCGCCAGCATGCTTGTGGCGGGCACCGCATCAGCGGCCGACATCTCGCTCATGAACGTGTCCTACGATCCGACGCGCGAACTTTACACCGAGTTCAACAAGGCCTTCGCCGCCGACTGGCAAAAGCGCCACGGCGGCAATATCAGCGTCAGACAGTCCCATGGCGGGTCCGGCTCGCAGGCGCGCTCGGTCATCGACGGTCTGCAGGCCGATATCGTGACGCTCGCGCTCGCCTTCGACATCGATGCCATTGCCGAGCGCGGCCTCATCGCGAAGGACTGGCAGAAAAAATACGCCGGCAATTCCTCGCCCTATACCTCGACGATTGTATTCCTGGTGCGAAAGGGCAATCCGAAGAAAATCGTCGACTGGGACGATCTCGCCAAGCCCGGCGTCAGCGTGATGACGCCCAATCCAAAAACCTCCGGCGGCGCGCGCTGGAACTATCTCGCGGCCTGGGGCTATGCGTTGCGCAAGCCCGGCGGTTCCGCCGAGATGGCGAAGGCGCTGGTCGCCGGCATTTTCAAGAACGTACAAGTACTCGACAACGGTGCGCGCGGATCGACCGTGACATTTGCCGCGCGCGGCCAGGGTGACGTGCTGCTGGCTTGGGAGAACGAAGCCTATCTGGCGCTCAAGGAATTTGGCGCCGACAAGTTCGAGATCGTGACGCCGGCCGTATCGATCCTGGCCGAGCCGCCGGTTGCGGTCGTCGATCGCAATGTCGATAAGCGCGGCACGCGTAAGGCGGCGGAGGCCTATCTCGCTTACTGGTACACGCGCGAAGGGCAGGAGATTGCCGCCCGCAATTCCTATCGCCCGCGCGATCCGGATGTGGCCAGGCAATATGAGGCGAATTTCGCCAGGATCGAGCTTTTCACCGTCGATGAGGTGTTCGGCGGCTGGGCGAGGGCGCAAAAGGAGCACTTTGCCGAGGGCGGGGTGTTCGACCAGATCTACACCAAGCGGTAGAATCCTGTCTCCACGCGGGCGCCGCGGCATGGCGGCATCTGGCGTGGGTGCGGGAACTTGAGTAAGAGAGCATAAGTATCGTAAGGGGCTGACGTGACGATTGAAGTGAAGAACATCGTGAAGCGCTTCGGCAGCTTCACAGCGCTCGACGGGATCGACCTGAAGGTCGAAACCGGCGAACTCGTCGCGTTGCTCGGGCCGTCCGGCTCCGGCAAGACCAGCCTGTTGCGCATCATTGCCGGTCTGGAATGGCCCGATGAAGGCGATGTGCGCTTCAACGGCGAGGACGCGCTCAGCCGCGGCGCCGGCGAGCGGCATGTCGGTTTCGTGTTCCAGCATTACGCGCTGTTCCGCCACATGACCGTGTTCGAGAACGTCGCGTTCGGCCTGCGGGTGCAGCCGCGCGGGGTGCGGCCGAGCGAAGACGTGATCCGCAAGCGCGTCGGCGAGTTGCTCGATCTGGTGCAGATTTCCTGGCTGGCGGATCGCTATCCCAGCCAGCTGTCGGGCGGTCAGCGTCAGCGCGTGGCGCTGGCGCGTGCGCTTGCCATCGAGCCGCGCATCCTTTTGCTTGATGAACCCTTCGGCGCGCTCGATGCCAAGGTGCGCAAGGAGCTGCGGCGCTGGCTGCGCTCGCTGCATGACGAAATCCACGTGACGTCGATCTTCGTCACGCACGATCAGGAAGAGGCACTCGAAGTCGCCAACCGCGTGGTGGTGATGGACAAGGGCCGTATCGAGCAGATCGGCACGCCCGAGGAAGTCTACGACAATCCGGCGACTGCTTTTGTTCACTCCTTCATCGGCGAATCGATCGTGTTGCCGGTCGACATCGCCGACGGTCATGTCGCTATCGGCGGGCGCCAGATCGATCTCAATTCCCAGGGCGCGCGCTCCGGTCCGTCAAAGCTGTTCGTGCGCCGCCATGACATGGCGGTCGCACCGGCCGGCAGCGGTCCCTTGCAAGGGTCGATCAAGCGCGTGCGGGCGTTCGGCCCCATCCTGCGTGCCGACGTGACGTTGCCCGGCCAGGGCGACGAGACGCTGATCGAGATCGATGCGCCGCGCGATCACAATCTCAAGCCTGGCGATCTGGTTGGCCTGCGGCCGCGCCGCTACCGGATTTTCGCCGCGCAGGCGTGATCCGGCCCATGTATCGGCCGGTGCCTGCGGGTCCCGCCTGCCGGTATGAACCAATCGGGCGTTTCGTGTGACAAATGCAGGCGCGCGGCTGCAAGGCCCCGGCGCCGGATGGGCATGACATGAAGCGCTTTGGTCTCTCGATCGTGTTCGTTCTCGCGGCAACTCTCGCCGCGTCTGCCCAGACCATCGAGCGGGTCAAGATCCTCGATTTCGGGATCTACACGCGCGACATCATCAGCGCCGACAAATTGTCCAATGTCGCGACCGGGCGCATCAACATCTCGCAGAACTTCAAGCTGGTGCAGAAGACAGACACCGTCGTCATGAAGAAGGGCACCACCTTCGGCGTGCGCTACGAGACGGTGGGCAAGCCCAAGGGTCAGCAGGTCAAGCTGACATGGGTGATGCGCTTTCCGGAGCCGGGTCTGGTCGATCCCAAGGGACAGCGCTTCTACACCAACGAATTCGCCCGCGATCACACCATCGGCGGCGAAAGCTTCCGCGCCTATTCGCTCGACGAGCCGTGGGAGCTTGTGCCCGGCGAGTGGGTGTTCGAGTTCTGGGACGGCCCGCGCAAGGTCGGCGAGCAGCGCTTCAAGGTGGTGAAGCCGTAAGGCAGCGTTGCTGCCGAAAGCCCGCCTTGCTAGGCGTGAGCGGGCTTTCCTCTCCACTGACGATATCTCGCAACCCAGCTGCGCCGCTTGTCCGCGAGATTTTCGATTCCCATCAGCGCGGCCGGTGTCACCACCAGCGTCAGCACGGTCGCGAATCCCAGGCCGAACACGATGGCCGTGGACAGGTGAATCCACCATTGCGTCGCCGGCGCGCCGATTGTGATTTCGCGCGAAACGAATTCGAGATTGACGCCAAAGGCGATCGGCAACACGCCGAGGATCGCGGTCACGGCCGTCAGCACCACGGGGCGCGCACGCTCACGGCATGTTTCGAGAATCGCATCGCGCGCGGCGACGCCTTCGCGGCGCAGCCGGTCATAGGTGTCGATCAGAACGATGTTGTTGTTCACGATGACGCCGGCATTGGCGATGATGCCGATGCCGACCATGACCACGCCGAAGGCCTGGCCCATCACCAGAAGGCCGATCAGAACGCCGATGGTGGAGAGCACCACGGCGCTGAGCACGAGTCCGACCGACGTCAGCTTGTTGAATTGCGCCAGCAGGATCGCGAAAATCAGAAACAGCGCGGTGCCGAAGGCCGCCGCAAGGAAGGCCGAGGCCTTGGCGCGTTCTTCATCTTCGCCCTTCAGGCGAAAGGTGACGCCGGGTCCGAGATCGGCGGCAGCCAGCTTCTGAATGATTTCCTTCTGCACCACGGCGTTCTGGATACCAGGACGCAGATTGGCGGAGACCGTCATGACGCGATTGCCGGCGATGCGGTTGATGTAGCCGACGCGGGCGGCGGGCACGCGCTCGACGAAATTGCCGATGGGCACATGGCCGACGGCGGTCTGCACGCGCAGATCGTCGATCTGGTCGAGGCTGCGCCGGTCGGGCGGGAAGCGCACCAGAATATCGACCGACTTGTCGGTCTCCGACGGCCGGTACTCGGTGATCTTCATGCCGTTGGTGACGAGCTGGACCGCATTGCCGACACTGTTGACGCTGGCGCCGTATTTCGCGGCCTGCGCCTTGTCGACCTGCAGCTTCCAGTCGATGCCGGGCAGCGGCAGGCCGTCGTCGAGATCGCGGATGTCGGGCATCGCCGTGAGGACGGCGGCAACCTTGGCGGCGGCTTGCGGCAGAAGATCGGGGTTGAGCGCGGAGATCTGCACCTGCACCGGCTTGCCGGTCGGCGGGCCGCCGCGCGGCGCGGTCACTTCGGCCAGCACACCGGGGATATCGGCAGTGCGCTCGCGGATCTGGTCCATGATGATGTGCGCGGGCTGGCGCACCTTCCAGTCGGTGAATTCGAACTGGACCACGCCGATGGTGTCTTCGGAGATTTCGCTGGAGCCGCGCGGTTGTTCGCCGACGCGGGTGTAGATGGTCTTCAACCCGTCGGTGCCGAGCACGCGGTTTTCGACCTGAGACAGGATGCGGTCCTTTTCGTCGAGCGAGATGTTGCCCCGCGCATGAACGATGACCTGTCCGAAATCCGGTTCGACATTGGGGAAGAACTCGACGCCGTTGCCGAAGCGGGCATAGGTCATCTGCACGCCGATGAGCAGCGCCAGTGCCATCAACAGTGTCTTGCCCGGATGGGCGATGGCGAGTTTGACGGTGCGCATATAGCGGCCGGTATCGCGCATGCGATCGTCATGGGAGACCGGCGCGGCGCGGCCGAACAGCGCTCCGAGCGTTGGCGTAAAGAACAGGGCGACCACAAGCGAGGCCGACAGCGTCGCGATCAGCGTGATCGGCATATATTTCATGAACTGGCCGACGACGCCGGGCCAGAACAGGAGCGGAGAGAAGGCGGCGACGCGCGTGGCGGTAGCGGCGATCACCGGGCCGGCCATGCGCTGGGCGGCCATCGAATAGGCTTCCTTCGGCGCCATGCCTTCCGACATGCGCCGTTCGGCAAACTCAGACACGATGATGGCGTCATCCACCAGCATGCCGACGGCGAGGATCAGCGAGAACAGCACCACGATATTGATCGTCAGGCCGGCGAGATGCAGGCCGAGCACGCCGGCGAGGAACGACGCCGGAATGGCGATGCCGATAAACAACGATGCGCGGAAGCCGAGCACGAACAGGATGATGACCGCGACAAGCAGAACGCCGGTCGCGACCGAGTTCTGCAGGTCGGCCAGCATCTGGCGAATGACCTTGGACTTGTCCTGCGTATAGGAGACGGTGACGCCTTCGGGCCAGGTGCCGCGCAGGCTCTCGACGACCTTCTTCACGCCATCGACGGTTTCGATCAGGTTCGCGCCGGTGCGCTTGGAGACCTCGATGGTCATGGCCGGCTGGCCGTTGACGCGGGTGATGGAGGTCGCATCCTTGAAGGTCGGGCGCACTTCGGCAACGTCGCCGAGCGTGACTGTCGCGCCGGAGGAGGCGGCGACGGGAATCTTCAGCACGTCTTCGGGCTTTTCGATCAGCGCCGGAACCTTGACCGCGAACCGGCCGGTGCCGCCTTCAAGCGCGCCTGCGGCCACCAGGCTGTTGGAGGCTTGCGTCGCAACGATCAGCTGGTCGAGCGCCACATTGTAGCTCTTCATCAATGTGGGTTCGGCGATGATCTCGATGGCCTCGTCGCGCGCGCCGCGCAGCGTTGCCGACAGCACGCCGGGAGACTGCTCGATGACATTCTTGGTGTTGCGTGCGATCTGCAGCATGGTGCGTTCCGGCACGCTGCCCGCCAGCGCGACGACCAGAACCGGATAGAGCGAAAGATTGACCTCCTGCACCGAGGGCTCATCCGCGTCGCGCGGTATATCGCGTTTGGCATCGTCGACTTTGGCGCGCACGTCGGCGAGTGCGGCGTTGGAATTGAATCCCGCCTCGAATTCAAGCAGCACATATCCGCCGCCCTCATAGGCGGTCGAGCGCATTTCCTTGACGTTGGAGACAGACTTCAACTTGGTCTCGATCGGCCGCAGCAGCAGCCGCTCGGAATCCTCCGGGCTGATGCCGCGTTGGGTGAGCTGGACGTAGATAATCGGCACCTTGACGTCGGGCTCGGCTTCCTTGGCGATCGAGCCATAGGCGACGAAGCCCGCCAGCAGCAGGAACAGCAGCGCGGCGAGCGTCAGCCTTGCATGGCTGATGGCGTAGTTGATCATTGCACCCATGGTCGTCGATCCTCTTTTCCCCTCCCCATTCGATCTCGGATGTTTCCGAGATCGACCCTCGATCAATCCGAAGTCGGGCAGGCCCGACTTCGGATGGGGAGGGGTCAGGGGTGGGGGTCCTTGCGTAAGTTTCGCGATGACCCGACGATTTACTTCGTCGCCGCCGAGGTCGGTGCCTGCACCGGCTGAACATGCTGGCCTTCGCGAACGAAATCCTGCCCCTGAACGATGACGCGGGCGTCCGGCGCAATGCCGTTGACCCACATGATGTCCTGCGCGTCGGCGATGACGCCGACCGGCACGAACGACACGCGATCATCCGCATTGACGATGCGCACGCCCAATTCACCCGCCGACGAAAACGTCAGCGATGAGCGCGGCACGCGCACAGCCGGTACCGGCGCCAGCGGGATTGTCACTTCAGCGGTGATGCCGTCGGGGATCGCGCCACTGGCATTGGCGATCTCGACTTCCACGCGATAGGTGCGCGTGGTGGTGCTGGCGGTTTTGGAGACGTAGCGCACGCGGCCCTGCGCGGTCTGGCCATCGACGAGCCGGATCTCGGCCATTTCGCCGACGTTCAATCCGGCGAGGCGACGCTCGGAGACTTCGACCACGGCGAGCATCGGATCGAGTGCGGTGAGTTGCGCAATCTCCTTGCCCGGCGAGACCTGCTGGCCGGACGTCGCGGGAACGTCGGTGACGATACCGGCCCAGGGCGCGACGATCTTGCCGCGCTCAAGTTCGGCTTCCGCTGCCGCAAGTGCGGCGGCTGCGGTCTTGTGCTGCGATTCCAGATTTCCGAGATCGAGCTTCGGCAGGTTGCCTTGCTCGACCAGGCGCTTGCGCGCATCGTATTCGGCGCGCCGCTGGTCGAGCAGCGCACGAGCCTGTGCAACTTGCGACACACGTGCTTCGTCGGACAGGATGGCGATGACGTCGCCTTCCTTGACGATAGTGCCGCGCTTGACCTTCAGCTGGTCGAGCAGGCCGTTGGTGCGCGCGGTGATCATCACCTTGCGATCGGCTTCGGTGCGGCCCGACAGATGCAGCTTGCGGGCATGCGGAACGACGGCCGCCGGTTGCACGGCAACACGGAACAGCACCTCAGCGGGCGCCTCCGACGGACGGATCGCGGCGTTGCTTTCGCCGTGCGGCATGAAGTGCCCGGACGCGAGCCACAGGCCGGCAGCGACGACAAGACCCACGGCGGTCAGGCGACTGGCTTTCATGATTTTGACTCCTTGGCACTTTCGGTACTGGGCTCGCTCAGCAGGGAGCGAACCATCTGGAATACGAGCGGCAGCGCACGTTCGGCGTCGAAGGACGGATCGGACGCGCGGCGCCAGGAAATGCCGTCGCCGATCACCATCAGCATGGTTGCGGCGGTCTCGAAATCGATTGCCGACGAAATCTCGCCGCGTGCGGCGGCGGTCTTGAGCATTTCGACCATCAGCACCTTTACATCGGCTTCGATCGATTGATGGAGCCGTGCGACCTCCGGGTTGCGGCGGCTTTCCGACATGATCTCCACGCACAGCCAGACGTCGTTGGTGCTTTCGTCAACAAGGTGATGCCGCGCGAGCTGGGCGAGGCCATCAAAGAAATTCGGCGCTTTTGCCACAGCGGCGAAACTCGCGGCGGCATCGGCACGGCTGCGTTCGGCGATGCCGGCGATGATCGCTTCCTTGGAAGGGAAGTAGCGATAGAGGTTGCCGGGGCTCATCCCGGCCTCGGCGCAAATCTCGTTCATCGACGCTTGATGGAAGCCCGCTCGCGCAAAGCAGCGCTCTGCGGCGTCCAGGATCGTGGTGCGGCGGTCGAGCTGCTTCTGGCTCAGGTTTGGAAGCGGGGGCATGTCAGGCCTTAAATCGAAGCGGAATGGGTCGCTAATGCCGGTTTCGTGTCGCCGCGCACCGTATCGAAGCCCTGTCGGCCACGCTGAGCGGCACCAGCCATTGAGCACCGCATAGGCGCCACCGCGCGGGTTTCCGGCAGACTCCACGGGAGCACCGAGGGTTCAAAATGAGAACGAGCGTTCATTCTCATTCTGGAGGTCGGAAGTCAAGCGCGTTCACGATTTAGCCACTCTCCCCATGCAACAACGCTCGCTAACGGGTTGAGGAGCAGAATTTTGAGGATTTGGGGTGTTCTGGCGGGGGCTTTGCTCCTCGCCGCCTGCGCGGGCGAGCGCGAGCCGCCGCCGGCTCAGCCGGCTTTCTATGTCAGCATGGCCAATGCCGGTGCCAGGCTCGATGCCGCTGTCGCGGCCTCGATGATCTCGGGCTACCGGCAGAATAACGGCCTCGGCGCGGTCACCATCGATCCGCAGCTGATGGCCATGGCCCAGGAGCAGTCCAGCTCCATGGCCAGGCGCGACAAGCTCGACCACAACACGTTGAAGCCCTTCAATCAGCGCATGAAGGCGTCTGGCTTCGATGCCGCCGTCGCGGTGGAGAATATCGGCGCGGGCTATCACACGCTGGCGGAGGCGTTTTCCGGCTGGCGCGATTCTCCGTCGCACAAGGCCAACATGCTCAAGAGCGGCGTCACGCGCATGGGTATGGCGACGGCCTATGCGCCGGGCTCCAAATACAAGGTGTTCTGGACGCTCGTCCTCGCCTCGCCCGACACACGCTGATCACGAAGTCCTGCTTCCAATCCTTGTGACGTGCCAACGATTGACGCGGCCGGCGTGTGCGGCCACGTTACAATTGCCGGATTCAGGAGTGGATGATGGGACTTCAAGGCAAGACGGCACTGGTCACCGGATCGACGAGCGGCATCGGGCTTGGCATTGCGCACGCGCTGGCCAAGGCCGGCGCCAATGTCTGCATCAACGGCTTCGGCGACGCCGCCGAGATCGAGAAGATCCGCAAGGCCATCGAGACTGATTTCAACGTCAAGGCGATCTACTCGCCCGCCGACATGTCCAAGCCGGCCGAGATCGCCGCCATGGTGAAGCATGTGGAGGAGACGCTCGGCAGCGTCGATATCCTGGTCAACAATGCGGGCATCCAGCATGTCGCGCCGATCGAGGAATTTCCCATCGAGAAATGGGACGCCATCATCGCCATCAATCTGTCGGCGTCGTTCCATGCGATCCGCGCCGCGGTGCCCGGCATGAAGAAGCGCGGCTGGGGCCGCATCATCAACACTGCGTCGGCGCATTCGCTCGTCGCCTCGCCCTACAAGGCGGCCTATGTCTCGGCCAAGCACGCCATCGCCGGCCTGACCAAGACGGTGGCGCTGGAATTGGCGACCTTCAAGATCACCTGCAATTGCATCTCGCCGGGTTATGTCTGGACGCCGCTGGTCGAGCGCCAGATCCCCGACACGATGAAGGCGCGCAACATGACCAAGGATCAGGTCATCAACGAGGTGCTGCTGGCGGCGCAGCCGACCAAGCAGTTCGTCACGATCGAGCAGGTGGCCGCGTTCGCGCTGTATCTGTGCGGCGACGACGCCAGCCAGATCACCGGTGCAAACCTGTCGATGGATGGCGGGTGGACGGCGGCATAGCCCGGAAAAGTGGGAACCGGTTTTCCGAAAAGGCTATGCCGCAAAAGAAACGCGTGATCTCTGTCATGCCCGCACCCGGGTCTCGCTTCGCGAGCCCGGGCATAAACTCCGGCGGGCATCCAGTATTCTCTGCGCTCACGCAATTTATAGGCTTGAGTTTACTGGATCGTCGCGCTTCGCGGACGATGACACCGAGTGTGTGTCTAAGCGCTGTGCCGCGCCACGGCAACGCCGAATAACCAAGCCTGCGCTGCGTGACGACGAACAGCAGGATGGTCTCGACGACGAGCGCGGTGGATGTCGCCGCCGCCGCGCCATAGGCGCCGAAGCGCGGCACCAGCGCGAAACACAGCATCAGATTCAGCACAAAAGCCGCCGCATAGACCATCGCGCAGATGCGCTGCTGGCCGAGCATGTTCAACAGCCGCTCGACCGGGCCGACGGCCGCGCGCGCGACAAGTCCGATCGCGGCGACGAACATGATCGGATAGCCCTCGACGAATTGCGGGCCGAACAGCCAGAGCAAAGGCTTGCCGACCATCAGCAGCAAAGCGGTGGCCGCGAGCGACGGCCAGAAGGTCCACGCCACGGCCTGCGCGAAATAGGCCGACAATCCGGCGTGATCGCCGGCGGTGTTGAATTCGGCGAAGCGATGCGCGGTGACGGCCGACATCGCGAAGTGGATGAATGTCACCAGCGACAGCGTTTTGACGACGGCGTAATAGATGCCGATGGTCTCGGACGGATGGAAGATCTGCAGCACCAGCACGTCGGTGTAGGACAGCAGCAGATAGAAGCCTTCGACCAGCAGGATCGGCAGCGACGTCGCAAGCCAGACGCGCACATCGTAGCGCTTCGGTCCGGGTGTGACCTCGGTGCGCAGACGACGATTGAGCAGAACCGTCTGGCCGATCACCGCGATCCAGACCGCAGCCGCGCTTGCGGCCATCGCCACCGTCGCGCCGAGCGACAGGCCAAGCGCAATAGCGCCCGCGACAAATCCGATGATCAGCGACTGGCGCGCGATGAACTGCGGCACCATCGCAAGTCGCATCCAGTCATGCGAGCGCGCGATGCCGTCCTGCACATTGGCAACGACAAAAGCCGGCAGCGTCAGGCAGCCGAGATAAAACGGCACGATGGCGCGCGGATCGAGCACCGGCGTCAGCAGTGTCACGAGACCCGCGAGCAGAACGGAGACCGCGGCCGAGACCGTGAAGGTGAGGAGGCGGCTGCCGGCGAGGAAGCCGCGCAGCAAGTCGAGTTCGCCCGCGCCGCGATATTCGGGAATGAATTTCTGCGCCGACACCGCCGTGCCGAAATCCATCATCGAGCCGAGCAGCAGCACCCAGGTCCAGACATAGACGTAGATGCCGTATTCCGACGTGCCCATCCAGCGCGCGAGGACGATCTGCGACAGATAGGCGAGCGCGGCGCTGACGACGCGAATGAGAAAGGCCGTGCCGGCGAGGCGCTGCGTCAGGCCGCCACCGCCGGTGACGATCGCAGCAATGCGCGCCGTGATCCGGCTCACCGGGCCCTGCATGTCCGCCCTTGCTTCGTTCACGGCTCGCGCCCCTTAAAGCCGCGTCGCGCGGCGTCTTCGGGGTAGCAAGGAGCCGTTAAGATTTCGGTTCGGAGGGTTAGTCCTCAACGGCCCGGAATCGCGCCATGCCCTTGAGCGCAAAGGGAAGAATGAGCGCGAGCAGCGCGATGGCCAGGAGCGTCGCCGAGATCGGGCTCTGCAGCAGCACCATCGGATCGCCGAGGCTGATCGACATCGCGCGGCGCAATTGCGCCTCCGCGACCGGCCCGAGAATGAGTCCGACGACCACGGGTGCGATCGGGTAGTCGTAACGCCGCATCAGGAATCCGAGCACGCCGAACGCGGCCAGCATCGACAGTTCCACCACCGAGGGCTTCGCCGCAATCGTGCCCATGGTGGCGAACACCAGAATGCCAGCGTAGAGCCAAGGCTGCGGAATCGACAACAGCCGCACCCACAATCCGACCAGCGGCAGGTTGAGAACAAGCAGCATCGTGTTGGCGATGAACAGGCTCGCGATCAGGCCCCAGACGAGATTGGGATTCTGCGCGAACAGCAGCGGCCCCGGATTCAATCCATATTGCTGGAAGCCCGCGAGCATCATCGCAGCCGTCGCCGATGTCGGCAGGCCGAGCGTCAAGAGCGGCACCAGCGTGCCGGCCGCCGAGGCATTGTTGGCGGCTTCGGGCCCGGCGACGCCTTCGATGGCGCCCTTGCCGAACTCGTCGGGATATTTCGTCAGTTTGCGTTCCACCGAATAAGACAGGAACGTCGGAATTTCCGCGCCGCCGGCCGGCAGTGCGCCGATCGGAAATCCGAACAGCGTGCCGCGCAGCCACGGCTTCCAGGAGCGCGCCCAGTCCTGCTTCGTCATCCACAGCGAGCCGCGAATGGCCTCGACCTTGTCTTGCTGCTTGTGGCGCCGCGACACGACATAGAGCGCTTCGCCGATGGCGAACAGGCCGACCGCGAGCGTCGTGACTTCGACGCCGTCGAGCAATTCAGGCAGACCGAAGGATAAACGCGGCTGACCGGTGAGGCGGTCGATGCCGACCAGGCCGAGCACGAGGCCGACGAACAGGCTCGTCAATCCGCGCACGGGAGAATTGCCGAACGTCGCCGAGACGGTGATGAAGGCGACGCACATCAGCGCGAAGTAATCTTCCGGGCCGAACTGCACGGCGATGTCGACAAGCCACGGCGCCAGAAAGGCGAGGCCGAGCGTCGCGATGGTGCCGGCGACGAACGAGCCGATGGCGGCGGTCGCCAGCGCCGGGCCGCCGCGCCCGGCCTTGGCCATCAGATTGCCTTCGAGTGCGGTCGCCATCGACGCGCTCTCGCCGGGTGTGTTGATCAGGATTGCGGTGGTCGATCCGCCATACATGCCGCCGTAATAAATGCCCGCGAACATGATCAGCGATCCGCCGGGGTCGAGCTTGTAGGTCACGGGCAACAGCAGCGCGACGGTCAGCGCAGGCCCGATGCCCGGCAGCACGCCGACGGCGGTGCCGAGCAACACGCCGATCAGCGCGTAGAGCAGGTTGAAGGGCTGGATCGCGACCAGCATGCCTTGGGCCAGCGATTTAAAAGCTTCCATGCCGTCAATCCTTGCGACGCGAATGCGCGGGAATCAGAACAGCCGCTCCAGCGGGCCGGCCGGCAGGCTCAAGGCGAGAAGCTTGGCGAAGGCGATATAGATCACCGTCGCAAGGACGAAGCCGATGCCGAGATCGGCTGCAATCGCGCGCCGGCCAAAGGCCGTGGCCGTGGTCGCGAACAGAATGGTGGTCGCGATGATGAAGCCGCCGCCCAGCCCGATCACGGCGATCAGCGCGACGATGCCGCCGAGAATCATCCACACCGCGCGCATGTCGATGTCTTCGCGCTTCGGATGATCGCCGCGAAAGGCCGTCACAAGATTGCCGACCGCCAGCACGACGAGCCCGCAGGCGATCATGTAGGGCATCACCTTCGGGCCCATGCCGTAGGCCGAGGTGTTCTGGAAGCTGTTGGCA
This sequence comes from uncultured Alphaproteobacteria bacterium, assembly GCA_963736355.1. GTDB lineage: Bacteria > Pseudomonadota > Alphaproteobacteria > Rhizobiales > Xanthobacteraceae > CAVTOO01. The sequence goes on along the minus strand of CAVTOO010000002.1, from coordinate 87,555 downwards.
TCGACGACGAGAACGATGGCGACCAGCGCCAGAAGGCCGGCGACGATGGCGCCGGCCGGATCGAATCTGGAGCGGGCGGCGGCGCCCGCTCGCGTGTCGCCCGCCTCGTGACTTGATCAGGCCGAGCTTGGTCAGCACGTCCGTGACACGAATCTTTTCGCTCTTGAGAAAGTCGGCGAACGGCTCGCCTGCGAGATAGGCGTTGTCCCAGCCCTTCTGCTTGAGGATGTCCTGCCATTCCTTCGACTTCGCCATCTTGTCGATGGCCTCGGACAGCACCTTGCGCTGGTCGGCGGTGATGCCGGGCGCGGCGACAACCGAACGCCAGTTGGTGAGCACGAGGTCGATGCCCTGTTCCTTGAAGGTCGGCGTGTCGTTGCCGGGCAGGCGTTGGGCCGCGGAGATGCCGATGGCGCGCAGCTTGCCGGCTTTGATCTGGCCTTCATATTCGCCGTAGCCGGAAATACCGGCCGTCACCTTGCCGCCGAGAATGGCCGCGAGCGATTCGCCGCCGCCGGAGAAGGGCACATAGTTCACCTTGGATGCATCGGCGCCGGCCGCGCCCGCGAACATGCCCGCCATGATGTGATCGGCGCCGCCTGCGGAGCCGCCTGCGAATGTCACCTTGGCGATGTCGGTCTTGATTGCCGCGGCGAGATCCTTGGCATTCTTGATCGGCGAGTTGGCGGGAACGACGATCACCTGCGTTTCCTCGGTCAGTCGCGCGATCGGCGTGACCTGATCGAGCGTCACGGGCGATTTGTTCATGGCGAGCGCACCGACCATGACGAAGCCGTTGACCATCAGCTGCGAGCCGTCGCCCTTGGCGCCGTTGACGAACTGCGCGATGCCGACGCTGCCGCCGGCGCCGGGGACGTTCGTCACCTGGATGCTGCGTGCGATGCCGGCTTGCGTCAAGCGCCTGCTGCATCGAGCGCGCGGTCTGGTCCCAGCCGCCGCCCGGCGCCGCGGGCGCCATGATTTTCAACTCAGGGATGGGTTGCTGCGCCAGCGCGGGGATCGCACTGCCGAGAAATGTTGCTGCTGCAAGGGTGGCCAGAAACTGCTGGCGTGACATTGACATCGGACGCTTCGACATAAGACGCTTCTCCCGCGGGTTGGTTGGCGTTGCCGTTCGACTCAAGCCGAACGGCGCGCAACCTGCTTTCCGGCATTTCAGCCGGAAAAGCCGCCCGAGTCCAGAAAGTCCTGTTCGTCCGGGGTGGTATCGCGCCCGAGCACAGCATTGCGGTGCGGGAACCGGCCGAAGCGCCGGATGATGTCGGCGTGAATACGCGCAAATTTGAGATTGTTCTCGTTTCCGAGGGTCTCAAACAGCGTCACACAACGATCCTGGTCGGCGATAGTCTCGGCATGCATCAGCGGCATGTAGATGAACTGTCGCAACGCCATGTCCACGCGCTGATCGACGCCTCGTTCGATCGCACGCTTGGCGGTTGCAAGTGCGAGCGTATCGGATGCAAAGGCGCGCGCATCGGCCCTGAACATGTTGCGGGGGAATTGGTCGAGCAGGATGATAAGACCGAGCGCACCGTCGTCGGTCGCTTCCCAGCCCGACAAGCGGCCGGATGCGCCATCTGTCCAAGTGTCGAGAAAGCGCGTGCGAATGTCGATGTCGAACGCGTCGTCCTTTTTGAACCAGCGCTCGGCACCGGCAGTACGCCAGAACGCGACGATCTCGGCGGGCGTGACCGTGTTTTGACTGGTCATGAGGTCTTTCTTCAGGCGGCGGTTTTCGGCGCGTCGTCGCGCAACGCACGGCGCAGGATCTTGCCGACATTGGTCTTGGGCAATTCGCTGCGGAACTCGACATGTTTGGCCCGCTTGTAGCCGGTGAGCTGCGATGCCGCGAAGTCGAGAATTTCCTTTTCGGTCAGCGCGGGATCTTTCTTCACGACGAACAGCTTCACCGCCTCGCCGGAATGCGGATCGGGCACACCGACGGCGGCGACTTCAAGCACGCCCGGATGCATGGCGACGACGTCCTCGACCTCGTTGGGATAGACCTTGAAGCCGGACACCGTGATCATGTCCTTCTTGCGGTCGACAATCTTGGTTCGGCCGAGATCGTCCATGATGCCGATATCGCCGGTGCAGAAGAAGCCATCCGCTGTCATCACTTGCGCGGTCTCTTCCGGACGCTGCCAGTAGCCGGTCATCACCTGCGGGCCACGCGCGCAGATTTCGCCTTGTGTGCCCGAGCGGCACTTCTTGATGTTGCTCGCTGCGGATCGAGATTTCCGTCGACGGGAACGGAAAGCCGACTGTTCCGGTCCATTCGGTGATGTCGGTGCGGTTGGCGGTGAGGCCCGGTGAGGTTTCCGACAAGCCGTAAGCCTCGACGATCGGGCGCCCCACCATCTTGAACCAGCGATCGGCGACGGCCTTCTGCACGGCCATGCCGCCGCCGACCGCGCAGCCGAGATGGCTCCAGTCGATCTTGCCGAAGTCCGGATGGTTCATCAGAGCGTTGAACAGCGTGTTGACGGCCGGGAACACCACCGGCGGATATTTCGACAGCTTTGCGATGAGGTCCGGCAGATCGCGCGGATTGGGAATGAGAACGGTCGTGGCGCCGATCCGCATCGTCAGCAGGAACCCGGCGGTAAAGGAGAAGATATGATAGAGCGGCAGCGCCGCGAAGATGATGATCTGACCTTTATCTTTGTGCTTCTGGGGCTGAAGCCAGGCTTCGGCCTGCAGCATGTTGGCGACCAGATTGCGATGCGTGAGCATGGCGCCCTTGGCGACGCCGGTCGTGCCGCCGGTATATTGCAGGCAGGCGATGTCCTGCGGCTTTGACTCTGCCGGCGTGAAGGTCAGGCGCCGTCCGGCCGCGATCGCGGCCATGAACGTGGTCGCCTGCGGCAGCGCGTAAGCCGGCACCAGTTTCTTCACGCGACGAACAACCAGATTGACGATCGCGCCCTTCAGCGTGCCGAGCAGGTCGCCCATGCTGGCGACGACGATGTGCTTGACCTTGGTGCGCGCGACGACCTTTTGCAGCGTCGCTGCGAAGTTTTCCAGAACGACAATCGCCTCGGCGCCGCAATCGTTGAGCTGAAATTCCAGTTCGCGCGGCGTGTAAAGCGGATTGACGTTCACCACCGTGAATCCCGCACGCAGGATCGCAACGAGCGAGACGGGGTAGGACAGCATGTTGGGCATCATCACGGCGACGCGTGCGCCCGGCTTCAACCCCGCGTCCTGCAGGAACGCGCCAAACGCGCGCGACAATTCATCGATCTGCGCAAAGGTGATGCCTTTGTCCATGCCGATGAAGGCAACATCATTCGGGTATTTCTGGAAACTTTCGGCAAACAGCGCCGGCAGAGAAGCATAGTGTGAGGGATCGATTTCGGCCGGCACGCCGGGCGGATAGTTTTTCAGCCAGATGCGTTCCACGATGTTTCCCCCGAAGCGGCATTGGCGATCACACATTCGCCGTCTGCGCCAATTTTCAACACTTCAACACAAACAGTATCTGTCCGGTGCAACGCGACGCAAGGCGTCACGGCCCGTCATGCCGTCGCATGAATGCATTGCACAATGATGAAGCGGGAGGGCGAAGCCGGAACGTCAGTTCGGTTTCGGTGTGGAGTCGGATTTCGACTCGGGCTTGGGCTTGGCCGCAGCGACGGCTGGCTTCGGCGCCGGTTTGGCGGCTGATGCCGTTGCGGGCTTCGGCGCAGTCGCAGGCTTGGCGGCAACCGCTGGTTTGTCGGCCGCCGCAGGCTTGGCTGCGACTGCCGGTTTCGCAGCGGACGCAGGCTTGGCCGGTGCTGCCACCGGCTTGGCCTGCGGCTTTGCTTCCGGCTTTGCCGTCGGTGTGACGGCGGCGGTGGCTTTCGGCTTGGCTTGCGCCTTGGGTGCAGCTTTCGGCTTCGGCTTGACGGGCGCGTCGGTTGTGACGGCGGCGAGTGCCGGGCCTGTTCGCTTGGGCCCGGTATAGACGACGGCGACATCGACCACGCCGGGAGCGGGGCCGATCAGGTCGCTCCAGCGCGTGCCCGGTCCGCGCAGGCCGGTATAGAGCGACACGCCACCTTCGCCATTGCCCGGCGTCACTTCGGCTTCGGCGTCGTCGCTGTCGGCGGCGGGGCGCTTGCGCTTGGGGCCGCACATTTCCTCACGCAGATTGGGAGGCTCGGCGTTGATCGGCACCAGATTGTCGACCAATCCAAGCGAGGGCGTCAGCCAGCTCAGGCCGCCACTCGAGAAACCGCGTTCCATAAGTTGCGCCGCTTTCAGGGCGCGCACGCTGGAGGAGGGAGAACCCAGCACGACGGCGATGATGCGCTTGCCGTTGCGTGTGGCCGAGGCCACGAGGTTGAAGCCCGAGGCGCAGATAAATCCGGTCTTCATGCCATCGGCGCCGGGATATCGGCCGATCAGCGTGTTGTAATTGCGCACCGTCCGGCGTCCGTACTTGATGCCGGGAATGTGCAGGTAATATTCGTACTCCGGCAGGTCGCGCAGCAACGCACGCGCCAGAATGGCCAGATCGCGCGCCGACGTCACCTGGCCCTCGGCCGGCAAGCCGTTGGGATTGACGTAAGTGGTTTGCGTCATGCCGAGCCGCTGCGCGGTGCTGTTCATTTCGGCCGCGAAATTTTCAATCGAACCCGACACGCCTTCCGCCAGGACCACGGCGATGTCGTTGGCCGATTTGACCATCAGCATCTTGAGCGCGTTATCGACGGTCACTTCCGTGCCGGCGGGGAAACCCATCTTGGCGGGCACCTGCGCTGCGGCGGTCGGAGACACCTTGAACAGGCTGTCGAGCGTGATGCGTCGATCCCTGACGGCCTTGAGCGTCACATAGGTCGTCATCAATTTGGTGACGGACGCCGGATACCACGGATAGGTTGCATTCTCGGCGTGAAGAACCTTGCCGGAGTCGACCTCGACGGCGAGCAGCGCTTCGGCATGCGCCGACATCGGCGCAATGAACAGCGCTGCGAGCGCAACCAGCGTGGACAACACAGAGCGCTTCAGCGCGAAAATTCGGAGCATCAGCAACTCACCATGTCGTGCAGGTCAAATCCTGCAAGCCAAGTCATGCAACCAAGTCATGCAACCAAGTTCTTATAAACCAAGTCTATTTGCCGGTTCAGGGGCGACTTGCCAAGTCATATCAGCCAGCCTGTGACGAGTTCCCATTGATGTGACGGGAAAGGGGCAGATTTCCGGCGCAAGCCTCAGTTTTTCACAGGTTTGGTCACAATTTTTCCGGGAGGCCGCGCCGGCGCCTTGGGGCGGGGTTTGCTGGCCTCTTCGTGCACCATGAATTGCGCGTTGGCCATCTCGGCAAACAATCCCTTGCGCTCGACGAGTTCGTCGAACGTACCGGATTCGACGACACGGCCATGATTGAACACCAGGATGCGTGTCGCGTTGCGAATGGTCGAGAGCCTGTGGGCGATCACGAACGTCGTGCGACCCTTCATCACTTCGTCGAGCGCGGCGTTGACCTTGCTTTCGGTGACGGCGTCGAGCGCGCTTGTCGCTTCGTCGAGGATGAGAATGGGCGGATCTTTCAGCAGCGCGCGCGCGATCGAAATGCGCTGGCGTTCTCCGCCTGACAGCATGCGTCCACGCTCGCCGGCATTGCTGTCGAAATTGCCTTCGCCGCGCTCGATAAAGTCAAGCGCCTGCGCCCGGCGTGCCGCTTCGCGCATCTCTTCCTCGGTGGCGTCGGGCTTGCCGACCCGCAAATTGTCGGAAATCGAACGGCTGAACAGCAGCGCTTCCTGAAACACGACGCCGATATTGCGCCTCAGCGCGGACAACTGGATGCTGCGAACGTCCATTCCGTCGATGATAATGGCGCCCGATTGCGGATCGAAGGCGCGATGCAGAAGCGCAATCGCCGTCGATTTGCCTGCGCCGGTTTGGCCGACGAGCGCGACGGTATCGCCGGGCAGGACGGTAAAGCTCAGATCCTCGACGGCCGGGCGCTTGCCGTCATACGAGAACGAAACGTTGCGGAACTCGACGAGGCCGCGCAGCCTGCCGGGATCGATGGCGTCGGGCCGGTCATGCACGGCGGGCACGGTATCGAGCACATCGAAAAATTCGCGCAGGCGCGGCGCTTCCATCATCAGATTGTTGATGAAGCTGACGACCTGCTCGAGGCGGCCAATCAGCATCGTGGCGAAGTTCACGAACATCACCATCTCGCCGATGGTGGCGAGACCGATCTGATGCAGCCAGATACCGACGACGAAGATGGCGAGGATCGTCAGCGTGGTGGAGGCGCGCGTCATCACCGCGATGATGGCCCACCATGACAGCACCGGCATTTGCGCGGCCAGCAGCTTTTCGCCGACGCCGCGCAGCGCCTGAACCTCGGCGTCGATGCGCACGAAGCTCTGCACCAGCGCCACATTGCCCAGTGCATCGGTCGCGCGCGCGGCGAGATTGGAATAGTGCTCCTCGACTTCGTCCTGCATGTCCTGCGTCTTACGCACGACCAGCCAGGTCAGCAGCGTGAACACGCCGCACAGGATGAACAGCAGGAAGGCGAGCCGCCAGTTCATGTAGAGCGACAGCGGCAGCAGGATCACAAGCGACAGGATCGAGACGAAATTATCGCGAAAGAAGCCGAGCCACAGCCGCCACAGCGCGTCGGCGCCCTGCAGCATGACCTTGATCAGCCGGCCGGAATGGGTGCCGGTGTGGTAGGTCAGCGGTAGTTGCAGAATGTGCTCGAAATAGTCGCGCAGCACGACCTGGCGCTGGCGATGCGCGAGGCGATCGGCATGCAACGCGATGATTGTCGAACAGATGATGGTGAAGATGCCGAACGCCACCCAGGCGAGCAGCAGCGGCCAGACCGTGCTGGACGGAGCCTGCGTTCCGCTGCCCTGAGCGGTCGCCAGCGCATCGACAATGCGGCCGAACAGCACCGGCTCGGCGAACATCGCCACAGCCAGCAGGACGTTGGCGGTCACCAGCAGCCAGCCCAGGCGCGCTTCGGCGCCGAGCATCTGAATGACGCGCAAATAGATTCGAGAAAGGCTCATGCAGCTCGCACTTTGGACAAAAGAACAGCGCTCGGCAATCTAGAGCGTTTTCGAGCGAAGTGGGTACCGGTTCGCGTCAAGAAAACGCGTCAGAACAAAAGTCTCGAGCCTGGCTTTGTTTCCATCAAAGCCGGAGGGCTCCAGGAGGCGGGGATAGGTTGGGTCAGCGTGCGGGCGCAGGCGCCGGTGCGACCTTGAGGGATGCGGCCGGTGGCAGGAAGCGATCGTCGAACAGGGCCTCGGGCGTAACGCGTGGGCCTGCTTTGAGTTCCACTTCCTGAATGGCGCGGCCGAGCCGTTGCGGATCGATCGCGCCGAGCCCGATCCGGCGGACTTCGTCGGTCAGGATATTCTCGCGGATGACGGTCCGCAGCCGGTCCAGCTCAAGTTCGCGCGAGCCGCCTTCCATCAACGGCAAGATGTCGTCGACCGCCTTGGCGGGATCGCGCAGCGCGAATTTGAAGCCGTTGACGAGACCCCGCAGGACGGCCTTCACCTGGTCGGGCTGTTCGGCGGCGAGTTTGGGATTGACGACGATGGCGTGTCCGTAGAGCGCACTGCCGAAATCGGCGAAGCGCAGGATTGCCAGGTCGGAGGCGGGGATGCCGCGATCCTTCAGATCGACGGCGGTCGCGAAGGAAAATCCGGTGACGGCGTCAACCTGTCCCGCCGACAGCATCGGCTCGCGCACCGCTGCGCCGATTTTCTCGATTGCGATCTTCGCCGCATCCACGCCCTGCTGCTTGGCGAACGCCGGCCACTGCAACGCGACGGGCTCGCCTTCGGTGATGCCGAGCTTCCTGCCTTCGAGGGAGGACAGGTTCGTGATGCCCCGGCTCTTGCGCGCCACGATCGCGTAGGGCGTTTGATTGTGGAACATGAACACGGCCTTGATCGGCGCCGCGTCGGCCTGTTCGCGGTAACGGATCAGGGCGGTCATATCGACGAGCGCCACGTCGCGTTCGCCGGAGGCGACGCGACGCAACGCGTCAACGGAGCTGAGGGCGTGGTCGAGGGTGACGCTGACGCCCTCGGTGCGGAAATACCCCTTGGCGTTGGCGACCGCCAGCGGCGCGATGGCGCCGTCGGCGCGCAACGCGACGGACATCAGGATCGGTGTCGCGGCATGGGCGGCAGGCGCAGCGGTGCCGAGCGCAGCAAGCACGAGGGCTGCTTTGAGTGTTGCCCGCGCCATCCTTTGAAGGGCGCTATGGATCGGTCCGGAAGCTGTCATTGCAAAGGTCTGCGCGGATATCTGAAAACAGCTGTTTGCAGAGAAGTATCTGCATACATGAAGGAACGAATGAGATCGTTCTGCGTTTCAACACTGGACCTCAGGTGCGACGGTTGCAAGAGGCGCGGTGACGCAAGCGCCCGAGCGGTAAATGAAGGTTTCGTAACACACGAAATCGCCACCATCCGTTTAGCCGTCATTCAGCTACCGGGGCCTAATGTGCGATCAGGTTCGTGTGTCCGGACACGCCGCACCAGTTAAGGTGCAAGTCCGGCCAGACCAGAAGAGGGACTACTCAGATGTGGACCAATATGAAGCGAAGCGTCGCCGCCCTGACAGCGATTGCGCTGGTGGCCACCGCCGTGCCGCTTCCGGCGTCGGCGGCACCCGCCAAGCGCACGACCGCCACGGCAAATGTCCTGACGGATGGCAGCACTGATTTCAGCTCCCGGCGCGTGCGGCGCGGCAACAACAATGCGGCGGCGGCTGCGATGTTCGGCATGGTCGCCGGCACCATCGCCACGATCGCGGTCAATGAATCGCGCCGCAAGCGTGAGCGCGATGCCTGGCGCTATCGCAACGGGTATTATGGCGGGTATCAGGGCTACTACGCGCCGCAGGCCTATTATGCGCCGCAGCCTTATTACGCGCCGCAACCCCGCTACGCGCCGCAGCCCCGCTACGCACCGCGCGGTTATCAGTACGGCGCGCAGGCACCGGCTTATCGCGGTTACCGTCCCGCGGGTTCCGTGGGCGTGCCGAATCCGCAGCCGCTCAATCCGCCGTCAACATGGACGCCATCGAACTGACGGGTGGCCGAACTGGATTTACGGGCCCGGAGCGCAAGCTCCGGGCTTTTTGCATCGGCGGTTAAGAAATAGAGAAGCAAGGTTCTTAACTGGAACGCCAGGGATTGGCGTTATGTTGGCCAAATGAGTGATTCGCTCGACAGGCTGTTCAAGGCCGTGCTCGCCGCCCGGGATCTCGATCCCGCGCGTTCGCGAACCGCCCGCCTGTTTCAGCGCGGCCAGGCCCGGATGGCCAAGAAGCTCGCCGAGGAAGCCATCGAGGTCGTGATCGACGCCGTCAATGGTCGGCCCGACGCGGTGGTCCGCGAGAGCGCCGATCTCCTTTATAATCTGATGGTGGTGTGGGTTTCGGCCGGCGTGAAGCCCGAGGATGTCTGGGCCGAGATGGACGCCCGCGAAAAGCTGCTCGGCATCGCCGAGAAGATGCCCAAAACGGCTCTGAAGACGCCCAAGGTCCGGCCGGTCGTGGCGCCGGTCCTGCACAAATCCACGGCGGCTGCGCGCCCGCGCCGTACGCCGGTCAATGCCCAGATGCCGCGCGCCCGCAAGCGCAGCTGATCGTCGCAGGGCGTGGCTGCGCCGGTAGACAAATCCCTCCCGCAATGCTTCATCGCGGCATGCTGAGACGCCTCTACGACTGGTGCATCGCCGCCGCCCACAAACCCTATGCCGCATGGTTGCTCGGGGTCGTGTCGTTCGCCGAAAGCTCCTTCTTTCCCGTGCCGCCCGACGCGATGCTGGTGCCGATGTCGATCGCCCGGCCGGAGCGGGCGTATTATTTCGCCTTCATTTGCACGGTGACGTCGGTGGCCGGCGGCCTTCTGGGCTACGCGATCGGGCACCTTCTGTATGACCCCGTCGGCCTCTGGCTGATCGACCTCTACGGCTATGGCGAGAAGGTCGAAGCGTTCCGCGCCGGTTATAGGGAATACGGCGCCTGGGTCATCCTGCTGAAGGGGCTGACGCCGATCCCCTACAAGATCGTCACGATCACGTCGGGCATCGCAGACTACAATCTGCTGGCGTTTTTTGTGCTGTCCGTCATCACGCGCGGCGGTCGTTTTTTCGCGCTCGCCTTCATCCTGCATCGCTACGGCCCTGCCGCCCGCGAGCAGCTTGAGAAGCGTCTGGGACTTCTGGACCGCGGTTGCGGTTGCGGTCCTGATTGCTGGCATTGTCGGGGCTGTTGCCCTATTTTGACCGTGGTCACGCGGCACGCGTGGCGGCCGATCCGGTATGGAGATGGATCCATGACACGGCTCGCTTTGAAAATGACCGCTCTCGTTCAATCCGCAACGGCGCGCCGTCTGGCATGGCCGGCCGCGCTGGGCATCGTGCTGGCCGTCGCGATAATGCCGGCACGGGCGCAGCAGCCGGAGAACGAGCAACCCGCCCGAGCAACCGACGTCCGAGCAACCGGCGCAGAAAGGCGCGCGCGGTGGCGGCGGCTTGATCGAGTTGCTCGGCGATTTCTTCGACAAGGCGGCCGAGGGGCTCTCGCTCAAGGGCGCGACCGACACCATCACCGATCTCAACCGCAAGGCCGGCGAGGCAACGCGCGATGCGGCCAAGTCGGCGACGGACAATCTCGGCCGGCTGCCCGGCGCCCGCGTCGCGTCGGGACGCAGCCTGTGCGTGATGGCGGCCAACAATGCGCCCGATTGCGGCGCCGCCGCGATCGCGTTGTGCAAATCCAAGGGGTTCGGTAGCGGCACGAGCGTGGCGACCGAATCCGGCGAGAAATGTCCGGCGCAGGTGTGGCTGTCGGGGCGTTCGCCGCGTCCGGGCGAATGCCGGATCGAAACCTTCGTCACCTCGGCGATGTGCCAGTAGGCAGCGCGACGCGGTTGGCGCCGCGGCTCAATCGGCCGATCAATTCATGAGATGTGAGAGTGGTGCCCCTGGCCGGACTCGAACCAGCACGCCTTTCGGCACTCGATTTTGAGTCGAGCGCGTCTACCAATTCCACCACAGGGGCCCGCCGCGGCTATAGCGCGTGAAACGGCGAAATCCTAGAGCCTTTTGCTGAAAAATAGCGCCGGGTGCCCTCGAACAGCGGCCAGAATGAGGGGCGCGGTTGGTCACCTTGTGCTCACGGCATTGCGCCTCGACAGGCGCGCCACGCTCGGTTAGAGCGACGCCCATGCGTGACTGCCTGAAAAGCTGCGATCCTCTGGTTCTGGCTGCCGCCGCGATCGCCGCCATCGGCGGAGCGACGCTCGGTGGCGCGTGGTTCTTTCAATATGTCCTCGACATCAGGCCCTGTCCGCTCTGCCTCGAACAGCGCTACGCCTATTACCTCATCATTCCGCTGGCGGTGCTGATCGCATGGTCCCGCACGCGCGGCCTCAGCGCGCGCCTTGCGATGCTCGGACTTTGCGTCATCGCGTTGGCCGCGCTCGCCAACACGGTGCTGGGCGGCTACCACGCCGGCGTCGAATGGGGATTCTGGCCGGGCCCGACCGACTGCTCCGGCGCGCCGAATCTCTCAACCGGCGGATCGCTGCTCAGTAAATTGAACGATGTGCGCGTGGTGCGTTGCGATGAAGTGCAGTGGCGGTTCCTTGGCCTCTCGCTCGCCGGCTACAATGTGCTGATCTCGCTGGCGATGGCTGCGATCGCCGTCTGCGGCGTCTTTCGCGCCCGCAAGGCTATCTGACGCTCCACAGCCTCTTGCCTCCCTGAGCACGGCGCGCGATCCTTCCGACCGTCAGCGAACGGATGGTCTTGTGGCGAATTCGATTTCAATCGTCGCGCTTGTGGTCGCACTGTCGATGTGCCCGCGCATCGCGTTGGCTGCTGATGATGATGCCGACGACGACGAAGCTGCCGCCGGACCGATCGTCAGCATCGACCTCTCCGCAGTTTACGCCTCCGCACCGGGATTTGGATTTTCGTTCGGCCTGCCACGGCTGTCGTCGGCCGTGCTCAGCGCGCCGACCAGCAGGAGCCTCACGGTCGATGTGCCGCTGAAGATCGAATTCAACGACCGCTTCTTCCTCTATGCCGGAATCTTCGGCTCGACCCAGTCGCTCGGATCTGCGCCGTGGTCGTCATTCCAGATCGATGCCTGGCGCACCGGATTTTCCGCTGACATCGTGCAGCAGCAGGGCGCGATTCCGACCGTGACGCTCACGGGCTCCGTGTCGCGGCCGTTCGATCGCGCCGGCATGCTGTTCACAACGACGACATGGTCCACCGGTCTCGATCTCGATCGCGCGCTCGATGCCGAGGAGACGTTCGGGCTGCTTGCCGGCGCAAGCGTGTCTTATGTGGTTGTCGATCGCGATCTGCTGACGATCCGGCCGACGTCGATATTTTACGTCGGCGGCTATCGGCAGTTCGGCGAGTGGAAAATGACAGGTCAGCTCGGCGTCCAGCATTTCGGCGGCGCGCAGCTCGCCGGGATCGTCGATCTGCGGCCGGCCACCATGCCGTTCGTCAGGTTTGAGGCGGAGAAGCTCGACGAGGACGACAACCGGCTGTTGGCGATGTCGGCGGCGTTCGGGTGGTCGTCGTCGAAACTGGCGATGCAGCTGACGCTGAACGTGCCGATCTATTTGTACGGGCGCTAATCGCGATAGCGTTTTCGAGCGAAGCATGCCCCCGGACTTGATCCGGTGGTGGGCACCGGTTCGCGTGAAGAAAACGCGTCAAAGAAAAATTCAATCCACCGGCTCGCCGCGCTTGACGTCGGTCTCGTGCGGCGCCTTGCCGTAAAATGTCCGCACCAGAATCGGCATGCCGATCGACACCGCCATCACGCGCGACAAATGATGCGCGCCGACGAACACCGGATTGAGGTTCATCGCCAGCGCCAGAATCATCATCGTGTCGACTGCGCCCGGGACGTAAGCAAAGATCGTCGCGCCCGGAGGACCGTTCAGCAGAATAACCGCGGCCACGACGAACAGCGCCGCCACGCTCATGCCGACGACGATCGAGCCCGCGCCCGCCGCGAGATAAGTGAGGAAGATGCGCGGCGAGATATTGGACAGCCGCCCGCCGATCATGGTGCCGACGAACACCATCGCCGCATCGCGCGCCCACAAGGGCAGTCCGCCTTCCACCAGGCCCGCGCCGTGCAGCGCGGCCGAGCCGATCATGCCGCCGAACAGCAGGCCGCCGGGAAACCGCAGCCGGTAAAACAGAACGCCGGTGATCGTCGCAACGGCAATGTTGAAGAGCAGCGGCAGGAGAGCGGCGGCCGGCACCGCGCCTGTGCCCAGCACGGGCGGCATCAGGCCGAGCAGCTCCAGCACCGGCGCAAGCGCGGCCGCCAGCGTGATGGCGCGGAACGTCTGCACGATGATGATGCCCTGCGCATTGGCTTTCATGTCGATCGCCATCGCCAGCGATTGCGACAACGCGCCGGGCGAGGAGGCAATCAGGGCAGACAATCCATCCCATCCATGCACGCGGCGCAGATAGAGCTGCGTCGCGCCGACGATGGAGAAGCTGCAGACGAGCAGAAAGACAATGCTCACCGGATAGGTGACGACGCCGCGCAATTGCTCGGGTGTCACGGTGGCGCCGAGTGCGACGCCAAGGGCAATGAAGGTGACCCAGCTCAGCGGCTTGGGCCACGGCACCGGGCGGCCGGCGAGCGCGGCGGCGCCGACGGCGATCATCGCGCCGGAGATCAATCCCGCCGGGCACACCGATCCAGCCGAAAAACGCCGCGCCGGCGGTGCCATAGATCAGGGCCTCACAGACAAGCGCTGCGTATTTGAGATGTGACGTCGCAGAGCTGGACACGGAAACCTAGGGCGAGAGGCAGTCGGCTTATTGCAGAAGCCGTCCCGCTTCACAAATGCGTGCCGCGCAGGTTCGTATGCTGGGAGCGACATAGCGTTTTCGAGCGAAGTGGGGACCGGTTCGCGTGAAGAAAACGCGTCAAAATACCATACCGTTTTCGAGCGAACTCGGCACCTGTTTGCGCGAAGAAAACGCGTCGAAATAAAAACCCTTACGGATCCAGCTCCGTATCCCAGTACAGATAATCGAGCCAGCTATCGTGGAGGTAATTCGGCGGAAACAGCCGGCCGTTGCGGTGGAGCTGATGCACGCTCGGCTGATAGGGAAACTGCGAGGGGTGCATGCTCGCTTCGCGCGGCGTCTTGCTGCCCTTGCGCAGATTGCACGGCGAGCAGGCGGCGACGACATTTTCCCATGTCGTCTGGCCGCCGCGCGAGCGCGGGATCAGGTGATCGAAGGTGAGATCGTCGCTGTCGCCGCAATACTGGCAGGCGAACCTGTCGCGCAGAAAAACATTGAAGCGCGTGAAGGCGGGATGCGTCGATGGTTTGACGAACGACTTGAGCGACACGACGCTCGGCAATTGCATTTCGAAGGACGGGCTTCGCACCGCGCGATCGTAATGCGCAACGATGTTGACGCGCTCGAGGAACACGGCCTTGATCGTGTCCTGCCACGACCAGAGCGACAGCGGGTAATAGCTCAGCGGGCGAAAGTCCGCGTTCAGGACCAGCGCCGGCCAGTCCGCCGTTGGGGACATGCACGTTCAAGGAACGCTCCCGACCCTCCATTTGCCGCAGCATGCTGCGATGCAGCCTTAAGTGTACAAGGAGCGTGACGCCATTGTGAAGGGGGCAGACGCCCTATCCAGAGCGCGTTAGCGGCGCGCCGTTTTCTTGCGCAAGGTGGCGGGCGGCGAGGCAGGAAGTGCGTTGAAACCCGGCGTTTTCGCCACTTTGTAGTAGGCCCAGAGCAGGTGTGCCGCCGCCCCCCGCCACGGCCGCCAGGCCTCGCTCAGTTTGGCCATGTCTTTGACGGTCGGACGGTTGCGCAACCCGAACCCTAAGCGAATCGCTTCCTGCAGCGCGAGGTCGCCCGCCGGCCAGGCGTCGGCGTGGCCGAGGCAAAACAAAAGATAGACGTCGGCGGTCCATGGCCCGATGCCATGCAGCGCGGTCAGCGCCGCGTGGGCGACGTCTGCGTCGTGCTGCGCCAGCGCCTCGAGATCGATATCGCCCGCCGTGACCGCGCGTGCGATTCCCTTCAGCGTCTTGATCTTGGCGGCCGACAGACCGAGGCGCCCCAGCCGCTCAGTGCGGCTCTTGCGAACGGATTCCGGCTCGAACGGATCGAACGCCGCCGCCGAGCCGGCCCCAGATCGCGGCGGCGCTCTGGGTGGATAATTGTTGCGACACGATGATTGCGGACAGCCCGGCAAAGCCGGTCTCGCGCCGTCGCAATGCGGGCGTGCCGGCCGCTTCGAACATCGCGCCGAAGCGTGCGTCGGCGGCGATGAGCGCACCGATGGCGTGGTCGAGGTCGGATTGGGTGGACAGAATATGCGTCATGAGGCGTCACATGGTCGGCCTTGCGATGGATCGCAAGCACTCTGCTATAAGCCAATGAGCAGGTTGTTTCTATCATGTCCCATCCGGTCTTTCGTTTCGCGCCGTCGCCGAATGGCGAATTGCATCTCGGCCACGCTTACTCGGCGTTGCTGAACGCCGATCTCGCGCGCGCGGCCGGCGGCCGGTTGCTGCTGCGCATCGAGGACATCGACGCGACACGCTGCCGTCCCGAATATGAAGCCGCGATCCATGACGACCTCGCATGGCTTGGCATCGCCTATGAGCGTCCGGTGCGGCGTCAATCGGAACATCTCGACGATTATCGCGCCGGGCTTGCAATGCTCGAGCGCGAGGGGCTGCTCTATCCGAGTTTCGAAAGCCGCGCGGAACTGGCGCGGCTGGTCGCGGCGCGCGATGCACAAGGCATCTCACCGCGCGATCCTGACGGCTCACCGATCTATCCGGGCGACGCCAGGCACATGTCCAAAGCCGAGCGTGAGCAATTGATTGCGTCCGGTGCGCCTTATGCGTTGCGCCTCGATATGGCGCAGGCGATTGCCCGTGTCGGGAAGCTTTCCTGGCACGAAGACGGCGCAGGCCCCGGCGGTGAAACAGGTATCGTGGTGGCGCGGCCCGAGGCATGGGGCGATGTCGTGCTCGCGCGCAAGGAGACACCGACGAGCTATCATTGGTCGGTCACGCTCGACGATGCGCAACAGGGCGTGAGCGATGTGGTGCGCGGGCAGGATCTGTTTCACGCCACCTCGGTTCATCGGCTGCTGCAGGCGCTGCTCGGATTGCCGGAGCCGCGATATCGCCATCACCGGCTGATCCTCGATGCTGACGGCCGCAAATTGTCGAAATCGACAAAGGCGACGGCGCTGCGCGAGTTGCGTGCCGCGGGCGCCACGGCGGACGATATCCGGCAACGCGTGGGTTTGCCGCAGCCGGCCCCGTGACCGACTCGCCGCCCCGTGCCATCATGGCGGCCCATGCGGGCAAAAGCAGAAACGGCGAAGCGGAAGCGGCGGCGCAAGACGCCCGCCCTGCGGCAGTCCGACGGTTCCAACGATGTGGAGACCGCGCTCGCGTTCTTCGCTCATGAAGTTCGCACACCGCTCACCGGGATCGTCGCGCTCAGCGATCTTCTGGCGGCCTCGAACATCTCCGGCCGCGAGCGGCAATGGATCGAAGGAATCAAGGCGGGAGCGGAGCATCTCGCCGCTGTCGCCACCATCTTTGTCGACGCCGCGAAGCAGCGTCACGGCCAGCTCGTTCTGCGGCACGATGTATTCGATCTCGGTGCGGTGGCGCGTGCCGCAAGTCTTTCGCTCTCCGGCCGTGCGGCGGCGCGGGAGCTGGCGGTCAAGCTGGATGTTCCCGCCGATCTTCCGCTGGTTGTCGGCGATGTGGTGCGGTTGCGGGCCGCGCTGGAAAATCTCATCGACAATGCCGTCAAGTTCACGTCGCGCGGCCGCGTCGGTTTGCAAGTCAGGACAACCGCGCGCGGCAATGATGTGAGCGCGACATTCACGGTGTCCGATACCGGGATCGGAATCAGCGCCGGCGATCTGAAGCAATTGTTCAAGCCGTTCTCGCAGGCAGGCGCGAAAATCGCCGCCCGCTTCGGTGGCGCGGGTCTGGGGCTCGCCTCGGTTCAGCAGGTCGCGCGCGCCATGGGCGGCGATGTCGCCGTGAAGGCGCGGCGCGGCGGCGCGGATTTCGTGCTGAAGGTCCGTCTCGGGCGGGTCGCTGCCGTGCCGCGGTCGGAGGCGACGCGTCGGCGCAAGGTGCTGGCCGATGCGCCACGCGTTCTCTGCGTCGAAGACAATCCTTTCGCGCGCGTCGTGTTCAACGCCGTCCTGTCCGAGCTTGGGTGTCATGTCGAATTCGCCGAAAGCGGCGAGGACGCGCTGAAGGCAGTGGCGCGTGCATCGTTCGATGTCGTGCTGATGGATATCGTGTTGCCCGGCATCGACGGCGTGACGGTGATCGGGCGTTTGCGCAAGGGCCGCAAGACGCGGGCGCTGCGTATTATCGGCGTCTCCGGAAGCGGCGCGGATGAGAAGGCCGCGCGCGCGGCGGGCGCCAACGACTTCCTGCTGAAGCCCGTCAGTCCTCGCGCGCTGGCGCGGGCTCTGGGTCTGCAGGCGCAGCCCGCCCGTCGGCGATGACGCCGTTGATCTCACCGCCGAAAATAAAAATTGAGGCGATGAAATAGAGGAACACAAGCGCGATCATCACCGAAGCGAGACCCGCGTAAGTCGTGACGTAGTTGGTGGCGAAATAAGACAGGTACTCGCCGAACACCTTGCCCGAGATCATCGACAGCACGATGGTGACGATAATGCCCGGTGCGATGTCGCGCATCCGCCGTTGTCCCGCCGGCAACCATTTATGCACGATGACGAGAGCAACGATCAGCGCGACAACGGCGGTCGCGTAGCTCGCCAGCGTCAGAAACCGTTCCTGCGGCGTGATCCAGGAGACGTAGCGGCCTGCGGTGGTGAGAACCAGCGGTCCGAGCACGACCAGGAACGCCAGCGCCAGCAGTGCGACAGCGGCGACCAGCACATAGCCGATCGATTCCACGCGCAGCCAGTACCAGGCGCGCGTCTCGGTGACGTTGTAGGCACGATTGAGTGCGATGCGCAGGCTCTCGATCCCGTTGGACGAAAAATACAGCGCCAGGACCGCGCCCAGTGTGAGCGCGCCACCGCGCGCAGTCGAGAGCACGCTGTGAACTTCGGCTGCGATCGGCTGAGCGACGCGCTCCGGCCATGTCTGCAGCATGAGCGCGGCGGCCTCATCCGCCAGCTCTCGCGAGCCGACAAAGCCGGCCAGCGCCGTCAGCACGATCAGGAACGGGAACAGGGCCATGAGTCCCGACAGCGCGATATGGCTCGCGATCGCCCAGCCATCATCGACCAGGAAGTCGTCGAGTGCCTTGCGCAGGATTCTGTAAGTGGTGATCAATGTGGTTCCGCCGTTCGCAGCGTCGCTTGCGATTCCGCCGGGACACTTTTACACGGCTTTGGCCGGTCCGGCCATGCCGCGACGGGTTCCAGGCGATAGCGCCATTGGGAAACCGGTGTTATGTAAGTGCCATGTCTGGTGCATTCAGCATTTTTCTCGTTCCAGTGGCGATCGGCGCGGTGGCCGTGGTGCTCGTGCTCGGCCTCATCAACATGATGCGCGGCGGCTCACCCAACACCTCGCAGCGTCTGATGCGGCTGCGTGTGCTGCTGCAGTTCGTCGCGATCATCATCATCATGGCCACCATCTGGCTGATGGGAAAATAGTACATGGCCCCGATACATGGACCCGAAAAGTGGATACCGGTTTTCGGATAAGGCCATGTACAAAATGACGCGCATGATCCCGCAAAGTCGATACCGGTTTTCGGATCAGATCATGTGCCAGGGAAAATAGCATGGTCTTGCTCAATCGCATTTATACCCGCACGGGGGACGACGGCACCACCGCGCTCGGCTCAGGCGAGCGCCGGCCGAAATACGATCTGCGCATCGCGGCCTTCGGCACCATCGACGAAACCAACGCCGCGATCGGCATGGCGCGCCTGCATACGGCCGGTCGCCCCGACATCGATGCGATGCTGGCCGCCATTCAAAACGATCTGTTCGATGTCGGCGCTGATTTGTGCGTGCCGGAGCGCCAGGAAAAAGACGGAAAGCCTAAGGCCGAGCGGCTGCGCGTTGTCGCTTCGCAGGTCGAACGTCTGGAACGCGACATCGACACGCTCAATGCGCATCTTTCGCCGTTGAATTCCTTTGTGCTGCCCGGCGGGAGCCCGGCGGCGGCGCATCTGCATCTCGCTCGCACCATCTGCCGCCGTGCCGAGCGCCTCATCGTGGAACTGGCGGCGAAGCCGGACGAGCCGGTCAACGCGAATGCACTTCAGTATGTCAACCGGTTATCGGATTTTCTGTTTGTGTCTGCTCGCGCGACAAACGACAACGGCAGCGGCGACGTGCTCTGGGTGCCAGGTCAAAATCGCTAAAAGCCAGAATCGCTAAAAATCGGCGCGCAGGCGGTCCGATCAGGGCCTTGTGGTGCTAAAAATCCCATCTCGCGCGTTGACACCTGAGCCGCGAAAACATTAGTTTCCGCGCGCATTTCCCATCGCTTAAACCAACGAAAGAAGACCCATGAAGGTGCTTGTGCCGGTGAAGCGTGTCGTTGACTACAACGTCAAGATTCGCGTGAAGGCCGACGGTTCGGGCGTCGAGCTTGCCAATGTGAAGATGTCGATGAACCCCTTCGACGAAATCGCCGTCGAGGAGGCGCTGCGTCTCAAGGAAGCCGGCAAGGCGACGGAAGTCGTGTGTGTCTCGATTGGGCCGGCGCAGGCCACCGAGACGATCCGCACCGGACTTGCGATGGGCGCCGACCGCGGCATCCTCGTGAAGGCCGATGGCGTCGTCGAGCCGCTCGCGGTTGCCAAGATTCTGAAGGCGGTGGTCGAGGCGGAGCAGCCGGGTCTCGTTATTCTCGGCAAGCAGGCGATCGACGACGACTCCAACCAGACCGGACAGATGCTCGCCGCTTTGCTCGGCTGGGCGCAGGGCACCTTCGCCTCGAAGCTTGAAGTCGATGGCGACAGCATTCAGGTGACGCGCGAAGTCGATGGCGGTCTGCAGACCGTCAAGCTCAAGGGCCCCGCGATCGTGACCACCGATCTGCGTCTCAACGAGCCGCGCTATGCCAGCCTGCCGAATATCATGAAGGCCAAGAAGAAGCCGATCGATGAAAAGACCGCCGCCGATTTCGGCGTCGATCTGACGCCGCGGCTTGAAGTTCTCGAAAACAACCGAGCCGTCGGGCCGCAAGTCCGGCGTCAAGGTCGGCTCCGTGGCCGAACTGGTGTCCAAGCTCAAGACCGAGGCGGGAGTAATCTGATGACCACGCTGCTTCTCGCCGAACACGACAACGCAACGCTCAAGGACGGCACCAACAAGGCGCTGACGGCCGCCAAGGCGCTCGGCGCCGACGTCCATGTGCTGGTCGTCGGCTCCGGCTGCAAGGCCGTTGCCGATGCCGCCGCCAAACTCGACGGGGTCTCCAAGGTGCTGCTGGTGGACGCGCCGATCTACAGTCACGACGTGGCCGAGCCGGTCGCGGCGCTGATCGTGTCGCTCGCCGGCAACTACGACGCGTTCGTCGCTCCCGCGACCAGCCGCGCCAAGAACGTGATGCCGCGCGTCGCAGCCCTGCTCGACGTCATGCAGGTGTCCGAGATCATCAAGGTGGTGTCGCCCGATACGTTCGAGCGCCCGATCTATGCCGGCAACGCCATCCAGACGGTGAAGTCGAAGGACGCCAAGAAGGTCATCACCGTTCGCACCTCGACCTTCGCGGCGACGGGCGAAGGCGGCAATCGCGCCGATCGAGAATGTCGCAGCCGCAGCCGATCCCGGCGTGTCGTCCTTTGTCGGCGAGGCGGTGTCCAAGAGCGAACGTCCCGAACTGACCTCGGCCAAGATCATCATCTCGGGCGGCCGGGCGATGCAAAACGCCGAGAATTTCGGCAAATACATCGAGCCCGTCGCCGACAGGCTCGGTGCGGCGATGGGCGCCTCGCGCGCCGCCGTCGATGCCGGCTATGCGCCCAACGACTGGCAGGTCGGCCAGACCGGCAAGGTGGTCGCCCCGGATCTCTACATCGCCGTGGGCATTTCGGGCGCCATCCAGCATCTGGCGGGCATGAAGGATTCCAAGGTCATCGTCGCCATCAACAAGGACGAGGAGGCGCCGATTTTCCAGGTCGCCGATTACGGCCTCGTTGCCGATCTGTTCCAGGCGCTGCCCGAACTCGCCACCGAGCTGGATAAAGTCAAGAAATAACCCCTGTCTCACGCCGATTGGCAGCTCGGTAAAGAAGTTCGTCATCAATTACCGGGCGAGATTAGCGGCGGATTGGACGGATAGATGGCAATTACCATTCGCAAGGTTGGCGTGATCGGCGCCGGACAGATGGGCAATGGCATTGCCCATGTCTGCGCGCTGGCCGGGCTTCAGGTCCGTCTCAACGACGTCGCGCCCGAGCGCATCAAGCTGGCGCTTGCGACCATCAACGGCAATCTGACGCGTCAGGTCGGCAAGGGCCTCATCACCGAGGACGCGCGCAAGTCGGCGCTGGAGCTGATTTCGGGCGCCGATACATTCGATGGCCTCTCGGATTGCGATCTCGTCATCGAGAGCGCGGCCGAGAAGGAAGACCTCAAGCGCAAGATTTTCGTCGATCTGTGCGCGGTCCTGAAGCCGGACGCGATCATCGCCTCCAACACCTCGTCGATCTCGATCACGCGGCTGGCCGCGACGACGGATCGTCCGGAAAAATTCATCGGCATTCATTTCATGAATCCGGTTCCGCTGATGGAGCTGGTCGAACTGATCCGCGGCATCGCCACGGACGACGCGACCTTCGAATCGTCGCGCGTGTTCGTCGAGAAGCTCGGCAAGCGCATCGCGATCTCGGAAGATTTCCCCGCCTTCATCGTCAACCGCGTTTTGATGCCGATGATCAACGAGGCGATCTACACGCTGTATGAAGGCGTCGGCACGGTCGAGGCCATCGACACCGCGATGAAGCTCGGCGCGCATCACCCGATGGGCCCGCTTGAGTTGGCCGATTTCATCGGTCTCGATACGTGTCTTTCCGTGATGCAGGTGCTGCACGAAGGTCTGGCGGATTCCAAATACCGCCCATGCCCGCTGCTGGTGAAATACGTCGAAGCCGGCTGGCTCGGCCGCAAGACCCAGCGCGGCTTCTACGATTATCGCGGCGAGAAGCCCGTCCCGACACGCTGATCGTTTTTTAAAGCTCTTTATTGTGCTGAATTGATTTCTGGAGAACGGAATGTTTGGTCAATGGGCTGCGAGGAATTGACAGAAGCAACTAAGTACGCTGGAAGCACCGAATCTCAGAAAAGACATCGAGACGTTCTTCGGGCCACGCGCCGAGATTTATCTCAAGGTTTTCGATCGCACGCTTGAAAATTTACGTGGTGACAAAAGCGGCTCCGGTGTTGCGTTCAGCCTTCCGGCCTTCCTCGGTGGCTTCGTCTGGTTTTTCTATCGACGCATGTACCTGTATGGCGCGTTGGCGCTGCTGGCGCCGATCATCGCGGGACTGCTAATTGGCGGCAGCGGTGGCGCTGGTATGGCGGGTGCGTTGGGTGTGGCTGCCAAGCCGCTTTACATGCAATGGGCCATATCTCGCGTGAAGAAGGCGGACAAGCTGGGACTTGAGGGCGCTGAGCGTGAGGACTATCTGCGTCGTGCCGGGGGCGTCTCGATAGTGGCCGGAGTGCTCGGCGGTCTTCTCTTCGTGGCGCTCGGCTGCTATCGCTATCCTCACCATCACCCATCCCGATCACTTCAAGTAACGATGGACAGGATTGCGGTCTTCTTCGCTGCAATAGTTCCAGCGCTGCTGCTGATCGTCTATGGCCGTTCGAAAACCCGGGTCGAATGGTCCAACGAGGCGTTGTGGAACGCTTTCTTTCTGGGCGGGGTCGGCGCCATCGGCGCGATCCCCATCGAGCTCGGTCTTGGATATCTGCTGAAGCTGAGTTCGTTTTCGCCGCTGGCGAAGGCTGCCATCGAAGCCGGTGTGATTGCTGCACTCGTCGAGGAAGGCGTTAAGTTTGGCATTCTCGTCGGCTCTGCGATCCATCACGTCGACCGTCGGCGCGTTGCGGACATCGTTGCGCTTGGTCTTGCGATCTCGATTGGCTTCGCCGCCGTCGAGAATATTTTCTATGTGGCCGCACCCAGTGACTGGCACGGCGTTGCGGTTGCCCGGGCGATTACGGCGGTTCCCGGACATGG
This sequence comes from uncultured Alphaproteobacteria bacterium, assembly GCA_963736355.1. Lineage (GTDB taxonomy): Bacteria > Pseudomonadota > Alphaproteobacteria > Rhizobiales > Xanthobacteraceae > CAVTOO01. Next base: position 64,283 of record CAVTOO010000002.1, on the reverse strand, counting down.
GCTCGACGGTCTTGCCATGGGGGCGCTGGTCGCGTGGTCGCAGCTTCAGCCGGACAAGGCGATGCGTTTTTTCGCGCTGGCGCTGATCGTGCCGGTGTTGATGCACGGCGCGTATGATTTCCCACTGTTTGCACTCGCTGCCGTCGACGCGGAAGGATGGCGCTGGTTGTGGCTTGCGGCGCTGACCGGTTCGGCGATCGTTGCGATCGGCTTGTGCAACCATGTGCTGCCGCTCGCCTTCGAGGCAGATCGGCTCAAGGGGTTTGGTACGGCCGCAAAATTGCGTGCGCGCTATGTGGCCGCGGCGGCATTCATCCTCATTCTCTTCGGGGTGTTGTTCGCCGCGACGCCTTTCGTCAGAAACAGGCTGGATCTTTTGTCCGCCCTGTTGTCGGCAGCCGCGTTACCCCTCGCGCTCGGGATCGACCTGCTGCGCGAGGCGTTTCAGCGGCGGCGGGCTGCCCAGGCGAGCGTCCGCGCTTAAGATTTTGTTAAGTCTTTCCGCCGCTGTCGCGCGGGTTTTCAGGACTCCGAAAGCCTGATGGCGGAGCATGCGCGCGGGACTTAGGGGAGAGGGGGTTTAGCGGCAGGAGGCCGTGATGAACCCTGTCTCGGTCGGATTGACGGTGGCATGGCTCGACGCGTTCCGCCACATGGGAACGCGCAAGACCTTGCTCGATGAGACGAAGCTGCCGGACGGCGAGCGCACGCTGTCGCAGACCATCGCCAGCGCCTTGCAGGGCGCAGGTGTGGAGCGGCCCGAACAGGCTGTGCCCGCCGGCGCCGCTGAGGCCGACCCGTCCGTGTCTGCGCGCACCGTCGACAGGCTCGCATGAGGCCGGATTAACCCTTCATTTACGAACACGCCGCATGCTCTGCGGCGGAGCCGATCATGTCGTCGATCAACAACATCCCGATCTGGAAAGAAAACGAGAACCGCCTCGCGCGTCAGGAGGCGATGCGCTCGTTCCTGGAGGCGAACGCGTCGATGGCGGATTCGCTGACCGGGGCAGGTTCGACGCAATCCGAAGGCCTCTCCGAGATCGTCGCGCGCATGGCGCTCAAGCGCATGCAGGCGGAATCCGCGGCCAAGAGCGCCAAGCAGGCTGTCACCACGGCCGAAACCAATGCGCGCGAGAAGGAACTCGCGAAAGTGAAAGAGCGCATGCAGGCCTATGTGACGAACAACATCGTCAACGTCGTCGTCTAGCGCTTCAGCGCAGCCCCGATCAATTTCAGCGCATCGTCGCTCGCCCATTCGGCCGGGCCCGCCAATGACGCAATCTCGCAGCCCTGCGCATCGATCAGCACCGATGTCGGCATGCCGAAGGCGCGATTGATCATCTTCAGGTCCTGGAAAACCCGGGCGTTGGCATCGCTGAAATAGCCGAGCCGCGTAATGCCGGCATCCTTCAGCCAGGCCTTCGGCTTCTCGAGGTCGCGCGTGTCGATATTGATCGCCACGACCTCGAACGTGTCGCCGCCGAGCTTGCCTTGCAGCGCATCGAGCGCCGGCATCTCCTGCCGGCAAGGCACGCACCAGGTCGCCCACAGATTGAGAAGAACGGTGCGGCCGCGGAAGTCCGACAGTTTGCGCTCAGTGCCTGCGGCATCGCGGAACGCCAGATCCGGCAGCCGCATCGGCACGGTGGCCAGCGTCAGCGCTGCGACCTCGCCCCGGTTCAGGGGGGCCAATTTTTGCGCCGTCTCCACCGCCCCCCGGCAGGCCGGGTCGCCAGCCGCATTGCGCTTGAGGCCGCCAATCCCGTATATCCCCGCCCATCCTGCGATGGCGCCTGCGATCAGGGCGGCCGCGATCAGGCCCCGGCGTCGCCAAGGCTTGGCGCTTCGAGGTTTGGTGCTTGCGGTCGTGTTGTCGGGCGGCTGTGGTGTCATCTTTGGTTTGTTGAATTCGCGTTTCAGAATCCGGCGCGGCCGGAACAGGTGGATCATGAGCAATACGATGTGGGGCGGGCGCTTCAGCGCGGGTCCCGACGCCGTGATGGAAGATATCAACGTCTCCATCGACGTCGATCGCCATCTCTATGCGCAGGACATTGCCGCGTCAAAGGCTCATGCCGCGATGCTGGCCGCGCAGGGCATCATCGAGGCGGACGATGCAAAAAACATCGCTCACGGTCTAGACACGATCCTGTCAGAAATCGAAAAGGGCACCTTCACCTTCAAGCGCGCGCTGGAAGACATTCATCTCAACGTCGAAGGCCGCCTGACGGAACTGATCGGCCCGGCCGCCGGACGATTGCACACCGCGCGCTCGCGCAACGATCAGGTGGCGACGGATTTCCGCCTCTGGGTTCGCGACCGCATCGACGACCTCGATGCCGCGCTTGCGGATTATCAGCGCGCGCTGGCCGAGCGTGCGCTCGAGCACGCCGAGACGGTGATGCCGGGTTTCACGCATCTGCAGACGGCGCAGCCGGTGACATTCGGTCATCATCTTCTGGCTTATGTCGAGATGGCGGCGCGCGATCGCGGACGCCTCGCTGATGCGCGCAAGCGTCTGAACGAAAGCCCGCTCGGCGCCGCCGCACTGGCCGGCACGTCGTTTCCTATCGATCGCGACATGACGGCGAAGGCGCTCGGCTTCGATCGGCCCATGGCCAATTCGCTCGATGCGGTCTCCGACCGCGACTTCGTTCTTGAAGTGCTGGCGGCGGCGTCGATTGCGTCGATTCACTTGTCGCGCTTCGCCGAGGAGATCGTGATCTGGACCTCGCCTTTGGTCGGCATGATCCAGCTGTCGGATAAATTCACCACCGGCTCCTCGATCATGCCGCAGAAGCGCAATCCCGATGCGGCCGAACTGGCGCGGGCAAAAACCGGCCGCATCATCGGCGCGCTCAATGCCATGTTCCTGGTGATGAAGGGGCTGCCGCTCGCCTATCAAAAGGACATGCAGGAAGACAAGGAAGGCACCATCGGCGCGCTTGCAGCCTTGATGCTGGCGATCCACGCCATGACCGGCATGGTGCGCGACCTGACGGCCAATGAGAGCCGCATGAAGAAAGCCGCAGGCGAGGGCTACGCGACGGCAACCGATCTCGCCGACTGGCTGGTGCGGACGTTGAAGATGCCGTTCCGCGACGCTCATCACGTCACGGGCCGCATCGTCGCGCGGGCGGCCGAGGCTGAGGTGCCGCTGCACCGGTTGCCGCTGGCCGACATGCAGGCGATCGAAGGACGAATCACCGAAGACGTGATTGAGGTCCTGTCGGTGCAGAATTCGGTCAGAAGCCGTCTCAGTTTTGGCGGCACCGCGCCCAAAAACGTGCGCTCGCAGGCCCGCGCCTGGTTGAAGCGATTGCCGCGCGACTGAGCTGCCAAAGCATGGACCGGCGTCAATTTGGCCTGATTTCGGGGATGTTTTTGCCGTTGCCGGGTCTCGCCTTGGCGAGAGGTTATTTGTATGGTGGCGCGCCATTCGAGGAGCTTCTGACGTGACGCGCATACAGATTGGATTGGTTGCAGGACTGACGGTGCTGGCGCTCGGATTGTCGGGCTGCGGGCGCAAAGGTCCGCTCGATCCGCCGCCGGGTGCGTCCGTCACACCGACAGAGCAGCAGGCTCAGACCCCGGCCGGCATCTTCGTCAGCCCGGCACCGGCCGAAGAGAGCCAGACCGCTGAGGCCGCCAAAGGTCAGAAGAAGCGGATTTTCCTCGACGGCCTCCTGAACTAGTAACGGCCTCCCGAACTAAACCCCATAGCGTTTTCGAGCGAAGTGGATACCGGTTCGCGTCAGGAAAACGCGTCAAAGTTAGAGAAAGCGTTTTCGAGCGAAGTGGATACCGGTTCGCGTCAGGAAAACGCGTCAAAGTTAGGAAAGCGTTTTCAAGCGAAGTGGACACCGGTTCGCGTCAGAAAACGCGTAAAGTAGCTGTCATGCATCATTTCGATTATCGCGACGGCGTCCTGCACGCCGAGGCGGTGAATCTCGAAGCGCTGGCGCAATCCGTCGGCACGCCGTTCTATTGCTATTCCACCGCCACCATCGAGCGGCACTATCGCGTTTTCGCCGAAGCCTTCGCCGACACCAAGGCGCTGATTTGTTACGCGATGAAGGCGAACTCCAATCAGGCGGTGCTCGGCACGCTCGCGCGTCTGGGTGCGGGCGCCGATGTGGTGTCCGGCGGTGAACTGAAGCGCGCGCTGGCGGCTGGTATTCCGCCGGAGAAGATTTTGTTCTCGGGTGTCGGCAAGACGGCCGATGAGCTGCGCCTCGCGCTCAGCCACGACATCCTGTCGATCAATGTCGAATCCGAACCCGAACTCGACCTTCTGTCGTCGGTTGCATCGTCGATGGGAAAGACGGCGCGCGTGTCGGTGCGCGTCAATCCCGATGTCGATGCGCGCACGCACGCCAAGATCGCGACAGGCAAGTCCGAGAACAAGTTCGGGATTCCGCTGAGCGGCGCTCGCGAGGTCTATGCGCGCGCCGCGAAGCTGCCGGGCATCCGGTTGACCGGTGTCGATATGCATATCGGCAGCCAGATCGTCGATCTCGCGCCATTCGGCGATGCCTTCACGCTGCTTGCCGAATTCGTCCGCACGCTGCGCGACGATGGGCATGCCATCTCGCATGTCGATTTCGGCGGTGGTCTCGGCATTCCCTATCGCGCCGACGCCGAAGCGCCGCCCGGACCGAAGGCCTATGCCGATGTGGTGAAGCGTTCGCTGGCCGGCCTCGATTGCACGCTGGCCTTCGAGCCCGGGCGTCTGATCGTCGGCAATGCCGGAATCCTCATAGCGCAGGTTCTGTTCGTGAAGCGCGGCGAATCCAAGACCTTCGTCATCATTGATGCGGCCATGAACGATCTCATTCGGCCGACGCTCTACGAGGCGCATCACGACATCCAGCCGGTGCGACAGCCCGCAGCCGGGCATCCGAGCGAAGTCGTCGATGTCGTCGGGCCTGTGTGCGAGACGGGTGACTATCTCGCGCTGAACAGACGCCTGCCGGAACTCAAGGCCGGCGATCTCGTGGCGATTATGACCGCCGGCGCCTATGGCGCGGTCCAGGCCTCGACTTACAACACGCGGCCGCTGGTGCCCGAAGTGCTGGTGAAGGGCGATCAACACGCCGTGATCCGCCCCAGAATAAGCGCAGAAGAGCTGATAGCCTTGGATCGTCCCGCGCCCTGGCTCTGAGGCGAGCCATTTCAGCGGTGGAGGCCGGATTGCCGCAGGTGCGAAGCGGCGCGGCTTCGTGTTAGGCTGTGCCTGACAGGTCGATCTGGAGAGGCTTTTTGGACGCCAACACCGATCCCCATGCTTCCGCGGCCGATCAGGATCGGGCGATGGCGCAAACGCGCCTGTCCGAGGCTTTGCGGCGCGCGCGCTGGGCGTTGCTGTGGGAGCGGACCTGGCCACATCTCGCCCGACTTCTGACCGTCGCCGGATTGTTCCTTGCCGCCTCATGGGCGGGTCTGTGGGTGCATCTGCCGGCCACGGTGCGCACCGTGGCGCTGATTCTGTTTGCAGCCCTTGTGGTCGCGGCCTTCGTGCCGCTCATCCGTTTTCGCCTGCCGACCCGGCTTGAGGCGCTGCGTCGTCTCGATCGCGGCTCCGGCGTGGCGCATCGCCCTGCGACCGCGCTGACCGACACGCTGGTGTCGTCGCAGGATCCCATCGCACAGGCCCTGTGGCAGGAGCACGTCGCCCGCACCTTGTCGTCGGTCAAGACGATTCGCGCCGGGCTGCCGTCGCCGCGCCTCGCGCTGCACGATCCGCGCGCGCTGCGCGCACTGGTGGCGGTGCTCGTCGTTGCCACCTTCTTCGCCGCTGGCGGAGAGAGGTTGTCGCGCATCACCGCCGCCTTCAACTGGCAAGGCCTGTTGCCGGTCAGCAATGTGCGCCTCGATGCCTGGGTGACGCCGCCGACCTACACCAATCGCGCGCCGATCATTCTCGCCGGCAGCCAGGTCAATCCGACAACCGATCATCGCGAGCCGATGACCGTGCCGGCAGGCAGTCTTCTGGTCATTCGTGCCAGCGGCGGCAAGCTCGATGTCACGGTCACCGGCGCCATTGCCGATGCGCCGGCAACTGATGGTGCGGCTCCACCTGCCGGCGCCGAAGAACGCCGCTTCGTGATTTCGGGCAATGGCAGCGCGCAGGTGCGCTCTCCGTCGGGCCAGCCGGCCTGGCAATTCACCGCCTTGCCCGATCGCACACCGTCGATCTCGCTGAGCAAGGACCCCGAGCGTCAGGCGAGGGGCTCGCTGCTTTTGTCCTACAAGATCGAGGACGATTACGGCGTCACCGAAGCGCGTGCCGCGCTGACGCGCAAGCCGGGCGGCCCCGATATGCGGCCGCTGTTCGATGCGCCTGAGTTTCCGCTGGTCATGCCCAATGCCCGCACGCGCAACGGCGTCGGCCAGACGGTGCGCGACCTCACCGAACATCCTTTCGCCGGCGCCGATCTGACGCTGACGCTGACCGCGCGCGATGAAGCGGGCAATGAAGGAACGAGCGCCCCGGCTGCGCTGAAATTGCCGGAGCGGCTGTTCACCAAGCCGCTGGCGCGCGCGCTGATCGAGCAGCGGCGTGTGCTCGCGCTCGACGCCAATCAGCAGAACAACGTGCAGACGGCGCTCGACGCGTTGCTGATCGCACCGGAAGAATTCATGTCCGAGCTCGGGGCGTATCTGTCCCTGCGCAGCATCTCGCGCGGGCTGTCGCGCGCGGGCAAGGACGACCAGCTGCGCGAAGTCGTCTCCGATTTGTGGACGCTTGCGGTGGCGATCGAGGACGGCACGGCGACCGATGCGACGCGGGCCCTGCAGGCGGCGCAGGATGCGCTGCGTCAGGCGCTGGAGCGCGGAGCCAGCGACGAGGAAATCAAGAAGCTGATGGATCAGCTTCGCGCCGCACTCGATAATTTCATGAAGCAGTTGGCCGAGCAGTTGCGCAACAATCCGCAGCAGCTCGCGCGCCCGCTCGATCCCAATGCGCGCACGATGCGGCCGCAGGATCTGCAGAACATGCTCGACCGCATGGAGCGCGCCGCGCGCAACGGCAATCGCGACGCCGCCAAGCAGATGCTCGACCAGCTGGCGCAGATGCTTGAGAATCTCCAGAACGCGCGGCCCGGCCAGCAGCAGGGCGGCTCGGAAATGGAGCAGGCGCTCAACGAGCTTGGCGATATCATCCGCAAGGAACAGCAGCTGCGCGACCGCACCTTCCGCGAGGGGCAGGATCAGCGCCGCAATCGCAATCGCGGCGAGCGTGGCAACCAGGACAGCCAGAACGGCCTGCAGCAGGATCAGCAGGCGCTGCGCGACCGCCTGCAGAAGCTCCTCGACGAACTCGCGAAGAACGGCATGGGGCCGGGCCAGCAGGGCGATCCCGGTGACGGTCAGGACGGCGATCCGTCGCAGGCTCTTGGCGAGGCCGATGGCGCCATGGGCGATGCCGCCGGCCAGCTCGGTCAGGGCAACGCGGATGGCGCGGGCGAATCGCAAGGCCGCGCGCTCGATGCGCTGCGGCGCGGGGCGCAGGGCATGGCGCAGGCGCTGCGCAACCAGATGGGCGAGGGCCAGCAGCCCGGCGACGGTCCCGGCGAACGGGCCGGCCGTCAGCAGAGTTCAGGCCCGGATGCCGATCCGCTCGGCCGGCCGCTGCGCGGCCGCGATGTGGACGATCTCCAGGCCAACAAGATCCCCGGCGAAATTGATGCACAGCGCGCGCGCCGCATTCTCGATGAATTGCGTCGCCGCTTTGGCGAAAGCATGCGCCCGCAGATTGAACTCGAATATATTGAACGCCTGCTCAAAGATTTCTGAGATCCAGCTTCCGGTCAGCCCGATGTCTTTTTGGAATCGTCTCGCATGGGTGTCATGCGTCGCGCTGTTGTCGCCTGTGGCCGCCGAAGCCGCGGGCGGATGCCCGTCCGCCGTGTCCGGCCGCGGCAGCTACATTATCGAGCGCAGCGGGTCGTCGCGCACGGAAGTTTTCTATGGCGATGGCGCCACGATAACCACGGCGATGAAATCGGGAGACCGCGTGCTGCTTGAGACGACGCAGCATGAAGGGCTGCTTCCGGTCGATCGCATCGATCGCGGCAAGCGCACGGTCTACAAGCCGAAGTCGGATCTCGCCAAACTGTTTCCGCTGAAGCCGAAGCAGAAGATGACCGTGCTGTTCGATGCGACGGAGAGCGGCGGACAAAAATATCTCACCTCGATCAAGCTCGAGGTTGTCGGCACCGACACGCTGTCGATCGGGCCCTGCAAATACGATGTCATCAAGCTGGATCGCGCTGAGACCCATCGCGGCCAGGCCTGGGCGCCCTATGTCGATTACTATTCGCCCGAACTGAAGCTGGTCATCGGCAAGCAATACCGCGACGGTGTACTGATCAAATTCGACGCGATCAGGTCGGGTGAGTTCAAATACGACGCCGCCGAGCCCAAGCCGGTCAAGTAAAGGCTTTCAAGTAAAAGGCTTTCAGGTAAAAATTCAGGCGGCCTTGCGGGCGGCCAGCGCGTCGTTGACCGCGTTGCGGATGTCGGCCATGCCGAACGGCTTCGTCACCACATCGTGGATCAGCGCATCGAGGCCGCTGGCGCGTTCGCGCTGGTCGGCGTAGCCGGTCATCAGCAAGATCGTCAGGGCCGGAAAATCACGTGCCGCCGCCAGCGCCAGCGCGATGCCGTCCATGATCGGCATCTTGATGTCCGTCAGCAGCAAATCGTAGGCGCCGTTGTCGCGAACGAGAATGTCGAGCGCATCGGCGCCGTCTTCTGCGGTCACCGTCTCATGGCCGTCGAGCATCAGCGCGCGCGCCACCAAAAGGCGCATCGGCTCTTCATCGTCGGCGATCAGAATTTTCGGCATCGTCTAGTTGGCTCCGGCGGACACGTCGCCCTTCTGCAGGAAGCGAACGGTGATTTCACGCGCGCCGCTCGGCGGCGACGCCAGAATGGTTTTGAACGCGGTGCGTTCGCCGATAAACATCGTCGGCTGCTCCGGTGCTGCGTTCCAGGAATGGATTTCAGCGCCGCTGGCGTCGCGCACGCCGAATCGCAAGCGCGGCACGTCCACATTCTTGCGCGCGCGCAATTCGCCTTCAACCAGCATCATCGTGGTTCCGTCGACTTTGTCCGAGCTCACCCGGACATTCTCGATCTCGATGCCGCGCAGGTTCACGCCCAGACCCAGCGTGTTGAAAAAGGCGGCTGTTTGCGGCATCAGGCGGATGACTTCGCTGCGCCCGGCCACCAGCGCCACCGCGACTGCGGCCAGCCCGAGCGCCGCGACCAATACAGCAGGCGCGGGCTTGCTCACTTTCGGCGCACGGCGGCGGGTGCGGGTCGGACGGCTGGTGCCGACCGACGTCGCCACCACATCCACGACCGGGGACATGGCGGTCTCTGTGTCGTCGGGCATATCGGCGGCGATTGACGGGCTCTGGATATCCGGGATCGCGTCAACGCGGTCGGTGTCGTAGGCCGGCGCGTATTGGCCCCCATCGGCCGGCTGGCTGCTCGGCATCGCCTCGGCGCCGACGCTCTCGGCCTCGGGCACCGGCATGGCCATCCAGGTCTGCTTGCAGCGCGCGCAGCGGACCGTGCGGCCCGCCGCGCCGATCGAGTCGGCGCGGACCGCATAGGACGTCTGGCAGTGCGGGCAAACGATCTGCATGGCTACGCCTACAAGCGATATCAGCGGAACCCTACCAGCCGACCGTTAACGAACCGGAAACCATAGGCGGCTCACAACGGGGGCGGGGAAAGCGCTGCCGGGCCGTAAGGCGATGGCCCGCAGGAATTATATTCCGCGCGACAACGGACGGACGGAGCTGACGGGTGGTCCTGTTCGAGAATGTTGGCTTGCGCTATGGGCTCGGACCCGAGGTCCTGCGCGACGTCAATCTGCGGATCGAACCGCATTCATTCCAGTTTTTGACCGGGCCCTCCGGCGCCGGAAAGACATCCCTGCTGCGTCTGCTGTTTCTGTCGCTGCGGCCGACGCGCGGTCTCGTCACCTTGTTCGGCAAGGATGTCTCGCTGCTCGACAAGGAAGCCGTCGCCAAATTGCGCCGGCGCATCGGCATCGTGTTGCAGGATTTCCGCCTGCTCGATCACATGACGACCTACGAGAATGTCGCACTGCCGTTTCGCGTCATGGGCCGGGCGGAATCGAGCTATCGCAACGAAGTCACGGACCTCCTGCGCTGGGTCGGACTTGGCGAGCGCATGAATGCGCTGCCGCCGGTACTGTCCGGCGGTGAGAAGCAGCGCGCGGCGATTGCGCGTGCGGTCATCAGCCGGCCGCAGCTTCTTCTGGCCGACGAGCCGACAGGCAACGTCGACCCGACACTGGCGCGGCGTCTGTTGCGCTTGTTCATCGAACTCAACAAGACCGGCACCGCCATCATCATCGCGACCCATGACATCGGATTGATGGATCAGTACGGCTCGCGGCGTCTGGTCCTCCATGAGGGGCATATTCATGTCTATGATTGATCGCCCCGCCGATGGGCGCGGACCGCTACCGCGTCCGCGCAGCGCCGCTCCGGTGGTGCCGCGCGCGTCGATCGCGGGGCGCGCGCTGGTCGCGGTCGTGGCGATCATGACGTTCCTGGCGTCGCTGGCGACCGGCGCCGCCATTCTGGTGAACGCCTCCGCGGCTGAGTGGCAATCCGATGTGGCGAGCGAGATCACGGTCCAGATCAGACCGGCCACGGGTCGCGACCTTGAGCGCGATGTGACGCGCGCAGCCGAGATCGTGCGTGCGCATGGCGGGATCGTCGACGTGCGTGTCTATACGGCGGCAGAATCCGCAAAGCTGCTCGAGCCCTGGCTCGGGACTGGATTGTCGCTGAACGACTTACCCGTGCCGCGCGTGCTCGTCGCGCGCCTCGCCCCCGGCGCTGCGCCGGATCTCGCCAGTCTGCGCGTGCGGTTGGTGTCGGAGGTTCCCGCGGCGACGCTCGACGATCATCGTGCCTGGATCGAACGGATGCGGGCGATGACCAATGCGGCGGTGGCCGTCGCCATCGGCCTTGTCACGCTCGTCATGATCGCGACCGTCATCTCGGTCTCGTTCGCCACGCGCGGGACGATGGCGACCAACCGGCCGATTGTCGAAGTTCTGCATTTCGTCGGCGCCGGCGACCGCTACATCGTCAGCCATTTCCTGCGCCATTTCCTCTGGCTGGGGCTGGAGGGGGCTTTGATCGGCGCAGGCGCCGCGATGCTCGTTTTCGGCTTCGGCGAATCGGTCGGCGGGTTCATGTCCGGAACCGCCATCGGCGACCAGTTTGTCGCCCTGCTCGGCACCTTCGCCCTGCGCCCGACCGGTTACCTGATTTTACTGGCTCAGGCCGTCCTGATCGCGCTTCTCACCGTCCTGGCCTCGCGGCGGACGTTGCATGCGACCCTTGAGAATATTGAATGAGCAAGCCCCTTCGTGCCACCGCAATGCCGGATTTCGCGGTATATTCATGCCGTGCAAGGCATGAGGGCGGGGTGCCATGACAGACAAGGCCCATGCCGGCTCCGATCCGGCACGTGAGGCTGGCGGCCCTGGCGCGGCGCGGAAATCCGCGGGCGCTTCCGTGCGCCGCAAGGTGATCTGGGCGGGCTTCGCCGCCGCCGTGCTGGCGGCTGCCGGTTTTGTCTGGTTTGTCGCGCAGCTCTCGTCGTCGGAAATTGCCCTGACCGATCGCGCCGACGGCATCGTCGTGCTGACCGGCGGATCGTCGCGGGTCTCCGACGGCATGGATCTGCTGGCCGGCAAGCGGGCGCAGCGTCTGCTGATCTCCGGCGTGCATGCCGGCAACAGCCGCGGCGACATTTCCCGCGCCATGCCGGAGCATCAGCAGCTTCTGTCGTGCTGCGTCGATCTCGGCCGCTTCGCCGTCAACACGCGCGGCAATGCCGCCGAGGCGCAGCGCTGGGTCGAGGCGCGCGGGTTTCATTCGCTGATCGTCGTGACGTCGAACTATCACATGCCGCGCGCGATCGCTGAATTCTCGCACACCATGCCGGGCGTGAAGCTCATTCCCTATCCGGTCGTTGGCGACACCTGGCGCTCGGAGCCGTGGTGGTCCAGCGGGGCAGGCGCGCGGCTCCTGATGCTCGAATACGCCAAATTCCTCGTCGCGGGCGCCCGTATCCGCCTCAGCGCCACCGGGCTTTTGCCCGACGCCGACGCAACTGGCTTGTCCAGCGCCGCAACTGCAGGCAAGAACCGGTCCGCATCTTCCCATTGAGTGACAGGTTCAGTCCCGTGTCGAATCCCAGTCCTGCGGTGTCCATCGCTCCGGCGGCGAAGCTCTCGATCTTCGTGCGCTCGCTGATCTTCAATGTCGCGTTCTACGCCGTGCTCATCGCCTTTCTTCTGGCCGCGGTTCCGACATTCGCCTTGCCGAGCGCCGTCATCATGAAGGTGTGCCGGTGGTGGTCGCGGACCAATCTCTGGCTGCTGCGCGTCATCTGCAACATCCATGTTGAATTCCGCGGCCTTGAGAAAATTCCGCACGGCGCGGTCGTGGTCGCCTCCAAGCATCAGTCCTTGTGGGAAACATTCGCGCTGATGGATCTGTTTCCCGGCTTCGTCTACATCCTCAAGCGCGAACTGCAATGGATCCCGTTCTTCGGCTGGTACACCATCAAGGCGCGCATGATTCCGGTGAACCGCGGCGCCGGCGGCTCGGCCATGGCGGGCATTACCGCGCGCGCCAAGATCGCCTGCGCCGAAGGCCGCCAGATCCTGATTTTCCCGGAAGGAACGCGCCGGCCGGTCGGCGCCGAGCCACGCTACAAATTCGGCGTGGCGCAGATCTATGCCGCGTGCGGCGTTCCCTGCGTGCCGGTGGCGCTGAACTCAGGGCTATTCTGGCCGCGCCGGACGTTTCTGCGTTTTCCCGGAACCGTGCGCGTCGAGGTGCTCGATCCCATCGCGCCGGGATTGTCGCGTGAAGAACTGCTCGCGCGCGTCACTGACGTGATCGAAACCGCAACCGCGCGTCTCGTGGAGATGGGGCGCACCGAACTGCGCGCCGCCGGCGTCGAAATCGTCACCTCGGCTGACGCGCGCGCCACAACGTAAAGCGCCCGCTAGCCTGCGCGCAGCATGTCCGCAAGCTTGTGCAGATCGCCGTCGCGATAGCCTTGCTGCTCGAGTTCCGACACCGTGGAAATAACATAGTCGCGGTTGGCGCCGGAGCGGCCGTGTCCCTGGCGCACGAGACGGGCCTGCTCGTCGAGCGAAAGTCGTCCGGCATATTGCTCGTGGCCGCGATCGACGACGTAGCACAGCGCGCTGACACGCTGGCGTTCGCCGGTTTCGATCCAGACCGAACGCACCGCCTCGCGATAGACCGACGTGACCTGCTCGCGCTCCCGCAAATAGGCGACTGTGTCCTCGCGAAGATGAGCCGCGACCCGGAAGGCGATGCCGCGGCACGCGCCGCCGCGATCGAGCCCGAGCACGAGGCCCGGCTTCTCCGGTGTGCCGCGATGGACGAATGAATAGACGCACAGCGCGCGATGCGCGCCGATCAGGTGCGCGGGGACGCGTTCGAGGAACGCAAAGCCCGGCCGCCACATCAGCGAGCCGTAGCCGAACACCCACAAATCGTCGGTCGAGGAAGCCGTCATTCACGCATTCGCAGAGCGGATCGAGGTATCGCAGTATCAGCGCGGCTTTTCAGGCGCAATGCGCGTTTTCAAGCGAGGTGGGGACCGGTTCGCGTGAAGAAAACGCGCCAAAACAAAAAAGCGGAGCCCTTCCGGGGACGCGACGGGCTTGCTAGGTTCGGCCTGAAACCGACCAAGAATTGTCGCATTGCGGGCATTCACTGGCGGCCTGCATCTGGAGTTCAAGTTCGTTGATGGATCCCGATTACCTGCACCCCGCTCTCGCGCCCCGCCGTCGCCGGCTTTGGCCCGTTTTTGTCATGCCGGCCGTGGTGGTGCTGGCCGCGCTGGTGTGGACGGGCGTCTGGTTCTACGCGGCGTCGCAGGCCGAAACCCTGATCGAGGGCTGGCGCGCACGCGAAGCCAAGGCCGGCCGCCAGTTCGATTGCGGCAATCTGTCGACCGGCGGATATCCGTTCCGCATCGAGGTGCGTTGTACCAACGCCAGCGCCACGCTGAGCAATCCGGCCATGACGCTGCGGCTCGGCGATCTTCTGGTCACGGCGCAGGTCTATGACCCGAAATTTCTGATCGCGGAATTCACCTCGCCGATGACGCTGGCCGACACCGGCAAGGCGCCGTCGATGATCGCGCGCTGGAAGCTTGGCCAGGCGAGCGTGCGCGGGCTGCCTGAAATTCCCCAGCGTGCGTCGTTCGCCTTCGACGATCTCGCTGCTCGATCAGCCGGGCGCACCGACGCCTGCGCTGCTGCGTGCGAAGCATGCCGAGTTGCATGGCCGCATCGCCGAAGGCTCCGTCGCCGACAAGCCCGTGATCGAAATCGTCAATCGCCTGACCGGCGCGACATTGCAATCGTTGCATCCGCTGCTGGCGCAGCCGCTCGATGCCGACATCACCTCGCGCCTGTTGGGCTTGCGCGACTTCTCGCCCAAGCCCTGGCCCGCGCGCTTCCGCGAAATTCAGGCGGCCGACGGCCGCATCGAGATCGTGCAGGCGCGCGTGCAGCAGGGCGATCTGATTGCAACCGCCACCGGTCAGCTCGGGCTGACGCCGGCCGGTCGCCTCAATGGCGAATTGCAGATGGTCGTCGCCGGCATCGAGAAAATCATTCCCGCGCTCGGGCTCGACAAATTGCTCGCGCAAGGCATTCCGCAATCGACGGTCGATCGCTTCGCGCCGGGCGTCAATGCGCGCGACGTCAACAACATGCTGGGTTCGCTCGATCGCATCATGCCGGGCTTAAGCAATCTCGCGCGCGAGCGCGCGGGCTCGGTGGCCGTCGCCGGCATCAATGCGCTCGGTCAACCCACGACGCTGGAGGGCAAGAAGGCGATTGCGCTGCCGCTGCGCTTTGTCGACGGCGTGGTGTTTATCGGCCAGCTGCAGGTCGCGCAGACGCCGACACTCTTCTAAAGCGCCTAGAGATCGACGATCACGTCGAAGCCGCCATAGCTCATGCGCTTGGGATCGAACGGATGATCGCCGTTCATCATCGCGGCGATCCGCTTGTCCTTCATGACCTTGGCGTTGACGGCGTCGCGATGCTTGCGCGACCTGTACACGATCCACGAGAACATCACCGTCTCGCCGGGCTTCGTCTTGGCCAGTTTCGGAAAACTCTTCCCCATCGTGGTCTTGAGGTCTTCGCCGACGCATTCGCGATATTCCAGCGCGCCGTATTTCATCCAGATCTTGCCGGCCGCCTTGGACATCTTCTGATAGTCCTTGATGCGCTTCTTCGGCAGCGGAATGACAAAACCATCGATATAGGCCATGCGACTTCTCCCGGATTGTTGCGGCGTCAATTGCCGCGCGCAAATGCAGCGAAGTTGCGACGATAACGCGGCTTTCGCTCGCAACGAAGCGAGCGCGTTGTCGCAGTCGTGCGGGGATGGTCGTTAAGTCTTTGAAGGATCTTTTCCCGGCAGCGCCGGATGCGGACGGCCGAAGTCGGACGCCGCCGAATCCTGTCCGATGCTGACAATGCCGCGGCGGATCGCGCGCGTGCGCGTGAAGTGCTCGAACAGCGCCTCGCCGTCGCCGCGGCGAATGGCGCGCGTCAGCTTCGACAGGTCTTCCTGGAAGGCGCCGAGCATTTCCAGCACGGCGTCCTTGTTGTTGAGGAACACGTCGCGCCACATCGTCGGATCGGAGGCCGCGATGCGCGTGAAGTCGCGGAAACCGCCGGCCGAGAACTTCAGCACTTCGGAGCGCGTCACGTCTTCCAGTTCATCCGCCGTGCCGACGATGGTGTAGGCGATGAGATGCGGCAGATGGCTTGTCACCGCCAGCACCAGATCGTGGTGCTCCGCGCCCATCACTTCGACCATGGCGCCGAGCGCTTCCCAGAACGCGACGAGGCGCGCAACCGCAGCCGCGTCCGCGCCTTCCGGCGGCGTCAGGATGGTCCATTTATTGATGAACAATTCCGCGAACCGGCATCGGGGCCGGAGTGCTCCGTGCCCGCGACCGGATGCGCCGGGATGAAATGGACGGACGGCGGCAGATGCACCTGCATGTCCTTCAGCACGGCGTTCTTGACCGAGCCGACATCGGACACGATGGCGCCGGCTTTCAGGTGCGGCCCGATCTCCTTGGCCAACGCGCCGTAAGCGCCGACCGGCACGCAGGCGATGACGAGATCGGCGTCCCTGACCGCCTCAACCGAGGTCGCCGCGACGCGATGGCCGAGGCCCAGTTCGGTCGCGCGCTGCCGCACGGCGGCATCGGCGTCGCTGACCACGAGTTCGCCGGCGAGGTCGAGCGTCTTCACGGCGCGCGCAATCGACGAGCCGATCAGGCCCATGCCGATCACCGCGACGCGCGGGAATTTTGCGCTCGCGCTCACGGCCGCTCCATGAAGTCACGTAAGCCGTCGACCACGAGGCGATTGGGTTCTTCGAGGCCGACCGTCATGCGCAAGGCATTCGGCAAGCCGTAGTTCTTCAGCCCGCGCAAAATGAGACCGCGGCGGCTGAGAAACTCGTCGGCGTCGTCGGCCGTCTTGCCCTCTGTCTCGGGAAAATGGATCAGCACGAAGTTCGCCACGCTCGGCGTCACCTTCAGCCCGAGCTTGGTGATCTCCTCGGTCAGCCAGGCGAGCCACTTTGCGTTATGCGCGCGCGCGGTCTCGATATGCGCGGCGTCGTCCAGCGAGGCGGCGGCCGCCAGCATCGCTGGGCTTGCGACATTGAAGGGGCCGCGAAAACAATTCACGGCGTCCACCACATGCGCCGGTCCATACATCCAGCCGACGCGCAAGGCGGCGAGGCCATGGATCTTCGAGAAGGTCCGCGTCATCACGACGTTGTCGCAGGTCGCGACCAGTTCGATGCCGGCCTCATAGTCGTTGCGCTG
Organism: uncultured Alphaproteobacteria bacterium; assembly: GCA_963736355.1. Taxonomy (GTDB): domain Bacteria; phylum Pseudomonadota; class Alphaproteobacteria; order Rhizobiales; family Xanthobacteraceae; genus CAVTOO01. The sequence continues at coordinate 47,297 of CAVTOO010000002.1, read as the reverse complement.
GACATATTCGGCGTAGGCCGCGTCGACCACGAGCAGCACATTGGCCGGCAGGGCGGTCTGCAAACGCTTCAGTTCGTCGAACGGCAAATAGGTGCCGGTCGGATTGTTCGGATTGGCAATGAAGACGAGACGCGTCTTCGCCGTCACCGCGGCGAGAATGGTGTCGACATTCGCGGTGTGATTGATCTCCGCCACGACGACCGGCGTCGCCGCGTTGGCCATGGTCGCGATCTTGTAGACAAGGAATCCGTGCGCGGTGTGAATCGCCTCGTCGCCTTCGCCGAGATAGCCATGCGCCAGGAAATTCAGAATTTCGTCGGAGCCCGCGCCGCAGACGATGCGCGCCGGATCGAGGCCGAAATGGCGGCCGATGGCCTCGCGCAGCACGCGCGAGGTGCCTTCCGGGTAATCGTGGAGGTGCGATGCCGCGGCGCGATAAGCCTCGACCGCACGCGGCGAGGGGCCGAGCGGTGTTTCGTTGGCGGACAGCTTGAAGACGCGCGCAACGCCGGGTGCACCGCTTTTGCCCGGAGTGTAAGGCGCGATGTCGAGAATGCCGGGACGCGGTGTGGGTCGGACCATCGGATCGGGCTCATCTTGGGCGCGTCCCCACCTCAGGGGCGCGCCGACCGGCCGCATTGATAGGCAGGACGGCGAGCGAAATCAAAGAAAACATTGACAGTTTTGAGCCTCAATCCATACCTAGGCTCAGCGGCTGGCGCAAAAACACGCCTCGGGTCGCACTTGAGAGAGCATCGGGTGGTTAACGTGCAAGCGGTTCAGGACGCAGGCAACAGGCGCGAGGCGGATCATCCGACCTCGCAGGTTGTGCGTTTTGGCGCCGACAAGCCGCTGCATCTCGATTGCGGTGTCGATCTGTCGCCGTTTCAGGTCGCTTACCAGACCTACGGCACGCTCGATGCCACGCGCTCCAATGCCATCCTGATCTGCCACGCACTGACAGGCGACCAGCATGTCGCCAACGTGAACCCGGTGACCGGCAAGCCCGGCTGGTGGGAGGTCATGGTCGGGCCCGGCAAGATCATCGACACCGACCGCTACTTCGTGATCTGCGCCAATGTGCTCGGCGGTTGTCTCGGCACCACCGGTCCGTCATCGACCAATCCGGCGACGGGACGTCCCTGGGGTCTCGATTTTCCGGTCATCACCATTCGCGACATGGTGCGTTCGCAGGCGATGCTGCTCGATCATCTCGGTATCGACCAGCTGTTGTGCGCCGTGGGCGGCTCGATGGGCGGAATGCAGGTGCTGCAGTGGGCCGTAACGTTCCCCGAGCGCGTGTTTTCGGCGATGCCGGTGGCCTGCGCGACGCGTCATTCGGCGCAGAACATCGCGTTTCACGAGGTCGGTCGTCAGGCGGTGATGGCCGATCCCGAGTGGCGCGGCGGACGCTACTTCAGCGAGGGGACCAGTCCCCGTCGCGGGCTGTCGGTCGCGCGCATGGCCGCGCACATCACTTACATGTCGGATTCCTCGCTGCACCGGAAATTCGGCCGGCGCCTGCAGGATCGCGAGCTGCCGACCTTTTCCTTCGATGCCGATTTCGAGGTGGAGAGCTATCTGCGCCATCAGGGCTCGTCCTTCGTCGAGCGCTTCGATGCCAACAGCTATCTCTACCTGACGCGTGCGATGGATTATTTCGACCTCGCGGCGGATCATGGCGGCGTGCTGGCGGAAGCGTTCCGCGATACGCGCACGCGCTTCTGTGTCGTCTCCTTCACCAGCGACTGGCTGTTCCCGACGGTTGAATCGCGCGCCATCGTCCATGCACTCAATGCCGGCAGCGCGCGGGTCTCGTTTGCCGAGATCGAGACCGACAAGGGGCACGATGCCTTCCTGCTGGACGAGACCGAATACTGGAAGATCACGCGTGCGTTTCTGGAGTCGGCCAGCGCAGCTCGCAAGGCCGGCGTGGGGATTGTGCCGTGAGCGTGGCTGACTCCATGCGCGCAGGCGGATCGCCGGCTGCTGCTGCGGAGCAGCGGACGTCCGAGCAATATCGCGTCGATCATCTGCTCGTCGCCAACATGGTCGAGCGCGGATCGCGCGTGCTCGATGTCGGTTGCGGCGAGGGCGAGTTGCTCCAGCTTCTGGAGACGCGCGGCGTCGATTGCCGCGGCATCGAATTGTCGCGCAGCGGCGTCAATCATTGCGTCGCCAAGGGGCTCGCGGTGATCCAGGGCGATGCCGACGCCGATCTGTCCGATTATCCCGATGACGCGTTCGACTATGTCATCCTGTCGCAAACGCTGCAGACGACGCGCAAGCCGCGCGACGTGGTCGAGAACATGCTGCGCATCGGCCGGCATGCGATCGTGTCGTTTCCGAATTTCGGGCACTGGAAGATCCGCCGCGATTTGATGTTCATGGGCCAGATGCCGCAGACCGACAATCTGCCGGCGACCTGGTACGACACCGAGAACATTCATTTCTGCACGATCAAGGACTTCGTGCAGCTGTGCGACGAGATCGACGCCAAGATGGATAAAGCCGTCGCGCTCAACGCGTGGGGCCGTCCGCTGCGCTTCAATGCGCCATGGTGGTTCTGGAACTTGTTCGGCGAGCAGGCGGTGTTTCTGCTCAGTCGCGGCGGCAGAAACGTGCGCAAGCGCTGATTCACGCGCAAATTAGCCATACGCTGTCGGCATAATGTGCATGCAAAACTGCTTGCGCGCTTTTGTCGTGCGCATTGATCCGTTCGCGAGAGCGCTGAATTGCGCAATATAAGTTCCCGGATCGCTACCTCAGCACCTCTATTCAACTGCGTTAATCTTTGTGAATTAACGAGTCACGAAATGAGTCTCTCGGTGACTCGCCCCCGCCACATTCTCGCCACCGCTGCAACGGCATGAACCCCGCCGCTGTGCGGGCATTCGCGTGCGCAGAATTTGGGGGTGCTTACCTTTGAGGGACAAGCTTGATGATCGTTACGAGTACAACACGTTCCATTCGTTACGCGGCGCTCGCCGCTTGCGCGCTTTCCATCGTTGCCGTTGCGACTCCGTCGCGGGCTGAGCCGACCGAACCATCTGGCGGCAGCATCTATTCCGGCAACGCATCCAATCCCACCACAACCAATGATCGGTCGTCCCGTTCGCGTTCGCATCGCGCGTCGCAGGCGGCATTCCGGAACGCGCAGGCAAGCGCTGGTGCTGCCGCGGGGGCGTCTTTTGCCCTCGGCTCGTCGGATGTCGTCTCCGAGGCTCGACGCTATCTCGGGACCAATCCGACCGGTCGCTCGACGCTGTGGTGCGCGGCCTTCATGAACATGGTGCTTGAGCGCGCCGGGCATAAGGTGTCCGGTTCGAACATGGCACGTTCATTTGCCAGCTACGGTCGCCGCGTGTCGGGCCCGCAGGTCGGCGCCATCGCCGTGATGTCGCGCGGCAAGCGCGGCGGTCATGTCGGTGTTGTGTCGGGCATCGACCCGAACGGCAACCCGATCGTCATCTCGGGCAATCACAACCGTCGCGTTGCGGAGTTGACCTATTCGCGCGGGCGCATCTACGCCTACGTGATGCCGAACTGACGGCCTGAATGGCCGTCATGCCCGGACTTGATCCGGGCATCCATCTTTCTTGAAAGTGTCATCACCGGGACGGCGCACCCGATCTCGGATTTATCCGAGATCGGGCATTTTAAGTATCCAAGTCGGCTACAGCCGACTTGGATGCGCCGTGACCCGGTGATCCCGCTTATCGGGGCAGTGCCTCTCCAGTCGGGACCACCGGGACAAGCCCGGTGGTGACGACTGAATATGCTGAGGTGATTTCTTCACCTCTCCCCGCTTGCGGGGAGAGGTCGCCTGCCGAAGCTGATCCAGCCTGCGTATGATGCAGGCGGCGGGTGAGGGGCTTCTTCCCCTTTACAGCGCGTATCCCGTTCTCAGCGCGCATATCATGAGTTCTGCTGGAGAGCCACATTTGCGTGAGCGATATCGCCGTTCGCCAGATGGACGCGCGCAAGATAGCGCGCGCGATTGCGCGTTCTCGATCTCGCCTTCGGGTACGACGTCCGGGCGTCGAAAAGCGGAAAAATTCACCTCTGGTCGCCGACGGATTCGAACCAGTAGATCGCCAGTTCTTTGACCGGCGAACGGTAACGCCTCTTCGAGCTGTCGGATATCTCGATTTCGCGCAAAATAACGATACTCGTTACCTCGAGCGAGTTGGTCGCCGCTTGACGTAAGCCGATGCTTGAACAGGCACGGCAGGGTAACAGACACAATCCACAATTCGGAGCGCAAAGCTGTCAATGCACCGGCGTTTCCCGAAACGATCAGATAGCGGTGGTTTCCGAGAAAGCCGCCAAATTGACTGCTGAAGTTGCAGAAGCCCGTTCGCGTAGGAACAGCCCGACTTAAGGCGCTTGACAATGTCATCAGAACAAATTTGTTCGCGAAGGATGGAGCGTCACCGGCCCCGGAAACTTGCGCAAGTATCTGCTCTATCTTTCGCTGTTGTCGGCAGCCGATGTGAAAAATCCCATCAATCAATATCCGTGAAGCGGATCATGTCGGCGCGACGTTAAAAATCCCATCAATCCAGATCTCTGCAGCGGATATTTCCGAAAGTTCTAGATCAGTTGCGGCTGCGAAAATTTCAGACTGTCGCCCACGGCAATCTCACCGCCGGAATCACCTCCGCGTAAATGCCGCAGTCCGCGTGACCGTAGGTCTGCATCAGCGTCTTCGGAATATTCATGTCGCGTTCGGCCGTCGTCGGATCGACATTGGTCGCCGCGCAGCGCTGGATGCGCTTGACGATCTTGAGCCGCGTATCGCCGATCGTGATCTCGCGCCCGACCTGATCCAGTTCATACCAGGCCGGCCAGCCCGTGACGTGGAGATTGCCGCGAAAGCGCAGCGGGTCGATGGGCCTGCCGATAACGCCTTCGAGTGCCGCGACGCTTTCCAGGTTGATGATCGAGACGACCTTCTTCGCGACATCCGAAAACGAATGGCCGGGCGACGTCAGCACCTTCGGCGGTCCGCGCAGATCGTCGGCGCTGTAGCTCGCGAAAAACGCTTCGATGGCGGCGCGGCCCTCCGTGGTGCCGAGATCGCCTGCGATCTCGTGGCCGTCATGGTGCACGGTCAGGGTCCGGCTGGCGTCGTCGTAACGGGTCCGCAGCGCGGCGAGTTTTTCGTCGCGCATCAGCATCAGAAACTTGATCTTCGGCTCGTAGCTCGGGGCGGCCGGGTCGAAGCCCGAGGGGCCGTTTTCGATGGCGTAGGCCCGGTCGGCGGGCAGCGTTGCACCGGGGGTGAGCCTGACGCGGGGCATCGGCTCGGGGGACAGCCCCTTAACGGGGTAGCGATAGATGCTGCGGAGGCTGGCGTCGGTCATATCCTTTTCTAACGGGACGGCTGCCGGCCTGCCAGCATTAACGAAAATGTGAAGCACCCCCTTCCACAAGGGCCGGCGCACTCCCACATTGTGGGGCAGACAACCGCCACAGGGCGCGCCGTTGACCGGCGTCAATGCGGCGGAATCCCATAAAGATGCCCTGCATGTGCTTTCGAGGCATGCGGGGCAGGCAACGCGCGTGTCCCGCAAAAGTGGGCACCGGTTTTGCGACAAGGACACGCGCTACTTTTAAATGGCGCATTTTCTTGCGGCTAACCGGTTTCCACTTAACCGGAAAATGCGCAACAGGGGCTCCAATGAACTTCGACAAATACACCGAACGCTCTCGCGGGTTCGTGCAGTCGGCGCAGTCGCTGGCGCTGCGCGAGGGCCATCAGCAGTTTTCCACGCTGCACCTTCTCAAGGTGCTGCTTGACGATTCCGAGGGGCTGGCCGGCGGTTTGATCGACCGGGCGGGCGGCAATTCGCGCAGCATTCTGAAGGCGACCGAGGACGCGCTCGGCAAGGTGCCCAAGGTCTCCGGCGGCGGAGCCGGGCAGGTCTATCTCGCGCCGGATCTGGCGCGTGTTTTCGATACCGCTGAAAAAGCCGCCGACAAGGCCGGCGACAGTTTCGTCACGGTCGAGCGGTTGCTGCTGGCGCTGGCGCTGGAAAAGGAATCGGACGCCGGCAAGCTGATTGCCAAGGGTGGCGCGACGCCGCAGACGATCAACACCGCCATCGAGGCGCTGCGCAAGGGCCGCACCGCCGATTCCGCGTCGGCCGAGAACGCCTATGATGCGCTGAAGAAATATGCCCGCGATCTGACGCAGTCGGCCCGCGACGGCAAGCTTGATCCCGTGATCGGCCGCGACGAGGAAATCCGGCGCACCATTCAGGTGCTCTCGCGCCGGACCAAGAACAATCCCGTGCTGATCGGCGAGCCCGGCGTCGGCAAGACCGCCATCGTCGAAGGTCTGGCGCTGCGCATCATCAATGGCGACGTGCCCGACAGCCTCAAGGACAAGAAGCTGCTGGCGCTGGATCTCGGCGCTCTGATCGCAGGCGCAAAATATCGCGGCGAGTTCGAGGAGCGCCTGAAGGCGGTTCTGAACGAAGTCACGAGTTCCGACGGCGGCATCGTCCTTTTCATCGACGAAATGCATACGCTGGTCGGCGCCGGCAAGGCCGACGGCGCGATGGATGCGTCCAACCTGCTGAAGCCGGCGCTGGCGCGCGGCGAACTGCACTGCATCGGCGCCACCACGCTCGACGAATACCGCAAGCATGTCGAGAAAGATGCCGCGCTGGCGCGGCGCTTCCAGCCGGTCTTCGTCAGCGAGCCGACGGTGGAAGACACCGTCTCGATCCTGCGCGGCCTGAAAGAGAAATACGAAGTCCATCACGGCGTGCGGATCACCGACTCTGCACTGGTGTCGGCGGCGACGCTGTCGAACCGCTACATCACCGACCGTTTCCTGCCCGACAAGGCGATCGACCTGATCGACGAGGCGGCGGCGCGGCTGAAAATGCAGATCAATTCCAAGCCCGAGGAGCTCGACAACCTCGACCGCGAGATCGTGCGGCTGAAGATCGAGCAGGAGGCGCTGAAGAAGGAAACCGACGCGGCCTCCAAGGATCGTTTGAAGCGGCTTGAGAAGGAACTCGCGTCCCTGCAGGAGCAGGCCGATGCGCTCACCGCCAAATGGAAGTCCGAGCGCGACAAGCTCAACGATGCCCAGCGCGTCAAGAGCGAGCTGGAGCAGGCCCGCAACGAACTCGCCAACGCCCAGCGGCGCGGTGAGTATCAGCGCGCCGGCGAACTGGCCTATGGCCGCATCCCCGAGCTTGAGAAGAGACTGAAGGACCTCGAGGGCGCCGCGCAGAGCGGTGTCATGGAAGAGGCCGTCACCTCGGATCACATCGCGGGCGTCGTGTCGCGCTGGACGGGCATTCCGGTCGATCGCATGCTTGAGGGCGAGCGCGAGAAATTGCTCAAGATGGAAGAGCAATTGGGTGCGCGCGTCGTCGGTCAGGCCGAGGCGGTCAAGGCGGTCTCCACCGCCGTGCGCCGGTCGCGCGCCGGGTTGCAGGACCCCAACCGTCCGATGGGCTCATTCATGTTCTTGGGCCCCACCGGCGTCGGCAAGACCGAGCTGACGCAAGGCGCTGGCCGAATATCTGTTCGACGACGAACACGCGCTGCTGCGCGTCGATATGTCGGAATACATGGAGAAGCATTCGGTGGCGCGGCTGATCGGCGCGCCTCCGGGCTATGTCGGTTACGATGAAGGCGGTGCGTTGACCGAAGCCGTGCGGCGCAGGCCCTATCAGGTCGTGCTGTTCGACGAGATCGAGAAGGCGCATCCCGACGTCTTCAACATTCTGCTGCAGGTGCTCGACGACGGGCGGCTCACGGATGGTCAGGGCCGCACGGTCGATTTCCGCAACACGTTGTTGGTGATGACGTCCAATCTCGGCTCCAGCTATCTGGTCGAGCAACCCGACGGCGCCGATACCGAAGACGTGCGCGAGCAGGTGATGGACGAGGTGAGGGCGCGGTTCCGTCCCGAATTCCTCAACCGCGTCGACGAGATCATCCTGTTCCACCGCTTGCGGCGCGAGCACATGGGCCGGATCGTCGACATCCAGATGGGGCGGCTGTCGAAGCTCCTGGAAGACCGCAAGATCTCCATCGTGCTGGAGCCCAAGGCGCGCGAGTGGCTCGCAGATCGCGGCTACGACCCCGCCTATGGCGCGCGTCCCTCGAAGCGCGCGATCCAGAAGGAGGTCCAGGATCCGCTGTCGGAGCTGATCCTGTCGGGCGCGGTAAAGGACGGCGAAAAAGTGTTAATTTCATCGGCGGTCGATGGACTGACGTTTAACGGCAAAATCGCCGCCGCCGCGTAACACCCAAAAACACCCAAATAAAAAGCGGGCCGGAGATGATCTCTCCGGCCCGCTTTTTTTTATCCGTGACGATTGTTAGCGCGTCGCCGCCGGCGCGTTTTGCGCCACGCGTCCGCCGGTTTGCGTCATCATGCCCTGCAGGCGATCGCGTTCGGTTTCGAAGGTCGCCAGCATTTGCCCCTCCAGCGAACGCCCGCGCGGCAGGCGAATACGCATGGGATCGACGAAGCGGCCGTTGACGCGGATTTCGTAGTGAACGTGCGGGCCGGTCGACAGACCCGTGGAGCCGACGAAGCCGATGATCTGGCCCTGTCGCACGCTCTTGCCGGGCTCGATGCCCTTGGCATAGGCGGTCATATGGCCGTAGGCGGTCTCGTAGCCATTGGGATGCTTGATCAGGACGAACTTGCCGTAGCCGCCTTCCCAGCCGACACGCTCGACGCTGCCATTGCCCGAGGCAAAGATCGGCGTGCCGAACGGGGCAGCCCAGTCAACGCCGGTATGAGCGCGGGTATAGCCGAGGATCGGATGGCGTCGTCCGCCGAAGGCGGAGCGCAGGATGCCGTTGTTGACCGGCTTGCGGACCAGGAACTTCTTCGCGCTCTTGCCGGTTTCGTCATAGTAATCGACGACCGAGTCATCCGGCGTCTGGTAGCGGAAGTAGCGCTTTGTCTCGCCGTCGATGGTGAGCGCGGCAAATAAAACTTCGCTTTTGGCGTCGGCCGAGGCGCCCGGCGTTTCGTCGTCGCCGGCGTAGAAAACCTCGAACGAGTCACCCGGCTGGACGCGGCGCTGGAAATCGACGTCGTAGGAATAGATGCGGATCATGTCCTCGATAATCGGCATCGGGACTTTGTCGCGCATCGCCGTCTCGTAGATGCTGTCGTAGAGACGAATACCGCCGCGCTCGTCGTCGTCCTCGTCGTCGGCCGCGTTGCTGGCGGTTTCGGTCGAGGCATTGAAGCTTGCGACATCCACGGAGACATATCGGCCGAGATCCGACAGCGCGATGATGGCTTCGGTCGTCGTGTCGTTGCCGACGATGACGCGCACGGGCTGCAGGCGTTTGCCCGGCGCCGAAGCGGCCATCAGAATGCGCAGCTTCTGGCCTTCCTTCAGCGCGCCGTCGCGGCCCGGCAGGTTAAGCGCCGAAATAATCGCGCGCATTTCCTCGGCGGTCGCGCCCTGGTCGCGCAGTACGGAGAGCAGCGTATCGCCCTTCTTCGCGGTGATGTGACGCTCGTTCGACGCCGTGACATTGGCGGCTTCGTCCTTGGTCATCTTCGGCAGCATCGTGACGTTCTCGGGAACGATGCGCGCTTCGAAACCGGCGTAAGGATCAATCTTGCCTTCATTGGCATACGACATCCGCAGCCCGCCATTTGCGTTGGGCTGCGTCAGGCCCGGCGCGATGCTCGCGACCGCGTAGCGCACACCGCCGCCGCCGTCATTGCCGCGCCAGTTGGTGGCCTCGCGCACGCTCATCTCGATATTCTCGAGCGAAAGATTGCCGGCGATTTTCGTGCGCGGGAGGATCGATGCGAGATCGCGCGTGACGAAGGACACCTCGGCGTCCGGATCCGCCGTTGCGGCCTGGGCCTCGTCGGACGACGCCACGGCGCTGCCGACGTCGGTCAGAAGGCGCTGCGCATTGAACGGCGGAATACGTGCGGCGAGGTCGCTGCTCACGAGCGACAGATTGCCGGCGACACGGATGAAGGGGCGTACGCGCATGACTTCGCGATTGCCAAGGCGCGTCGCGGTCGAGACGCGAATGATCTGGCGGGCTGAAGCGGATTCGTTCGGCGGCGGCAGGCGATCGGCCTTGCGGATGGTGGAGCCGCGCTCGTTGGAGCCGACGGAGCCCCGCAACGCTGCTTCGGCGCGTTCGGCCACAGTGGCGAAGGTCGTCTCGCCGTCGAGCGACGTGAAAACGGCACCGCCGATCAAAGCCGCGCCGCACAACCCGGTCAGAATCGTTCCGCTAAACCATTGGACAGAAATCCGGCGGCGATCGATGACGCCAGCCTCCGAACCGTCCACCGAAAGCGGGGGTTCGTGGCCGAGATCAATGATCCCGGCGTCGGTTTTTGAGCCGCCGCGCGACGTGCCGTGATTCAAACCGTCTTCCCCCACCATTCCCCGGATACCAGCTCCCCCGCAGGCGTCTGGCACCGTGACTTGCAGTCTTGCCCCAACGGGAAAGAAGCCCGCTGGAGAGGCCGCAACATGCTAACCGCCCGGCTTAAGGTCAATCCCGCCTGTCTCCAGAAGGTCAAAACCGGTCCGAACCGTTAATTTCAGTCCTGCTGCTCAATCGGAAAAGCCAAAAGGCCTTGATACAAGCGGCTTTCTGATCAGTCGCGCCCCGGAAGCCCCAGGTTCAGGTCAGATGGCAAGTTATGAGCTGGACTTGAGACTCAATCGAAGCGTTCTATATGTATAACTCGGCTGACAAATGTGGCTGGAGTGCGGCCCAAGCCTTTAAAAACGGGCTCTTCTCGCGTTTTCCAATTTTGTTGTCGGATGCTCGATTTTTCAAAATCGGCCGTTGACAACGAACCGGGGCGAGGCTTATAAACCGGCCACTGGGCGCGCCGATGCCTTTCGGCGTGATGGCGCGCCTGTGAAGCTCCTCACTGAGATGAGTGAATCAGCAACCGATAGTTGTCGGTTGTAATTCGTCGTCGAGTGAAGGCTTTATATGAAGGCTCCCTTACGGGAGAGGCGCTCCGGCGCCGGGCTGTTTGACAAGTGAAGATGAAGAAAGAGAAACGTGGACGGCGGAGTCCTTGCGGGTCTGCTTCGCGGAGAGAACTTCGGTTTTCATGGTGTTGAGGCTGGACGAAAGACTTCGGCGGTACACGTTTAAAGGTTACACCATCGTCGTCAGCGCGATGTGAATCGTGCAGGCGATAAATATGGTGGGACCTCGTCAAACGTTGTGATCAGCCGGTTTAAAGTTTCAAGTCCAACTTGAGAGTTTGATCCTGGCTCAGAGCGAACGCTGGCGGCAGGCTTAACACATGCAAGTCGAGCGGGCGTAGCAATACGTCAGCGGCAGACGGGTGAGTAACGCGTGGGAACGTACCTTTTGGTTCGGAACAACACAGGGAAACTTGTGCTAATACCGGATAAGCCCTTACGGGGAAAGATTTATCGCCGAAAGATCGGCCCGCGTCTGATTAGCTAGTTGGTGAGGTAACGGCTCACCAAGGCGACGATCAGTAGCTGGTCTGAGAGGATGATCAGCCACATTGGGACTGAGACACGGCCCAAACTCCTACGGGAGGCAGCAGTGGGGAATATTGGACAATGGGCGCAAGCCTGATCCAGCCATGCCGCGTGAGTGATGAAGGCCCTAGGGTTGTAAAGCTCTTTTGTGCGGGAAGATAATGACGGTACCGCAAGAATAAGCCCCGGCTAACTTCGTGCCAGCAGCCGCGGTAATACGAAGGGGGCTAGCGTTGCTCGGAATCACTGGGCGTAAAGGGTGCGTAGGCGGGTCTTTAAGTCAGGGGTGAAATCCTGGAGCTCAACTCCAGAACTGCCTTTGATACTGAGGATCTTGAGTTCGGGAGAGGTGAGTGGAACTGCGAGTGTAGAGGTGAAATTCGTAGATATTCGCAAGAACACCAGTGGCGAAGGCGGCTCACTGGCCCGATACTGACGCTGAGGCACGAAAGCGTGGGGAGCAAACAGGATTAGATACCCTGGTAGTCCACGCCGTAAACGATGAATGCCAGCCGTTAGTGGGTTTACTCACTAGTGGCGCAGCTAACGCTTTAAGCATTCCGCCTGGGGAGTACGGTCGCAAGATTAAAACTCAAAGGAATTGACGGGGGCCCGCACAAGCGGTGGAGCATGTGGTTTAATTCGACGCAACGCGAAGAACCTTACCAGCCCTTGACATCCCGGTCGCGGACTCCAGAGATGGAGATCCTTCAGTTCGGCTGGACCGGAGACAGGTGCTGCATGGCTGTCGTCAGCTCGTGTCGTGAGATGTTGGGTTAAGTCCCGCAACGAGCGCAACCCCCGTCCTTAGTTGCTACCATTTAGTTGAGCACTCTAAGGAGACTGCCGGTGATAAGCCGCGAGGAAGGTGGGGATGACGTCAAGTCCTCATGGCCCTTACGGGCTGGGCTACACACGTGCTACAATGGCGGTGACAATGGGACGCTAAGGGGCAACCCTTCGCAAATCTCAAAAAGCCGTCTCAGTTCGGATTGGGCTCTGCAACTCGAGCCCATGAAGTTGGAATCGCTAGTAATCGTGGATCAGCATGCCACGGTGAATACGTTCCCGGGCCTTGTACACACCGCCCGTCACACCATGGGAGTTGGTTTTACCTGAAGACGGTGCGCTAACCCGCAAGGGAGGCAGCCGGCCACGGTAGGGTCAGCGACTGGGGTGAAGTCGTAACAAGGTAGCCGTAGGGGAACCTGCGGCTGGATCACCTCCTTTCTAAGGATGATCCTTCAGATCAGCTTCGCTCTGTTCTATCGGATCGTTTTAGAAACATCAGGGGCCAACAATTGTCAGGATTGTTGAGCTCCATTGGCGGGATTTCGCCGTCTTCGTTTCTCTTTCTTCGCGGACGAACACGCGCCAGGGGCTGCGCTTGTGCGATGCATTGGCGTTAGCCGTTGCGCGCGAGCATGCTCCTCGTGTTAGGGGCTTGTAGCTCAGTTGGTTAGAGCGCGCGCTTGATAAGCGTGAGGTCGGAAGTTCAAGTCTTCCCAGGCCCACCACTTTGATCGAGCGCAGTCTGACTCTTCAGAGTTGCGCTCAAGTCATTCGTCTTCTGGTACGGGGCCATAGCTCAGCTGGGAGAGCGCGTGCTTTGCAAGCATGAGGTCGTCGGTTCGATCCCGTCTGGCTCCACCAGATGGTTGATCGAGAACGATGAGTCACTCGAAATATCGTCCGCGAAACATCACTTCGCATCGTTGCGTCCGTGCGGATGCGGGTGCGGGATTTCTGACATCGTAAAGAGGAGATCGATCCGAGTTTGGGATCTGCGAAGCAATTCGCGGCACCCATTCATTATCTCCAGGATCATTTCGGCGCCCGATCATCGCGATGATGATTGTGCGGTAAATGATCCTTGTTGGTGAAGCTTGACCGCCTCACTATCGGGTTGATCTTACGAAGCAAGCTGGTCTTTCTAATCAGTGTCCGCGGCCGCGTGCAGCATTCATCGAGGGTGCGCGTTATGCGGCGATTGACAACATTCTGCCGAGTGTGTGGACATTGATAATGAGAGCAATCAAGTGCCTTAAGGGTGTTCGGTGGATGCCTTGGCGCTGAGAGGCGATGAAGGACGTGCTACGCTGCGATAAGCCGTGGGGAGCTGCGAAGAAGCTTTGATCCACGGATTTCCGAATGGGGAAACCCACCTTCGATAGCTGGAACTCCAAGACCTTGATGTTCTTGGGGTTCATTGAACAGCAATGTGTGAAGAGCTTGCGAAAGCCGCGAGGTTTTGGATTTCCAGTTATCAAGTGAAGGTATGAAACTCTCTGAATACATAGGAGGTTTTAAGCGAACCCAGGGAACTGAAACATCTAAGTACCTGGAGGAAAGGACATCAACAGAGACTCCGTTAGTAGTGGCGAGCGAACGCGGACCAGGCCAGTGATACATCAAAGACAACCGGAACCTGTCAGGAAAGCAGGGCCTCAGAGGGTGATAGCCCCGTACGGGTAATGCGATGATGTATCCTTGAGTAAGGCGGGACACGTGCAATCCTGTCTGAACGTGGGGGGACCACCCTCCAAGCCTAAGTACTCCTCAGCGACCGATAGTGAACCAGTACCGTGAGGGAAAGGTGAAAAGCACCCCGACGAGGGGAGTGAAATAGACCTGAAACCGGACACCTACAAACAGACGGAGCCCAAGATACGTTCTGGGTGACGTCGTACCTTTTGTATTATGGGCCAGCGACTTAATTTAACGAGCAAGCTTAAGCCGATAGGCGTATGCGCAGCGAAAGCGAGTCTGAATAGGGCGCCAAGTTCGTTGTATTAGACCCGAAACCTAGTGATCTAGCCATGAGCAGGTTGAAGGTGAGGTAACACTCACTGGAGGACCGAACGGGTGTCTGTTGAAAAAGACTCCGATGACTTGTGGTTAGGGGTGAAAGGCCAATCAAACTGGGAAATAGCTGGTTCTCCGCGAAAGATATTTAGGTATCGCCTCGCATGAATGCTTCGGGGGGTAGAGCACTGGATGGGCTAGGGGGACTTACCGTCTTACCAAACCCAACCAAACTCCGAATACCCGAAAGCAATATGCGGGAGTCACACGGCGGGTGCTAACGTCCGTCGTGGAGAGGGAAACAACCCGGACCTACAGCTAAGGCCCCTAATTCGTGGCTAAGTGGGAAAGGATGTGGAAATCCCAAAACAACCAGGAGGTTGGCTTAGAAGCAGCCATCCTTTAAAGAAAGCGTAACAGCTCACTGGTCTAAATAAGGGTTTCTGCGCCGAAGATGTAACGGGGCTCAAGCCACGAGC
>CAVTOO010000002.1:0-30000 GCA_963736355.1 uncultured Alphaproteobacteria bacterium | reverse complement strand
GGTCCAGGCCGACAAGAAGATGTCGGCCAAGGACAAGAAGGAAGCGCTCGCCGATCTCAACGACGCGCTGAAGTCGCCGGCCGCCGGCGATCGAGAACAAGGGCAACATCGATCTCGTCGCCAAATATTACGACAAGCTCGCCGACGCGCTCGGCGACGACGAGGAATAGACGATCGATCAAGCAAAAAGCCCCGGAGAATTCTCCGGGGCTTTTCGTCGATGTCGGTCAGACGAAGCCTCCGGGCCTCGATGATTCGCCGGGCCTGACCGATCTCTAGGTGCGGGTGCGCATCCGCATCATGAAGCTGTCGAAGCTCAGTTCGGCCACCTGCATCCAGGCCAGCGAATTCGCTGCGGAACGCCGCCAGGCTGGTGTACATCTTGCCGAAGTGCGGATTGGTCTTCGACAGATCCGCATAGATCTCGTTGGCGGCCTTGTAGCAGGTCTCCAGCACTTCCTGCGGGAACGGCTTCAGGATCGCGCCCGACGCCAGCAGCCGCTTCAGCGCCGGCGGATTGACGTAGTCGTATTTGCCGGTGACCCAGGTGAACGTATCGTACGAAGCGCGTGGTCGATCGCCGCCTGATAGTGCTTCGGCAGCGCGTTCCACTTTTCCAGGTTCATGATGTTGTGGCCCTGGCCGGTGCCTTCCCACCAGCCCGGATAGTAGTAATACTTCGCCACCTTCACGAAGCCGAGCTTCTCGTCGTCATAGGGGCCGACCCACTCGGCCGCGTCGATGGTGCCTTTTTCCAGCGCCGGATAGATGTCGCCCGCCGCGATCTGCTGCGGCACGCCGCCGACCTTGGCGATGATGGTGCCGGCGAAATCCGCCGACGCGGAATTTCAGGCCCTTGAAATCCTCGGTCGACTTGATCTCCTTGCGGAACCAGCCGCCCATCTGCGCGCCGGTGCTGCCGGTCGGAACGCCGACGCAGTTATATTCCTTCAGCAGGTCGTTGAGCATGTCCATGCCGCCGCCGAACAGCATCCACGACATGTGCTGGCGCGTGTTGAGCCCGAACGGCAGCGAGGTGCCGAAGGTGAAGGCCGGATTCTTGCCCCAGTAATAGTAGAGCGCCGTGTTGCCCATCTCGACGGTGCCGTTCGAGCACGGCGTCGAGCACCTGCAGACCCGGGACGATTTCGCCGGCGGCGAACGGCTGAATCTGGAATTTGTTGTCGGTGATTTCGGCGACGCGCTTGACGAAAAATTCGCAGCCGCCGTACAGCGTATCGAGCGACTTCGGCCAGCTGGCCGCGAGCCGCCACTTAATTTCAGGCATCGATTGTGCGATCGCGGGTGCTGCAACCGCGCTCGCGGCGAGACCGACGCCGCCGACCTTCAGAAATTCACGACGCTTCATGCGCTTCCTCCTCTATGTTTTTATGTCGCGTTATCGACGAGGGACAACGATCTTGATTGTCGTCTTCTTTGGTTCGCCGACGGCCGACGTTGGATTGTTGTTCCGGAATGTGGACCTGAAACCAAAGCCCTTGGTGTTCGATGCGATCAAATCCGACAATCCCGGACCGCGGGCAGGATGACGAATTGGTTCCCGAGAATCAAGGGCGTCGCTCCGCTTGCATGCCTTACGACGCAGTTGCGAAGAGACGCCGGCATGCGTGGAGCTGGCAGCACTGGGAATGCCGCATCGCTAATCCGCACGCGAGCGCTCGCACGGCTGACCGCAGCGCAGGGCGATGAAATGTCCGCGCGTCAATGCACGGCGCCCGATCATCGCCGTGCGAAAACGTCGCTTCCATCGCCCGGCGCGTCTTGATGGTGTCGTTGTCTGCGTCGATCTCGACATCGCTCCAGCGCACCACCGCGCCGTGGGCGACGTCGTTCTTCAGCTTGACGCGATGCGCGAGTCCGATCGGCAGCGCGCCGGCCGTGAGGCTGGCGGCGGCCGGCATCAGTTTGCCCCACACCGTGTAGCCGCCTTCGCCGTCGAGCATTTCGCCGGCGCGCAGATCGCGCTTGGCGACCGCGGCGACGTCGCCGCGAAAATCGTGCGGCTGCCCGGTCGGCTCGTCGCGCAGCGCCGCCGACAGGATCGAGATGTTCAGCTCGAGCCCGATCAGATGATACGGCTTGTACATCGCCGCATAGCGGCCCGATGGCATCGGTCTTCAGGCCGTATTGCCTGAAGCAATCGGCGGCGTAATCGTTCGGCGCTTCCAGCACGACATAGACGCCCCAGCGCAGATCGCGGAACACCGGCCGGCCGTCGCGCTCCAGCGACGACACCACCTCGACCATGCCGGCCTTCTCCAGCACGCCGCCTTTGTCGCGCGGCCGCATCACATGCGGCAGATCGTCGACGCCGCAGGGCGGAAACAGCAAGCCGTCCGCCGGGCACGTCGAGTCCGCGTGGCATTGGCGATCGCCGCCATCTCGATCGCGGATTTGGTGCCGTCGAGAAACGAGTTGAACATCTGCGGGTTCATGCCGGCCGATTGCGCCTCGCCGGCGGTCAGCCCGTAATGGCTCCAGACGCCGTCCGGCGTCACGTCGTGATAGGCCGGCAGATATTTGGTGCCCTTGCCGGCGGCGACGACGCGAAAGCCGGTGGCGCGCGCCCAGTCCACCATCTCGGCGGTCAGCGCCGGCTGGTCGCCATAGGCCAGCGAATAGACCACGCCGGCCTTGCGCGCTTCCTCGGCCAGTAGCGGGCCGGCCAGCACGTCGGCCTCGACATTGACCATGACGATATGCTTGCCGGCCGCGATCGCGGCGCGGGCATGCCGGATGCCGACGGCGGGATTGCCGGTCGCCTCCACGACGACGTCCATCGCGCCGCCGGCAATCGCGCGCACGCCGTCGTCGGTGAAGGCGGTTCGCGCGATCCGCGCCTCATCCCAGCCGACGGTGCGGCAGGCTTCGCGGGCGCGGTCGCGGTCGAGATCGACGATGACGGGCACTTCGAGTCCCGGCGTATGCGGCACCTGCGACAGGAACATCGAGCCGAATTTTCCGGCGCCGATCAGCGCGACGCGAACCGGCTTGCCGGCGGCAGCGGCGGGCGTTGAGGAGGTGATGAAGGTTCATGGAGGAATCCGATCGGATGCTTGAAGCGCGTCATTCCGGCATGGCGCGCGCTTGTCGCGCGGCCATCCACGACTTTGCCGATGCAGTCGCAAGACGTGAGATGCCCGGCTCAAGCGCCGGGCATGCGCTGCGCCCGGAATGACGCGTGAAGCCTACTCCGCCGCCTGGCGATGCGCACGCGCCAGCCGCAGCAGCGCATCGTCATCCACCGTCTGGATCGGCGTGAAATCGCGATGCGCGATATATTCCGGCCGCGTCGGGGTGCGGATGTAGTTCGAGACCGCGTTCAGCGTCAGATAGACGATCTTGCGCGGATAGGGCGTGATGTTGCCGGCCGAGCCGTGCACCAGATTGCCGTGGAACATCAGCATGCCGCCGGCCTTGCCGGTCGGCGCGACGATGCCGCCCTCCTTCACCAGCCGCGTCACGGTCTCCTCGTCCAGCGTCCACAGCGGATAGGAGGTGGTCTCGAGGTCGTGCGAGGCCTTGAGGTCGCCGGCGTGCTGGCTCTTCGGCACCAGCATCAGCGGGCCGTTGATCGGCATCACCTCGTCGAGGAAGATCGCGATGTTCATCGCGCGCGGCTCGCGGCATGCCGTCGTCGCGCTTCCAGGTGCCGTAATCCTGGTGCCACTGCCAGACGTCGCCGGTGAAGGCGGCTTTGGCGTTGATCTTGAACTGGTGCATGTAGACCTTCTCGCCGAAGATCTGCTCGACCGGCTCGATCATGCGCGGATGCGCGCCGAGCAGCGCCGAACGCCTCGTTGTAGAGATGGGCGGCAAAGGCGGTGCGCGGCGCGCCGCTCTTCTCGCGCCACACCTCCGGGCGGTTGGTGTCGTAGATGCCGATCGGCCTCGCGCGCGAGAAGGTCGACTTCCTCGGGGCTGAACAGCTCGGGCAGGAACAGCCAGCCTTCGCGGTTGAAGATAGTCGATCTGCTGCTGGGTCAGTTTCATGGTGTTTCCTCCTTTGGTTCTTGTTATTGTCATTGGGCGCGTCTCGGCTCGAACCTGAGCTTCCGGCATTCGAGTGCGCTTCGCGCCCCGGATGACATCGTCTCTACGCCGCCTTTCGGTCGCCTTCAATCTTTCCTCGGTCATTCGTCCCGCCGTCTGCGCATGCGCCAGCGCGGCGGCTTCCGCGGCCTTTGCATTGCCGGCGAGAATCTGCGCGGCGATCGCCTCGTGTTCGGTCCAGGCGCTTTCGCGGTAATCGAGTTCGGCCAGCACGGTCGCCATCGAGCGGCGCATATGCGGCCATTGCGGCGCGATCATCTCCTCGATCGCGGGATTGCCGGCGAGCGCGATAGATCGCGCGGTGAAAATCGACGTCGAGCGCGATCAGCCGCGCCAGCGGCGTCTTTCTGTCGATGCGCCGCGCCCGGCCTGCAGGGCGGTCTCGAGCTGCGCGCGTCCCGCAGTATCGGTCTTGGCCCGCCCGGCTGCGAGCCGTGCCGCCAGCGCGTCGATGGCGCCGCGCACCTCGTAGAGCTGGCGGATGCGCTCCGGGTCGAGCCGGGTGACTTCAAAGCCGCGGCGGCCGCTTTCGGCGACGAGGCCCTGCCGGTGCAGCAAATGCAGCGCGTGGGAAACCGGCTGGCGCGACACGCCGAGCTTTTCGGCCAGTTCGTTCTGCCGGATCCGATGCCCCGGCGGCAGCGTACGGTCGGTGATCGCCTCGAGGATCCGGGCATAGACCTGGTCGATCAGGTTGGGGAGCGGATCCAATGGGATCATGCCGGCTGTCCTATTTGGAATACGGAATTCCGTATTCCATGAAACATATCGAGGGGGCGCGGCAGGGTCAAGTGTCCGCCTAGCGGTTCCGGATTGAACCCTGGGGTCGGCTGCTTTGCCCGGGGCCTCGCGCTATGCTGCGGCCGGGGCGATCGGAGGTTCGTCATGAGCAACGACGCGGCCGGCTTCATCGGCAGTATCCCGCAGTACTATGATCAGGGCCTCGGCCCGAACATCTTCGCCGACTACGCCGCCGACATCGCGCAGCGTGCGGCTGCCGGCAATCCGTTGCGGGTGCTGGAGACGGCGGCCGGCACCGGCATCGTCACCCGCAGGCTGCGCGACGCCTTGCCCGCGGATGCTCATCTGATCGCGACCGATCTCAATCCGCCGATGCTCGACATCGCACGCGCCAAGTTCCGGGCCGGCGAGCGGGTCGCGTTCCAGCCGGCCGACGCGGTGGCGCTTCCCTTCGCGGACGCAAGCTTCGACGCGGTGGTCTGTCAGTTCGGAATCATGTTCTTTCCGGACAAGGCCAGATCCTGTTCCGAGGTTTTTCGCGTGCTCGCCCCCGGTGGCCGCTACCTGTTCAGCGTCTGGGATTCCCATCGCCACAACCCGTTCGGCCGGATCGCGCACGAGGTCGCAGGAAGCTTCTTCCCCGCGGATCCGCCGCAGTTCTACAACGTGCCGTTCTCCTGCCACCAGATCGATCCGATCAAGGAGATGCTGCTCGCGGCGGGTTTCGATGATCTCGGCATTGCCGTCGTCAGGCTGAACAAGGTGATTGCGGACATGGCGGGTTTTGCGCAGGCGCTGGTCTTTGGCAATCCGCTGATCGATCAGATCCGGGCGCGCGGCGGCGTCGAACCCCAACGTATCGTTGACGCGATGCTGCAAGCGGTTCGGCGTGAATTCGGCGGCGGCCGCATGCCGCTTCAGGCGATCGTGTTTTCCGTGACCAAGCCACGATGACCGTGCTCACCTGTCGTCGCGCGCAGCTCAGGCGCCGATCCGCTTCCAGTAGATCAGGGTCCCCGTCAGGCCGCCGTGCGGCTTCAGGGCATAGTCCGGAATCTCGCCGGCCAATGCGAAGCCCAGTTTCTCGTACAGTCCCGCCGCGCCGCCGTCGGTCGCGGTGTCCAGCACCAGCAGCGTTCGGTTTCGCTGGACCGCCAGATTCTCGGCTGCCCGCATCAAGGCCGTGGCCACGCCGCGGCCGCGATGGCTGAGCCGGGTCATCATCTTGGCGATCTCGGCGCGATGCGGCTGATTGGGCGGACAATCCAGCAGCAGGGTGACGGTGCCGGCGAGCACATCGCCATCCCAGGCGCCGAGGATGATGCGTTCGTCGCGGCCGGCCGCCGCCAACGCGCCTTCCCAGAATGCGCCTGCCGCATCCGGCGGCAGCGGATGCATGAAGCTGACCGATCCGCCGTTCGCGACCGTCTCGATCAGGATCTCGCTCAGCATCTTCGAATATCGGGCGAGGCGTTCAGCGCGCTAATTTCGATCGCGGACATATGGTGGGTCCCGGTGAATTAAAGCAGCCTTGTTGCGGTCCTGTTCGCTCATTTGCGCTTGAACGATCGCGCCGTCTTGATCTCGGCAATTCTCTCGACGTCCTCGATCTGGAGATGGCGGCCGCGTTCCAGAATTTCCAAGGTGTATTCCTCGTAGGTGAGTCCGAGCCGTTCGGCCTTGCGCAGGCGAAACATGACGATTCCGGGCGAGACGTTGTGCCAGGCCGCGCGGTGCGCCGCCTTCCAGTAGAAGTAGTTTCCGATTCCGCCGTCGCCCCATTCCGGCCGGTGCTCCTGCTCCAGCGGCGGCCCGCCATTGTGACCGACCGAGGCGTCCCGAGGCTTTCGGCGTCGATCCCGGCCATCGCACTAGCTCCGCGCGAGCACGACGAGATAGGTGCAGGGGGATCTCGTTTCGTTGGCGAAGGTGGTCTCGGCGGGCGCGCCGAATCCGAGGCAGTCGCCGGTGGCCAGCACATTGCGCTCGCCGTTCTCGATGATGACGAGTTGGCCCGACTGCACCCAGACCGCCTGACGGATCCGCGCGTAGGAGGAGGCCGGCAGCACCACTTTCTTCCCGGCGGGCATTTCGACCTGGATGACCTCGACCGGATGATCGGGCCGGGCGAACACCTGCTTGCGCGAATATCCCGTGGCGGGATCGTGCCACACCGGCTGGTCGGCGGCGCGCGACAGCAGCGGCTGGACGCCTTCGCCCTCGGCGCGCACCAGCAGCCCGGCGAGGGTGAGGTCGAAGGCGCTGGCCAGCCGCACCAGGATCACCGCGGTGGGGCTCAATTCCTCGCGCTCGATCTTGCTGATGGTCGCCTTGGAAACCCCCGACCGTTCGGCGAGGTCCGCCAGCGACCACCCCCGCGCATCCCGCTCCAGCCGAAGCCGTCGCGCGATCCGGGTGCCGGTATCGTCTCCTATAATAGACATATGTTTCGTATAGTAGAAAATGCCGTCCAGGCAAGGGCCGGTGACGGCCGTCCGGCGCGATCAATTCGCCGCCAGAAACTCCAGCACGATCTCGCAATATTTCTGCGGCGCCTGTTCGAACATCGGATGCGTGGCGCCCGGGATGATCGCCGTGCGTCGAACCCTTCACATGCGCCGCCAGCGCGTGCAGCACCTGCGGCAGCGTGCCCTTGGTGTTGGCGCCGCCGATGAACAGCGTCGGCGTCCTGATCGCTTCCGCGTCGGCTCTTGGAGAACGGCGGGCGATCGTCGCGGACCTGGCCGATCAGCGTCATCGCATTGTCGCGCAGCAGTTGCTTCGGCGTCGCCGGCAGCCGCTTCCAGGCGCCGGGGCCTTCCAGCGTATCCATGAAATCGGCCAGCCCGCCGTCGATGTCGCCGGTCGCGATCTTCTCGGCCGATGCCGCGAACCGCGCCGCCAGCGGCGAGGGCCCGGGCTTGAAGGCCGGATCGAGCGAGGCGTCGAGTTCGCCGCCGGGTTCGGCCAGGATCAGCCTGCGCAACAGATCGGGCCGGCGCTGCGCGACCCGAAACGCGATGTGCCCGCCGCGCGAATGGCCCATCAGGTCGACCGGTCTGGTGTCCAGCTTCTCGATGAAGGCGATGACGTCGTCGACATGCTGCGCGATCGAATAGGTGTCGCCGACGCCGTCCCAATGCTCGGGAAAGAAATGCCGCAACGACACCGCGATCACGCGATGCTTGCGCGACAGCGGTCCGAGCACCGCCGACCAGATCCGGAAATCGCACAGCGAGCCGTGCACGCACACCAGCGGCGGGCCCTCGCCGACCTCGAGATAGGCCATGTCGTATCCGTTGACGTGAAGGGTTTGCATGGGGGTCTCGCCGGGGCTGGGCTATGGCGCCTGTACACACCCGGACGTCATACGCGGGCCTGCCCGCGTATCCATCCGTTCGCAAGAAGCGCTTTTCAAGGAGGGTCACCGGGTCAAGCCGGTGGCGACGACCTTTCGCGGGGACGGCACGAAGTTCCCGCGGAATCCGGGTGGATAGCAACAATCTCCAAGCCTATCTTCCGGGCCAGCATCAAGCTCACGGCATGGAGCATCAGACTCTGGAGCCAGCCATGACCGGCCACCATTTTGCAATCTTCGACACCGCGATCGGCCGCTGCGGCATCGTGTGGGGCGCAGCGCGGCATCAATGGCGTGCAACTGCCGATGGGCAGCGAGGACAAGACCCGCACCCGCATCCGCCAGCGCCATGGCGATATCGCCGAGGCGCCGCCGCCGGCGAAGGTGCAGCGCGCGATCGACGGCATCGTCGAACTGCTCGCGGGCAAGCCGAACGATCTCACGGACATCGTGCTCGATCTCGACGGCGTTCCCGAATTCAACCGCGGCGTCTACGACATCGCGCGCACCATCCCGCCGGGCAAGACCATGACCTATGGCGATATCGCCAAGCGGCTCGGCGGCGTCGAGCTGTCGCGCGACGTCGGCCAGGCGCTCGGCCGCAATCCCTGTCCGATCGTGGTGCCGTGCCACCGCGTGCTCGCCGCCGGCGGCAAGCCCGGCGGCTTCTCCGCCAATGGCGGCGTGGTGACGAAACTGAAAATGCTGGCGATCGAAGGCGCGGTCGTCAATCACACGCCGAGTCTGTTCGACTGAACTTCTACTCGCCTCGCCCACCGCAAGCGCGCGGACGAGGCCTGAAAGCAGGCTACACCGCCTCGCAGGAAAACCCATTGCCCGTGCGGCGGATCTTCCCGGTCGACGGCGAGGGGAAATGCGCGGTGCAGCACAGCGTATCGGTGTCGCAATAGCGCTCCAGGAAATTGCGCCGCGTCGTCGCCGCCTGCGCCGGATCGACGTCGAATTTCAGCGACAGTTCCGGATAGCGCGTCTGCAGCGGCGAGTGCATCAGGTCGCCGCGAGAAGACGGCGTCGTCCTTGCCGCGGCCGAAGGTGAACGCGACATGGCCCGGCGTGTGGCCCGGCGTCGGCAGGATGCGCAGCGTGATCGCCGATCGCGTAATCGTCGCGCACGATCTCGGCCTGCCTGGCCTCGACCACCGGCAGCACGCTGTCGGCGAACGGCGGCACTGGCGCCTTCGCGTTCTGTCTCGGTCCAGTAGTCGAACTCGGTCTTGCCGAACACGTAGCGCGCGTTCGGAAAGGTCGGCACCCAGCGGCCGTTCTCCAGCCGCGTGTTCCAGCCGACGTGATCGACATGCAGATGCGTGCACATCACGAAGTCGATGTCGTCGACGGAAAAGCCGGCCGCGGCCAGCGCGCGCATGTAGCTGTCGTCGGTCTTCATGTTCCATTTCGGCCGCAGCGGCCGCGGCTTGTCGTTGCCGATGCAGCTGTCGACCAGGATGGTGTGATGCGGCGTCTTCACCACATAGGACTGGAAACACAGGATCAGCACGTCCTTGGCGTCGAGCGCGCCGGCCTCTCGCATCCACGCCCGGTTCTCCGCCAGCAGCTCCGGCGTCAGGCCGGGCAGCATGTCCAGCGCCGGCAGGAAGCTGGTTTCCTGCTCGATGATGCGGTGGATGGTGAGATCGCCGACGGTGAATTTGAGGCTCATGGAAACTTCCCTGGCAACGTCCTGCGCTTACGCCGGCGGCGGCACCGAGATCTTCACCGACGGCCGCTCCAGCATCTTCTGGTGGAAGGCGTCGAGCTTCGGAAAGGCCTTGCGCCAGCCGCAATCGGCAAAGCGGAAATCGGCATAGCCGAGCACGCAAACCAGCGCCGATCTGCGCGATGTCGAGCGGGCCGCGACAGCATCTCGGCCTGCTTCTCGAAACGCGCCATGCCGTTCCAGGCCCGGTTCCAGTGATCGTCGGCCCAGGCCTGCCAGCGCAGCGGCTCCGGCCGCACCATGTTCTCGTAGCGGCACAGCAGCATCGAATCGAGCATGCCCTGCAGCAGGGAGTGGTCGCTCTTGACCTTCCAGCGCGTCGGCGCCGGAGGCCGGGATCAGCTTTCCGCCGCCGGCGAGTTCGTCGAGATATTCGACGATGACGTAGGAATCGAGGATGACGTCGCCATTGTCGAGGATCAGCACCGGCAGCTTCTTCAGCGGCGTGATGCGCGAATATTCGTCATTGGGCTGGCCCGGCACGACGGTCGGCGGCGATGAATTCGATCTTGTCGATCAGCCCGAGTTCGATCGCGGCGATGCGCACCTTTCGGGCGAACGGCGAGGCCGGGGAGAAGGTGAGTTTCATGTTGGATGTTCCTTGGAGGTATTTCTTCGTCATTGCCCGTCATTGACGAGCCGCTGCGATGCACATCTCGCGAATGGCAGCGATGATGCCAGTACGCCGTGGCCGTTCGGTTCGTCATCAGGGCCGCGGCGCACTGGATACGCGCTTGCGCAGGATAGACGGCTTCACGCCGCGATGATTTCCTGGCGCTGCTCGCCGAGGCCCTCGATGCCGAGCGTGACGACGTCGCCGACGTTGAGGAATTGCGGCGGCTTCATGCCGGTGCCGACGCCGGGCGGCGTGCCCGTGGTGACGATGTCGCCGGGCAGCAGCGTCATGA
This sequence comes from uncultured Alphaproteobacteria bacterium, assembly GCA_963736355.1. Classification (GTDB taxonomy): domain Bacteria; phylum Pseudomonadota; class Alphaproteobacteria; order Rhizobiales; family Xanthobacteraceae; genus CAVTOO01. The sequence continues at coordinate 19,181 of CAVTOO010000002.1, read as the reverse complement.
ACTGCGAGACGTAGGAGATGCACTTCGCCATGGTGAAGATCATGGTCGAGGTCGATCCGGTCTGGCGGCGCTGGCCGTTGACGTCGAGCCACATCGACAGCTTCTGCACGTCGGGGATCTCGTCCTTGGTGACCAGCCACGGGCCGAGCGGGCCGAAGGTGTCGTGCGACTTGCCCTTGGTCCACTGGCCGCAGCGCTCGATCTGGAAATTGCGCTCGGAGACGTCGTTGCAGACGCAGTAGCCGGCGACGTGATTGAGCGCGTCGGCCTCGGAGACATATTTGGCGCGGGTGCCGATGATGGCGGCGATTTCGACTTCCCAGTCGAGCTTGGTCGAGCCGCGCGGCTTCTCGACCGCGTCGTTGGGGCCGCACAGCGCGGTGTTGGCCTTGATGAAGAAGATCGGCTCGGACGGAATCGGCGATTGCCGGTTTCCTTGGCATGGTCGACGTAGTTCAGGCCGATGGCGACGAATTTCGAGATGCCGGTGACCGGCGCGCCGAACCGCGGCTTGCCGTCGACGGCGGGAAGCTTGGAGGGATCGAGCGCGGCGAGCTTGGCCAGCGAGGCCGGCGAATAGGCCTCGCCGTCGAGGTCCCTGATGTGCGCGGAGAGATCGCGCAACTGGCCGGATTTGTCGATCAGGCCGGGCTTTTCCTGCGCCCTTTGCCCCGTAACGAACAAGCTTCATTTCTCGCTCCCTCTTTGGAGGTTTTATTGGCTTGAGATGCTTCATGGAACAGCGCGCGGGGAAATTCAACTGCCGACTGCGCAGGGTAGGGTGGGCAAAGGCGCCCTTGCGCCGTGCACGCAGCCTCGCTCAGGCCTCAGCTCGAGAGGCGCGCCGCGCGCTCATGCCCATCACGGTCACGCCAGCGCCACGAACTTGAAGGCGTCGCCGTCGCGCTTGATATGGCCGGCGTTGAAATGACCGCCGATCACCAGCGTCGGCGTATCGGCAAAGCGCGAGAACAGCTCGCGCCGCGTCACCGCCGATTGCGCGGGGTCGGAATCGGCGGTCGACGACCAGTCGAGATGCGCCATCTGGCAGGGGTGATGGGCGACGTCGCCGGTCAGCAGGCCCTCTTCGCCTGTCGGACTGGATGTGGATGCTCATATGGCCCGGGCTGTGGCCGGGCGTCGGGATCAGGGTGATTTCGTCGCAAGACCCGGCGTCGCTGGCGACCAGATCGGCCTTGCCGGCGTCCGCGATCGGCTTCACGGAATCGTTGAACACCGCCACCTTGTCGGGCGCGTCGCTGTGGTCGCGCCAGTGCTCATACTCGGTCTTGCCGAACACGTAGCGGGCGTTGGCGAAGGTCGGCACCCACTTGCCGCCGACCAGTCTGGTGTTCCAGCCGACATGGTCGACATGCAGATGCGTGCACAGCACGGTGTCGATGCTGTCGGGCGGAAAGCCCGCCGCCGTCATGGTTTCGAGGAACGGGTCCTTGCGGTTGTTCCAGGTCGGCACGTTGCGGCCCTCCTTGTCGTTGCCGAGCCCGGTATCGACCACGATCCGCCGCGACGGCGTTTCCACCACCAGCGAATGGATCGACATCTTGAGCCGGCCTTCGTCGGTCGCGAAATGCGGGATCAGCCAGGGCAGTTTCTGGATTTCCTCGTTGGTGGCCAGCGGCAGGATGAACCGGGTGCTGCCGACCGTCTCCAATTCGACGATTTTGGTGATTTTGACCTTGCCTATGGTCCAATGCATCCGGTGTTCCCCGTATCTTGTTTGTTGGGGGCAAAGATGCTGGTTTCCTGAAGTCTGCGCAATGGATCATCTCGTCTCGGAGCGCGTTGGTCGGGCACGGAAAAGAGGAGCGGAGCATGCCAGAACTAGCCATTTCGGCCGAAAAGGTTCGCTTTCTGATCGAGAAGATGCGGGAATTCGACGTCAAGGAGGGGGACTCCGATCCGGATTCCGGCTCGAACGCCGCCGACGACAACATGATCGACGTGCTCGAGGATAATGCCGACGATCCCGTGGTGCGCGAGATCACCGGCTTCATCAACGCCATGAGCGAGGACGAGCAGATCGATCTGGTCGCCCTGATGCGGCTCGGGCGCGGCGACGGCACCATCGAGGAATGGGACGATCTGCGCCGCGAGGCCGCCGACGGCCGCAACAACCGCACCGCCAGCTACCTGCTCGGCGAACCCCTGGTCAGCGATTACCTCGCCGAGGGCCTCGATGCGTTCGGCGAGACCTGGACCGACGAGCGCACCACGCCGGTGTGACGATCTACCGCGCGCAGTCGACGATGACGGTGCCGAGCTTGTCGCCTTTCTCCACCGCGAGATGGGCCTGCGCGGTGTCCGACAGCGCAAACTGCGCGGCGACGTTGTGGATGCGCTTTCCCGCGGCGAGCCATTTCGAGATGTCGGCCTGCGCCGCCGCCAGCAACGGCTGCGGCAGCGCGAACAGCACCAGCGCGCGCAGCGCGATGCATTTCTCCATCAGCTCGCGCATCGGCACCACAGGATTGCGATTGCCGTTGGTGGCGTAGACGGCAATGGTCGAATTCATCGCCATCAGTTTCAGCGTGGTGGCGATGTTGCCGCCGAAATCGACATCGACCACGCGATCGACGCCGCGCCCGTCCGGTGAAGGCCATCGCCTTGGCGACGACGTCCTCGGTCTTGTAGTCGATCACGAGATCGGCGCCGGCAAGCCGCGCCTGTTCCGCCTTCAGCGCCGAACTGACGGTGGCGATCACCCGCGCGCCGCCCCATTTCGCCAGCTGCACGGCATAATGGCCGACCGCGCCGGCGCCGCCGGTGACCAGCACCGTCTGGCCCGCGATCGGTCCGTCGCCGAACAGGCAGCACCACGCGGTCATGCCGGGAATGCCGAGCGTGGCGCCGGCCGCGAACGACACGATTGTCCGGCAGCGGCGTCACCAGATGCTCGGCCAGCGCAATATATTCCGCCGCCGTGCCGAAGGCGCGGCCGTTGCGCTGGCCGTTGAACAGCCAGACCCGCTGGCCGACCTTGAGCCGCGTGACGCCGTCGCCGACCTGATCGACGATCCCGGCGCCGTCGCTGTTCGGGATCACGCGAGGGAATTCCATCGCGCGATAGCTGCCGGCGCGGCGGCCGACATCGGCGGGATTGACGCCGGAGGCTTCCAGCCGGACCCGGACTTCGCCCGGGCCCGGCCACCGGCGTCGGCATCTCGCCAAAGGTCAGCACATCGGGCGCGGCGCCCGTGCGCTCGTACCAGACCGCCTTCACTTACAGCGTGCCCGGGAACGCGCCGCCATCGAGCAGGATGTTCTGCCCGGTGATGAAGCCGGCCTTGGCGCCGCACAGAAACGCGCAGGCCTGGCCGAATTCCTCGGGATCGCCGAAGCGCCCGGCCGGATTGAGCTTGGCGCGCTCCGCCAGCAACTGGTCGACGGTGATGCCGCGCTTGCTCGGCTTCCGTCTTCGCGACCGCGCCGCGCAGGCGGTCGGTGTCGAACGGGCCCGGCAGCAGGCCGTTGATGGTGACGTTGTTGATCACGGTCTTGCGCGCGATGCCGGCGACGAAGCCGGTGAGGCCGGCGCGCGCGCCGTTGGACAGGCCCAGCACCTCGATCGGCGCCTTCACCGCGGCCGAGGTGATGTTGACGATGCGGCCGAATTTGCGCGCCATCATGCCGTCCACCGTCGCCTTGATCAGCTCGATCGGCGTCAGCATGTTGGCGTCGATCGCCTTGATCCAGTCGTCGCGGGTCCAGTTGCGGAAATCGCCGGGCGGCGGGCCGCCGGCATTGTTGACCAGGATATCCGGATCGGGACAGGCTTTCAGCGCGGCCTCGCGGCCCGCCGGCGTGGTGATGTCGCCGACCACTTCGGTCACGGTGACGCCGGGATTGGCTTTGCGGATTTCGTCGGCGGTCTTCTTCAGCGCCTCGGCGCCGCGCGCCGTCAGCGTGACATGCACGCCTTCGTTGGCGAGCGCCATGGCGCAGGCGCGGCCCAGCCCCTTGCTCGATGCGCAGACGATGGCGCGGCGGCCTTTGATTCCAAGATCCATTATTGTCTCCCTGCGGACCGGGTTCGATCCCATGTTTGTTTTGTCTGTTTTGCTTTGTCGATTGCGAAATCGCCGTGCGCTTGTCGGTCGGACAGCGCGAGCCGCAAGCCATTTTCCGTGTCGCGCACAATATGAAACGGATCGCTGCACCGCAACCCGTATCGTGATTTCAGATTTAGGTTGACGCTCCCTTCTCACGCGTCCAACATTCCGGTTAACAAACAAGAACAGTAATCATATTGGGGGGAGGGCGCATGCCGAGATTCCTTGCAAGGGTTCTGCTGTGCACCGGCTTTGCGCTGGCAGCCGGCGGCGCATCGGCTCAAACCAAGCTGAGCTACGGCTCCTACCTGCCGCCGACCCACGTCAATAATACGGTCGGCATCGAACCCATGATCAAGAGATTCGAAAAGGAAAGCGGCGGCAAGCTGACCGTCGAATCCTTTCCGGGCGGTTCGGTCGCCAAGGCGACCGCTGCGGTCGACTCGATCCGCGACGGCATCGTCACCGCCGGCATGGTGGTCGACACCTACGTTCCCAAGCAGCTGCCGCACGGCTTCCTGGTCACCGAGCTGGCGCTGCTGGGCCGCAACAGCTTGGTGATGTCCGGCGCCAGCAACGAGTTCAATCTCGTCGCCTGCAAGGAGTGTCTCGCCGACCAGAAGAAGAGCGGGATCATCTCGATGGCGTACTACTCCACGGCGCCATACACCTTGATGTGCAAGGCGGATCTGCGATCAATCGCCGATTTCAAGGGCAAGAAAATCCGCTCCGCCGGCGCCTACTCGATCATGTTCAAATCGTTCGGCATGGTGCCGGTGAACGTCACCAGCGACGAGACCTACGAGGCCATGCAGCGCGGTCAGGTCGACTGCACCATGGGCGCGGACTCCTGGCTGAAATCCTACACGCTGTGGGACGTCGCCAAGAACGTGCTCGCCACCACCATCGGCACCTATCACGGCGGTCTGCTGTGGGGCATGAATGCCGATGCCTGGGCCAAGCTGCCGGCCGATCAGAAGGCGATCCTCAAGAAGAACATGCCGATCCTCGCGGCCGATGTCACCTTCGGCTATCTGCAGGAGAGCCGCGACGTCCATAAAGCTGCCGGCGAGAAGGGCGTCAAGTTCAACCCGCCCGACGCGACGTGGAACAGCGAGTATGAGGCGTATCTCAAGAACGAAATCGCCCGGGTCAAGGAAGAAGGCAAGAAGCGCGGCGTGCCGAACGCCGAAGAGCTGGTCGATCGATACCTTGGCCTCATGAAAAAGTGGGAAAAAATCGACGCCGAGGAAATCAAGGGCGACAAGCAGAAGTTCGTCGACGCGCTCAACCGCGAGGTCTTCAGCAAGGTTTCGTGGTGAGCGACGCTTCCGGGGTCGATGGTCGCGGTCGAAGCCCGTTCGCCGTGTCGGTCGCGCGGATATTGTCGCTGTTGGCGGATGTCTTTCTCTGGGCCGGCGCGATCGCCGTGCTCGCCATGATGCTGCATGTCACGGCCGACGTTCTCATGAAAGTGGCCTTGAACCAGCCGATCATGGGCACGCTGGAGATCGTTTCCTTCGTCTACATGGTAGGTTGCACTTTTCTTCCGCTGGCTCATGTGCAGCTGTCGCGCACGCTGATCATCGTTGAAGTCTTCACCCAGAATCTGGCGCCGGAAAAGAACCTCCGGTTCGACATCGGCGCTGCGGTATTGACCGTCGCTTACCTGCTGCTGCTGGCCATCATGGGCGCGGTGGTCGCGGTGGCGAAAACCGGGATCGGCGAAGCCCAGGATGCGACCTATTTCGATCTGCCGGTATGGCCGATGCGCTGGGTGTTCTGCATTTCCTGCGGACTGGCCGGCCTGATCGCGCTCTATCAGCTGATCGATGATTTCCGGCTGGCCCGTTTCGGCAGGCGATTCGACGGCTCGACCAGCATCAAGCTTGGCGATCATCCGATCTGAGGAACGGCTTCAATGAGTTCGATCCAGCTCGCGTTCCTCTGCCTTTCCGGCATGATCGTGCTGATGGGCCTGCGGGTGCCGATCGCGGTGGCGCTCGGCGTCACCTCGTTCGTCGGCATCTGGGCGTTGCGCGGTCTCGATACCGCGCTGAAACTGTCGGGCTCGACGCCGTTCGAGTTCGCCGCAAGCTGGAATCTTTCGGCGATACCGATGTTCCTGCTGATGGGCTCGATCGCCTATCGCTGCGGGCTGACGACCTCGCTGTTCGATGCGGCGCGTTTGTGGCTCTCGCGGCTGCCGGGCGGTCTTGCCGTCGCGGCGAATTTCGCCGCGGCGCTGTTTGCCGCGGCCTCGGGCTCGTCGGTCGCGACCGCGGCCGCGATGGGCCGGCTCGCCATTCCGGAAATGCTGCGTTACCGCTACGATCCGGCGCTGGCGACCGCAACGGTGGCCGCGGCTGGAACGCTGGGCTCGATGATCCCGCCCAGCATCGGCTTCGTGATCTTCGGCTGGTACACCGAAACCCCGATCGGCAAGTTGCTGATGGCGGGCGTTCTTCCCGGCCTGCTCAATGCGGTGCTGTTCGCGGTGTTCATCATCGGCTGGTGCACGCTGAAGCCGCAGGCGGCGCCTCCGCCGGACTATCATCCGACGCTCAGGGAGAAGCTTGCGATCCTGCTCGAGGTCTGGCCGATTCCGGCGCTGATCCTTTGCGTGATGGGCGGCATCTACAGTGGCTTGACGACGGCGACGGAAGCCGCCGCATTTGGAGCCTTCAGTGCGCTCGTCATTGCGTTGCTGCGCGGCGGCGTCACGTGGCCGACCTTCAGGGACAGCCTCGTCGACTCGCTTCATTCGGCGGCATCGATTTTCCTGATCGCAGTCAGCGCGGTGCTGCTGACGCGATTTCTCGCGATTGCCGGATTGCCGCAGTTCATGGGTGGCCTGGTAAAAACCATGGATCTCGGTCCCTACGGCGTGATCGCCTTCATGACGGTGATCTACCTCATTCTCGGCTGCTTCCTCGATCCGATCGGGATCATGCTGATCACGCTGCCGATCCTGCTGCCGATGTGGAAGGCGGTCGGCCTCGACCTGATCTGGATGGGCGTGCTGGTGGTGATGCTGCTGGAGATCGGGCTGCTGACGCCGCCGGTGGGGCTCAATGCCTTCGTCATCAAGACCGTGGTCGGCGACCGCGTGTCGCTGACCACGATCTTCCGCGGATTGATCGGCTTCATTGTCGTCGATCTCATCGTCGTCGTGCTGCTGGTCGCATTTCCGCCAATCAGCCTGTATCTGCCGAGCCTGCTGGAATAGTGACCGCCGCTCCCGGTCCCCTGGTGTTCCAGGGATTGGTCAGCCGAGCGGGTTTGCGATCCGCACAATCGGTCTGTATCAATCGGATCAGCGCACCCGTTCCGAGGAATTCGTCATGTCCGGCCTGTTCGACGTCAGCAAGGAAGTCATTCTCGTCACCGGCGCCAGCCAAGGGCTGGGACGGCAGTTCGCGCGCGTGCTGTCGGCCCATGGCGCCGCGGTGGTGCTGGCGGCGCGCCAGACCGCCAAGCTGAAGAGCCTGGAGGATGAAATCCGGGGCAAGGGCGGCCGCGCCGTCGCGGTGCAGATGGACGTGACCGACATCGCCTCGATCCCCAGAGCGATTCGACAGCGCGGAAGCCGCTCTCGGCCCGGTCAGCGTGCTCATCAACAATGCCGGCATCGCCATCGAAAAGCTCGCGGTCGACCAGACCGAGGCGGACTGGGACGCCGTCATCAACGCCAATCTCAAGGGCGCCTATTTCGCGGCGACCGAGCTGGCGCGGCGGATGATCGCGCGCAAGCAGCAGGGCAATATCGTCAACGTCGCCTCCGTGCTCGGCTTCGGCGTGATGAAGTTCCTGTCGCCCTACACGGTCTCCAAGGCCGGCATCATCCAGGCCACCAAGGCGATGGCGCTGGAACTCGCCGGCAACGGCATCCGCGTCAACGCGCTGGCGCCGGGCTATATCGACACCGAGATGAACCACGAATTCTGGTCGACGCCCGCAGGCGAGCGGCTGGCCAAGCGGATTCCGCAGCGCCATGTCGGCGCCGAATCCGATCTCGACGGCGCCATCCTGCTGCTCGCCTCCAGCGCCTCGCGCTACATGACCGGCAGCGTGGTGACGGTGGACGGCGGGTTTCTGCTGACGTGAATTGAACGTCGCCACGCCCGCGGTCCTCATCCTGAGGAGCCGCGCACCGCGCGAGCGTCTCGAAGGATGAAGCGGAAGCTCGTGGCACGTCCTTCGAGACGCGCGCAAGAGCGCGCTCCTCAGGACGAGGGCATCGTATGCAGCGTAAATCAGCTACGCCCGCATCTCCGCCTTGATCATGTCGGCGGCCTTCTCGCCGATCATGATGGTCGGCGCGTTGGTGTTGCCGCCGATCAGCGTCGGCATGACGAGGCGTCGACCACGCGCAGGCCTTCGAGGCCGTGCACCTTCAGCTTGGCATCGACCACGGCCATCGGGTCGCTACGCCCATCTTGGCGGTGCCGACCGGGTGATAGACGGTGTCGACGCGCTGCGCGCAGCAGCTCGCGGATCTCGTCGTCGGTCTCGCACGCCTTCGGTGAACATGTCCTTCTTCTGCAAGGCGCGCAGCGCCGGCGTCTCCATCAGCCGCCGCGTGATCTTGAAGCCCGCGACCATGGTTTCGAGATCGGCGGCCTCGCCGAGGAAATTCGGATCGATCAGCGGCGGCGGCGAACGGATCGGCGCTGCCGAGCGCGACGCTGCCGCGGCTCTTCGGCCGCAGCAGGCAGACGTGGCAGGAAAAGCCGGTGCCGCGGTGGCGCTTGCGGCCGTGGTCGTCGGCCATCGCCATGCCGAAATGCAGCTGGATGTCGGGCACGTCGAGGTCGGGGCGGGTTTTCAGGAAGCCGCCGCACTCGGCGAAATTCGAGGTCATCGGCCCGCGGCGTTCGCGCCGGTACTGGCTGATGGCGCGCAGCAGCCGCGGAATGCCCTTCAGCGAGATGCCGTTGAAGTTCGGATTGTCGGACATGTAGCCGAACACGAAATCCGGATGGTCCTGCAGGTTCTGTCCGACGCCGGGCAGATGATGCACGGCTGGCGATGCCGTGCTTGCCGAGTGCCGCGGCGTCGCCGACGCCGGACAGCATCAGCAGTTGCGGGGTCTGGAACGCGCCGGAGGAGACGATCACCTCGCGCCGGGCGCGGATCTGCTTCAGTTCCTTGCCCTGCCGGTATTCGACGCCGACCGCGCGCTTGCCTTCGAACAGGATGCGGGTGGCGTGCGCGTTGGTCTCGACGCGCAGATTGGCGCGGCTGCCCATATGCGGATGGATATAGGCGCGCGCCGCGCTCCAGCGTTCGCCGTTCTTCTGCGTCACCTGGTAGATGCCGAGGCCTTCGTGCTCGTCGGCGTTGAAATCCTCGCGGCAGGCGGAACTGGCCTTCCTGCGCGCGCCTGCAGGAAGATCTGCTGCACCGGATTGTCGGTGCGCAGCTTGTTGACGGCGAGCGGCCCGCCCTTGCCGTGATACTCGCCGTCGAAATCGGCATTGTCTTCGGAGCGCTTGAAATAGGGCAGCACGTCGGCGAACGACCAGCCGGGATTGCCGAGCGAGGCCCATTGATCGTAGTCCGCAGCGGTGGCCGCGGATATAGACCATGGCGTTGATCGCGGACGAGCCGCCGAGCCCCTTGCCGCGCGGCTGATAGCCGATGCGGCCGTTGAGGCCCTTCTGCGGCACCGTATCGAACGCCCAGTTGTTGACCTTGCCGGCACCATCAGCGCCAGCGCGAACGGCGTGGTCACCACCCAATTGTCGTTCTTGCCGCCGGCGTCCAGCACCGCCACCGAGGTCTTCGGATCCTCGGAGAGCCGCCCCGCCACCGCGCAGCCGCCGGAGCCGCCGCCCACCACCACGAAATCGAATGTATCCGTCACGCGTATTTCCCCCACTTTGATTTTTGTTGCGTCATTCCGGGGCGATGCGGAAGCATCGAGCCCGGAATCTCGAGATTCCGGGTCTCGGTCGCTTCGGACCATCCCGGAATGACGGTCTGTAGCGCTACGACAAAAATCGCAGCATCTTTTGCAGCCGCGCGATCTTGGCGCCGTAGGGCGGATAGAGATCGGCGAGGCGGTTGAACGGCGAGCGATAGAACACCGGCTTCAGCTTGCTCAAGGTATTGAAACCCCATTCGCCGTGATAGGCGCCGGTGCCGGACGCGCCGACGCCGCCCATCGGCTGGTACATCTGGGCGAAGTGAAACAGGCAATCGTTGACGGTGACGCCGCCGGAGACGGTGCGGTCCAGCACCTCGTCGCGCGCCGCATCGTCCTTGCCGAACCAGTACAGCGCCAGCGGCCGGTCGTGCCTGTTGATATAGGCCACCGGTTCGCCCGCGTCCCTGTAGCCCATCACCGGCAGCAGCGGCCCGAAGATTTCCTCCTGCATGATCGCCATCTCGGACGTCGCGCCGACCACGATGGTCGGCGGAAATTTGCGTTTCGATTTCCAGGCGGGATCGTCGGGTTTCGCCGCCTTGCATGATCCGCGCGCCCTTGGCGGCGGCGTCCGCCACCAGGCCTTCCAGCCGCGCGTAGTGCCGGTCGGAGACGATGGAGGTGTAGTCCTTGTTGTCAGGATCGGTGCCGAACATCCGCTGCATATTCGCCTGCAGCCGGTCGGCGAAATCCTGCACGGAGGCTTCCGGCACCAGCACATAATCGGGCGCGATGCAGGTCTGGCCGGCATTGAGCAGCTTTGCGTAGGCGATGCGCTCGGCGGCCTCGGCGAGATCGGCGGAGCGGTCGACGATGACAGGCGACTTGCCGCCGAGTTCGAGCGTGACCGGCGTCAGATTGCGTCCCGCGGCTTCCGCGACCAGGCGGCCGACGCGGGTCGAGCCGGTGAAGATCAGATGGTCGAACGGCAGCGAGGCGAACGCCTTGGAGATCTCGTCCTCGATGCCGGTGACGATCATCTCGTCGGCGCTGAACTTGGCCGCGATCACTTCCCTCAGCAGCGCGGAAAATCGCGGCACCAGTTCGCTCGGCTTGATCATGACGCGATTGCCGGCGGCGATCGCCCCGACCGCCGGCGCCAGCGTCAGCTGCAGCGGATAATTCCAGGGCGCGATGATGCCGACCACGCCGAGCGGCTGCGGCATCAGGCGGTTTTTGGCGGGAAAGAACTGCAGCGAGGTCGCCACCCGCTTCGGCGCCATCCACTGCTTCAGGCTCTTGGCGGCGTGCTTGATCTCGCCCAGCAGCATCATGGTTTCGGCGATCGTGGTCTCGATCGTGCAGCGATGGCCGAAATCCGCCGAGATCGCCTGCTCGAAGCGGGCCTCGTTGTCCGAAACCGCCGCGCGCAGCCGCGCCAGCCGGTCCAGCCGCTCGGCAAGGCCAGGGGCCGGCGTCGTCCGGGTCAGTTCGAACAGGCGGTGAAAGGCGTCCTCCAGGGCGTTTTGCCCGGGGCTTTTCAGTGACTGGTCCATGGCGTTTCCTTCGGGTTCCCTGGCTGGAAGCTGGGCTTTTGCGAAGTTTCTGGCAAGAGCGGCCTGCGCGGCCTGATCTGGCGCAACAAATGCGCGGTTCGGCCGTCATAAAAAGCTCAAAAGATCGCCCTCGGCCCTTTCCAAAGCGGGTTCGCATTGGTACATACCGCTCGCACCCGATGGCGTCAGCCAAGGGCAGCCTTCTCAGGAAGCCTCCGGACCAGATCGATCGGCGCCCCCGGGCGTTGGGCCAGATTCGCTTCGGTATCGTTTTCCTGAAGGCGCGCAACGGTTTATCGCGGGGTGGAGCAGCCCGGTAGCTCGTCAGGCTCATAACCTGAAGGTCATAGGTTCAAATCCTATCCCCGCAACCAAAGTAACCCTCTGATTTATAGGGGATTTTAGAAAGCCGTCCTTCGGGGCGGCTTTTTCTTTTTGCGCCATGTCGCCACCGTGTCGCCACCGAAAATGGGCCCTAGACGCTAACGTCGCCCGCGTTCCCCAGTCCGGATGGCTGCCTGTGGGCACACGACGAAATTGCAGAACATTGACCGGGCAACTGCCTACCGCGTGTACCATTGCCGTAACCGAATCGGGTTGGGGCTATGATGGAAGAACGCGTCGCTCGATCAGCTCCTCCCGCTAGCGTGCCGGAAGTGCGCGATATCATCTTCATTAGCAAAGCAACGCCCGGAGATGATGAGTTTGCGCTTTGGCTCGCACCGAAACTGGAGGCAGCGGGGTACAAAGTTTTCACGGATATTCGCACCCTCGAGGCAGGTGACCGCTGGCGAAACGTCATTACCTCGACCCTCCAAAATCAAGCATGCAAAATGTTACTCTGCTGCAGCAACGAAACACTTGCTGCAGTGGGCGTGCAGGAAGAGATTGAAATTGGCCTGGACCTCGTTAAGGAGCTTAAAGACCCTCGATTTGTGATCCCCTTGCGGATCAGATCGTATAAGAAGCTTTTCGGCATTGGTGGCCTCCAATATATCGATTTCGTTCGTGGATGGGCCGAGGGCTTAGACAAGTTGCTTGAGGCCCTTAAACGCCAAAAAGTGCCCTGTCGAGACGATGGCGGCGTCATCCAACCAAGTTGGGAAATCTACAGACGCCGGGGTGCTGTTACACTGAAGGACGAGCCGGAGCGTTTGACCTCGAACTGGCTCAGAATTTCCGAAGCGCCCGACGTTATCAACTATTTCGAGCCGAGCGGGGTTATTGATCGCGACGCGCTGGGAAATGTCGCACCAACAAGTCTGTTTCCTGTCGCGCTCATGCAACAGGGTTTTGTAACTTTTCAGACGCCAGACGAAGTGGCCGCTGTTTTTGTTGCCGTTGGCCGCTTCGTTCTAAAACACCAAATTCCCCTCGTGGAGTTTGTGGAACACGGATGCGCCGCCATTAACATCAAACGGCAAGACGCATCAAATGTCGTGCACTCTATGCTGCGCCAAGCGTGGGATCGGTTTTGCCAGAAGCAGGGATTGCTCGAATATCAATACTCTAAGGGGGCGGGGTTTCATGTTGGCAAAGACCACATCCCCGTCGGAAAGAAAATTTCATGGGGAACGCAGGGTGAGCGGCGGTCGTCGATGCTTCGGAATATTGCCAAGGGCCACGTATGGCAATTTGGCGTTTCTGCAATTCCGTCTTTCTGGCCGTATCCTCACCTCAAACTGAAATCCCGCGTTTTGTTTGCGCCCGTCGTGGATGGTGAAGCCGATAGCCCAATAGACGACGCAAAAAAGCAGCATCGGCTGCGTCGCACGGTCTGCAAGGGATGGCGAAATCGGCAATGGCACGGTCGGCTTCTTGCATTCTTGGAGCTCCTTTCTGGAGAGGCTTCGTCTATTTCACTTGAATTGGCGGAAGGGGCTACCGTCCGAGTTGAGGCCGCGCCATTACTTTTCTCTTCGCCCGTCAGCACAGTTCTTCCGAAGTCGATGCAAGACGAGGATGAGGAAGTCGATCCTTCGACCCTCGGCAGACCCGAGCCGGAGGATGAAACGTGACAATATTCCCGGAGCGTTCCCTTCAAGTCGTACATTTCAACGAGCCGATGCTTGAATTCAATTTTAAGCAAACAACGCCTCATCCGAAGGATGGCCTTTTCCTGTACGGGCCGCACGAGAAGGCAAAGAAAACAAAAGAAGTGCGCGTCGGTGTGATCGGCACGCCAGCGGGCATCAATTATTTCCGAAAATGGGCGGCCTTGTTGAAGAAAGGCATACTCGTTCCCCCGCCGGGCAAGACTGAAAAGCAAGACAGGTTACATTTGGCAAATTTCCCGGGCCTCGACGAAGCCTTCGGGATTTCGTTGAGCGAAACCGAATTTGTAGCATACCCGCTCGACTTGAAAGCTATTGATGCCGCCACGCGCATTCTCAATTTGCACGAAGCGGTCAAAAAGGTCGTAAAGCTCTACGCTGATCGAACGAGGAAACACCGAGAGAACGACGAGCGTGCGGTCGATTTATGGATTCTCGTAGTTCCAGAAATCATCTTTGATCGGTGCAAGCCGAACGCACGTAGAACCGGTTTGACCTTAGAGTTGGGGGACTTCGAGAAGAGGAAGAAAACCCGATCTGACCTTCCGCTTCTGAAGGAGATTCTTGCGGAAGAAAACGTTTTCGACGACGCGCCAGATTTCCATCGTCAGGTGAAAGCCGAGTACTTAACTTTATCCCCAACGCAAATCTTGCGTGAAACTACGATTGCTCCCGACGAATTTAAAAATAAAGCGGGCTACCCACTTCGCCGCACCCAAGACGCCGCGACAGTCGCTTGGAATTTGGCGACCGGACTTTATTACAAGACCCAACCGAAGCCGCCTTGGAAGCTTTCCGGCATCCGTGCCGGTGTTTGCTATATCGGTCTTGTCTATAAAACGTTGCCTGGCAACGTGTCCGATCACTGCTGTTGCGCGGCTCAAATGTTTCTGAGTGAAGGTGATGGCGTCGTGTTTCGTGGTGCAAATGGCCCTTGGAAGAAGGGTGATTATGATTATCACCTGAGCGCCACAGCGGCTACCGATCTCATCAACAAAGTGATCGGCACTTACAAAGACCTGCACGGCTGTGACCCTCAAGAGCTCTTCATCCACGGGCAAACGTATTTCAACGAAGAAGAATGGAAAGCGTTTGAAACTGCTGCACCCGCGATGACAAATGTCGTTGGCGTTCGTATTCGTACAACGTCTGGTGAAACGAAATTATTTCGTGATGGGGATTATCCGGTTCTTCGCGGAACTGCGATGCTCCTAGACGACAAAAGCGCCTATCTTTGGACCAACGGCTATGTTCCGCAATTGGATACTTACATCGGGCCCGAAACTCCGAATCCGCTGTTCATTACTGCTCTTAGAAGTAAGGCGAAGATGCCGCTGCTCGCGACAATTCTCAGTGATATAATGGGGCTCACAAAAATCAATTATAACTCATGCAATTATAATGACGGCCTACCTGTAACCGTGAGATTTGCGAAAATGGTTGGCGAAGTTTTGACAATGGGATCAGCAAAAGGTGCGGATCGCCAACCGTTCAAATATTACATCTGAGGGGCATGCCTATCGTCGACCCGCCCTTCGTTGTGTTGCGTTACAGTACCAAGTGTTTCCTTTCGGCTTTACGACGAACGCTTCTGTCGCATGTGGGAGTTCTATCTCGCCGGCTGCGAGGTTGCCTTTCGATACTGCGGCCTCATGGTATTTCAAGTTCAGATTGCCAAGTCGCTCCACACGGTCCCGCTGACCCGCGACTACATCGCCGTCCGTGAGGCGCAGCTGAAATTTAATGAGGCGCATCGTACAGGGCTGATGGTTGCTGCTGAATAATTCGCTCGAGCTGGCGACGAACCAGCTTCAGTTTGGATATCCCAATCGCTATTGGCTCTTGCGGCCAGCCTTGATGGCCAAACGCTGGGCCTGCGAGCAAGCTTCGTCGCGATCCTGCTTCAGCAATCTCACCAGTACTTGAGTATTCTTCTCCTCCCGCGTCTGCGCAGCATCCAGGGCGCGATTCCAGTCGCGCTCCAGCGCATCCGCAGGCAGCCCGAATATTTCCAGCCACGGCCGTGGCTTGGTATGTGAGAGCCGATAGAAAGCTCTGACCTTTTCCGCTCCGTAGGTGCTCAGCAGGTATTCGCCGAGAGAGCCTGCCTCGGCATATGCGGCGTGCTGCTTGGCTTTGTTCGTGATGATGGGCAGACCCGCTCGGGTGCTCATCCCCCAGTCCTCGTGCTCCGGGCCCAATTTTGCCAGGGGCATGTAGGCCTTGATCTGGCGTAGCGCCAATACCCAGGCGTCGCTGCTGAAGCCGCACGTGGGAAAGGACAGTGGATTGCCGAACCTGGTCTCCACCGGGATGCCCATCATGTTGCGGATCAATTTGTCCGGGTTCGGGAAGACCGCGTGATTGATCTTCTGAGCCATCATGTACGGCTCGCCATCGACTCCGAAAACGCTGACCATGCGGGTGTTGCGGCCATCGATCTTTCGCCAATGAAATACAGCCGTCTTCACCGCCCTGCCGGATCGGTCGATGCGAGGGTGATCGAGCGATATCCTGATCTTGCCGAATTGCTCAATTCTGGAGTTCGCCGACCAGAACTCGAAAATCTTCTCCAGATACTGCTCGGCTTGATTGCTCAATCGCCTGACCTGCGCTTCAGAAAGGCGTCCTGTGGCGTCATGGATGACGAGGTTGGGTGTTTCGATGGCGGACTGGGCTCTCTGAGGTGCAGTGAGCACAAGCGGAACGGATAGCAGCAGGCCCAGCATTCGCGACATTCTCGCTATGGCTTTCACTTTCATTGCAAGGCCCTCCCACGACGCGCGCCTTCTAGCTAGCAAACATTCCCCAAGTAGCCCTTGGGCCGAGTGACGCTACTCCGCTAAGGCGTGCGAGCACAACGGCTCGCGAGGCGCTTTGCTGACTGTTTGGACGGACGGATTGGCGACTTGGGGCGCCTTTGATGCGTCGGTGAGAGGCCCTCCGAGCGCCGCTGCCGGCGCGCCCGGGCAACGCGCTGCCGCCAAGAGCGTGCCGGTGGGGTCGATTGTGTGCGAGATGGTCGAGATTGCTCGTCATGCCGGTGCCGGTGATGGTCGGAGCGGCAACGCCGTCATCGGCGGCGACGAACGGTAGCGCGACGTAATAGGTGACTTCAGCCATGGGGAAGTGCTTTCACAATACTAAGACCATCGCGTGATCCGCACGTTAGGTCGAAATCGCGCGGAGAATGCTCAGAAATTGATCGCGCTTGAACTTGGAGCGAAACATCAAGCGTCGTGCGCCAAAATCTCCCGACAGGTTCACATGGTAGTGGTGGATGGTTTTGTGTTTGGGATTTTTTCGCCCAGACTTGCCAGAACATCGACACCGCGCTTGTGGATGGTCTGTGCATTGGCGTCTCGAATGCCGGAAAGCGGTAATCTCAGTCGCCACGCAAAGTAGGGATAAGAAAGTCGATCACTGGGGACATCAAAGTGAGTGCCCATGAGATGAGACGTCAAAGCGGAAACGAAAGCTATCGGCACGACCACAAATCCAATCGTTCCTATTGTAGGCGAGAGCGTTGCACCAAGAGCTACAAAGACGATTGAGGCATTGAACCCGATCAAGATCGGCGTGGTGCAGACCTTCACCCAATCGACTATTCGATTTGACTCTATGGGGCTCTGATCGGTTTCGCCTTCGACATCTTCACCATCTGGTTCTACTGCTGCCTCATTCCCGCCGAACTAATGGGCTCCGCGGTTCGACTGATGTCGTTTTGGACTTGATGGGCACTCGGCAAGGGCGGGGGAGCGCTCGCGGTCATTTGCGCTTGCAGCGGGCGCGAAACCGGAGAGCGCCTGGCTCTGACGAGCAGATAGATTGATCCAACAAAGCCAATGAGCAGAGCAGCGAGACCTATGCGTGCCTGCAGGTCCGGATTTCTCAACACCTGCAATAACGCACACGATGATGCCCACTACGACGGACGCGAAAGCAGCAGCGGGAACAAGGAGGAAAGCGAGAAACACAAATAGCGGGGTTGAAGCACGTTGCAGCAGGTTTCGTGGGTTAGAGCCTTCGGCGCTGGACATGGTCCGATCCTTTCGGTGGTTTCGTTCTGCGCGCCCAGGTTGACGAATAGGGACTATAATCCCTAGAGACTATATGCCTTATGGTGCTCGATCCTGCAATGCAAGATGGCGAATGGCGGCCGTATTGGCGGCGGCGGGCAGTCATGTCAAAGCCCGCGGGCCGCGCACGACGACCATCTGGTTCTCGACCGCTCTCACGCCCGAAACCGCGCCTGCCAGCTTGCTGGCATCGTTCACGAGCGTGCTGTGGATCGCCATGCCGGTCAGGACGATCTTGCCTCCATCGGCCGTGGCTTCGACGCCGCTGACTCCCGTTCCGACGCCGAAGCGTTCGCGAAGCTTGATGCGGACGTGGGCTTCCAGGGCTTTGTCGTTGAGGATTGCCCGGGAGGCCTCGGTTTCGTCGAATTCGGGGCTCTCGACGAGATCGCAAACGAGCTTGGCGCAAGTCTCGATCGAGCTGCGCTCGGTATTCAGCACCAGATCGTAGAGCGCGGAATCGTCGCGGTCGACGCCATAGGTGCTGTGAAGGGTGATCCTGTGGGCAGCATCGTTGCGTTCTATTTCCCGCCGCGCGGCGCTCCTGTCTTCGGTGCCGTGGCGCTGCATCACCGCCCGCTCGCGGACTTCCATCGGGGCACAGACCCGCACCCGCACCACGTGCGGCACGCCGCGCAGAACCACGCAGGCTCCCCAGCCGCGGATCAGTACGTTGCCCCGATTTGCCAGATCGAGGATTTCCTCGGCCGTGTACCGCGCCAGGCGCTTGCTGCCGATTTGAAGGCGATCGAACAGCGTCGCGCCGCCTTCGAGAAGATGATGGACGGCGCTCTCCCGCGCCTCCAGGTGCTCGGCGAGGTCATGCTCGACCATGTGGTGGAGAACAACCGTGAGACGCAGTCTCTCGGCGACGCGTTGTGCGACCTCCCTGCCGCCGGAACCCATTTCCCGCGTCATGGCTATGACAGGCATCATCTCCTCCTATGGTTTCGGCGATCTGCGCGCCGTTCGCATTCACAGTGTCATCCGGTCTAGGCGTAAGGGTCGGGACGTTTCGTGCGCAGTGTCAATTTCGCCAGCTCCATACCGATGAGCAGAGTGGCCGCGACTCCAGTCGCGACCAGCCAATCCGGAGCCGACAGCGCCACCGTGTGGAACGCGGCCTGCAAGACCGGCACGTAAATCACCAGAACGTGCGTGAACAACGAGAAGGCCACCGCAAGAATCAGCCACTTGTTTTCGAACGGGCCGTCGAAGGCGCTGCGCCTGCGCGACCGGCAATTATAGACGTCGAAAAGTTGGAACAGCAACCTGAACGCCGGCCGCGAAGGGATCCTGGGCCGAGCCTATGAGCCCTGCCCGTAGTCCGACCCGCATGTCGGCCATGCGCGCGCTCTTCACGGCCTCGGCGCCAGGGGTCGGGGTATCCCCGTTCTGAAAGGCGGCGAAGGGGATGCCAACGTTCACCTGCACGCGATCGAACAGGGCCAAGGAGGCATCCAAGTGCAGGTACAGCTGGTTCCGTACCAGCGTGCCATTTTCGATGGTGTCCCCGGTCTCCGCGTCCAGAAGGCGAAACGGCCGGTGGC
>CAVTOO010000001.1:0-9376 GCA_963736355.1 uncultured Alphaproteobacteria bacterium | reverse complement strand
ATCGGGGTGCACGCGCAGAAGCAAAACGGCCTGCATTGGATGGGCGTGGTGCTGCCGGTCGGCAAACTCACCACCGAACAAATGCGAGGGCTTGCCGAACTCTCGTACGATCTGGGTGATGGGGAAATCCGGCTGACGGTCTGGCAGAACCTGCTGATCTCGGGCGTCGCGACCGAAAACGTCGCGCTCGCGGACGCGGCGATCGCAGAGCTCGGCCTGTCGACGAAGGCGACTTCGGTGCGTGCCGGGCTCGTGGCCTGTACGGGCGCCACCGGCTGCCGCTTCGCCAATGCTCACACCAAGGAAACCGCCGAGGCCATTGCCTCGTGGTGCGACGGCCGTATCGAGCTCGACAGTCCAGTGAACATCCATCTCACCGGCTGCCATCATTCCTGCGCCCAGCACTACATCGGCGATATCGGCCTCATCGGCGCCCGCGTCGCCGCCAACGACGAGGGCGACACCGTCGATGGGTTCCACCTGCATGTCGGCGGCGGCTTCGGCCCGGATGGCGGCATCGGCCGCGAGCTTATTCGCGACGTGAGAGCAGAAGACGTGCCGCGCTTGGTCGAGCGTATCCTGCGCGTCTATCTGGCGCATCGCGAGCAGGGCGAAACCTTCCTCGCCTTCACCCGCCGCCAGGACATCGGCGTACTCGCCGCCTTGCTCCAGGAGGCCGCCGAATGAACCAGAGCCTGCGACCGCCCTTGACCAGCATTGTGCCGGAGAACGCGCCGTTCACGCCGGAGCAGCGGCAATGGCTGAGCGGCTTCTTCGCCGGGCTGTTGGATGGCGAAACCGCCGCGTTGTCGCCGCAGGATGCGGCACGGTTGATGCCGGGCGTCGAGATTGGACCTGCAGGCGATGGCGACGACGGGTCGGCTCCCTGGCACGACCCCGCCATGCCGATCGCCGAACGCATGAAGCTCGCTGAAGGCCGGCCGATGCGCCGCAAATTGATGGCCGCCATGGGCCAGCAGGATTGCGGCCAGTGCGGCTACAACTGCGAGGACTACGCCGAGGCGATTTTCGGTAAGGCGGAAGAGCGAACCAACCTCTGCGTACCCGGCGGTAAGGAAACCGCCCGGATGCTTAAGGCGCTCCAGGCTGAGATCGGTGCTGCTCCCGCGGTGGTAAAAGCGCCGGACAAGGCCTCCGCCAAATCCACCAATGAGAGCGGCCGCTCGCGCGACAACCCAGCGCTCGCTACCTTCATCTCGCGCACGCGGCTCAATCAGCCCGGTTCCGAGAAGGAGACCTGGCATGTCGAATTCGATCTGACCGAAAGCGGCCTCGACTACACGGTGGGCGATGCTTTCGGCGTATTCCCCACCAACGATCCGGACGTGGTGAATGCGGTGATCGCATCGCTCGGCGCAGCGCCGGATTGCACGATCGGCGAGCGCACGCTGCACGATACGCTCGCTCACGCGGTGTCGCTGGCGCCTGCGCCGGACGGCCTGTTCCAGCTGTTCTCCTTGATCACCGGCGGCGACCGCCGACGAAAGGCCAAAGCGCTCGCCGCCGGCGAAGACCCGGACGGCGACGCCGCAACGCTCGACGTGCTTGCCGCATTGGAGAAATTCTCGGGCGCGCGGCCCGACCCGGAGGCTTTCGTCGAGGCGCTGGAGCCTTTGCAGCCACGGCTCTATTCGATCTCGTCATCACCGAAGTCGCAGCCCGGCCGCATATCGCTCACCGTGGATGCGGTGCGCTACACCGTCACCAACCGCACAGCGGCTCGGCGTTGCCTCCACTTTTCTTGGCGCCCGGACAAACCCCGGCGACCGTCTCAACGTCTACGTGCAGAAGGCACATGCCTTCGGCCTGCCGGCCGATCCGAATACGCCGATCGTCATGATCGGGCCCGGAACCGGCATCGCGCCGTTCCGCGCCTTCCTGCAGGAGCGAAAGGCCACCGGCGCTCCCGGCCGCAATTGGCTGTTCTTCGGACACCAGCGGAGCGACCACGACTTCTTCTACAAGGACGAGCTCTCCAGCATGAAAGCCGCCGGTGTGCTGACGCGGCTGTCGCTCGCCTGGTCGCGCGACGCGGACCAGAAATTCTACGTGCAGGATCGCATGGCCGAAGCCGGTAGCGACCTGTGGTCCTGGATCGCCGACGGCGCGCACATCTATGTCTGCGGCGATGCCCAGCGCATGGCCCGCGACGTGGAGCGCGCGCTCGTCGATATCGTGGCGATGCATGGCGCGCGTGCGCCGAACGAGGCGGCAGCGTTCGTGGCCGACCTGAAGAAGCGCGGTCGATACCAGACGGACGTGTATTGACATGCCGACCTCAGGCCGACCTGCTGCTTGCGTCCCTGCGCGCGCCCGCCGTAGCTGGCAGCGTCCGGCATGAACGCACCGCTCTCGGCACCGTCGCCGGTGCGTACCGCCTGCCCCTATTGCGGTGTCGGCTGCGGCGTGCTGGCGCGGCAGCAAGAAGCCGGACGAATCGGAATCGCCGGAGACCCTACCCATCCGGCGAATCTCGGCAGGCTCTGTTCCAAGGGCTTCGCGCTCGGCGAAACGCTCGGGCTCGACAACCGCCTGCTTCACCCGATGATCAAACAGGGCGATGGCGGCTATCGTCGGGTGTCCTGGGATGAGGCGACCGGCCATGTCGCGGAGGGACTGCAGAACATCCTCGATCGGCATGGACCGCGGGCCATCGCATTCTATCTTTCGGGCCAACTGCTCACCGAGGACTATTACGTCGCCAACAAGCTCGCCAAGGGTTTTCTCGGCACCTCCAACGTCGACACCAATTCGCGGTTGTGCATGGCCTCGACCGTTGCGGGCCACCGCCGCGCCTTCGGCGCAGACGTGGTGCCAGGCTGCTACGAGGACCTCGACCTCGCTGATCTCATCGTGCTGGTCGGTTCCAACGCCGCCTGGTGCCACCCGGTCCTGTACCGGCGCATCGTCGACAGCCGCGAGAAGCAGGGCGCGCGGATTGTGGTCATCGACCCGCGCCGCACCGTAACCGGCGCCGACGCCGACCTGTTCTTGCCAATCGCACCCGGCACCGATGCGGCGCTATTCTGCGGACTGCTGGTCCATCTCGCCGAGCATGGCGCGCTCGATCACGCCTATATCGAGGCGCATACCAGTGGCTTCGCCGAAACGCTGGCGCGAGCCACCGAAATTGCGCCGACACCGCGTGCAACCGCGGCGGCGACCGGCCTTGCCGAGCGCGACGTGCTGCGGTTCTTCGAGCTATTCCTGGAGACGCGCCGCACCGTCACGTGCTTCTCGCAAGGGGTAAACCAGTCTGCGCAGGGGACCGACAAGGTCAACGCCATCATCAATTGCCATCTCGCCAGCGGCCGCATCGGCAGGCCAGGCATGGGACCGCTGTCGCTGACCGGCCAGCCTAATGCCATGGGCGGCCGCGAAGTCGGAGGACTTGCCAACCAACTCGCCGCGCATATGGCGTTCACGCCGCCCGACATCGATCGGGTGCACAGGTTTTGGAATTCGGCGCGCGGCGTCACGCATGAAGGCCTCAAGGCCGTGCAGATGTTCGAGGCGATCGAGCGCGGCGAGATCAAGGCGCTATGGGTGATGGCGACCAACCCGGCCGTATCGCTGCCGCGCGCGGGTGCGGTGCGCGACGCGTTGAAAAAGCTCGACCTGTTCGTGGTGTCGGAGAACGTGGCGCACAACGATACGCTCGCCGCCCTCCCGCATGTGCTGCTCCCCGCCGCGGCATGGGGCGAAAAGGATGGCACCGTCACCAACTCGGAGCGCCGGATCTCGCGGCAGCGCGCGTTCCTGCCGCGGCCGGGCGAGACGCGGTCGGACTGGCGTATCGTCTGCGATGTGGCGCAACACCTGGGCTTTGGCGAAGCCTTCCCGTTCCGCTCATCGGCCGATGTATTTCGCGAGCACGCCGCTCTGTCGGGATTCGAGAATAACGGAACGCGCGCTTTTGATATCGGTGCACTAGCTTCCATCACTGACGCGCAATACGACGCGCTTGACCCGATCCAATGGCCGCTCCGCAAAGATGCGATGCCTTCGGCGCGACTGTTCGCCAACGGCGAATTTTTCACAGCAGACCGCAGGGCGCGGTTCGTGCCGCCGGCACTGCCCGCTTTGCGGGAGCAGACGTCCGCCTCGTTCCCGCTGCGGCTCAACACCGGCCGCGTCCGCGATCAGTGGCACACCATGACCCGCACGGGCGCAAGTCCGACGCTCGGCGCGCACCGGCCGGAACCATTTGTCGAGGTGCATCCACGCGACGCCGAGGAACATGGACTGACGCCAGGCAACTTCGCCCGCGTTCGCACCGCGCACGGTTCATGCGTGCTGCGGGTGAGCAGCTGCGAGGGCCAGCAATGCGGTTCGCTGTTCGTGCCGATCCACTGGAGTGACGCCAACGCTTCGTCGGCACGCGTGGGCGATCTGGTGGCGCCGCACACCGATCCGTTCTCCGGTCAGCCCGAGTCGAAGGCGACGCCGGCGGCGATCGAGCCGGTCCGCTTCGCCATGCGTGGGCTGCTGCTGTCGCGCTTCCCGATCGTCCTACCGCACGACACCTGGTGGGCGCGCGTCGCCACTTCGGGCGCGATGGTAGCTGACTTTCGCCACCAACGACGCTGCCGCGGTCTGGCGCACCCGCGCGCCGGAATTCTTTCCCGACGCGGTGCTCACCGAATACGTCGATCTGGGAGGGGGGGTATACCGCGCCGCCGCGTTTACCAGCGGAGGCCTCTGCGGCGCGCTGTTTGTCGGCCCCGCCGACGCGCCTCCGCAATGGAGCGACCTGCAGCACATGACCGAGCGGCCCGGCATCGCGGCGAGCGGCCCGGTCGTCTGCGCCTGCTTCGGCATCGCGCCGGCCGACGTGTCCGCCTCGCGGCGTGCCGGCACGCGGTGTGGCAGCTGCCTGCCGGAACTGCGCCAGCTTGCGGCACACCTGCAAATGGAGACGATCCATGAAGCCGCGCACGCCGGCTGAAACGCCATCGGCACGCATGGCGCCACTGGCTCAGCTTCCGCTGTTCGTTGCGCTCGCGGGCCGGCGCACACTGGTGGCGGGCGGTACGCCGGCTGCGGCATGGAAGACGGAGCTTCTCTCCGCCACGGGCGCGTCCGTCGATGTCTACGCCCCGGTGCCGTGCGAGGAGTTGAATGCGCTTGCCGAAGAGATCCTGCATGGACCGGTCACCATCCGGAAGCGAGAATGGACCCCGGCCGACTTCGATGGCGTAGCGCTCGCCGTCGGCGCCTTTGAGGACGAGCACGAGGCCGTGCGCTTTGCCACGGCAGCGCGTGCGGCGCACGTCCCCGTCAACATCGTCGACAAGCCGGCGCTCTGCGATTTCAGCTTCGGCGCCATCGTCAATCGCTCGCCGCTCGTCATCGGCATCTCGACCGGCGGCGCGGCCCCGGTATTCGGCCAGGCGGTGCGGGCCCGGCTCGAAGCCTTGATCCCGCGCGGCTTCGCGCATTGGGTGGATGCGGCGCGGCGCTGGCGCCGGACCGTGCAGGCATCGGGACTGTCGTTCAACGCGCGCCGGGCGTTCTGGCGCCGATTCACCGCGCACGCCATGGCGGCGCCAGGCCGCGAGCCTGAGCCTGCGGATCTGGAGCGGCTGCTGCGCGAAACCGCTGACCAGGCCGCGGATGCGCACAAGGGTTCGGTCGTTCTCGTCGGCGCGGGCCCCGGCGATCCGGAACTGCTGACGCTGTGCGCGGTGCGCGCGCTGCAGTCGGCCGACGTCATCCTCTACGACGATCTTGTGTCCGTCGACGTGCTCGAATTTGCGCGCCGTGAGGCGAGAAAGATGCTGGTCGGCAAGACCGGGCATGGGCCGTCCTGCCGACAGCAGGACATCAATGCGCTGATGGTCAGGCTCGCCACGTCGGGCCGCCGGGTCGTGCGGCTCAAGGGCGGCGATCCCATGATCTTCAGCCGCGCGCACGAGGAGATTGCCGCGTGTCGCGCTGCTGGGATTTCGATCGAGGTCGTGCCCGGCATCACCGCGGCGCAAGCGGTGGCCAGCCGTCTCGGCATTTCACTCACCCAGCGTGAGGACGCACGCCGGTTGCAGTACATCACCGGCCATGGCGCGGATGGCCGGCTGCCGGACGACATCGACTGGTCCGCGCTCGCCGATCCGGTCGCCACCACCGTGGTCTACATGCCGAGAAAGACGTTGCCCGATCTCGCGGCACATGCCGTGGCGGCCGGTCTCGATCCCGCGACGCCCGCTGTCGCCGTCGCGAGCGCCACGCGACCCGGCGAGACGATATTTGCGGCAACGATCACCGAGCTGCCCACAAGGATCGCGGCAGCGGCTCTGCCTGGCCCGCTCCTGGTCATGTTCGGCTGTGTCTTCGCGGACCTTATGGCGAAGCACACCGAACCTGCTGGTAAATTAAATTCGGCAATTCTACTGGCAAAAGGATGGAGCCATGAGCAGTCAGACAAGCAACAGGTTTTCCCCTGAGGTCCGTTCGCGGACGAGTGTCACCTGACAAGATCCAGAAGGCTCGGGGCGTCCTGGAAGTGTTTCACAACAAGCTTTGCTACATTCCAGAATCAACGAGCGATGTGAGCATTGAACCTGCGGCCCACCTTCGATTCGCTCCGCACGGTCAAATTTCGAATTCAGTCTGGAAATGTTGAGGGGCTGACCGCGACCGTGGTTTGCTGGTATTTGACCCGATACTGAATCGCCGGGTGTATTTATATGGCGAGCATCGAATTGGCTCCACAAACGAACATGGCGTGCCACTCTGGCGACGAGGTAGATTCTACATGGCCGAACTTGTATGGAATTGCCCAAGATGCCGGACCAAATCCATCACCTTTAGTGTGTCTGCCGCGAACCGTGTCGGGAGTTCTGAATTTGGCTGGGCGCACACCTTCGAGGTGTTTGCAACTTGTCGTCACTGTGCAAAGTCTTCCATCATCGTTCTTAAGGAACGAACGGGCCATGATTTAAAGCTCTTCAAGAAAACGTCTCCCATATCGCTGGAAGACTTATGAATAACTACTTTGATGTTCGCGGATTTATCAGCCTAAAGGACGAAGGTGTAGTCGAACCGACAGAGCACGTATCGCCCCCGATAGCCAAGGTCTTTTCTAGTCGGAAGGCACAACCTGCCTTAACGTCCAATGCTGGAACGCAGCAGGCACAATGTTTCGGATGTGCATCCACCTGGCGACTTGTCCTTTATGCCCACGAAGATGAAACGCCCGGTTTGAATAAACAGGACGCGTCACGATCTTGGCCTTCGCTTGCGTTGGCTATTCGATAGTCAAACTCTTTGCGGATTTCGCCAGACCTATCCACGGCAATCCGAGAAGACGGCAACGACGGTGCTCATCAGGGCACGCTACAGCAAGAAGACGCTGAGGAGCACTGTTTACTTATACAACCGCGCTACTTGAGCGACTTTTCACAAAGCCTAAGCGGGTCAGAAATCGCGAAAGAACGTCGTGAAGCGACGACGAGAACCACGAGATTAGGTTCCAACCCGCAAGTTGGTTGGCCCGAACGCACCATTGCGATCGAACTACTGAAAAAGCCTTGGCATTTAGCCAAGGCTTTGGACCGTGGGGCTTGTGCCCTAGTTTTAGATGCGGCGGAGGATTTATATCATGACGTCAAGCCTGAAGGCTCGCGGCCCGACCATGCCTGTAAGAAAGCACCAGCCGTTGAACATCTGACTGGTTTACTAGGTCAGGCGCATGAGGGTTACCCAACACGTTATAGACGACCAAAACAACGTCTTCAGTTTAAGAGCATGCTCGACCCGAATGTTGTGCCCAGGGAAATTGCGAGCGAGCATTTGATGCACCGCCGCTTTGTCTTGGTCATCCAGCATTCGCCTTACCTCGAAAAAAGACGCTCCCAAACCGTCCGCACGGGATGAAGTTTCTCGCTCAGCAGGCGCGCGATTCGTCGCAGACGGCTTCAAACGAAATATGTTCCTTTGCCTTGTGAGCTCGCTTCCAAAGAGCTTCATCACGAGGATGGAACGCCGCTTCGGCGCTACGCTCTATGCTTCGCCGAGTATCCTTCAAGAATTTTGGCTCGAACCTAAGGTGCTCCAAGGGAAATCGGACTGCGTTAGAGGTGCGTTTGCTCACCAGATGCCGAGCCAAATTCCCCATCCGAGAATTATCCGAATTCGGGAAGAAAAGTGCCCCAGCAATCAAAAATCCCCAAAGCTGTTGTGTGAAGCAGACTATAGAGGTGCTGGAACCAGCCCGCGAGGGCCAGCAGACCAAAAAGGCTATGCCCATAAAACCCGAGAACAGACCAGCCATAGAAAACCCCCGCCATCAACCGGCGCGCGATTTTCCATCGGCCTACGTCAAATGGCAAGCGAGGCGCGTCGGGCTCACCGTGCGGACGACCGTCCGAGCAAAATTGGCTCGCACGTTGGCCCTAGGCCCTGCGCCATATTCGCTATATTTTGCGGGGAGTTATATGGTGCCCAGGGCTGGAATTGAACCAGCGACACCGTGATTTTCAGTCACGTGCTCTACCAACTGAGCTACCTGGGCTCTCCCGCCGCCGGTCTCCCGGAACAGCAGGAAAGCGGCGGTTATAAAGGCTCGATTCCGCATCTGTCCACATAGAACTCTGTCGAAGCGGCCAACGCCCTCCTGAAGGCTCTGTCCAGAGGCCTGCGTCCTGAAGGCTTGATTTTGAGGCTTGGAGTAGCGGGATGATCGAGTGTCATCGCAGAGGGCAGGCACCCAAAACGGCTGCCCCCTGACGCCCGCCCGGACGGAGCGGGAGAGCGTGCCGACCGGGCCCCCTTCAGCCGCCCAATCGGCGCCCTGCGCGCGATTCCGGCCATCGGCATGAACCTTTCGCCTGTTGACAGGTTGACTGGCGTCACCGTCGGCATAGATTTGCCATGCGCACCGCAACCTGCCTCGCTTTCACCGCCGCCTTGTGCATCGCGGCCGCCTCCCTCGGCAGTTCCGTCATGCAGGCCGAGCCGCGCCAGCCCGAACTCCGCCCACCGGAGGCGTTCGCGCGCCTTGGTGACCAGGCACGCGCGCAGGCGCTGTTTCTCGAAGCCGCCAAGGTGCTGATGGATCCGCGCTGCATGAACCGCCATCCGGCCACCGACCGGCCCACCCAAGGCGTGGACATGCATGTTCACTACCCGCCGGCGCTGCGCGGCGACAATGGCGGCGGCGTGCCGGGCAATACCTGCGCCGCCTGCCACCCGGCACACCAACACCCAACTCTTCCCGGGGCGGACCCACCATCCGCTCCGACAACCTCCCGGGCAATCCGCGCTGGGAGGAAGTCTCGCCCCGATCGAAATGGCCTGGCAGGAAAGTCGGCGGGTCAGCACTGCCGTCGATCAGATCAAGGACCCAGCCCGCAAC